>JALYKW010000014.1 GCA_030774575.1 Chloroflexota bacterium | reverse complement strand
GGCCGCGAGCGCGCTCGCGGCCTCTCTTAGATCGAATACGCATCCGGACTCCGGCGAAGAATCCACTGCCCGTAGGGACGAAGCTTTAGCTCCGTCCTTCCGCGCGACGAGATACGCCCGGTTATCGTTCGCGAATCTCCTCCGCGGACGCGCCAATCTACATTTTTATCGCCAATCCCCGAATCTCGTGTGCTACGATCCTCACATATGCGCCAGATCGGCTATCGCGCTGCCGCCACCGCCTGCGTCTTCACCGGACTCTGGTTCGTGCTCGGCCTGCTGCTCATTTCGACGCCGCTGCCCGGCGCGCTGGGCATCGGCGGGCAGCTCGTCACCGCCTGGCTGCTGCTCTTCCTCGTAGCCCTGGCCATGACCGGCGCTACGCTCGTAGTGGCCGCCTTCAACGGCATTTTCCCCACCAACGTACGAGCGCCCCGTCGCGCCCAATCGCTCTGGGCGGCGCCGCCGGGTAGTAGTTCGCCCCCCGTCCGCCGGCCCGCCGCCGCCGGCTCACGCACATCGCGTCCGCCGCATCGCGGCTGAGCGATGCCGACCGTGCGCGTCAATGGCATCGACATCTGGTTCGAGCGTTCCGGCGGTGCGGGGCCGATCCTTGTCCTGACGCACGGTTTCGCCGGCCCGACGGTCGGCTGGCCGCCGATCATTGATGACTTCCGCAAGCACTTCGACCTGCTGCTCTACGATGTCCGCGCGCACGGCAACACCGGCATGCCCGCCGGCGCCGCCACCGTGACGGTGCCGCAGTTCGCCGCCGACCTCGCCGGCCTGCTCGATGCGCTGGACATCGAGCGCGCGCACATCGGTGGCGTATCGATGGGCGGGATGATCAGCGCCCAGTTCGCCTGCGACCATCCCGGTCGCGTGCTGTCGCTCTCGCTCTGCGACACCACCGCCGGCAACCGCCTCGGCCCGGATGCGGCGGCGAACGGGGCGGAAGCCTTCCTCGTGAACGCCTTCGAGCGCATGGCGCATGTCGTCGAGAAGTACGGCATGACGGGACTGGTCGAGCGAGAAAACCGCTACCGCCGCGAAGGCGACAAGTACGCGTACCTGGCGACAACGTCATTCGATCAGCAGGACGAGAAGAACTGGCGCACCAAGCGCGACGCCATGACGCGCGAGGGATACCTCGCCGCGAATCGCGCGCTGCGCGAACGCCCCGACCTCACCTCCCGCACGGCGAAGATCACCGCACCGACGCTGATCTCGTGTGGCGAGTGGGATGCGTTCTACCCCTGCGCTTTGCGCGACCACGCGCTGATCGCGAACTCGCACCTCGTCACCATCCGAGGCGCCGCGCACGCGACGCCCGACTACCAGCCGGAGCTGTGGAAGCGCGCCGTATTCGAGTTCATCGACGATGTCGAATCAGGCGGCGACGTGCGGGGCGAAGTCGTCCTCGCGAACGGCCAGTAGACCAGAGGGTGACTTAGGCCGCATAGTCTGATGAAATCGGGCGGCAAGTGCAGCGTCGCAGGTCGTGATCCTGCGGCACCATCATCACAAGGGGGCGAACGTATGGAGGCGCTGGCAGAATTCGATCTGACAGGCAGGACAGCCATTGTTACGGGTGGCAACGGCGGAATCGGCAAAGGCATTGCGACGGGATTGGCACGGGCCGGTGCCAATGTTGTCATCGCCGCCCGCGACGAGGCGAAGAGCGCCGTCGCCCTCGACGAGTTCCGCAGTGCCGGCTACCGCGCGGCCACCGTGCGATGCGATGTTTCGGTCGATGGTGATGCTGAGCGCGCCGTACGCGTCGCAGTCGAAACCTTCGGCGGACTATCTATCCTCGTGAACAACGCCGCGAGCTTCGATGAATCGGTGGGATCACAGGCTATTGACGCTTGGGATGGCATGTTCCGCACGAACGTGCGCGGGCCGTACGTCTTCGCGCTCGCCGCCCGTGACGCGATGAAGGCGGCCGGCAGCGGTAAGATCATCAACATCTCTTCCGGCGCATCTACCATCGCATTTCCGGGTCTCCCCGGCTACGGTGCCAGCAAATCGGCACTCGATCACCTGACACGCTCGCTGGCATTAGCATTTGCACCGTACAACATCCAGGTGAATTCCTTGCTGCCCGGCGCCTTTCGTACGCCTACGAATCGCTTCGAGGGACCGGCAGAAGAAGCGTGGATCAAGCTCACGCCCGCGAAACGGATCGGCGACGCATCAGAGTTCGCCGGCGTCGCCATCTTCCTGGCGTCGCGCGCATCGGACTACATGACTGGCCAGGTGTTCGCCTTCGACGGCGGCGTCACGATTCCCGCGCTGGGTCCAAAGTGAATCTGAACCGCGTTACCATCCGACTGCGTCGACGGGCAGTCCGGCCCGGACGATCGTCTGCTAGAGGATTTGACACGCTGCTGCTGCCACGAACTAACGAGCGTTCCCGCCTACGTCGTACGCTGGCGCTGCACCGCCCGCAGGAATCGCTCGCGCATCAGGTCGACGCCCATGTCGACCGCCCACGGCGCCATGTCGTTCCACCCCGCGAACATCGATTCACCGAGGCCGATGAAGACGTCGTTCTGCCCCCGCTCCACGCCCCGTCTGACTGCCCGCCCCACCTGCGCAGCCGTCGCAATCGGCACGCCGAGGCCGTCGATCTCCACGCCCTCGAGCAGGTCGGTCGCCGTCACGCCCGGATACACCGCCATCACGTGGACGCCGTCACGCCGCAGCTCGCGGCGCAGCGCCTCGCTGAACCCGCGCAGCGCGTACTTCGATGCGCAGTACGTCGCGTGGTACGGCATGCCGACGCGCCCCGCGATCGATGAGATGTTGACGATCGTGCCGCTCTTCGCCGCGCGCATGTGCGGCAGCGCGATCTGCGACAGCCGCACCGGCGCCCAGATGTTCACGTCCGTGATCCGCCGCACGTCCTCCGCGGCGATCTCGTCGAGCCGCCCGCCCGTCACGACGCCCGCGTTGTTCACCAGCACATCGATGCGCCCGTAGTGGTCCATCGCGCGGAGGACGATCCCCTGCAGGTCTTCCTCCACGGCCACGTCGCATTTGATCGACTCCGCCCGCCCGCCTGCTTCGCGGCACTCCAGCACCGACGTCTGCAGCGCATCCATGCGGCGTCCGCCCAGCAGCAGCACCGCGCCCTCGGCGGCGAACTCCAGCGCCACGGCGCGCCCAATGCCGCGCCCGCCGCCCGTGACGATGACAACCTGATCCTTGAACCGCTCTGCCATGGTGTACCTCTCGGTCACGCGCCGAAGGCCTCGCTATTTACGGGTGCGTCTTCGTCGCCGTGGTGGCGCTGTGTGGGCTCGCGCTGACCCACCTGCTGCTTCAGCGCGCGCAGCGCCCGATCCCAGATCGGCTCGAACTGTGCCAGCCAGCCTTGGTATACCTCTAGCAGGCCGCGCTCGTCGAGGGCGTAATGGCACTCCCTGCCGGACTTCCGCACCACGATCAGCCCCGACTCACGCAGGATCCGCAGGTGCCGCGACACCGCAGGCCGGCTGATCTCCGGAAACGCCGCGGCGATGGCACCGGCCGTGTCATCGCCATCCCCGCGCAGCATTTCGAGGATCGCCCGCCGCGTCGGATCCGCCAGCGCGTCGAATGCGTCCGGCCGTTTCGGCACGTCAGCGCCCCCGCAGCGAAACTCTGCCTTCGAGAGCGGCGTCGCCTCGTGCGCTCACGCCGCCGCCTCGATGTTGTCCCGCAACGCGTTGAGCTGCGTCATCCCCCAGCCGCCCTCGTAGCCCGCGTGCTCCGCGCCCGCGTCCTCGCCCGTGCCCTCAAAGCCATAGTGCAGTATCTCGACGACGGTGCCGTGCAGCGCGGCCGTCAGCCGAATCGTGATGCGCGTCGGCGCGCGCCAGCCCTGGTTCGGGATCCAGTCGTTCTCGAACGACAGCTCGCGGCCCGCCTCGAATGTGACGATGCGCCCTCCGTATCGCGCGGGTTTTCCGTCGATCGTCACTTCCATCTCGATCCTGCCCGCCGGCGGGTCGTACGCGACGAGCCGCTGCCCCTTCGGCGTCCCCGCTTCGGGCTCACCGAGCAACGCGCCCCACCAGCCCTTCATGCGCTCGAACGTCTCGAACTCCCGCCACACCCGCTCCGGCGCCGCCTCGATGTAGGTCGACCGCCGCACCACCACTGTTTGTGTCTAGCATGTCCCCTCCAACACGTAACCATTCGCTTACACGTTTGTGAGGTCGATGCTACGCCAGCACGCGCTGTCTGTCAACCCCAGAAGCGACACGCCGCTCAACAACAACCGCGATCTTCTGGCCGGCTCTCGGATCTCCCTTGTGGCTTTTCTGGCGCCGCCGTCCGTCGTCGTACGAGACACGCACGGCCGCGCAAGTTGACATAGACCGAACGCGTGTGCGAGGATTCCGGCCTCACAGGAGCATCATCGATAGTTCATTGACTAGCAGGAGGCGTCCCCGTGTACATGCAGCGCGTCACCATCTACCCCGATCCCGAGAAGGTCGCGGACGTCCGCTCAATGCTCGTCGAGCGCGCCAAGGCGCGCCAGTCCGCCGGCATCCGGCTTGCACTCTCTGAGATGGTCGCCGGCAGCCACGCCCCCCAATTCACGGTCAGCATTCTGTTCGATGACCTCGCCGCTTTTGAGGCGTCACGCAAGCGCGACCAGGCCGACGGCGACTTTCAAAAATTCGTCGGCAGGCTCGCGTCATCGATCCGCAAGCCCAGCGGCTTCGACCTGATGGAAGTCTTGCTGCCGATGCCGGGCTGATCGCGCGTCCCGCCCGAAGGGAGGCGTCATTGATGATGAGCCACCCGATGCGGTTCGGCCTCATGGCTATCGATTTGGCTTCCGGCGCTTCGAACGGCATCTGGGCCCGGCACCACGGCGAGGGCATCGATCGTCGCGGTGTGGCATCCGCAGGTGGACCGCCGGCTGAAGGAACTGCGGGCGAAACGCGCGACGAGCGAAGCGCTCTTCAGGAACCCCCAAGGCAGGCTCATCGCGTATCTGACGCCGGACAGCGCCTTCGGAACGCGCATCGAGCTTGTAGACGAGCGCTTCAAGCCAGACTTCGGCTACTAAGATCGGGACACGCCTGTCTGGTGCTTACCCAAGTGGATGGAGTAGCTGAGCACGGAGCAACCCGTTGTCATGCTGAGCGCAGCGAAGCATCTTAGGCTCGCGGCGCCAGACCCTTCGCTTCGCTCAGGGTGACAGTCGCGGCGTATTCCTCGCGCAATCAGGTTGGTTCGGCACTGGTCTCCCGCAGCCCGTCTCCAACCTCCAACATCCAACTTCCAACATCCAACATCCAGCCGCTACCCTACCCCCATGGTTCTCAGCGACCGCAGCATCAAGGAAGCGATCGCCGCCGGTCGGCTGCTGATCGACCCGCTCGACCCACAGGACATCCAGCCCGCCAGCGTCGATGTGCACATCGACCGCGTCTTTCGCGTGTTCAAGGTCAGTAGCCGCCCCTTCATCGACCCGCGCCAGCCGATGGACGACCTCACCGATGAAGTGGTCATCGAAGACGGCGAGCCCTTCTTCATCCACCCGGGCGAATTCGTCCTCGCCAGCACGCTCGAAGTGGTCTCGCTCCCGGATGACATCGTCGCGCAGGTCGAAGGGAAGAGCTCGCTCGGGCGCATTGGCCTGCTCATCCACGCCACCGCCGGTTACGTCGACCCCGGATGGAGCGGCAAGCTCACGCTCGAGCTATCGAACGTCGCCAAGATGCCGATCGCCCTCCACTTCGGCATGAAGATCGGCCAGCTCAGCTTCTTGCGCATGACCACGCCCGTCGACCGCCCGTACGGCAGCCCGGGGCTGCGCAGCAAGTACCAGGGGCAGATGGGTCCGACGCCGAGCCGCGCCTACTCGGAGTTCAGCGACTCCGCGCCCCCAACCGGCGGCGTCAAGCGTCCGGAGTGAGCGGACCGCAGCCTCGCTTTCGCGCGGTCGTGTTCGACATGGACGGCGTGCTCACCGACAGCGAGCCCGCATTCTTCGCCGCCGTCAACGACATTCTTGCCCGATACGGCACCTCCACCGACCTCGACGAGTATGCCAGCTTCATCGGTTCCGCGACGCCGGCCATGTGGTCGAGCATGATCGCCCTCAAGCAGCTCCCCGCCGCGCTCGACGACATCTTCGAAGCGTACGAGGCCCCGCTCATGCGGCGCCTGCGCGAGCCGCGACCCGCCCTCCCCGGCTCGCGCGAGCTGCTGGCCAGGCTCCGCGCGCGCGGCGTCCCCATCGCGCTCTGCACGGCGTCGTACCGGCGCTGGGTCGATGTCATTCTCTCTGCTGCGGGCATCGACGTCGTGTTCGACGCCTACGCCACCGCCGACGTCGTCCGCGCCACCAAGCCCGATCCCGAGCCGTATCTGCTCGCCGCATTTCAGCTCGGCGTCGCGCCCGAGGAGTGCATCGCCGTCGAAGACAGCGTCAACGGCCTCACGTCCGCCCTCGCCGCGAAGATGCATGTCATCCAGCTCCAAGCCACACACACGTCCGCTCCACCGCAGCCGGCCGTCGCCTGCATCATCGATTCGCTCGACCAGTTCCCGCTCGATCTCGTCGCCGCACCAGAACCCAAGGCGTAGATCACGTTGATCGTCTAACTCCCGCCTCCCCCGTCCCGCGTCAAGCGTCCAGCGTCCCAAGCACAACACGGGGAATCCCCAATACGGGTCCGGTCGGCGGCCGTCTAACATTGCTGCAAGCGGCGTTCTCCGGTATGCTGTTCGGGATTCGGAGGATGGACCGATACTGAAATCGGTATCTGAATTACACTCAATCCCGTCCGAAGCGTTCATACATCCTTAACCTGCGCTTAACGCCGCTGTCGCTGCACGACGATATGCTGGTGTGGAAGCGGTAAGGAGTTGCACATGGAGAAACAAACCGTGAAACCGCAAGAAGCCACCGCCGCCAACGCCGACCTCTGGACGCGCTACTTCCAGGATCAGTGGACCAACTTTCTTAACCCGTTCGGCGTGCCCGCCCAGGTGCCCGCATCGGAGTTCGCCGAAGGCACGGGAGCCCGTGTCGCCAGCTTCCTGACGCTCGTGGCCGCCGGCCCCATTGCCTGGATCTACAGCGCCAACGCCCCCTCGGTCACGACCGGCCGCGAGGACGCGGAGGAAGAGCGCACGCCTGAAGGTGCGGCCGCCGCCTAGTCACGCCCGCCGCCAAGCAACCAAAAGGCCCCGAAATCGGGGCCTTTTTCGTCGCATCGAATAATCGTCCCCGCCCCCTGCTCCCTGCTCCCTGCTCTCGCTCCCTGCTCTCTGCTCTCTATTCCCTGCTCTCGCTCCCTGCTCTCTATTCCCTACCCCCTATTCCCTACAACCTACAACCTACCCTCACCCGCCCAGCACCTCCGCATTCTCATCCTCGCGCGCCGCCGCCGCGAGCAGCGCTTGTCGCACCGAGGCATCGGCCTCGTCGGCCGCCATCGCCCGATAGATGGCCGCGCCGCCGCGCTCGAGCTGCGCCAGCAGCGTCTTCCGCTGCTCCAGCGACAGCCCGTCGAACAGTGAGCCGATGAGTTCCTGCGGAGCGGGCTTCGCCTCCAGCACGATCTGCGTCTGCGTCACCAGCGCGATCAGCCGCCCGTCCGGCGACGTCACTCGCGTCTGCCACACCATCGTCCGCCTGCCTCGATGCAGCGCGCTGCACTCGGCGCGGATGGTCTCGCCCGCGCGGCCCGCCGCGAAGAAGTTGGTCTTCGATTCGATGGTCGTGGTGCCCGCGCCGGCTTTGAGGTTCAGGCTCGTCGCGATGCCGCCGAGGTTATCGGCGAAGGCCATGATCGCGCCGCCGTGCATGATGCCCGGCGTCGTGCAGAGATCGTCCCGCACGAGCAGCGCCGCGACGATCCGCTCCGGCGTCGCCTCCAGATACCGCACTCCCAGCAGCCCGCCGAACAGCGCCTTCTCTCCCTCGGTAATCCGCTCGGTGGTGTCCATTGAATGCTCCTGCCCAACAACGCTCTTCAGCGCGCTCTGAGCTACGATGTCGGCTAGCCATCAGCCGCGGGCCAACTGACAACCGACGACTGACAACTGACAACTGACAACTGACAACTGACAACTGACAACTGAGGCAAGCATGGACCGCACCGAAATCGAGATCAAGCTCAACAGCGACCGCGCATGGCTCCTCGACACCTACGCCAGGCTGCCCGCCGACGAACTGATGCGCGGCGTCACGCAGAGCGAGCACGACCCCGCCAGCATGTGGAGCCCGAAAGATCACCTCGCGCACCTCGCCGGCATCGAACGGAACTTCGTCCGGATGATCCGCCGCCACATCGCCGGCGACGCCAACCCGGTCCGGCTCCGCACCGACGCGGGCGGACAGCCGCGGACGCGTGAGCAGATCATGGCGAGCGTGCACGAGATGACGGAGCAGTGGGTGCTGGAACACCGCAGCAAGTCGCTGACGGAGGTGGTGGCGCTCGGCCAGCAAGCGCGCGCAGAGACGCTCGCGCTCCTCGGCGAGCTCACCGAAGCCCAGCTTGCCGAGAAGATGCCCGGCGCGCCGTGGGCGGAAGGCATCGTCGGCGGAATCATCGCCACAAACGCCGACCACGGCCGCATGCACTGGGCCTGGGTGAAGGCCGCGCGGGCGGGCGGGTGATCTGCCCGGAGCGCGGCTGAATACGACATCCGCTGCGGATCATCCGTGCTTGGCTGGCGCGACAAGGACAGCACAAACAGTAACACCGAATTCAACGATTCTGGAACTCCGGCGATTTGGATTAGGTTGATGGACTCAGCCGCATGACCGTACTGGACTGGCTGCTCGATTCGGACCCCGCCATCCGCTGGCAGGTGTTGCGCGATGTTGTCCATGCGCCCGCTGAGGTCGTCGCGGCGGAGCGCACGCGAGTCGCCATCGAGGGCTGGGGAGCCAGACTGCTGGCGTTACAGGGCGATGACGGGCAGTGGGCGGGAGGCGCGTGCTTTCCGGCGCAGAGCTTCAACTGGCGCGACGAGAACCAGGGCCAGCCCTGGACCGCCACGCTGCCAACACTCCAGCTGCTGCATGATTTCGGAGTCGACCCGAGTTCTGACCGGGTTCGGCGGGCGGTGGCGCTGGTGAGAAACAACTGCCGTTGGGAGCACGCCGGGCAGCCGTTCTTCGACGGCGAAGTCGAGCCGTGCATCAATGGCAGGACCGTCACGCTGGGCACCTACTTTGATCAAGATGTGGGTGGCCTGGTCGACCGTTTACTGGGTGAACAGCTCGAGGATGGCGGCTGGAACTGCGAGGCCGAAAACGGCTCCGTCCGCTCGTCGTTCGCGACCACGATCAATGTCCTGGAAGGACTGTTGGCGCACGAGCGCGCAACCGGCGGCTCTTCGGAATCCGTCGCGGCTCGGCGGCGAGGTGAGGAGTACCTCTTCGAACGAAAGCTTTTCCGGCGTAAGAGCACCGGCGAAGTCGTTAACCCGGCGTGGCTGCAATTCTCGTTTCCGATCCGTTGGCACTACGACGTACTGCGGGCCCTGGAATACTTACGCTCGGTCGGAGACGTGCCGGACTCGCGGATGGATGAAGCGATCGATTTGCTCCGATCCAAACAGCAGCCCGACGGCACCTGGCTGCTGGAGAACACCCATCGCGGCAAGATTCACTTTGCGCTCGAGGACGGCGACGGCCGGCCCAGCCGATGGAACACGCTGCGGGCGCTGCGTGTCCTTAGCTGGTACGAGCAGTCTGCTCTCTGAGCCGCGGTCCTGCCTCGGACGGGCTTGCGAAGGCATCGTCGGCGGCATCATCGCCACCAACGCCGGCCACGGCCGCATGCTCTGGGCCTGGGTGAAGGCGGCGCGCGCGGCCGTGTGAGCTGCCTGGGCGCTGCCGATGGGATGTTAGATGTTGGAAGTGAGAGGCCTCGATAACACGGCCTCTCCAACGACCAACCACGAACTTCTAACCCAATGGCCGCAGGTTCGAATCCTGCCGGGGGTGCCACAACACCGTCGAATCTGACACGTGCGTTCGCGAGCACCAGATTCGTTTCCAAGATGCGTCGCGTGACCCGCTATGAGTTGACTCGAGGAAGCTAACCAGGCACTGACTTCATCACCGACCTGAGCACAGATATCCAGGCTCATGATCTGGGCATAACCCTCGATCCATAATAATCGTTGATCGCGTGCGCCAGACCACGTGGGGTTCCAGCCAGCGGCCGAGCTAGCGCGTCGGAAGGGAGACCTCAACGTCGTTGCCGGCTCCCGTGTCCGAAGTGGGCGCCAACTGACCGCCCCGCGACGCGCCGATCGGGTGCACGCCGAAGGGCAAGAAGGCCTTGGGGGTATGGGCACGCGTTCGCGTGGCGGTTGCTGAAGCCACTCGCAACCAGACCCGTCGATACGCTATACCGGCAGCGTGACGAACGCACTTGTACAGAGCATGGCCAGTAACTTCGATGAGGCGCTCCGGCTGATGGAGGCGGCGCTGACGGACTGTCCCGACCGGTTGTGGGAGACGGACTTGTGGCCGGACGAGGCGCCCACGGGTCCGCGCCCGCACGGGGGATTGCACGGTTCAGCCCCGTGGTTCCTGGCGTACCACGCCCTGTCTTGCCTCGACTACGACCTCGGCGGCGAGTTTGAGCCGTGGGAACCGCCGCAACCCTTTGACGAGAACACCTGGTCCTTTCCCAAGCGCATGTTCACGAAGGCCGAACTCCTCGGTTACATCGACTACTGCCGCGGGAGGGTGCGCCGAACGCTCGACGCGCTCACCGAGGACGCCGCGGCTCGGCCACTCCCTAGCGCCCATCGATACCACGGCACGCTGTTCGGAGTGCTTGTCGGCAGCATCCCTCTGCACGTCGTTGAGCACGCCTCCCAGATCCGTCAGTTCCTCACCGCCGCCGGCGTCGAGCCGCAACCGCGTCCGTAACGAAGGCGATGGACTGCGCCATCGCAATTCAGCGCGCGTCGAGCTGACCGTCCTCGGCCGCCCGAGCGCGGCGATCTCCGCGAACGGCGCCTCGACCGCGATCGCGGCGCCGGCAACGCCAGCCACACCGGCGGAAGGCGGAGGTCTCGACTAGTGCCCGCGCGACGGCTGGCGTAACATTGCGATCGATCACAGAACTGAACGGTGTCGAGACAGGAGCGTTCACATGGCGGACAACGGCGCGATCATCAGTGGCTTGTACGCGGCCTTCGCGAAGGGAGAGGTGCCAGCCGTGCTCGGCGCGCTCGATGCGCAAGTCGAGTGGCGGGAAGCGGACGGCTTCCCCACGCGAGGCACATTCGTAGGCCCGGACGCCGTGCTCAACGGCGTGTTCATGCCGCTCATTAACGACTGGGACGGCTTCAGCGTCACGCCGGACGAGGTCGTCACGAGCGGTGAGCGCGTCGTCTCGTTTGGACATTACGCCGGTACCAACAAGAAGACGGGGAAGTCGTTCCGCGTCCCCTTCGCCCACGCCTGGCGGCTGAAGGACGGCAAGGTGACGCACTTCCAGCAGTACACCGACACGCACATCGTCCAGGAGGCGATGAAGTAGCCGGTGGCACTCGTCCTCGCGGCCTCGACGCAGCTGGCGTGAGCGATATTGCGTGAAGTCCGCGGACGGGCGCTGGCCCTGTCGCCTTGCACTTCAGCGCGCGTTTGCGGGCCACGAGGGCGAGCGGCTTCAAGTACGCGTCGGCCGAACGCCGGCGAAGGCGTTCGGTACAGTGCGCAGGCTGCGCGCATTCGAACTCTCCTGGCGCAAAGTGGCGAGGGTGACGCGAAGATGCAAGCATCAGAGGCTCGGCGTGCGGTGGCTGCGGCGATATCCAGCGCCGCAGCGCTCGACCTGAGCGTCGAGGACGCGACCGTTCTTAACGACTCGAACCGGCTTGTCCTCCGCCTGATGCCTTGCGACGTCGTTGCCCGGGTCGCGCCCATGGCGGGTGGTGCTGGCGGTGGATGGCGGGCGTATCAAGCGAGCGCAGAGACAGAAGTTGAGCTTGCTCAACGGCTCGCGGAGACCGACAGCCCGGTCGCTGCGCTTGAGCCTCGAGTCGAGCCACGCGTCTACGTGCGTGACGGCTTCGTAATCGACATGTGGACCTACTACGAACACGTGCCGTCTCGAGAGCTCCCGCCAGCCGGCTACGCGCACGCGCTCGAGCGCCTGCATGCCGGCATGCGGAAGATCGATGTCACGACACCGCACTTCATGGATCGAGTCGCGGACACTCAACAAGACGTTGCGAGCCGCGACGTCACTCCGGAGCTCCCCGACGCGGACCGGGAGCTTCTCGCCAACACGCTGCGAAGCTTGAGGCGGTCGATCATCGACCGGGGCGCCGCCGAGCAGCTGTTGCACGGCGAGCCGCACCCGTGGAACGTGCTCAGCACGAAGAACGGTCCGCTCTTCATAGACTTCGAGAACTGTGTCCGCGGGCCCGTCGAGTTCGACCTTGCCTGGGTGCCCGAAGAGGTCAGCGAGCACTATCCGGACGCTGATCAAGACCTGGTCGGCGAGTGCCGGGGCCTCATGCTGGCGATAATCGCAGCGTGCCGCTGGCGTCGAGACGACCAACACCCGAGCGGTCGACGATCAGGGGTGGAATTCCTCAGCGCCTTGCGCGAGGGTCCGCCATGGCCGGCGGTCGACGACGTGTCGCGCTGACGTGAACCGAACGCTTCAGCTAAGCTCCTCGGCCAGTGCGACGATGATGCCTTCAGGGCCGCGGATGTAGCAGAGTTTGTAGGTGTCCTCGTACTGCGTCACTTCCCCCATGAGCTTTGCGCCTTTGGACTGCAGCCGGGCGAGGACGCCCTCGATGTCGTCGACGGCGAACATGATGCGACCCATACCCAGCCGGTTCACCGGCGAGTTCGGCTCACCTGCCGTCGCGGGTGGCGTGTGGAACTTGCTCAATTCAAGCCGGCTGTGGCCGTCAGGGGTACGCAGCATCGCGATGTCGCTTCGCACACCTTCGAGTCCGATGGTGCGATCCACCCATGCACCCTCGACCGTCGACTCGCCCTCCAGCTCCAGACCAAGTTCTTCAAAGAACGCAATCGCGGCCTTGAGGTCATCGACAACGATGCCGACATTGTCCATTCGACGTAGTGCCACCGCTTCACCTCCGAGCTGGGCCGGCGACGCAGCATTCGTATCCGCTTCAGTTCGCGGCCCTGTTCCCCAGTTTGATGTCGCGGTCGCGCTCGTAGCGAGTAACGGTAACTCCCTGCGGGGAGTGGTACGAGTCCGCGACCTTGAGCGCGACCGGCAGTCCGTCTCCCTGGAAGAGGCGCTTCCCGGAACCCAGAATGACGGGGTACTGGAGAAGGAGCAGTTCGTCCACGAGGTCTGCCTTCAACAGCGTCCGCACCAGTTCGCCACTGCCCCACGTCTGGAGTTCGCCACCGTCCTGTTGCTTTAGCTGCGCGACCGCGTCGCAAACGTCGCCCGTCAAGATCGTGGTGTTATTCCAGCTGGCTTTGTCCATCGTCCGCGACGCCACGTACTTCGGGAGGCGGTTGAACAACTCAGCGATGTCGCCACCCGGGTCTGAAGACTTCACGTTCGGCCAGAAGGCAGCCCAGATGTCATAGGTCTTGCGGCCGAGGAGCAGGCCGCCCATCTTGTGCATCCACTGCATGAGCATGTCGTCTGCGCGATCATCCGAGTAGTTCGCGCTCCAGCCACCATACTCAAATCCGTTTTCGCGGTCCTCGTCGGGGCCTCCTGGCGCCTGCATCACGCCATCGATGGTCAGATGTTCAGCGACACTCAGTTTTCTCACAACGCATCCCTTCCGCGCCCGCATGAAACAAGACTTTGCATAGATGCACATGACATCATAATGGACGCGCTCGCCGCAAATCGCGCGCAGCGTTGCGCCGGTTTCAAAAGCGTTCCGCTACGCCTCCCATCCATACCCTCTGCATAGCCCGGGGCGTTCGGTACAGTGCGCAATTGCACGCGTTCGAGATCTTCTGGCGCAGAGCGGCGAGGATAAGGGGAAGATGGAGGCATCAGAGGTTTCGCGTGCGGTGGCTGCGGCCAAGTCGATCGTCTCAGCGCTTGGCCTGGAGGCGACGGACGAGATCGTTCTTAGCAACTCGAACAAGCTTGCTCTGCGGCTGCTCCCTTGCGATGTCCTTGCCCGAGTGGCGTATGTAGGGCAGGAGGTCGCACAGTTCGAAGTCGAGCTGGCGCAACGCCTCGCCGAAACCGGGAGCCCCGCGGGTGCTCTTGAGCCTCGAGTGGAGCCGCGCGTCTACGAATGTGACGGCTTCGTGATCACGCTGTGGACCTACTACGAACCTGTGGCAACTGGAGAGGTCTCACCAGCCGACTACGCGAGTGCGCTCGAGCGGCTGCATGCCGGCATGCGGAAGCTCGATGTCACGACGCCGCACTTCACGGATCGAGTCGCGGAGGCTCAACAGCTCGTTGCGAGCCGCGACCGCACTCCGGCGCTCGTCGACGCGGACCGGGAGCTTCTCAGCAACACGTTACGAAGCCTGAGACGAACGATCTGCGACCGCGGCGCCGCCGAGCAACTGCTGCACGGCGAGCCGCACCCGGGCAACGTGCTCAACACGAAGGACGGGCCGTTGTTCATAGACCTCGAAACGGGTTGCCGTGGGCCTGTCGAATTCGACCTCGCCCATGTGCCCGAAGAGGTCAGCGATCGCTATGCGGGCGCTGACCAAGAACTGCTCGCCGAGTGCCGTGGCCTCGTCCTTGCGATGGTCGCTGCGTGGCGCTGGGATTCAACCGACCAACTCCCGAATGGGCAACGAGCAGGGCGAGCACTCCTCAGCGCCCTGCGCGCCGGTCCACCGTGGCCGGCGTTCGACGTCGTGTGGCGCCCATTCGAGCAGCGTCCAGTTGTTGATTGAGCGCTTTGTTGAGTGTATCCCGCGAGCATGATCTAATCTGGTTGACCCGTTCGTTCGACGAAGGGCGGCGGGGCCTGTATGAATGCCTGGTCTGACCGCGGAACCTGGCCGTTTCCAGTTGATAACTATGGCATTTGCGGTGCCGACGTTGGGAGCGAGCCCGGCGAAAGTATAGTACGACGACACATCGCATGAAGGTTCTCTCACGTCGTACAATCGCGCTTATGCGACGCCGCGACCTAGCCTCATACACGCTCGACGAGGGAAGCGTTCCCAGTCGCGGTCTGGCCTATAACCCTCCTCAAATCGGACTACAGGCTCAGATCAAGGACCGATAGTTATGCGGCTGTCCGTAAACAGATCCAGGCCGGCGATACGTCGTCCGAGCAGATGGATCGTCACCTCTCGATCCTGTACACCCGGAGCGTGGAGTTCCGACCGCTGCGCCGCGATGAGATCGAGCTGATCTGGACGATCGACAGGCGAGAGTTCATCGCCCGCACGTACCGCGTCCAGGCGGGCGAGTTGGTTCTCATCCCGCATAACTTCGACGTGCCCGGCTGGCCCCCCGAGAATGAGCGCAGGATGAAGCCGCTGCTATACGAGTGCCACGACCGTGGCGGCAAGTTCTTTGCGGCATTCGAAGGTGACCAGATGGTAGGAGTCGCCGTTCTTGATACCGTCCGGCGAGGGGAGCGCCACGATCTCCTGCAACTCGAGATGCTGCACGTTGGACGCGATCACCGCGGCAACGGACTCGGGACGCGGCTGTTTGAGCAGGCCCGTACGGCGGCGCGGAGTTGCGGCGCCGTGGGCCTGTACATCTCGGCGACGCCGTCGGAGAACACGGTCCACTTCTACCAGAGGCGTGGCGCGCTGCTGCTCCCTACTCCTGATGTGGAGCTGTTCGCCAAGGAACCCGACGACATCCATCTCGAGTGCCCTGTATAGCCAATCGCGTCAGGTCGCTGAGTAGGCAGCCTAGAGTGACGGCGGGGGACGGTTGTCCTACTGCCGCCGCTTGGCAATGTATGCGTGGGTTACTCTGCAGTTCGGCAACACGCCCGTAGATTGTGCGACGTTGGTCGTTCTATCCTGTGTCTGTCTCGACCACCGTTCGCTGAGCCGCCGGCGGGTGGCGTTAGGCCGACGGACTAGCAATCCGTGGCTGGCAGGCGCCTCGCCGAACCGCCATCCTTCCGGTGTCCGCGCAATACGGCCAGGTAACATTCTTACAAGACCCTTCCCTCAACTGGCGGTATGATGTTCACGAAATGGGCTCAAGCCCTGGGCGTCGCGGGGCACGGGTGGAGGGAGAGTAGCGAGTAGGCAATGTCGGACAATCCAGAGTTCTACCCCAGCTTCGTGTACAGCGATCTGAAGCAGGCCATCGCTTGGCTGGAGAAGGCGTTCGGCTTCAGCACGCTCAAGGCCATTCCGAACGAAGACGGATCGTACGCCCACGTCGAAATGGCGTACGGCCCGATCATCATCATGCCCAGCGGTCCGCGGAAGGAGTGGGACTGGAAGAGCCCACGCGACCTCGGCGCGACGACGGCGACGATCTACGTGTATGTTCCCGACGACCAGCTGAGCGCACACTACCAGCGGGCAAAGGCGGCGGGCGCCGAGATTGTGCTGCCGTTGGAGAAGAAGGACTGGGGCGGCAGCGGCTACAGCGCACGAGACCTCGACGGTCACCACTGGAGCTTCGGCAGTTACAAGCCCTCGCTCACGCCGAACTGATCCGAGTTTCGCGGCCGAGCTAGCAGCCAACCTCCAACATCCAACATCACCAGCACCCTGCGGAAACCGCACTCACACTCCGGCTAGCCCGGCGATTGTGAAGGCGGTAACATAACCGCAGAAACATGGTTCAACGCACCGCTACCTACGGCTCCCGCAGCCGCGGCTCAGCCCCGCGGAACCGCGTCCGCCGTTTCCTCAACGTCGGGCAGATGCTGGCGCGCGTCTTTGCCGGCTACAAGCTGATCAGCTTTCGGGAGAAGCGCAAGGGCGCCGCCTGGGGTGAGCCGCGCCGCATGAAGCACCACCTTTGGAGCGCCAACAAATTCTATGAGACCGCCGTCAACAACCAGGGCCTGCTGATCAAGACCGGCCAGTTCCTCGGCTCCCGCCCGGATGTCCTGCCCGACGCCTACGTCGACGTGCTCGCCGGGCTGCACGACGAGGTGCCGCCGGAGTCCTTCGCGAACATCCGCGCCGCCGTCGAACGCGAGCTTGGCCGCACGCTCGAGGAGATGTTCAGCGAGTTCAGCGAGACGCCGGTCGCCTCGGCGTCGCTCGCGCAGGTGCACCGCGCGGTGCTGCACGACGGCCGCGTCTGCGCCGTGAAGGTGCAGTATCCGGGCATCGAGCACATCGTCGATATCGACCTGGCGAACATGTCGTTCTTCATCGGCGTGCTCAACAAGCTCGATCGCTCGATGGACTACCGCTTCGTCGCAGAGGAGATGCGCAAGCACATCCCGCTGGAGCTGGACTTCATCAACGAAGGCCACAACGCCGAGCGCATCGCCGCCGACTTCGCCGACGTCGACGACATCGTCGTGCCAGACATCTATTGGGACTACAGCAGCCGCCGCGTGCTGACGATGGAGTACATCGACGGCGTGAAGATCACCGACCGCGCCGGCATGGAGCGCATCGGCGTCAACTCCGCCGACGTCGCGAAGATCCTGGTGTTCGCCTTCGCCGAGATGATCGTCAAGACGGGCTTCTTCCACGCCGACCCGCACCCCGGCAACCTGATGGTGCTCCCCGGGCCCAAGCTCGTGTTGGTCGACTTCGGCCAGGCGAAGAACTTGGAGCCGGCCTTCAAGGAAGTGCTCGTGCGCTTCACGCGCACGCTGCTGAATGGCGACAACACGGCGATGGGCGCGGCCTTCCGCGAACTGGGTTTCCGCACGAAGAAGGACGACGCCGAGGGCTACGAGCAGCTCGGCGACGCCTACGTCGGCCGCGTCGCGAAGCACATGCAGGACACCGGCGCCGGCTGGGCCGAGGGCGAGGTCTTCCAGGACTCGTACGAGGACGTCAGCAAGATCCTCAAGAAGAACCAGCTCACTGCCATGCCGCCGGAGCTGCTGCTGGTCGGCCGCGTCTTCGGCCTGCTCAACGGCCTGAGTAAGACGCTGCAGGCGCAGACCAACATGCTCATCGCCTTCGCGCAGCTCGCGGACCAGAGGGAAGCCGAGAAGGAAGCCGCCGGCCTCGCGAAAGTCGCCGCGGCGACGAACGGCTCAGCGCCCGCGGCAGTGCGCCGCCGGCTCCTCGAAGCTTGAGGCACACGCCCCCATCTCGCTGTCCGAACGTCCGCGTAACACCGCGCAAGCTGAGACCCGGTTCGACGAGTACAGTGCATAGCCTTCGGCTCCGTTCCTCCGCTTGAGCACGTACACAATGGCGGAATGGTGACGCCACCCGCCCTGACCATTGCGCACCGTCCAGCGATCGCATCCAATGCACGCCTATCCGTTCCATGAAAGGCGGCGCCCATGCACGCTCCGCTCGACACCGCCCGCATCCGCACGACCGCAAACGAACTCATCGAACGCCTCCACATCCCCGGCATCGCTATTGGCGTCGTGCAGGGCGATGATCTCGTCTTCTCTGAGGGGTTCGGCTACGCCGACATTGAGACAAAGAAGGCGTTCGAACCGGCGATGCGCCATCGCATCGGCTCCGTGACGAAAACTATGACCGCCCTCTGCGCCATGGCGCTCGTCGACGAAGGACGGCTCTCGCTCGAAGACCGCGTCATCGACCGCCTGCCCGACGTGAAGTTCATCGGCGCCGCCGAGACCATGAACATCCGCCACATCCTCACGCACACGAGTGGCATCGGTGTGGTCCCGCGCGCAGCACAATTGAAGGACATCGGCAACCTGCTTGAGTCCGACACCGCGGACACGCCATGGCCGCTCGATGCATACGTCGATGGCATCACGGTAGAAGTTCCGCCCGGGGCGCGCTGGTGTTACGCCAATCACGCCTTCGCGCTGCTCGGCGAGATCGTCGCCCGTGTCGAAGGCGCGCCCATCGAAGAGGTCCTCCGTCGCCGCGTCTTCGCGCCGCTCGGCATGACCGATACCGATGATCTCGACCTGCCGCACCCGGAGTTGACGACGCCGTACCACCCCGCGTCGATGCGCGCGCTCATGCAGGCCGCCGGCATGGAGGTCCCGGAGGAACAGACGATCGATGGCCACAACATCCGCGGCCAGTTTCACCACCTCAACGGGCGCGCGGGCCGCGCCGCAGGTGCCGTGCAGTCCAACATCGGCGACATGGCGCGCTACGCCTCCGCGCTTTTGGGCCACGGCGCCGGCATCGTCCGCCCCGAAACGTTCGATGCGATGGTGGCACCGCAGTGGTGTCCGGACGCGCGCATGGTGAACGTCGGGCTGGCGTTCGGCCTTGGCCGCATCTTCGGGCGCGCGGTGTACACGCTTGGCGGCGGCGTGCCCGGCGGCTGGAGCGCGCAGCTGACGGTCTACCCGGAGGAAGGGCTCTCCGTGCTCGTCCATATCAACGCCATGGGGGCCGAGTCCCCAGCCGCGCTCATCGAGCAGTCCGTCCTCGGCGCCGAGGATGATCCCCTGCCCGCCGGCCCGGTTGACGAGCGCACCCTCGCGGACGCGACAGGGAAGTATCAGGCGCCGGACGGCCTTCTCACCAACTTCCGCATCATCACCGGCATCGGGCGCGTCACGATCGCGCCCCGAAACGGCGATCTGGTCATGACGTCAGAGCGCGGCCCGATCGAACAAGGCCTGCGCCTTCTGCCCGGCGATCCCGGTGACCGCGACCTCCTCACCCTCGACGACGGCTCTCCGCTGCATGCACACGTCGCCCTGATCCGCGACGCCGCCGGCGCCGTGACCGGCCTCCGCCTCGGCATGATGGAGCTGAGGAAGGTGTGACCATCCACTATGTTTCCGCGACTCATCCAATGCGTTCTGGCGTCTCGAGACGAACGTCGCGTGCGATGCCCAGTTGCTCGTGGATAGAGGGCCTAGAGAGATCATCGGTCGGGTACGCTAGCTCTATGCCAGCCGAAGAACCCACGACACCCGAAGCCGTTGCCGGATGGATCGCATCTGCAATGCGGCGCGCCGACCGCTTCGCCGATGTGTACGACGCGTCAGAGCGCCACCGGCTGGAGCACGGCGGCGAGTGCGATGTGTACCCAACCGGCAGCGGCCCGCTGCTGGGAGCGCTAGCGGCCTCGACCGGCGCCAAGCGGATCCTCGAGATCGGATGCGGCCTCGGTTACAGCACGCTGTGGCTTGCGCACGGCGCGCGTCCCGATGGCACCGTCGACACGTGCGAGGGGGATCCCGGTCACGCCGCGCTCGCTGTTGCGAACATCAGCCAGCACGCGCTAAGCGACCGCATCGAGATCCATATCGGCAGGGCGGCTGAGGTACTGGCATCGCTGCGCGGACCGTACGACTTCGTCTTCTGCGATGGCGATCCGGGCGACTATCCCGCCGACCTCGATCAGGTACTGCGGTTGCTGCGGCCCGGCGGCACGCTACTCACGTCGAACCTGTTCCTCGGCATCTACGTGCCGGACGCGCCCTGGCTCGAGCAAAGCGCGGCCTACCGCGAGACGCTGCTCACCCACCCGCAACTCCAGACGGCGTTTCTGCCAAGAGGGATGGCACTCAGCGTGAGACTGCGGTGATGCTCACACCAAATATCGCGGAGGTTGTCAGGAAGGTCGAGGACTCGCCTTTTCGCCGCTCTCTTCGGGCGGCTGGCCGGTGCCCGTCGCCCATCCGCGCTCTGCGATGAGCGAGAGGCCAACGTAGTCCACATCTTCCGCGAGCGCGCCGATGGGCTTGCCGAGCACCGGGTGCACGACGTCGCCGGCGAGCTCCGCCAGCGGGGCCATCACGAAGTTGCGCGCGGTCAGGCTCGGGTGGGGGATCTGCAGTTCCGGCGTGTCGATGACCGCATCGCCGTAGAGCAGGATGTCGATGTCGATCGGGCGCGGGGCCCAGCGCTCCGCGGGCCGGCGGCCGATGTCGTGCTCGATTTGTTTCACGTGAAACAATAGCTCCGCCGGCGATAGCTCCGTTTGCACTTCCACCGCTCCGTTGTAGTAGTCCGGGCCGGCAGGTGAGCCCTCCAGCACGAGGGCGGCTGATTGGTAGAGCGAGGACACCGCGACGACGCGGCACTGCGGCTCGAGCCAGCGCAGCGCCAGCCGCAGGTTCTCGATGCGGTTCCCGACGTTCGCGCCGAGGCCCAGGAACACGCGCTGCGGCATCACTGCTCCTCACGCGGCCAGCCGCGCACGACGGCATCCGCCATGAGCGCCACCCGCTTCATCGCCGCCACGTCGTGCACGCGGACGATGTCCGCGCCGGCGGCGATCGCGAGCGCGACCGTGGCGGCTGTGCCCCATATGCGATCTTCGATCGAGCCGCCACCGAGCACCGTGCCGATCGTCGACTTGCGTGAGGTGCCGATGAGCAGCGGCAGCCGTAGGGTCCGCAGCTCGCCGAGCCGACGCAGCATCTCGATGTTCTCCTCCGGCTTCCATCCGAAGCCGAAGCCCGGGTCGATGATCAGCCGCTCGTGCGGCACACCCGCGTCGCCCGCGATGGTCAGCGACTCGCGCAGGCCTTCGGTGATGCCCGCGATTACATCGTCCGAGTGACGCCCGCGCTGGTTGTGCATGATGACCGCGGGGATACCCGCCTCCGCGACGATGCGCGCCAGCGTTGGGTCGCGCCGGAAGCCCGTAATGTCATTGATGAGATGCGCCCCGGCACGTAGCGCGGCCCGCGCCACCTCCGGCTTGTAGGTGTCGATGCTGATCGACACGGCCGGCAGTTCGGCGCGCACCCGCTCGATCACCGGCGCGGTGCGGCGGATCTCCTCATCGGCGCTGATCTCGTCGAAGCCGGCTTCGCTCTTCTCCGCGCCGGGCCGCGTCGACTGGCCGCCGATGTCGAGCAGGTCTGCGCCCTCAGCGGCCATGCGATGCGCGAGCGCCAGCGCCTCATCCGCGTCGCGCACGCCGTCGCCGGAGAAGGACTCCGGCGAGCAGTTCACCACGCCCATGATGTACGTCCGCGCGCCCCACACGAACGTCCGCGGTCCGATAATCAGGCTGGGCGCAACGAGATCTGCGGCAGGGATCATCTAACGGTTAGTCCTCTAGCGTGTACGCAGCCAACGTCAACTCTCCCGTACGCAAGTTGGCGGTGCCACCGATAAAGCCCACCGTGCGATTGAGCCACGCAAGTTTGGCGGACGCCGTCTGGTACGTGGCCGCATCTCTCACAACGGTGGAGCCGTCGGGCGCAGGCACGGTTATCCCGGTGGCCTTAAAGGACACAATATCCCCATCTGGGGTGGTGATCGTACCTCGGACGTCGACGAGTTGAACTCCGTCATCCCTTGCGGTCACGAAATTCACTGCCTTCAAGTGGCCCATTAGACGTCCGCCGGGATCCAGCTCTCCCTCGAACTCGACGTCGATGCGCATGCCATCGGGTGTTGGTCCGATCGGTCGCGGGGTCAGAGCTGCGGTGAAACGGTAGAGCGGTTCCAGGTGCACGTCAGCCTCCATTCAGCTCTGACAATTTCCTTGACGACGGACGTCCGCGCTCCCCTGACAAACTTCCGCGGCCCGATGACCATGCTGGGCGCAACGAGATCTCGCGCGGGAATGCTGTCGCTCACACCGCAATGCTACACGCGAGGTCGCCTACGCGATCGCCGCGGGCGTCACGGTTCGCCCAGCAGCTTGAGGTTGAACCGCGCCTTCAGCTCATCGGCCCAGTCGGGCACGAAGTCTACGTGGTACTGGGCCGCGAGTTCGCCGCGTTTCGCTTCGAACTCCTCGGGCGTGATCGCGCCCGTAGAGGCTTTTGCTGAAAGCGCACCGAGCGCCTCGAAGAACAGCTCGAAGCCCGCCGGTGTGATGATCTCGATCAGGCGCGCCGGTGCGGGGCCGGGGTTCCAAAACGCGTGCGGCACGTCTCGCGGCTTGAAGACGTAGCATCCCGGCCCGGCCTCGGCGATGACGTCGCCGATGCGCACGCCGAAGGTGCCTTGGAGCACGTACGAGAGCTCGTCCTCTGCGTGATGCATGTGCGGCGGCGTGAGCCTTCCCGGCTCCATGGGGTGTTCGACGATTGAGATCACGTCTTTCGTCGCCTTCCCCCACACCTTGAAGTCGACGCCGAGACCGCCGATGTCGACCTTCTTCCCCTCGCCCGGCTTGATGATGTACTGCGGGTCCGAATCGCTCATTTCAGGTCGTCCTTCTGATTAGCTCCCGCACGTGGCCGCTCTTGCCGTCTGACGCGCGAGGTGCAGTGTAGCGGGGCAGGCACCGCCTAAGTTGGAAGGCGCCATCGTACTGCGGCCATCACCATCACGTCCACACCGCAAACACCACCGCATCCGTGTGGTTCGTTGGGTCGAAGAGGAGGATGGCGACCTTGCGGCCGGTGACCATCTCGACCGCTGCGAGCGAGCGGCTGACCGGCACCGCACGCAGCCACGTCTGCAACGAGCCGGTGAGTTGCACCGTCGCCAGCCAGTTGGTGTTGTCGAAGGCCTTGAGCACGCCTTGCTGGATGTCGGGCATTGTTGGTGGTCTCCTTCCGATTGGGCTGTCAGCTCTCAGCTCTCAGCTCTCAGCGGGTAACGCCGTGATGCACTGACGGCTGACGGCTGATAGCTGATAGCTGATAGCTCCACCTACATCACCCCCAACTCCAGCTCTTGCTCGTACACGGCGCGCCTCCGGTCGTAGGCCCAGCGGATCGAGGTGACGCGGCGCTTGATCGCCGTTGGGGCGATCAACGCATCGGTGAAGTCGACTACGTCTAGCAACTCCTGGCCGCAGTTTGGGGGGACCATGACGCGGCCGGAGGGCGCATCGAGGGCGCGGCGGCGGAGGTGCGCTACTGCCGTCGCTGCGGCCCCAGCGCCGGTCGCGCTGGTGATGTCGCGCTGCTGCTCGCGCGTGCCCTGGCCCGCTGCCGCGGTCACGAAGTCCACGGCATCGCCGAAGGCACCGCTGCCGAATGCCTGCGCTTCGACCACAAGCGGCGGTTCGCTGCGCAGGTGCACATCGCGCAGCGGATGTGTCGTGCCGTAGGTGTAGTCGCTGGCGGCGGAGGCGAGCGGCTCCGTCAGCACGGCGCTCGCGATCGTGCTCATGCGGATGCGGTCGGCGAGAAAGGCGAGCGCCTGCTGCACCGCCTCGAAGCCGGACGTGTGCGGATGGACGGTGAACTTCGGCGTCACGCTGGTCGCCCGCGACGACGGCGCCGACGACGAGAGGTGCAGCCCCGCGCGCGAGAGGATGCGGATCAGCACCTGCTGATACGTCTCGCCGCCGGTGTGCACGATCTGTGTGCGCTGGCGGTTGCGGCGCAGCGTCTCCCATCCGCCCTCGACGTGCAGGCGCAGCGTCGAGACGCCGCCGGTGCGCCGGTATTCGTACGCGGCGATCCACACATCCGCCATCTTCGACGACTGCAGCCCGCTCGCCGTGCGGTATCCCCACGAGATGCTGAGCAGATTGCCGATGGCGATCGTCGCGGGCGGGCCGCCGTACCCGCCCGACGCGTTGTCGATCTCGATGTAGCCCCGCGTGGCGTCGTGGTGCTCTTCGAGCCGCGCTGTCAGGACATCGCTCGTCAGCGTCAGCAGCGTCTGCGACTTCGCGGCGCGGTAGATGGCGTCGGGCGCGCTTTCGTAGACGAAGCCGCTTGCGCCTGCATCGGCCGCGAGCGCCAGCCCCTCGGCAGCGGCGTAGTTCACGGGCAGCGGCGTGCGCAGCGTGTTCGCGCCGGCGACGAACGTCTTCGAAGGATGCACCGACGTGCGGTACGTGCGGGTGCTGCCGCCCGTGAAGGCGTCGGCTTCGACGAAGTTGATGCGGTAGGTGTCGGTGTAGGCGACCGAGGGCGCGCCGTAGCTGACGGAGCTGTCGGACTCCGCCTGCTGCTGCACGTAGAGTGTGCCCCAGGTACCCGCCGCCGCATCGCTGCCGTCGCCGTGCACGATGGTCCACAGCGTGCGCGCGAGCGTCGTCGCCTCGACGCCGGTGAGCACGATGTCCCAGTCGAAGCCGTAGCACATCGCCACGCCGCTGAGGCTCGAGACGGTGAGCGCTGCGCCCGACGCCGCGCCGAACGCGCCCGACGCGCGCTTGATGATGTTGAGCTGCGCCGCCGTGATCCATGCGATGGCGAGGTCGCCGCTGCTGTTCTTGTACGCGACCGCCAGCGCGACAACGGCGGCCGCTGCCGTGGTGACGGCGATCTCGGCGGCGTATGTCGCGCCGCTGTCGGTGGACTCGCGCAGCTTGATGCCGGTGCCGGCGGCATCGGTGTAGACAATGGCCACGCGCGTGCCCTTCGCGGCGCAGGCGACGGTGTTGCCCTTGCCGGTGGCGAGCGATGTCCACGATGTCCACGGCCCGACGGCGGGATTGGTCACGCGCTGCTGCAGCACGCCGCCGGCGTTATCGGAGCGCACGCGCGTGACGCTGCCATCGCCCGCTACGGCGACGCCGTGCTTCGCGATGGTCTGCGCCGTATTGTCGAGCAGCGCGAAGTCGAGCCGGCGCATGCCGCCGATCGAGTTCTCGACGACGACATCGACACTCGGCTCGGCGGAAGCGCTGCGCTGCGCAGCGAGCAGATCCGCAGACAGCGTGCGCATGTTCTCGTCCCCTAGTGATTGGTGATTAGTGATTGGTAACCAGTCACGAATCACCAGTCACCAGTCACCAACTCAGTACTTCACGCGGTTCTGCTCGAACACGGACGGCGCGTCGGTGGTGTAGAGGCGGCGCTGGCGGACGCTGTTGCGCCGGGCGATCCGCGTCAGCTCGCTGCGGAAGTAGCGCAGGCGCTCTTCGCCGAAAGCTTTGTAGCGTCCCCAGACATCGTCGCCGCCGGTGTTGATGCGGTTGGCGGCGTACGACGTCCAGTCGAGCGCGGCGTATGCGGCCGCGCCGGCGGCGATCATGTCCTCGTGCGCGACGGGCAGCGTAGACGACGAACCGTCGAGCGTGTGCATCTTCGTCCAGAAGACGTAGACGTTGTCAGCGGCATTCGGCTCGTTGACCACGTCGAGCGTGATCGTCGTCTGCCATTCGCTCCAGCCGACGCGGCGCGGCGGGAACTCGCCCACCGGCCACTCGACCGCCTCGATGTCGATGACGCTCGTCAGCGATGCGACGGAGATATCGCGCGAGCCGGGCGTCGCAGTCAGCGTGGTCCTCTGCTCGAGCGGCGCGTGCAGGCTGTACTCGTTGACGGCGCGGCCGGTGTGGCGGTCGAGCACGGCGTCGGTCCAGCGATAGGCGCTGGAGTCTTCGTCGTGCAGGTCCTGCCGTACGCGCGCGCGGATGGTGGTGATGGTCGTCGGCATCGGTCTGCTCTCCTGGTTGCTGGTTGCCGGTTGCTGGTCGCTTGTCGCGCTGGTTGCTGGTCGCTGGTTGCTGGCTCTTATTCCCTAATCCCTAATCCCTAATCCCTAACTCCCTCGGGCCGCGCGGCGTGCGCCGCTGGCGATGCTCCCGCCGGGCGCTCAGGCACCATGGCCGTCGCGCCCGGCAGCGCGCCTGCCTCCAAGCGGTCGATGGGGGAGGGCTGCGGGCGGAGGTAGGTGACGCGGAGGCGCAGCGGCGGCGTGTGGGACGGGCTGGCGGCGACGCTGTAGAGCGCCGTCACGCCCGGGTTTTCGTCCTGCGCCTTCCATCGCAGCAGGACGAGACCGCCGCGGTTGGCGACGGCATCGGCGACGAAGGGTGCGAGGTTCGACTGCAGCGCCTGGTCGCCGGTCCCGGACGGGGACGTGAACGCAACGGCTGCGGGCGGCACCGCGACATCGCCTCCGCCGGCGGTCCACGGAGACGGCGCGCGGTAGTTGTTCCACGTCGCTTCGGACGCCAGGTAGTCGGCGCGAGAGAGACGCTCGGTGTCGACCTGGAAGGTTGGACCGAAGACGCCGATTACGTCGCAGAGCGTCTCGGCGAGCGTGATCGTGTCCGACTGGAGGAGGGGGACGCCGGACGCAGCGGCGCCGAAGACGTCGAACGTCGCCAGCGCCCGGCGGAGAATCGACTTGATGCCGCTGCCGATGTACACGCCCACGTCGCCGATGTTCGCGTACGTCGAGCTGGGCGTGATGAAGTCGATCGAACATGTGTTAGAGCAGACGAAGACGGACTGCGGCAATTTGCTGGTCTCCTGGTCGCTGGCGCTACGACATACCGGCTACCCACTCGTCTCGTTGCCCTCGGCGTCGGTAATCGCGAGGAGATGGCTGCGGATCTCCGACAGGTCGCCGCCGATGCGGAACCGCAGCCCGACCGCGCTTCCGGTGCGTCCGGCCAGGCGCTCGCCGAACGCACGTAGGGCCGCCGTCGTTTCGGTGTGGACGCTCGTGATGCCGAGCGCTTGCGCGTGCCGGCACGCCTCGCGCACGAGCAGCACCAGCGCGCGCCGTCGCTGGCGCGCCGTGCCGGTGGCATCGATCACCCGCAGCTCGGCGAGATAGCCGCATCGCGCCGCGCGGTTCACCAGCGCGTCGGCCGCGGCGAGCGCGCTTCCGGCGGCGTCGCTAGCTTCGACGACGAAGCGGTACTCGTCGAGGTCGCGCGCGCGTGCGGCGAGCGGTTCGGTCCACATTCGACGCATCTCCCTGCTCCGTCCGTCGGGACATGGAGCGCAGTCAAGCACGTCTGCGCTACGGTATTGGTGCGCAGGCGATGAGACGCATCGTCGGGCAGGTGGTCATCGAACTCCAAGCGAACCGGATCAGGTCAGCAACAGAGATCGGATGCTCTGGAATCGACCGCTACTGCTGGTGTGAGGTCGAGCGTGCCAACAGTCGCGATCATGAGAGGCGCGCCAGGCTCAGCCGCCTCCGCGCTCGATCTCCTGATACGACGGCTTGGGGCGCGCCGAACCGGCAGCTTGGCAGTCGCGACGGCGACGCGAGGTCACCTGCCTGCGGCGATGCGCGTTCTTGCTGCCTTGCGGGCTGTCGATTTCACCTGCCCGTGCGCGCCGTACCACGCTAGCGCCCGCCGCATGTAGTCGACCTCCTGCGCGGGCGAGTGCGTGGACGGCAGATGGAAGCCACCGGGATAGCGCACAAACTCCACCTCGCGTCCCAGCGTCTTGAGCGCGGTGAAGTACTCCTCGCTCTGGCCGATGGGACAGCGCAGGTCGCCTTCGTGATGCACAAGCAGCACCGGCGTCTTCACCTTGGGCACGTACGTGATGGGTGAGCGCTTCCGATACTCATCGGGCACTTCCCAGGGCGAGCCGCCGAGCTGATAGTTTCGAAGCGAGAAATCGCTGGTCCCGTACTGGCTCACCTGATCGATCACCGGCTGGATCACGATCGCTGCGCTGAACCGGTCGGTGTGCCCGACCATCCAAGCGGACATAAAGCCTCCATATGAGCGCCCCTGCACGCAGAGCCGCGTTGGGTCGGCAATGCCGCGCTTGATCATCGCATCGACGCCCGCCATGTCGTCTTCGAAGTCTTCGCCGCCCCAATCGCGCACCACGGCGTGCATGAACTCTTCGCCGTAGCTAGAGCTGCCGCGGGGGTTCGGCAGGAACAGCACATATCCCGCCGACGCCAGCGACTGCAGGTGGAACACCACCAACGGGTTCGGGTGAGCCGTGTTCGGCCCGCCGTGGACATCCAGCACCAGCGGATAGCGCTTTCCTCGGCGGTAGCCGCGCGGGTAGAGGATGAACCCCTCGATTTCCCAGCCGTCGGCGCCCGCATACGTCATCCGGCGCGCTGGTTGATATCGTCGCCGCAGTTCACCATTCGCGCGGCTCAGATCGCGCTCGCGTGTTTTGCCATCAAGGACGCCCGCATACACCTCATCCGGTGATGAGATCCAGCCCGCTGCGAAGGCGACCGTTCTGCCATCGGGCGTCAGCGCAAACGACGACATCCGCCGGTCGCCGCCCAGTACCTTGCTGATCGAGCCGTTGCTCACGCCGGCTCGATAGAGCGATACCGAACCGCGATCCTCAGCCAGGAAGAGCAACCCCGCCGTCTTCGGCAGCCAGGCGAAGGTATCCCCTGCCGCCAGTGGAAAGCCCACCGCCGGCCGGTCGATGGAGGCGCTCAGCGACCGAGGCGGCACACCGGCGGCCACCGGGACGACCATCAGATGACTGTGGCGTGCATAGCTGGCGTCGCCATTCTCATTCCCAATGAAGGCGATCGAGCGGCCGTCCGGCGAGAACCGGGGATATGCCGCCCCGCCACGCGAGCGCGTGAGCTTGCGTGCCCGCCCGCCCGCCGCGCCAACCACATACACATCGGTCCGCCACCTGCTGCCGCGATCCCGTTCTCGATACGACGTGAACGCGATCTGCTTGCCGTTCGGCGACCAGGAAGGCTGCGCGTCGTTCCAGTCGCCGTCTGTCACCTGAAGCGTCTCGCCCGATTCCACGTCGATCGTGAACACGTGCATCCGCCGCTCGTCGAAATAGCCCGTGCCGTCCAGCTTGTACCACGCTTTGCGAATGACGCGCGGCGCAGCCTTCTCGGCCGGCGTGCGCTCGTTCATCGCCTTGTAGTCGCCGGTGCGCGCGCAGTAGGCGATGCGCGTTCCGTCCGGAGACCAGGCGGGCTGGCCCGCACCGAATTTCTCCTTCGTCAGTTGGCGCGCCTCGCCGCCATCGAGCGGTGCCAGGAAGATCTGCGCCTCATCGCCGCGCTTCGAGACGAAGGCCAAATAACGGCCGTCCGGCGCCCAGCGCGGGTTCGAGTCGTGCGTCCCGTGGGTGAACTGCTCGGCCGGCGTGCTGCCATCGACCGGCGCCACAAAGATCGATGACCGGCGCTCATCGCTCTCGCGGTCCGACGACGCGACCGTGTACGCCACCCGCATCCCGTCGGGCGATATCTGCGGGTCGCTCAGCGTCCGGAGCTGATAGAAGTCATCCGGCTCAACGCCGCGCTGCTGCTTCTTCGCCATCTCGCACCTCTTTCGCTATCGAGGGCGCACACTCGCGAGCACCCCTGAAGACGCTATTGGTTCACGGGCCAACTCCCAGATCAGCAGATACGGCAGGTCCAGGAACGCCTCCCGCGTCGCGTCGGGGTATGCCCGGTAGGTCGGGAAGCGCGGGAGCATCTCTTCCGTCACGGTTGGTTCCAGGCAAGCGGTGACGAACAAGCCAGCGTCGAGATACGCCTGCATGTACTCGCTCACCTGATGCGCGCGGTTCACGACGAATGGCACCCCCAGACTGCCGTCCTCCGTCGGAAACCCCGCCACGCCGCTCGTCATCGCCATGAACGGATGAATGTCTGAGACGATCGCGCGTCCGCCTGGTCGGAGCACGCGGGCAAATTCTCGAATGACTGGCGCCAGTCGCTCCACATGAGTGAGCGAGAGCGCGCACGTGACCAGGTCGACGCTCGCATCATCGATGGGCAGAGATTCGAGCTGCCCGAGACGAAAATCCGCGTTCGGCACCTTTGCTCGCGCGATGGCAAGCATCGCCTCTGTCGCGTCCACGCCGATGACCGCGTGGCCGAGCGCGGCGAGGTGCGCGGCGTGGCGACCGGTGCCGCAGGCGGCGTCAAGCGCAGTGCCGGGAGCGAGCTTCGCAAGAAGCGCGTGCACGATCGGCTCTTCCCGTTCGATGGCGGGATTTGGCTGATCGTAGCGTGGAGCCCAGCGAGTGTAGCCGGACTCGACGTCATGCTCGGTGACGGGAAACTCTAGTGACTGCGGAAATTCGTCGAAGCGCTCGATGATCCGCCGGACATCATCCATCCGCTTCCTCGCCAGCGGGGTGTCCGTGATCAGGTTGCGGATCATCGCAAGCCCCTCAACGGCGATGAAGTATTCGCCAGCGCGGAGAATCTCTGTCTGCTTCGGCATGGCGCCAGCGTAGGATCGCGTTGCTCCGGAGCGCAAGCGTCTCGCCGGCTGCCGAAAAGCCGCCGCGCATCAAGTTGTTCGCCCCGTGCTGCGCCGTCCCTGGCACCCAAGCTCCCCTTCCCTCCTAGGGAAGGGGCCGGGGGATAGGTCCAGTCGCGATATAGTCACATCGAAGGAGCACTCACCCGCATGCCCGCATCGCCCGAAGAACTGCAGCAGCTCAAGGCCGCCATCGAGCGCCACTGCATCACCATCCACGACGAGCCGGTGCGCCTCAACTCCGGCGGGCTCTCCAACTACTACTGCGACCTCAAGGGCGTCACGCTGCACCCCGTGTACGCGCGCACCATCGGCAGACTCATGGCGCCGGCCGTGCTCGATTCCGGCGCCGAAGCCGTCGGTGGCCTCGTCGCCGGCTGCATCCCCATCGCCGATGCGGTCGCGCGGGCCGCGCTCGACGACGGCCGCATCCTGCCGACGTTCTTCGGCCGCGCCGAGGCGAAGGACCACGGCCCGCAAGCCATCGCGTCGATGCGCGCGGCGGCGACCGAAGACGGCACACCGCTCATCCGTCCCGGGCGCAAAGTAGCGATCGTCGAAGATGCCGTCACGCAGGGCGGCGCCGCGATGCAGGCGACAAAAGCAGCGCAGTCCGCCGGCTGCGAAGTCGTGCTCGTCATGACCGTCGTCGAGCGGCACGAAGGCGGAGGGGCGCGCTTCCGCGAGATCGGCATCCCCTTCCAGCGCCTCTTCTACACCCACGAAGACGGCAGCCTGCATGTAGATGAAGCTGTGATCGCGGCGATGGCGTAGGGGCGTCCCTCGGGGCGCCCGCCGCCCTCCAGAGGATTGTCGACCCGCGCATCTCTCCCCCGGGGCGCTGTTACTTCTCGGCGTGGAGCTGCGCGTCGCGCGTGGCGAGATACGCCTCGTACCCGCTCGCCTGAGCATCGTTCATCCAGCCGGGCCTCACGCGATGTCCGGCTGTTGAGATGTGATTCTCCTCAACTTCCTCGGTGTATTCCCACGCCGCGCCACGGACGACAGACAGGATCGCGTTCACTTCTCCCGCGTGATAGCACCAGTGATTCGCGACCAGCACGACGATATCGAACAGTGGGAGAGTTTCTCCCCAATGACAGGGACGCGGCTCATCGAAGGCCTCGTCCGGCAGTCCCCTCAGCGACTCCACCCAACTGTCAGCTGCAACTCCGAACCACGCCACGATCTCGTCGACGTACTCCTGTGCCGGCTCCACGGTGTCGCGCAGTCCCCGCGGCCAATCGATCGCGCGCCAGTGCCGCGGCGCGGGCTCGAAGGCGTACGAGTGGTACACGTGGCTCCATGCGGCCGCGTGCTTGAGGATGCCGAGCACGGTTCGATATCCGCCTGCCGAGTCCAGCGCTTCGTCGAGCGTGACGCCGGCGAGGTTGCCCGTCAGCATCTGCCGGGCGCTCTCCAGAGTCGCGACTGCCAGCTCAGCTCTCGTCCTCATGCGTCGATTCTCAAGCCGCGCGCATCGGCGGTCAAGGCGCCGACAGGTCACCTGTCAATCATCGAATGCCATCAAGATTTCGTACGGGTCGCGCCCAGCCGGGCAGCGACGCGATCAAATACACGACAGTCGTGCGCGTGAAGCAAAGAGCTGGAGAGCAACGCCAGAACCGTATTCGCGGCAAGGACCGTCGCGACGGGCAGCAGTGGCACGTGATAGCGCGGTTCTCCAGCGAACACGAGGTGGAGCGCGAGCCAGACGAGGATCGACGACCAAAGCGCGAACCATACGCAAGACCGCGTCATCGCGAACAGCGAGAGCGCGGCAAGCGCGATGAGCGAATAGTAGAAGACGTCACCGATCATGAAATACGCCTTCCCCCGCTCAGCGATTGACGTCACCTGGAGGCTCTTCGACATGGCGTCATAAGAGTCTGAGCGCAGCAGGTAGCCGATGCGGTACATCGCCAGCTGCAGCTCACGGCGTGGATGCTCTCGCGCATACATAAACGCACGGCGGCGTCCCTCATCGTCGAACAAGATCTCACGCTCTTTGAACGAGATCCCGGGCTGGTCGTCCCACAGGTCTTGCGGTGGCACGGATGTGCCCGTTGCGTAGGGCGCGTGAGAGATGCGCAGGTTGTATCCAAGGTTATCGCTTATGAGGTATGGCCGGCCCATCACAGCCTCGTTGCGCAGAGCCCACGGCACGACGAGCAGCGCGACCCCCGCACCAACAGCGGCGCCGGCGCGCAGGAGCCTCTTCGGATCCAGATTTCGGAGTAACAGCACGGCGACCGGCACGATCATCAGCGTTCCCTGGGAACGCACAAACGCCGTCGCCGTCAGCGTGACGCCCGTGATGAAGTAGCCGCCTATGCTGCCGCGCTCACCGGCCCACAGCGCGACCGCCAGAGTCGATGCGACGCCGAGCGTGAACAGAGGCTCGCTGGACAGCACCGGTGTCCAGAACACGAGCGACGGGATGACAGCGAACAGGCCGGCTGCAAGCAGCCCTACGCCATCTGCCCGTGCCGCAGCGCGGCCACTGCCGCGCCCGAGGAAGTAGATAGGCACAACTGTTAGCGCTCCGACGATCGCATTGAACACCTTCGCAACGCGAATGTCAGGACTCACTAACTTATAGAACGGCGCCAGCGCGAATGGATAGCCGGGCGCCCAGAAGGCAGTCGGTTCACTCGTATCGCCGGATGAAAACCCACCGCGGTCGATTCCGACGCTGTAACCGCGACCCTCGGCAAGGTTCTGTGCGGTCACATGGTAATACTGAGGATCGGATAGGAACGATGGCTCCGTGTCTGTCCGGGCAAGCCATAGCCCCCGCAATCCCAGCGCGACCGCGAAGATCGCGGCGAGCGCGAGCATACTGCGCGCGGTCATCGGTGGGTGCATGGCAGATCATAGCAAAGCCCGCACGGGCCGCTGACAACTGCGAACGACTGATCGCTTGTCTCGGTGCGGGAAGACTCCTGACGCGCGTTCCGGGCGGGACCCCGTGCGGGAAGACTGTTGTAGATCTTGCATTGACCGCGCAGTCGGAACCGCCGATAATCGACATTACTCGCGCTGACGGATGTCGTACGCGCGTTGTGTACGACGCGCCGGGAGAATAGTCCGAGGAGGACATCATGGGTTGGAAGGTCAAAGGCCGCAGTATGGAATTGTGTAGCTGCAGCATGCTGTGTCCGTGCTGGCTTGGACCAGAAGGCCGGCCGGATCAGGGGTGGTGCTCAGGAGCCTTCGGCTTCGACGTAGAGGAGGGAGAATCCGATGGCGTCCGCCTCAACGGCTCCAGGGTCGTGCTCGCCGCGGAATGGCCCGGTAACTTCTTCGGCGGCAATGGCACGGCGAAGCTCTACATAGACGAGGGCGCCAGTGCCGAACAGCGCCGGGAACTGGAAGGAATCTTCGCCGGCAAGAAGGGCGGGCACCTCGACGCGCTGTTCGGCGCAGTCATCGCGAAGTGGCTGCCTGCGCAGGCGGTGAAGGTCGATATCAAGTGGGGCGACAAGCCTTCGATCAAGGTCGGCGATGTCGGCCAGGTCACGCTCGACCCTGTGAAGGATCCGACCGGTCGCGTGACCAAGGTGGAGGGCGCCGCGGCCCAGGCAGGATTCCAGATCGAGAGTATGGACTTAGCCAGTAGTAAAGGCAGCACGTGGCGCGATCCTGACCTTCGAGCCTGGTCCGGCGACTCCGGAACTCTGCACAAGTTCAACTGGAAAGCCTAAGGCGTACTGTAGACGCGACCAGCATACGAAGAGCTATGACGACGACAGCAGACGATTATCCTCTGCCGCGCGAGCGCAACCTGATCATCGCCACCCTGCTGGTGTTGGCTGCCGCCGCGTGGGCACTGATCGTTTGGCAATCGTCGATGCTGAACGATGACGAGATGATGGGGCCGACGATGGGCTTGGCTGCGCCCGTCTTCCTTGGTATCTGGGTCGCGATGATGGTCGCGATGATGTTCCCGACAGCGATGCCAATGATTCTAACGTTCGCCCGCGTGCAGGCGGGCAAGGCTGCGCGCGATCAGGCCACGGTACCGGTCGGACTCTTCGTGGGTGCTTATCTCTTCGTGTGGATTATCTTCGGGGCCGCGGCATTCGCTGTTGCATCCGCAGGCCAAGAACTCGCGGATCGTTCCATCTGGCTGATGGACAGCGCGGCGCGCATCGGCGGATCTGTGCTCATCGCGGCAGGAATCTACCAGCTATCACCGCTGAAGCGAATCTGCCTGGCGAAGTGCCGCTCGCCCATGTCCTGGCTCCTCAACTCATGGCGCGATGGGCGCGGCGGCGCGCTGCGGATGGGCGTCGAGCATGGAACCTACTGTCTCGGCTGCTGCTGGTTGCTCTTCGTCATTCTCTTCCCGCTCGGCATGATGAACATCGCCGCGATGGCGCTGATCACAGCACTGATCTTCGCGGAGAAGTCGCTCCCGATCAGCCCCTTTGCCGTGAAGCTCGCTGGGCTCGGGCTGATCGCGTATGGCGCCGTAGTGCTCGCGTCCCCCGACGTCCTTCCCACGATGATGTAGTCTCTGCTTGACGAACAGCCATTAAGCGCACACACGATCGGGTGATGGTGTGCTTTCGCTGCTGATCGTGGTGGTCTTGGCACGGGATCCATGGTCTCTCTGTGCTTCCCGCCTCCAACTCAGCGCCGTACACTCAGGCTCCGCGCCCCACATGGCGCACTACACGGCAAACAGGAGCAGCAGCATGAAGAAGGTGCAATTCCCGGCAGGGTTCTCGTGGGGCACGGCGACTGCCTCGTACCAGGTCGAGGGCGCGTGGGACCACGACGGCAAGGGCGAGTCGATCTGGGACCGCTTCAGCCACACCGAGGGCAAGATCCTCAACGGCGACACCGGCAACGTCGCCTGCGACCAGTACCACCGCTACAAGGAAGACGTCGCCATCATGAAGCAGCTCGGCATGCGCGGCTACCGCTTCAGCATCGCCTGGCCGCGCGTCTTTCCGGATGGCAAAGGGAAGGTGAACCAGGCCGGCCTCGACTACTACAGCCGCCTGGTCGATGAGCTGCTTGCCAACGGCATCACGCCGTTCCCGACGCTCTACCACTGGGACCTGCCGCAGGCGCTGCAGGACGACGGCGGCTGGGCGGACCGCGACATAGTGCAGCACTTCGCGACCTACGCCGAGACTTGCGTCAACGTGCTCGGCGACCGCGTGAAGAACTGGATGATCTTCAACGAGCCGTGGGTCTTCACCTTTATCGGCTACCTCTACGGCGTCCACGCACCGGGCATCCGCGATACGACGATGGCCATGCGCTCTTCGCACATCGTCAATCTCGCGCAGACCGCCGCCCTCCGTGCGATGCGCGCCACCGGCAAGCCCGACGCTATCGGCACCGCATTCAGCATGCAGTCCACCTACCCCGCCTCCGACAGCGAGGAAGACCGCGCCGCTGCCGAGCGCCAGCACGCCTTCAGCAACGTCTGGTTCCTCGACCCGCTCGTGAAGGGCCAGTACCCGCACGCTTACGTCGAGCAGGAAAAGATGCTGGCGCGCATGGACATCCGCCCGGGCGATATGGAGCAGATCAAGGACAAGCTCGACTTCATCGGCATCAACCTCTATCAGCGCAGCATCGTCGCCCACGCCGAGCAGGACCGGAACATCGGCGCGCGCCAGGTGCCCGGCCCGGGCCCGCGCACGGCGTTCAACTGGGAAGTCTGGCCCGCGGCGATCTACCAGATGATCAAGCGCGTCGATAAGGACTACGGCCACCCGCCGATCTACGTCACCGAGAACGGTTGCTCGTACCCCACCGCGCCCGGCACCGACGGCTGCGTGCACGATCAGGAGCGCATCGACTTCTCCAGCGGCTACGTCGGGCAGGTCGCCCGCGCCTACGACGAGGGCTGCGACGTCCGCGGCTATTACGCCTGGACCCTCCTCGACAACTTTGAGTGGGCGACCGGCTACAGCCAGCGCTTCGGCCTCACCTACTGCGACTTCGAGAACGGCCAGAAGCGCACCATCAAGGACAGCGGCTACTGGTTCCGTGACCTCATCGCCAAGAACGAGATCACCTACGACGAGACGCTGGTATAGAAGCGTGCCGAGCGTTCATGGCTGATGGGTTGTCAGTTCGCGGCGACCAGAAGGGTGCGCGGGGTTGACCACGTGTAGCGAAGGATGCGGACTCTGCCACCCCCCGGCGGTTCAAAAGTGGTCTGCTCTGCGTTGTGCGCGCCGAGGCGCTCGTAGAAGCGGCGTGCGGGCGCGTTGGCTTCGAGGACCCACAGGTAGAACCCCGTTGCGGGATAGGCGCGATCGGCCCACGCGGCGACCTCGAGCATGAGCTGCAGGCCGATGCCCTCGCGCTTACGCTGCGGATCGACGTGGATGTTGTCGAGCAGCGTACCCCATCGCGCGTCCTCGCCGCCGAACACGCAGGCGAAGCCTGCGAGCGTGCCGTCTTCTTCGGCGACGATGGTGTGCTGACCAGCCACCGGCGACGTCAGGCGTTTCTGCCAGACGTCCTTTTGATCCTGGAAGACCGGGCCGTCGAGGAACGCGTCCGCGTACTGGCCACGGTATGCCACGCGTCAGCTTTCCGCGTGCAGCTTCGCGATCGCCTCGATGTCTCTTGTTCCGGCTTCTCGGATGATCATGGCGTCTCAGGGTAACGGCATCCTCGCTTCGAGGCACGGGCTGGAGAGTCCGCGCGAACGCATCGCTCACTTCGGGCGCTCCCCGTACTGCTTCGTCGCTTCCCGCTCGATGATCAGCGCAAACGCCGTCGTATCAGCGACGGGCCGGTGCTCGACACCAGCACCCACCACGAACAGCTCGCCCGCCGCCAGCGTCAGCGGCGCAGCATCGCGCATCTCGATGCGGAAGCTCCCCCGCCAGCACAGAAAGACTTCGTCTTCGGCGTGATGGTGCCACGGGAACTCCCCATCGAGCCGCACGACGCGCACGGCGCTCGTTCACGATGCCCAGGTTTCGCGGCTGCCATGCCTCGGTGAGATCTGCGATCGCGCTCTCGACGCTCACCGGTTGCGGGTTCGACATTTCGCCCTGCCGCATCAAGCGTCAAGCGCTCTCCACTGTGGGTCGCGGCTCGTCCGGCGCTCCCGCCGGCGCCCGACCTAGTCCATCCTCGTCGATGACTTTGTCCCAGTTTGACTGCCAGTCTCGTGCGCCGCGCTTCATGAGGAACCGGACGGGTGCGAACGCGAACTTCGAGAAGGCGCCGCGGTCGGTGAGGCGAATGCGAAGGTGGATGAGTGTGCCGCCGTCATCTGTCGGAGTGAGCTCGACGGTTTCGGTCATCCGGCCGGCGGTGACGAACCCACCGTAGAATCGGGAGGTGCCGCGCACCGTCTGATAGCTGTACGGGCGCCAGTCGATGATCTCCCGCATCGCCTCGCCGATCGCATGTGTGCAGTGACTTGTCGCGCCCAGGCCAGTGCGACCGCGCGCGTTACGCTCGTCCTCGTCAGGGGTCTTGTGCAACCTTCGGCCCTCCCAGCGCCACCGCTGGAGCGGATCGACCATGTAACCCCACACCACCGCGGGCGGCGCGGGAACGTCCAAGCTCACCTCGAGGTCCGCTTCGGCAGAGCTGATGTACTCTCTCTGCGATTCGCGCATCTCGCGAAGCACGGGTTCGAGGTCGTGGACGCCGCCGGTGGTCTCGCCGAACGATTCGTACGTCTCCACGTGCTTCGGCAGTTCAAAGGCGGCGGGCATCTTTTCCAGGCAGGCGTCGCTGAAGAAGGCGTATGCCGGCGGGCCGCCGGCGTCGCTGATCGCATTCTTCAACAGACGGTGGACCAGGATGACGTCCGCGCCGGCGAGATCATCGCGGCCGCCGTCGTGCTGGATCACGTAGCTGCCGAAGTGCGCGATGAACTTGAGCCCGAGCGAATCGATCGACGCGCACGCGTTGCAATGACAGGTTGCCGCTCGGGCCATGTTGAGGAGCCGGTTCGAAAACTCGAAGTAGCAGACCTCGAGTAGCTCGATGAGACGCTCGCCATCGGGGAATGCCGCATCGTCCGCGTAGCAGAACACTGCGTCGCCCTCTAGCTTGACGAAGCGCATAGGCGGCGCCAGGCGGTCGCGGATGAGCGTGGTCAATTCGTGGATGATGCCCTGGGCGTGCTCGATCTCCGTTCCCGTCAGAAACGCCGTGTACCCGGAGATATCCGCCAGGACCAGATAACCCTGCTGCGAACGATAGCCTGATGTCATGTGTGATCGCTCCCTCCCGCGATGAAGCGATTCTAACTATGAGCTCACCCTGAACCCAATCGCCTTCGACTGCGGCGCACTCCCAAGGCGGGCTCGCCGCGGCGCCCGTGTAGCGCTTCCCATCAATCGTGACCGCTACGCCGGCGTTTCGCAGTGCAGTCCTCCTCGCCGAGCTCCCCTTGTATCGTAGGGAAGGGGCCGGGGGTTAGGTCGGGGCGGCGATGCGGCGGGGTGGTGTGACAGCGGGAAGTAAAGAAGTGTTCGAAGCACTACACCAAGACACATGAATGCTCCGCCTACTCATCCTCCACCAACCCCTCCGCACTGAACCCGAACGCAATCACCGCCACCCCCGCAGCCGATAGCGCACGCCGCAGCCCCACCGCATCGCCCTCTGACGATGCGTAGAACACCAGCGCGCCGCCGCCGCCCGCGCCGCACGCCTTCCCCGCCGATGCACCGCTGCGCATCGCCAGCTCAAAGATTGACTCGATGGCCTCGTTCGTCATCGCCGGGTGCAGCCGCTTCTGCTGTAGCCAGTTCTCGTTCAGCACGTGGCGGATGCCGCCGAAGTCGCTGCCGGCGATCGCATCCCGCATCGCCTTGCCATCGTGCTGCAGCGCCAGCAGCGCGCCCGTCACTTCGTTGTCGTGCCGCGCGAACGCCGCCCACACACCCGCATGGATCTCGCCCGAGAGCCGCGCGACGCCGCTGTCCACCAGCACCAGCCGCTTCTCGAGCGCCGCCGCGTGTGACTCCTCCATCACCAGCCGCTCGATGCGCACCGGCCCGCCGGGAGCACTCGCGCGCGTGAACGTCATGAAATTCAGCCCGCCGTAACAGGCCGCGTACTGGTCCTGCCGGCCGCCGGCGACGCCGTCCGCGACTTCCGCCGCGAACGCCGCCTCGGCGATGTCATCGAGGTCCGCATCAGGCTGGCGCAGCGCCGCCGCCAGCACGTGCTCGCATGCCGAAGACCCCAGCCCGCCCGGCGAAGCGTCGCCGTGGAGACCCCGCACAGCGTGCTCGAAACGCACGGCGTCGCCATCGAGCGACGCGCGCACGTACTTATCGATGGTGACGTTGACGACAGCGCCGCCCTCCGCGTCGGCAAACGCCGGCACATCCGTCCATCCGCCGGCGAGGTCGATACGCAGCGGCGCGCGCGCAGTTCGAGTCATGCACTGATTGTCGCGGGTCAGCCGTCCGGGCGCGATTGACATCCCGACCACGCTGGCGGTCGCGTTTCCGCAGATGGCCTCGATGGCGCGGTGAAGGGCCGGCCAGTATCACTTCGCTGACCGCCGCATGAGTGCTCCCGCGCGCAAGCATGCGGGAGTAGAATCTGCGCATGGAGCCGGAGATCCGCTACACCACCACCGCTGACGGCGTCAGCGTCGCCTACTACACCATGGGCGAGGGCCACCCGCTATTCATTACATCGAGTGTGCTCTACAGCCACTTGCAGCGCGACACCTTGCGCGAGTATCACCGGGGCGGCAACGGACTTGGCCGTGGCTTGCAGGTCGTCCGCTACGATGCGCGTGGCACCGGCTTATCCGACCGGCACTCCCTCGATTTCAGCATGGACGCGCGGATACTTGACCTCGAAGCCGTGGCTGAGCGAACGAAGCTCAAGCGCTTCGCGATTTTCGGCCTCGCCAATGGCGCGCCAGCCGCCATCGCCTATGCGGCTGGCAACCCCGATCGGGTATCGCACCTCATTCTCTCGAATGCGTACGCCAGGGGGCGCGACGCTCTCGAGACGAGCAGACGATGGGACTCATTGCGGGAGAGGGCCGACAAGCAATGGGAGTACTACACGCTGACCCTGGCCAACGCGAACACCGGCTTCCGCGACAGCGAGGCGGCTCGGAAGCTCGCCTCGCTCTACCGCGAGTCGATGACGCCGGAATCGATGCGCGCGTTCCTCGCCGCGCAGGGCGCCATCGACGTGACAGCGCTCCTGCCCCGGGTCGCCGTCCCCACGCTCGTGATGTGCAGTTTCGGCGGCCCGACATGGCTCGAATGGTCGCGGGAGGTGGCATCGAAGATTCCGGACGCGCGCTTCGTGACCGTTACGGGGCGCGACGACCCGTGGTGGGCGGACGAGCAGACGCGCATCGTCGAGGAGTTCCTCGGCGTGAGCCAGGACGCCAGCGCGATCGCGCCGCACACGGGGAGCACCGGCACAGCCGTGATCCTCTTCACAGACATCGTCGCGTCGACGGCACTCACCGAACGCATGGGCGACGCCGCCTTCCGCGACGCCTCGCGAGCGCTCGATGAGCAACTCCGCACCGCCATCCGCGACGCCGGCGGCACGCCGGTTGACGGCAAAGTGCTCGGCGACGGCGTCATGGCGACCTTCCTGTCTGCGTCGCAGGCCATCGCCGCCGCCCTCCGTTGCAGCGAAGTGAGCGCCCGCAGCGGACTGCAGCTGCATCTCGGCATCCACGCGGGCGACGTGATCCGCGAGGCGGACCCAGGTGGGCAGAGCAACGTCTATGGCGGCGCCGTCAACATCGCCTCGCGGATCTGCGGGCTTTCGGCGCCGGGCGAGATCCTCGTGTCGGATGTCGTGCGTGGCATGGCGCGGTCCTCCGCCGGCGTGGAGTTCGAGGACCGCGGCGACCAGGAGATGAAAGGCGTCGGCGACGCCGTGCGGGTGTATGCCATACGGAAGGGCGCCTGATGGCCGAGCCGGAGATCCGCTACACGACCACCGCCGACGGCGTCAGCATCGCCTACTACACGATGGGCGAGGGACACCCGCTGGTGGTGACGTCCCCAGTGTTGTGGAGCCACCTGCAACTCCAGGCCTTCCGGGAGTATGAGCGCAGCCGCAGCGGCCAGGGACTTGGCCGCGGCCTGCAGGTCGTACGCTACGATGCGCGCGGCACCGGCTTGTCCGACCGGCACTCGCTCGATTTCAGCATGGACGCGCGGTTGTTCGACCTCGAAGCGGTGGTTGAGCGGCTGAAGCTCACGCGTTTCGCGATCTTCGGCTCGCGGCATGGAGGGCCGGCGGCCATCGCGTATGCGGCTGGCCATCCGGAGCGCGTGTCGCGCCTCGTCCTCGCGAATGCGTACGCCAGGGGGAGCGACTGGCGCGAGGCGACCAGAGGCTGGGAATCACTGCGCGCTGCCGCCGACGAGGATTGGGAGCGGTACACGCTCACCAGGGCCAATGCGAACCTCGACTTCAGCAACAGCGAGGCCGCGCGGAAGCTGGCCTCGCTCTACCGCGAATCGATGACGCCGGAATCGGTGCGCGTGTTCTACGCTGCACAGGAAACGATCGACGTAACAGCGCTCCTTCCTCGGGTCGCCGCGCCTGCGCTCGTGATGTACCATCCTCGCTCTGGCAGCGCCGAACTGAGGGAATGGAGTGAATGGTCACGGGAGCTGGCGTCGAAGATTCCGGACACCCGCTTCGTGACCTTCACGGAGCGGGACGACCTGGCGTGGACAGACGAGCAGACGCGCATCGTCGAAGACTTCCTCGGCGTGAGCCAGGAGGCTCCCGCTCCTCCGTCCCGTCCGGCTGCGCCCCCTTCGCGCGGTCGAAAGGCCAGCGCATCCCGCACGATCATCTACACCGACATCGAAGGCAACACCGGCATCCTGCAGCGGCTGGGAGACGACGCCTGGCGCGCCGTGCTGCGCGACCACGAGCGCATCACGCGGGAGCTGCTGCGAACGCACGGCGGCGCGGAGGTGAAGGCCATGGGTGATGGGTTCATGGCGTCCTTCGACTCCGCGACGAGCGCCGTCGAATGCGCGATCGACCTGCAGCGCTCGTTTGCTGCCCGCAACAACACGGCGGCCGAACCGATGCTCGTCCGCGTCGGGCTGAACGCCGGCGAGCCCATCGCGGAAGACGACGACCTGTTCGGCACAGCCGTCACGATGGCGTCGCGCATCATGGGGCAAGGCGCCGGCGGAGAGATCCTTGTCTCCGATGTGGTGCGCGCACTCGTCGCGGGCAAAGGATTCGCGTTCGCCGACCGCGGCGAGTTCCTGCCGAAGGGATTTGAAGACGCCGTGCGTCTGTACGAAGTGCGGTGGGCCGAAGATGAACCTCCGGAGCCGGACGCCACCGAGCCGCCGGTCTGAGGTTCGAACGCGCCGCTGAGCAGCCGGTCTGACGGCCGGCTAGTGTACGATAGTACGACCATGGAACAGACGATCCGGTTCTGCACCACGACCGACGGCGTTCGCATCGCCTACGCCACCGTGGGCGACGGGTCGCCTCAAGTGTGGAGCTCGGGCTGGGTGACCCATCTTGAGCTCGACTGGCAAGACGAGGTGAAACGCAGGGCCACCGAGTACTGGCCCAGCGCTCCATGATCGTGCGTTACGACAAGCGGGGCACGGGTCTCTCTGACCGCAACCTGGAGGACTACTCCATCGACGCCCGCGTGCGTGATCTGGAAGCGGTCGTCGACCATCTGAAGCTGCGGAAGTTTTCGCTTCACGGTACGTCAGATGGAGGTCCGGTTGCGATCGCCTACGCAGCGCGGTATCCGCGGCGGGTGTCGCGTCTGATCCTCAGCGGGACCTACGCCAGCGGCGCTCTGCGTGGAAGGGAAGAGAGCGCTGAAGCGATCGCGCGGCTATTTGAAGCAGAGTGGGGGCTGGCCTCGGGCGCGCTGGCGAACGTCTTCAATGCAAACGCTTCACTGGAGGAGCAGCGAGCGTTCGCGAGTCACCAGCGCTCAAGCGCCTCAGCGAGGGACGCCGCCGCAATGATGAGGCAGTTCAAGGAGATCGACGTCTCGACCGAGTTGGCGAAGATCACCGCGCCGACCCTGGTGATCCACGGCAGACACGACGTGATGGTCCCATTCGAGGCAGGCCGTGAGCTCGCCAGCAAGATCCGGAACGCTCGGTTCTTCCCGCGCGAGGGCGGTCACGGTTACATCGACGAGGCGACCGTGCTCCAGGTTCGTAGTGCAATTCACGAGTTCCTGGCCGACGAGCGACCGGCAAAACGACGGGCCAGGCGCGACAAAGCCGTGGCCGGCGGGCCGCTCACCGTCCTGTTCACCGATATCGTCGGCCACGCCGAGATGATGCAGCGCCTCGGCGATGCGAAGGGCCGTGAGGTGCTGCGCGCGCACGAGCGCATCACGCGTGAGACGCTGAAGCAGCACGGCGGCGCGGAGGTGAAGACGATGGGCGACGGCTTCCTCGCGTCGTTCGGTAGCGTGACGAAAGCGATGGACTGCGCGATCGCGCTGCAACGGGCGTTCGCCGCGCACACCGAATCGATGCCGGAGCCGCTGCACGTCCGCGTCGGTCTCAACGCGGGCGAGCCGATCGAAGAAGATGGCGACCTCTTCGGCTCGACGGTGATCCTCGCGTCGCGTATCGCTGCGAAAGCGGGCGCGGGCGAAATCCTCGTGCCGGATACGGTGCGCGGATTGCTGTCGGGGAAGGGGTTCCTGTTCGCCGACCGCGGCGATTTCCTGCCGAAGGGTTTTGAAGACCGCATCCGACTCCACGAAGTCCGCTGGCAAGCATGATCTGGGCATCTGTCGGAAAAGACCGCGCCCGAGCCCCTCTCCCCCTGTGGGAGAGGGGTGCCCGAAGGGCGGGGTGAGGGCCGGGGAGGTGCGGCTTACCGGCGAACAGCGTCCGCCGGCACAATTGCTGTTTGTGGCCAGCGGGAGCACCGGATTAGATCCAACCTCCAAGATCCGCCGTCCCCGCGCCCCTAAACCTTCTGCGTCCTCTGTGGATCCGCCGTCTCCAACCTCCAACTTCTAACATCCAACATCCAGGTCACGGCTCCGCCACCGCGTGCACCACCATCCGGCTGCGCAGCGACTCCGCCGCCTTCTCGTCGTTGATGAAGAACGAGATCACGAACGGCACCAGCATCAGCGCGAACACGGCGAGATACGCATCGTGGTAGCCGATGACCGCGGCGTGCTGTGAGATCGCGGCCGTCGGCGCCGACAGGTGCTGGCTCGCCGTCGCGGAGATCTCGTGCGCGCGCGTGCGGTTGAGGGCGATGGTGATGATCAGCGCCACGCCGAACGAGGCCGCCACCTGCCGCAGCGTGTTGTAGATCGATGACGCCGACCCCTGCTTCTCGCTCTCGATCGGTCCGTAGATCAGTGTCTGCGACGCCACCACCGCGAAGGCGAACGGCAGCCCGCGCAGCAACAGCAGGAAAATGATCACCCACACCGGCGTATCGATCTCGACGAAGGCGAACGGGAGGATCGTCAGTGCCGCGAAGCCGAAGCCAAAGATCATCATCTTCCTCGGACCGACGATCGGATAGATGCGGCCCGCCAGCGGCAGCGAGATCGCCGTGCCGATGCTGCTCGGCGCCTGGATCAGCCCCGCTTCGAGCGGGCTGTAGCCCTGCAAGGTCTGCAAAAACAGCGTCAGGATCAGCACGAAGCCGCCGAAGCCCGCGAACGCCGGCATCATCATCAGGTTGCCCGATGCAAACAGCCAGCGCTTGAACAGCCGCAGGTCCAGGATCGGGTAGCGCGTCGTTAGTTCGATCACCACAAACGCCGCCGCCAGCGCCAGCCCGCCCAGCCCGAACCCCACCACCTCGCGCGAGCCCCAGCCTTCTTCGCCGGCGCGCGAGACGCCGTAGAGGATCATCGCCGCGCCGCCGCTGCCCGTCAGCAGCCCCGGCACATCGAACCCGCGCGCCGCGTACGCCTCGCGATGCTCCTCCAGCACCCGCAGCCCGAACAGCAGCCCGGCGATGCCGACCGGCAGGTTGACGTAGAAGATCCACCGCCAGCTCACGTACTCAATGAGGTAGCCGCCCAGCACCGGCCCCACCGTCGGCGCCAGCACCACCGGCACCGAGATGATCGCCGAAGCGCGCGCCCGCTCCGTCCCCGGGAACTCGCGCGAGAGCATCGCCGTGCCGACCGGCGTCATCATGCCGCCGCCGATCCCCTGCAAAAACCGGAACGCGATGAGCTGCTCGATCGACTGCGCCAGCCCGCACAGCGCCGACGCCAGGATGAAGATCGCCATCGCGGTCAGGAAGGTGCGCTTCGTGCCGAAGCGGTCGGACAGGAACCCGGCTGCCGGTATGAACACGGCCAGACTCAGCAGATAGCCCGTGATCGTCCACTCGACGAGCGATGTACTCGCGTGGAAGTCCCTGCTCAGGCTGGGGATCGCGACGTTGACGATGGTGGTGTCCATGAGGTCCATGAACAACCCGAAGATGAAGACGATGGCGACGAGATACTTATAAGGAATCCTCGTCAAGCTCATCGACGCTCCATCTACATCAGCCCGCACTCGCGCACGGACAACATCGCCGCTGCCGGAAGCGCGATCTCATTTATGCAGACAGATGGATCTGGTGCCAGTAGCGAACGGATAAGGTGACCCCGGATGCAATTCCTGGCTGCTCGAACGTACCGCTCCGTAAGGATAAGTTGTAGGTGTGAGAAGCTCGCCCATACTGCGATACACTGCCTCGTGGAGAGAACGTGAAGGGAAGTATTCGACGATGCCAGCGCTGAGCCGTGCGGAGTACGAGGCGAAGGTGCTTGAGATGCTGGGCGACCCCAAAAAGGTCGACAGCGATCTGCGCGCGTTTCGGAAGGACGCGCGCGTATTGTCCTCCAAACGACAGCATTTGATTAGTCGATATCCCAATCAGTGGGTTGGCTTACACCGAGGGAAAGTCGTCGCGAAGGGAGACACGGTAGACTCGGTCGTCGAGCAGCTCGACGCTCTCGGTATCCCACGCGGTCGCGCTATTGTGCGCTACATCAGCAAGAATCCTCGCAAGATGTTCCTCTAGCCGAATTGCTGCGAGGGCGGTTTGGCGGCACATCAGGACGTCCCTACATGGAAGGGCGTCTTGTCATCCCTCAGTTCAACATTGATGCGCGCATCTCGTTCCTGGTTGACACCGGCGCGGACAATAGCCTGATTGCCCCGGCCGACGCGAAGGAGATGGGCATTGATTACACCGAGCTAGGAAAGCCGGTTGAGAGCCTTGGGATGGGTGGAATCGCACTAAGCCATCCCGTACGCGCATCGTTGGCGTTCGTCGACCCTGGCAAATTCGTCTACGTGTATCACCTCGACGCGCTAGACATCGCTGTGCCAGATCCCGAGATTGAAGAGATGCCCTCGCTGTTGGGAAGAGAGATCCTGGACCGCTGGCGAGTGATCCTTGACCCATCCAGAAACAACCTCTCATTTGTCGTGCGCTCAGCGGATCTTGTTCTGTCCGTCTGACGCCCGCCGAGTTTGCGGAACCTTTCGCCATAGAGAGGCGGCCGCGATCCGCTACAATGCCAATTCGAACGTTTGTACGCCCGCGGCAGAGATCATGAGCACGCTGCCTTCTACTTTTCATCCCGCCGTCCGGGCGTGGTTCGAGCGCCGCTTCGACCGCGCGACCGATGCGCAGCTGCGCGGTTGGGACGCCATCGCCGCCGGCCGCGATGCGCTGATCGCCGCGCCGACCGGCTCCGGCAAGACGCTCGCCGCCTTCCTCTCCGGCATCGATAGCCTGCTTAAGCGCGGCCTCGAGGGCACCCTGCCCGAGGGCATCGATGTCGTTTACATCTCGCCGCTGAAGGCGCTGAGCAGCGACATCCAGCGCAACCTCGAGGCGCCACTCAGCGAGATCCGCGATGTCGCCCGCGAGTTGGGATCCGAGCCGCCGGAGATCCGCACCGCCCTGCGCACCGGCGATACGACGCAGGCCGCGCGCGCCGCGATCCTCCGCCACGCACCGCACATCCTCATCACGACGCCGGAGTCGCTCTACCTCATGCTCACCGCCGAGCGCAGCCGCGCCCTGCTCGGCAACGTCCGCACCGTCATCGTCGACGAGGTGCACGCCCTCATGCGCGACAAGCGCGGCAGCCACCTGATGCTGTCTCTCGCACGCCTTGATGCGCTGTGTGGCGAGCGGCCCCTCCGCATCGGCCTTTCCGCCACCGTCCATCCAATAGAGGAAGCCGCAAAGTTCCTGACTGGAGTCCCGAAGACGGACGGGAGCTCCCCTTCCCTCCTAGGGAAGGGGCCGGGGGATAGGTTCGAGCCCACCATAGTCAACGTCGGACACCGCCGCGATCTCGATCTCCTCATCGAAGTCCCGCCCTCCGATCTCCAGGCCGTCGCCGCGCACGAGCAGTGGGCCGATATCTACGACCGGATCGCTGAGCTGATCGCCGAGCACCGCACGACGCTGGTCTTCGTCAACACGCGCCGCATGGCCGAGCGCGTCGCCCACAACTTGGGCGAGCGTCTCGGCGCCGAGCACGTCTCTGCTCACCACGGCAGTCTCTCGAAGGACCGCCGCCTCCGCGTCGAGCAGCGCCTCAAGGACGGCGAGATGCGCGCCATCGTCGCGACAGCATCGCTCGAGCTCGGCATCGATGTCGGCACCGTTGATCTCGTCTGCCAGATCGGGTCGCCGCGAGCCGTCACGACGTTCCTCCAGCGCATCGGCCGCTCGGGCCACGCGCTCGGCCGCACGTCGCGCGGGCGTCTCTTCGCCACTTCGCGCGACGAGCTTGTCGAGTGCGCCGCGCTCATCCGCGCCGTCCACGCCGGCCGCCTCGACCGCGTCGAACCGCCGGTCGCGCCGCTCGACATCCTGGCGCAGCAGATCGTCGCCGAATGCGCGACGCGTGAGTGGCTCGAAGACGAGCTATTCGACATGGTCCGCGCCGCCACCCCGTACGCCGGCCTGACGCGCGCCGACTTCGACGACGTCGTCGAGATGGTCAGCGAAGGCCCCGGCGAGCGCATCGGCCGCGGCCGCGCGCTCTTGCATCGAGACCGCATCAACGGCACTCTCCGCGGACGCCGCGCCGCCCGCATCACTGCCCTCACCAGCGGCGGCGCCATCCCCGAAGTCGCCGACTATCGCGTCGTGCTCGATCCCGACGAAACCACCGTCGGCACCGTGAACGAAGACTGGGCCGTCGAGAGCATGGCCGGCGATATCTTCCTGCTCGGCTCTCACTCGTGGAAGATCCGCCGCATCGAGTCCGCGCGCGGCATCGTCCGCGTCGAGGATGCGCAGGGCCGCCCGCCCAGCGTGCCGTTCTGGCTCGGCGAAGCGCCCTCACGCACGTGGGAGCTCTCCGAAGAAGTCAGCCGCCTCCGTCGCGACATCGCTGCCCGCCTCGACACCGACAACGATATCGTCGGCTGGCTCAGCGAAGAAGCCGCCCTCAGCCGCGGAGCCGCGACGCAGGTCGTAGAGTACATCGCGGCGGAGCGCGCGGCGCTAGGTGTCGTGCCGACCGACGAAGACGTCGTCTTCGAGCGCTTCTTCGATGACGCCGGCGGCATGCAACTGGTGGTGCACGCGCCGTTCGGCGGCCGCGTCAACCGCGGCTTCGGTCTCGCGCTGCGCAAGCGCTTCTGCGTCAACTTCGACTTCGAGCTGCAGGCTGCCGCCACCGACGACGCCGTCGTGCTATCGATGGGCCCGCAGCACAGCTTCCCGCTCGAGGACGCCTTCCACTTCGTCCGCTCCGACGTGCTCCGCGAGTCGCTCGAGCAGGCGATGCTCGTCGCGCCGATGTTCGGCGCGCGCTGGCGCTGGAACGCCACCCGCGCGCTCGCCGTGCTGCGACAGAACGGCGGCAAGAAGGTGCCGCCTCCCATCCAGCGGATGCGCGCCGACGACCTGATGGCCGCGGTCTTCCCGGAGCAAGTCGGCTGCCAGGAGAATCTCACCGGCCCGCTACCGATCCCCGACCACCCGCTGATCCGCCAGACCGTCAACGACTGTCTCTACGAAGCGATGGACCTCACCCGCCTCACGGCCGTGCTCGATAAGATGGAGCGCGGCGAGATCCGCTTGCACGCGCGCGACACCACGGAGCCTTCACCGTTTGCGCACGAGATCCTCAACGCCAAGCCCTACGCCTACCTCGACGACGCTCCGCTCGAAGAGCGCCGCACCCAGGCGGTGTCGCTGCGACGCACGCTGCCCGAACACCAGCGCGATCTCGGTGCGCTCGACATCGAGGCGATCGAGCGCGTGCGCGATGAAGCGCATCCGGACCCCCGCGATGCCGACGAGCTCCACGACGTCCTGCTCGGCCTCATTGTTTCACGTGAAACATTTGAGTGGCGCGACTGGTACGGATCCCTCGCCTCCACTGGCCGCGCGTCGACCGTGACGACGCCCGCCGGCGACCTCTGGTTCGCGAGCGAGCACCTGCGCGCGATCGAGTGCCTCTACCCCGCCGCCGCCATCGCACCCGAAGTGCTCCTGCCCGCGCACCTCGACGGTCCGCAGCCCGAGCGCGAAGACGCCGTCCTGCCGGCGGTCCGCGGCCACATGGAGTACCTCGGGCCCGCGACACCGGCGTCTGTCGCGTTCATGCTCGGCTTCGGCGATCTCGAAGTGATCTCCGCTATGGCCCGCCTCGAAGGCGAAGGCATCGTGCTGCGCGGCCGCTTCACTCCCGGCGCCGGCGACGAAGAGTTCTGCGACCGGCGTCTTCTCGCGCGCATCCACCGCTACACCCTCGACCGCCTGCGCAGCGAGATCGAGCCCGTCAGCGCGCAAGATTTCATGCGCTATCTCTTCGTCCGCCAGCACGTCTCCGGCAAGCGCCGCTTCGAGGGCAGGCGTGGCCTGCTCGACGCGATCGCCCAGCTCCAGGGCTTCGAAGTTGCCGCGTCGGCGTGGGAGCGCGACGTGCTGCCGTCGCGCATCCTCAACTACGACCCCCGCTGGCTCGATGAGCTGTGCCTGGCCGGCGATGTCGCCTGGGGCCGCCTCTCGCTGCGCAAGACCAACGGCGTGGCGCGCGGGTCATCTCCCTCGCGC
>JALYKW010000013.1 GCA_030774575.1 Chloroflexota bacterium | reverse complement strand
CTCCTCACTCTCGAGCCGTGAGTTACGCCACGCCCGCCGGCTCCGGCTGCACTTCCTCGGCGCGGTGTGCCGCCTTCGAGAAGGTGAACTCCCCGCCCGCGTAGTCCACCCGGGCGATGTCCCCTTCGCCAAACTCGCCCGAGAGTATCCGCCTCGCCAGCGGGTTCTCGATGCGACGCTGCACCGTCCGGCGCAACGGGCGCGCCCCGAACTGCCGGTCGAACCCTTCTCGCACCAGCTCCTGCTTCGCGGCCTCCGTCACCTCGAAGTCCACCTGCCGGTCGGCGAGCCGCCTTCGCACGTCGGCGAGGATGAGTTCGACGATCTGCTCGAGCTCCTTCTCGGTCAGCGGCTCGAAGATGATGATCTCATCGACGCGGTTGAGGAACTCCGGGCGGAATGCCTCACGCAATGCCTTTTCGATCGTCTCCTGCCGCACCTCTCGCTGGCCGTCGTCAGCGGCGCGGCTCGACACGAAACCAAACCGCCCCTTCGCCTCCGAGCTCGTGCCGAGGTTCGACGTCATGATGATCACGGTGTTCCGGAAGTCCACCGTCCGCCCCTGGCCGTCGGTCAGCCGTCCGTCGTCCAGGATCTGCAGCAGCAGGTTGAACAGGTCCGGATGCGCTTTCTCGATCTCGTCGAACAGGATCACCCGATACGGCCGCCGCCGCACCGCCTCCGTGAGAGCGCCGCCCTCGTCGTAGCCGACGTATCCCGGCGGCGCGCCGACAATGCGCGACACCGTGTGCCGCTCCTGGTACTCCGACATGTCGAGCCGGATCATCGACTCCTCATCATCGAACAGGTAGCCGGCGAGCGCGCGCGCCAGTTCGGTCTTGCCGACGCCGGTCGGGCCGAGGAAGATGAAGCTTCCGATCGGCCGCTTCGGGTCCTTCAGCCCAGACCGTGCGCGTCTCAGCGCCTCGGATACTGCCTCCACGGCCTTGTCCTGGCCGATGACACGCTGATGGAGCGCTTCCTCCATGTGCAGCAGCTTCTCGGCTTCGCCCTCCATCATCCGGCTCACCGGGATGCCGGTGATCGCGGCGATCAGCTCGGCGATGTCCTGCTCCGTCACGGTCATGTCCACGTTGTGGCTGCTTTCCCACGCCGCTTTCGCCGCCTCATACTCCTCCTGTAGTTTAAGCACCTCCTGCCGGATGCGTGCCGCCGCCTCGTAATCCTGGCGGCCCGCTGCCCCTTCCGTCTCCATGCTCAGCTCGTCGAGCCGCTTCTTCAGGTCCCGCAGCTCTGGCGTCATCGACTGCTGCTCGATGACGTGCTTGCTCGCCGCCTCGTCGATCAGATCGATCGCCTTGTCCGGCAAGAATCGTTCTGTCAGATAGCGGTCGCTCAGCCGCGCCGCGGCGATGAGCGCGTCGTCGGAGATCGTCACCTTGTGGTGCGCCTCGTACTTCGGACGCAACCCGCGCAGGATCTCGATCGTCTCGTCCGGCGTTGGCTCATCCAGGTACACGGGCGAAAACCGCCGTTCGAGCGCCGGATCCTTCTCGATGTGCTTGCGGTACTCATCGAGCGTCGTCGCGCCGATGACGCGCAGTTCCCCACGCGACAACGCCGGCTTCATCATGGTGCTCGCGTCAATCGCCCCCTCCGCCGCGCCCGCACCTACCACCTGATGCAGCTCGTCGATGAAGACGATGACTTCGCCTTCGGCCCGCCGGATCTCGTCCATCACCGACTTGAGCCGCTCCTCGAACTCACCGCGGAACTTCGATCCGGCCACCATGGCGCCCATGTCCAGCGCGAGCAGCCGCTTGTCCTTGATGTTCTCCGGCACGTCGCCGACGACGATCTTCTGCGCCAGCCCCTCAACAACAGCCGTCTTCCCGACGCCGGCCTCGCCGATGATCACCGGGTTGTTCTTTGTGCGGCGGTTGAGGATCTGTATGACGCGCTTGATCTCTCGATCGCGGCCGATCACCGGGTCGAGCTTGCCGTCGCGCGCGTATTGCGTGAGGTCGTTACTGTACTTCTCCAGGGCGCCGTATCGGCTCTCGGCCGTCGGGGAGTCGACGCGCGCGCTGCCGCGGATCTCTTGCAGCGCGCGATAGATCTTCTCCTTATCGATGCTGAATTCCCGGAAGATCGCCGCCGCTTCGCCGTCGCGCTCGTCGGCGATGGCGATCAAAAGGTGCTCCACGCCGACATACTCGTCCTTCAGCCGCTCCGCCTCGGCGTTCGCCGTCTCCAGCATCTTGACGATGCGCGGTGTGGTGTATACCTGCACCACGTCGTACGCCAGCTTCGGCGAGCGAGCGAGCGTATCCCCCACGCGCTTGGTCAGCGCGCGGACATCGATACCCATGCGGTCCAGTATCTGCCCCGCGAGGCCATCCTGGTGTTGGAGCAGCGCCAGAAGCACGTGCTCGACATCCCATTGCGAATGCCGCTGCTGCCGCACCATCTCCTGCGAGGCCGCCAGCACCTCCTGCGCCTGCTGTGTAAATCGATCTTGTCTCATCATGTTTCGTACCCCTGTCGCTCGACTAATTCCACATGGTGTCAACGAATCGGGAGAGCATCCGATCTCGAGTGATGACGGTTGCGCCATACAAGAGAGCCGTGGCGGCGATCATCCGATCGTGCAACTCAATGTTCGCCGCCAGGTCCTGCATCTGGACCAACGCTGAGAGGTCAAAATCGGCAACGATCAGCGACGGGTGAGTCAGCACCCAATCAAGGATGCGCCCTTTCGGGAGGCCCAGCCGGCCCTTCTCTTCGATGGCGATTCCCTCCGCCAACACGATTGTGGGGACGATGATGTTGCCCTCGCCGCGCTCCGCCGCCTGCAGCAGGCGAGTGGCCTGTGCCGGCAACTTGCGGTCCTCGAGCAAGAACCAAACAAGCGCATGCGTGTCCACGAGATACGTGTCAGATGGATTCGTCATTGGCAGCCTTGAAAAGAGACCGTTTCGCTTCTTCGATGTCCTCGTCGGTTATGTCCATCCCCTTCCACACTCCACGCAGGCTCGCAGTCCGTTCCGGCTGCTCCATCACGCCCGCGGAGATTGCGACACGCTCCAGCTCGTCAGCGTCGCGGCGCAGTTCCAACGCCCGCTGCCGGGTCTCGTTCGCCCATTCGGTGAGATTCATGCGGTCGAGCTCCCGCTGTGAAGCCTTGAGCGCCACCTGGCTCTCCATTGCTTTTGCCTTTAGCCGCAGCAGCCGAATGGAACGGATGACCTCCGCCATGAGCCGTTCCCGGTCACCTTTGTGACTCCGGACGAGTCCCGCGAAGCGCGACGCCACCTCGTTTGCATCTACTGACCCGCGCGCGATCGAAAACAGTTCATCCAAGAGTGTTTCAGTCGCCATCTGTGCTCTCCATTCCGCCCAGCTACTCCCGCGTCGCCCGCGACCGGTCGTCGCCCATGCCCCGCAACTCGCGTCGAAGCCGTTCGTTCTCTGCCTCGAGCGCCTGAAGCCGCACGCTCATCCGCAGGATCACCTCCGCGCCTGCCGGGTTGACGCCGAGGTCGTTGATCAGCCGCTGCACCTGCCGCAGCCGCGCGACATCCGCGCGCGAGTAGAGCCGGATGTTGCCGCGCGACCGCTTCGGTTCCACCAGTCCGATGCGCTCGTACTGGCGCAGCGTCTGCGCATGCATCCCGGTCATCCTCGCGACGATCGAGATCACGTAGCACGGCTCTTCGATGTCGAATACGTCGTCGCTATTCATCCTGCCAGTTCCATCCTTCACGTCCTCAGCTATAAGCCGGAGTCGCGCAATGCCTCCACGTGCCCGCGTTGCTCGTCGGTGAGCTGACCCGGGAGCCGGACGCGCACGCGGGCATGCAAGTCGCCCCGCCCCTCTTTGCCGAGATGCGGCATGCCCAGCCCTGCGAGCTTGAACGCGCGTCCGTTCTGCGTCAGTGGCGGAATTTTCAGCATCACTTTCGCCGTCATCGTTGGGACTTCGACTTCTCCGCCCAGCACGGCCGTCGTCAGCGGCACATCGATCTCCTCGCTCAGGTCATCGCCCTTCCGCTCGAACTGCGGGTGCGGCCGCACCTTGATTTCAAGTATCAGGTCGCCCTTGGCGCCGCCGCCCATGCCGGGCTGACCCTCGTTTGCCATGCGCACTTTTGATCCGGTGTTCACACCGGCGGGAATCTTCACCTCGAGGCGGCGCGGCCGCTGCACCTGGCCGTGGCCGCCGCACGTGTGGCACGTGGCACCTGCGATCTCGCCGCTGCCGCCGCAGGTCGGACAGGGTTCCAGACCGGTCATTTCGAGCGTGCGCGCCGTTCCGTGGAACGCCTCCTCGAGGGTCACGTCGACGGGCTGGCGCAGGTCGGTGCCGCGGCGCGACATCGTGCGCGCTCCGCCGCCGCGCCCGAACATGCTGCCGAAGATGCCGCCCAGATCGCCGAGGTCGCTCAGGTCTTCGACGCGGAACTGCTGAAAGCCGCCGCCGTTGCCGACCCCGGAGGGACGGCGGCCTCGCTGGCGCTGCGCCTCCTCAATCTGGTCGGCGTACTCCCACTTCTCCCCGTACTTGTCGTACTTCTTCCGCTTTTCGGGGTCTGACAGGACCTCGTAAGCGCTATTGATCTCCTTGAACCGGGCGTCACCGCCCTTGTCGCCCGGATTCACGTCCGGGTGGTACTTGCGGGCGAGCTTGCGGTAGGCGGACTTCACCTCCTTTTCGGAGGCGCCGCGCTTCACGCCGAGGGTGTCGTACAGATCCTTTGCCACTGCTGCCAGTCTACGGCATTAGCAATATCACAGCAAGGCAGTGCATGGTATCGAATGCATCAACAGTGATGCGTACCATATCAACTACATAGCCCGATGCCCGCCCGCGAGCGGTGAGCGGGCGGCCCGTGGTCGCCGGCGACCAACTTGCCGTCGGCTGGCCGGCTGACACGCGATGGCGGGCCAATGTGGAAAGCCGGCTCTACGGACCGAGAACAGAACGAATGTTTCACGTGAAACATTCTTACTCGCCCGCACTCGCCTCCGCGAGTTCACCCGACCCTGGCGGCCGAAGATTCATTGCGTCGGCGGCAGGGGAGCCGCCGCTCGGGCGGCCGATCACGGTCAGCTCCAACAGCTCGGCCACGTCGAAGGTCTTCATCCGCTTGTCCTCGTCCGGCTCTACGGTCGGGATGCCATCCTCGAACATCTGGATGCAGAACGGGCACGCCGTCGCGATGATCTGCGCTCCCGTCGCCGCGGCCTCTTCCGTGCGCGCGACATTGATGCGCTTGCCCTTTGACTCTTCGACCCACATGTGACCACCGCCGGCGCCGCAGCAGAACGAATTCTCGCGGTTGCGCGGCATCTCCACGCGCGCCCCGCCCGGCAGCGCGTCGATGATGTCACGTGGGCCGTCGTAGTTACCGTTGTGGCGCCCCAGGTAGCAGGAGTCGTGATAGGTGATTGCGGCGGGAAGGTCCTGCTTCGGCGTCAGCGCGCCGTCACGCAGCAGCTTCGACAAGAAGCTCGTGTGGTGGATCACTTCGAAGTCGCCGCCGAACGCCGGATATTCGTTCGCCATCGTGTTGAAGCAGTGCGGACAGTTCGTGATGATCTTCCGCACGCCCTTTGCGTGCAGGACCTCGATCAGCGACTTCGCCTGCTCCTGGTACAGGTACTCGTTGCCGAGGCGCCGCGCCGGGTCGCCGTTGCAGCTCTCTGCGTCGCTCAGGCAGCCGTAGCTGACGCCCGCTTCGGTAAGCAATCGAGCCACGGCGCGCGTAATCGGTATGTTGCGATCGACCAACGCGCCTGAGCATCCCACCCAGTACAGGTACTTCTGCGTGCCGTCGAAGGTCGGGATGTCCAGCCCCTCCATCCACGACGTACGGGTATGTGGCGTGCCGCGCCAGGGATGCCCGCGCTGCTCGAGTTGCGTCAGCGTCTGTGTCGCCGTCTCCGGCATGTTGGCTTCGTTCATCGTCAGGAAGCGCCGCATGTCCTGGAGCGCGGGTACGTGCTCGATGAACACGGGGCACTGGTACTGGCAGGCGCCGCAGGTGACGCAGTCCCAGATCGGGTTGAAGCCGACGGCATCGACCAGCGTCAGCTCTTCCATCTGCGCGTGGCCGTTGCCGTCGCCGTTTGCCGCTGGTGGGCGCAGGGCATCCCACACAAACAGCGGCGAGCTCACCTTGCGCACCTCGTGCTCGATGGCCGTGCGCATGTCGTGCATGATCTTCTTCGGCGAAAGCTCCTTCCCGGTAAGGTACGCCGGACAGTTGATCTCGCACCTGCCGCACTCGGTGCACGTGTACGGGTCCAGCATCTGCTTCCAGGTCAGGTCTTCAATGCGGCCGGCGCCGAACCGCTCGAGGTTCTCGAAGTCCTTAATCGGCTGCAGCTGCCCGGTCGGCGCGACGCGCCGGAAGAGGATGTTGAACGTCACCGTGAGCACGTGAGAGTGCTTGCTGTACGGCAGGTAGTTCAGGAACGCCAGGAAGTCGTACAGGTGCGCGTACCAGAAGAAGTCCAGGAAGCCCTGCTGCGTGCCGCGCGACATGCCGATTCCGTCCCACAGCTTGGCCAGGCTGTACGCCAGGAAGGACCAGCGCTCGCCGCCCTGCGGGTCCGTCGCGATCTCGAAGCTGTTGGTGAAGACGTCGGTGACCATCAGGAACGCGATGAAGAAGAGGATCAGCCAGGCGTCCATGTTGAAGGTCATGCGTGCCGGCTTCCAGAACCGCCGCTGCCACGCCGCCATGGCGCAGCCGACAAGCACGAGGATGTCGAACATGTCCATCGGCGCGCGGATCAGCACGTCGTAGAAGACGCCGCCCAGGTGCTCGAACGAGATCGTCTCGCTGAAGCCCTTGAGCAGGAAGTTCAGCGTGCGCACCTGGAGGACGAGGAACCCCCACCAGATGAGGCTGTGGAGGACGCCGCTGTACCAATACCGTTTGCGGGCCACCCGCGTGTTGCCCAGCAGATACGGCACGAGGGAAGTGAGGCGCTCGAAGAGGTGGTCGAAGCGATTGTCGCCTTTGCCGCGGGCAATGACTGTGAGCTTGGTGCCGACTGAGTAGATGAAGAAGGCGATAGCCGCTACGAGCGAGACGAAATAGAGGTAGTTGCCGGGGAACTCGTGGCTGGGGAGCACGTCGGCCTCCTCGTCGCGCGTTTCAGCTTCGCGCTTCGATCATAGCCGGATGCAGGTGCAGGTGGTAGGTGCCGGTTCCGGAGCCGTTAGGCGCGGCTGAGCTTGATCATGCCGGTGTGCGTGCGAAGCCGCACCTTCGGCCCGGTGCCGTTTGGACCGCCGCCACCGCGGCGCGGCGGCAGGTCCGACTGCACGTTGCCGATGGCGCTCTCCGCGTCCAGGTAAAAGGTCGTGTCCGGATCCACCGAGAGGTGGATCAGCCCGGTCTGCGACTTCATGTCGAAGTCGCCGCGTACGGCGCCGTGATAGCGGATCATGCCCGTGTGCGCCCGCGCGTGCACGGCAGCGTGCGCGTCATCGATTACGACGGACCCGGTGTGTGCGGTGACCTTCACGTCGCCGCCGACGTCGCGTACTTCAAGCGTGCCGCTGCGCGCTTCCGCTGTGACGCTGCCAGTGACGTGTCCAATCTCGATGCGCCCGCTGCGCGCCTCCGCCGTGACGTCGCCCTCGACACGGTCAATCGCCAGGCCGCCGCTACGTACCGTCACCGCCACTTCGCCGCGTACCTGCACGATGCTGCAGCGACCGCTGCCGGCCTCGACGTGCACGCGGCCGTGGGTGCGCGCGACCTGCACCCGCCCGCTGCGCGACAGTACGCGCACGGCAGTCTCGACCGGCACGCGAATGTTGTAGTCGACGCGCGAGCCGCGCTTGCCACCCCACAGGCTCCACCCCTCGGTGTGCGGCAGCGACGGCGCCCGCACGATGACCCGATGCTCATTCTGCTCGATCGCCTGATCGACGAGGCTGGCCGCCTCGTCGGCCTCGACCGCGAGGTCGGACCAGACGTGCACGATGGCCTCGACGAATACGCGGTCGCTCTCGTGGCCTTCCACGTTCACGGCGCCGGAGCGCGTCTCCACGTGGAGGACCGCCTTGTCGCCGGTGGTGAACTCTTTCGTGATGGTGCGGGTGTGTTCCATGGCCTATGCCGAGAATCCCCAGAGCCGCGTCGTGAAGTCGTTCCACAACGCGCGCGCCCGCGGCGGCTCATCGACGTGCACCATGCTCGGATCTAACGCTCGCCGGATGGCGCTGCTCAGTTCGCGACGCGAATGCGGCCCGACGAAGCGCGCCAGCTCGGTCGCCTCGTGAAGAATGACGAACGTGGGCAGAAGGGTGATCTTGAAGCGCCGGCGGAGGTCTGGATAGTCGTCAATGTCTACCGCGCGCACTGGCAGCCGCCCCGTGGCCAGCTCAATACCTCCGACCCGCGCGGCCAGCGGCCGCTGCCTGACGCGGCACGACGTGAACTCGACTACCAGCGGCACATCGCGCCACGCCAGCTCCGCGTCCGATGTAATCGCGTGTTCCGGCGCCAGATTGATCATGACCAGTGGTCCCCCCAGCGGTCGGACTGGCGCTGCCAATGGCGGTCCATCGTGCGCTCCCAGCGGTCCCAGTCGAACCGATGCCCCCGCCCGCGTCCCCGATGATCTATGCCGAACAGATCGACGGCGAACAGCCGCGGGGCGAACGCCGCGACGCTTGTGATCGCCGTGAGTACGATGAGCCAATCTCGCGTGGGGTCGATCGAGCCGGCAAGCAGCAGTATGGCCAGCACGAAGGCCACGATGCGCGCATCCACCGCCGGCTCGAACGACCAGATATTGCCATGGTGCAGCCGCGTAGCAGCAAGCCCGCTCACCACTACGAGCGCAATCAGCCACCCGCGCGTGGGATCAATGCTTCCAGCAAGGAGGAGGACCGCCAGGATGAATGCGAAGACTCTCACGTCGGACGCTCGCTTTCATCGGGGCTGCTCGCGGCGCGCCAATTCGACCGCCACGCCGCGCCGGCATCTTTACCCTGCGACATCGCACTGATCGCATCGATCAACGGCTCGATCGTCCGGTCGACGATGGTCTGCGCGAACTCCAGCGCATCGCCGACGACGTCCTCGAGCCCGTCCGGAAGATCGGCGAAGATGTTGTGCTCCGTGTCATCGACGCGATCACGCCACGGACCGAAACGCGACCCGAACATCGTTCCCTTACATTGCATGGCGCACCTCCTTGTTCACGGATGGTTGCGGAGTTGACGTTGAAATCTCTCCGGCGGAGCGGTCGAGCATCATGCCGAGCCGCACCAGCGTGGCCGCGACGGCGTGCCGGAGGCCAGGCGTTGGCGACGCGTCGATGGTGTATGGCTGGCCTTCGAATTCGATCCAGGCCACATGCAGGCGCCGTATCGCCTCCATCTGTTGTTCCGCCATCAGTTCGTTCAACATCATGGTGTCCTCCGCGCCCCGCTCACCGGCGGAGCCTATGCCTACTCCTCGTCCCCGCCGATCCAGCCGCTGAGCCGCGAGCCGGGGCCGTGCCGCTCTTGGCGCCGGCCAAACGGACGCTCTGGGGGCGCCGCCGTCTGCACATCGATGTTCCGCACGGCGCGTGCGAGCGCCTTTATGAACCAGGTGTTCGCCGAGGTGCCGGCCTTCGACGCGGCCTGCTGCGCGAGATCCTTCAGCTCCGCCGGGATGCGGATGGTGATCTTCTCCACGTCCCCTTCGAGCGACGAAAACTGCGCTTCGTCCGCGTTGCCGGTTTTTTCGTCAATCTCGACTGACAGACCTCCAGGGCGGTAGGCGAGCCGCACGCGATAGTGCGCGGCGACCTTCTCATCCACCGCTTCGACGAGCTGCGACAGAAGGTTGTGCACGGCGCGGTCGAGCGGAGTCCGGGCCGCCTCGATGTAGATTTCGATGCCACGGCGCCGCTCGTCGCTCTCCACGAGCGCCAAGGGCTGCTTGAGGGCGTCGAAGACGGGCTGGGTGCTGAGTTCGGTGGCCATTCTTGCGCTCCGGGTGGAGCCAGCTTCGCGACGCCTTGCTGACAGCGATATGATGGCATAGTGCCATCATCGTGTCAATGGGGATCGGGCGGTTTTGTGAGGAATTTTGTCAGATTTTTTGGCGGGCGGACCAGTTGGCGGCGTCAGAAGTGAGCAAGCGGTTGGTGGGACGGGCGGCTGGTTGGCTGGGTCAGCGCACCTCGCTGCGGCGAGCGCTCACCCCGCCCTTCGGGACCCTCTCCCACAAGGGGGAGAGGGGCTCGGAGAGTTGGAGACGGCTTGCGGCGAGCCTTCCAGACGCACTTCGGCGACCCCTCTCCCACGGAGGGGAGAGGGGCTCGGGAGCTGGAGATGCTTGCGGCGAGCCGCATAACTGCGCTTCGGGCACGGCGCTCCGTAACGGGGACGCGGACGACTGAATGAGGATCGGAGCGATTACATCCGCGCGGGCGGATCAGGGTGTTGCCACCTGCGGGGGTTCGCGAGAGCTAACTTACGCGGGGCCGGGTGCGGGGGTCATTGCCGGCGAGGCGGCGTGGGCGCCGTTGGCGCTCGTGCCGTTGCCGCCCATGGCGTGCTGCTCGTAGGTCATGCGGTAGAGGCTGGCGTAGCGGCCGCCGAGGGCGAGCAGCTCGTCGTGTTTACCCTGCTCGGCGATCCGCCCGTGCTCCAGCACGATGATGCGGTCGGCGTTGCGGATCGTCGAGAGGCGGTGGGCGATGACGAACGATGTCCGGCCCTCGAGCAGCGTGTTCAGCGCGCGCTGGATAATCACTTCGGTCTGGGTGTCGACGTTCGCCGTGGCCTCATCGAGAATGAGGATACGGGGTTGAGCGATGATGGCGCGGGCGAAGCTGATCAGCTGGCGCTGGCCGACAGACAGGTTCATGCCGCGCTCGTTGAGGTATGTGCCGTATCCCTCTTCCAACCGCATGACGAAGTCGTGCGCGCCGACCGTGCGCGCGGCGTCCTGGATCTCTTCGTCGGTGGCGTCCGGGCGGCCGTAGCGGATGTTCTCGTACACAGTGCCGGAGAAGAGGAATGGCTCCTGCAGCACCAGACCCATGCGGCGTGACAGGCTGGCGTGCGTGATCTTGCGGACGTCGATGCCATCGATCTCGATCGAGCCCTCAGTGACGTCATAGAAGCGCGAGAGCAGCGCGGTGAGCGTCGTCTTGCCGGCGCCGGTCTGGCCCACGAGCGCGATGGTCTCGCCCGGCTGCACGTGCAGATCGATGTCATCGAGTACCGGCACGTCATCGACGTAGCGGAACGTCATGTGGTTAAAGTCGACGCGTCCGTTGACGTCGTCGATGTCGACGGCGTCGGGCGCATCTTCGAACTCGGGCTCGGTATCGAGCACTTCGAGGACGCGCTCGCCTCCGGCCATGGCGCGCTGGAGCTGCGTGTACTGCAGGACGAGATCTCGCACCGGGTCGAAGAAGAGCTGAAGCTGCAACGTGAAGCCGATCAGCGTCGGGACGGACATCTGCCCGTGCAACACGCGGTAGCCGCCGTAGCCGATGACCAGCGACATGCCGAGTGCGACGATGACCTCGACTGCCGGCGTCACGGCCGCCGTGAGCCGGCCGGCGTCGACGTTCGCGCGCCAGTTCTGGTGGTTGATGTCGTCGAAGCGTTTTGCGTTCTCGTCCTCGCGCGAGAGGCTCTGGATGACGCGCACGCCCGAGACATTCTCCTGCAGGTTTGCATTCACGACGGCGATCGCCTGCCGCACGCGTGTGAAGGCGCGCCGCGAGTAGTTCTGCCAGATGGCCATGGTCAGGATGAGAATGGGGACGACGATGAACGTGACCAGCGCCAAACGGATGTCGTAGTACATCAAGAGGAAAATCGACAGACCGATGCCGGCGATGTCGCCGACAATCGTCAGGAAACCGCTGGTCATCAGGTCCTGGAGCGCCGTCACGTCGCTGGTGACGCGCGACATCACGCGCCCGACCTCGTTGTTGTCGTAGAAGCGCAGCGAGAGCTTCTGCAGATGCGCAAACATGTCGCGCCGGAGACGAAGAAGCAGCCGGTGGCCGATCCAGCCGGTGGCGGTGAGCTGAGCATAGAAGAAGATGGCCGACATCACCGCCAGTGAGATGTAAATCCACCCCCATTTATTCAGGCTGCCCAGGTCACCGTGCTGGGCCGCGGTCAGCAGCCCGATGACGGCACGCGGCATAAAACCCCTCGCGAATGCGTACGCGAGCGTGCTGACGAACGCCATCATCAGGCGGAACCGGTATGGCGCGACGAACTTCGACAGCCGCACAACGACGCGGTGGTTGTAGACGGAGCCCAGCTCATCGTCATCCCAGCCGTCCGTGCCGCCGCCGCTGCGCCTGAGCGTGTTGGGGCGCAGGTTGTTATTCCAGTTGCCGCCGCCGCTCCAACCGCCTGGCGCGCCAGCTCCGCCGAAGAACATGAACTACCTTCCTGATATGCCGCTCCCGGGAGTGGCCGATTTACCTAATGCGTCCGTGTGTTAGATCGGCAGTGTCCGCTCGCGCGTTACCCTGCAAGAGTGTTTTGTCGATCTGGGGGACACCCCCAGACCGCCCTCTGCACTCCCACTCCGTTGCGGGCAGCGGAGCGTCGGAATCGCGTCAGCTAGCCCCGCCGCCGCCCGGCGTGCCCACGGTCTCGCGCTCGGCGGGGGTCAAAGCCACCTGCTCCAGCCGCTCTTTCTCGCGCTCGTAGGCTTCTTCCTGGTCGCGCAACTCCAGGTCGTAGATCTCGCGGTATGGCCCGTCTTCCGCAATCAGCTCGTCGTGACGGCCGTGCTGGGCGATGACGCCGTTCTTCAGGACGAGAATCTGGTCGGCAGATTTCACGGTACGCAGCCGCTGGGCGATGACGAACGTCGTCCGCCCCTTCATCAGCTCGGCGAGCGCTTGCTGGATGAGGTACTCGGTTTCGGTATCGACGCTGGAGGTCGAGTCGTCGAAGACCAGGATCTTGGGGTCGAGCAGTAGTGTGCGCGCGATCGAGATGCGCTGCTTCTGGCCGCCTGACAGCGTGATGCCCCGTTCGCCGACCCACGTGTCGTAGCCGTCGGGCAGGGTTTCGATGAACTCATGGATGCGTGCGAGCCTCGCGACGCGGAAGACGTCCTCGTCGGTGGCGTTGCTGGCACCGTACGCGATGTTGTCCCGGATGGTCGCTGAAAATAGGAAGACATCCTGCTGGACGATGCCGAATGCCCGCCGCAGCGAGGCGAGCGTCACGTCGCGGATGTCCGTCTCGTCAATGGTGATCTTACCGCCGGTCACGTCGTAGAAGCGCGGCATGAGATTGACGACGGTGGATTTGCCCGAGCCCGTCTGACCGAGCAGCGCCACGACCTCGCCGGGCTTCGCGTCGATGTCGACGTGGCGGAGTACCGGGCTGATCAGGTCGTAGCCAAACGACACGTCCTCAAAGCGGACGTGGCCGACGCCGCGTTGCAGCTCGACCGCGCCCGCTTTCTCCTGCACCGCCGACTCGGCATCTAGGATGTCATAGATGCGCTGGCCAGAGGTCGCAGCGCGCGCCCAGAGCATGTTTACCCAACCGATGCTTCGCACCGGCAACTGGAGCATTGTCAGCAGCAGCAAAAACTGCGCCAGCTGACCCGCTCGCAGGTTGCCGTGGATGATCTGATAGGCGCCGAACCATGCCGTCGCGACCATTGCCAGCGACCAGACGCCGTTGAGGAGCGGTGAATACGTTGCCTGGATGCGGTTCGTGGCGTAGGAGTTGTCAAACAGCAACTGCGCCTGCTTGTTGAACTTGTCTTCCTCGTACTTTTCGCGGCCGAACGCTTTGACCACGCGCATGCCGCTGAGGTTCTCCTGCAACACCACGCCCAGTTCGCCCTGGAGGTTCTGGACCTGCAGCCATATCGGGCGCAGCTTCGTCGTCATTATGATGGCGATCAGGGCGGTGGGCGGAATGAACGCCCAGCTGAGGAGCGCCAGCTTCCAATCGACCCAGACCATGAGGGCGAGCGTCGAGACGAGCAGGATGACGACGTAGATGAGGCGGATGAACCCCATATTCACGAACATGCGGATGCCTTCGACATCCTGGGTCGCGCGTTGCATCACCTGGCCCGTCTGCGCCTTGTCGTGGTATGCGAAGCTCAGCCGCTGCAGGTGGTTGTAGATGTCGTTGCGGATGTCGTATGCGACCCGCTGCGAAACCCACTCGCCGGTATAGGTCTGCCAGAACTGGAAGATCCCACGCGCCGCCGCCGCCGCCGTGATGAGGCCGGCGGCGATGAGAATGGTGCGGATGTTGCCATGCGGAACCAAGTTCTTATCGACGTCGAGGCCGGTGTCAATGGCATATGCGACGAGCGACGGCCCAAGGAGCTGGAACGTCGTGAGGCCAATAAGCGCGCCGATCGCCAACGCCAGGCGCTTCTTGTATGGCATGGCGTACGAGAGCACTCGCAAGGGGATCGGCATGCTTCGAGGCTTCATGTCTCGCCGATTGTATCGCACTCTCACGTGCACGTAAAGGTTGCGTGGTGCCACGGGCCGCGGATGGGGATCTAGTAATCTAGGGGCGCGCTGAGGCCACCCGTGCCCTGGTGCTGTTCGGTGCTCTGCTGGTTCGCGAGGTCGAGCAGGTCGAGGATGCGGCGCGCTTCTTCCTCGGTGAAGTCCTCATCGATCCCGGACAACGCTTCATTAAGCCGCTGCTGTAACTGCTCCGGCGAGAGTTCCTGATCGCTAGATCCGGTCGGCGTTCCCTGATCTCCTTGCGCAGGCGTCGCGCCCGGCGTGCCGCCGCCATTTCCGGAGCCCGGCGTGCCCTGCGGGCTGCCATTGCCCGGCGGCGGAGTCGGCGTCGCATCATCCTGACGCCGCGGGGTTGCCGTCGGGGTCGCATTCAGGCGCATCTGGACGACCTCGAGGTTGTGCTTGGCGTCGGCATCATCGGGATTCGCGAGCAGCGCGCGCTTGTAGGCCTCCACCGCATCGCGAAGGCTGCCCGCGCCGGCGTAGTGATTCCCGAGGTCGTACTCGGTCTGCGCTTCGATGCCCCCTTTGCCCGCGAGATCGCGCGCGCGCTTCGTCTCTTCGATTGCGCTGTCGTAGTTGCCCTGCTGGTCTGCCGCGTTACCCGCGTTGTGGTACGGCTCGGGACGGAAGGGGTCGATAGCCTGCGCGGTGTGGTACTCGCCGGCGGCGGCGGCGAAGTGCCCGCGGTCGTACGCCTCGTTGCCACGCCGGTTTACTTCGGCGATGCCGCCGGCACAGATCGCGCCAGCGAACAGTCCTGCGCCGGCGAGCGGCCACAGCCGGGCGGCCCGGGGGAGTCGGACGGCTGGCCCTGCGAGCAACACTGGTAGCGACATTTCGGCCAGTACCAGCACGAGAGCGAGGGCGGCAAAGATCTGGAACCGCTCGATCGGCGTGGAAGTCGTGCCGCCGCCGAACTTCGTGCTTTGCAGAGCGCCAAATTCCTGCGCAAGGCCCGCGAGTGGCCGGCCATCGCCGGACAGCTCGATGTAGCGCCCTGTACCAATCTGGGCGATGCGGCTCAGGGCATCGGCATCGAGCCGGGTGAGGACCGGGTGGCCGGCCGGATCGAGGCGAGCCGTCGATTGTCCAGTGGCCGGATCGATGTCGCGCACCGGAGCGCCGGCCAAGGTACCGGCGCCGGCGGTGTAGACCAGAATGCCGGCGTCGCGCGCGTTCGCGAGCGCCGGAGCGATGCCCCTACCGTGATCCTCGCCATCGGAGACGATGAGCATTACCTTCGTCTGCGCGTCGCCATTCGTCAGCACGCGGCGGCCGCCGAGAATCGCCGAACCAAGATCGGACCCCGGAGCGACCAGCCCGCGCTCATGGTCGATGCCGGCGACGAGTTGCTGCACGACGCGCAGATCGGAGGTGAGCGGCGACCGCACGAACGGCTCGCGGGCAAAGATGATGAGCCCGACGCGGTCGCCATGCATGCGGTCGAGCAACGCGCCGATCTCGGCCTGCGCGCGGCCAAGGCGAGTCGGCTGCGCGTCTTCGGCAAGCATGCTCTGCGAGACGTCGAGCACGATGACCAGATCGATGCCGCGGTCGTCGGCGCGCGTCTGGCGCGAACCGAACTGCGGCCGCGCCGCCGCGAATGACGCAGCCCCCAGCGCGAATAGCAGCAACAGCGATGTGAGCAACGCGAGCCGCGGCCGCCGGCTGCCTGTCCCGAACCTAGCACGCGCGTTCGTCCGCCAATGCGCGCCGTACACGGCGACACCGGCGGCAAGTGCGGCCGCGACCAACAGCAACAGGTAGCCGGATGCGCCGAAGCTCACGCTAGCCTCCGCAGCAGCGAATTGCGGAGCGATGTCTCGGCGACCAGCGCGGCGACGGCTGCGGCCAGGAAGTACGGCGCGATGTCGTCGAAGCGTGTGAGGATGCGGTCCTGAAATCGCGACTTTTCCAGCCGGTCGATCTGGTCGTAGATCTGCTGGAGCGCCGCGGGGTCTTCGGCGCGATTGTAGGTGGCGTGCGTGACGTCAGCGATGGCGCGGAGGGACTGCTCATCGACACCCAGTGCAGGACCCAAAGGATTGCTGCCGCGGGTGACGACGCCGACCGTGTAGACGCGTACACCGAGCGTCTCGGCGATACGGGCGGCTGCCAGCGGCTCGAGCTGCTGCACATTGTTCTCGCCATCGGTGAGCAGGATGACGACGCGGCTCGCGGCGGTTGAATTCCGCATTACGCTCGCCGACTCGCCGATCGCCACACCGATGGCGGTGCCGTCCTGGAGGCGGATGCGGTCGACGCCGTCGATGTCTTTTGCGATCGCGTCGTAATCGGTGGTGAGCGGGCTCAGCGTGAGGGTCGATCCCTGGAACACCACCAGGCCGACACGGTCGTTCTGCCTACCCTCGACGAAGCTCGACAGCACGGATTTCGCCGCAGCGAGCCGGGTCTGTCCGCGGGCAAACGGCAGCGACATGCTCGTCGAAATGTCGAACGCGAGCACGATGTCGATGCCGTTGCCTTCGGAGACGGTCGTCGCTTCGCCGTGTTGCGGCCGCGCGATGGCGAGGATCAGGAGCGCCACGGCGAGTAAGCGCAGCGCAAGCAGCAGCGGCTGGGCCCGCACGCGCCAGGTGCGCGGAGCCACTGCGCCGCCGGCGATGAAGCCGAAGGTCGTCGCGGGATCGCGCCGCCGCTGAAGGTAGAGCCAGAGCACTGGTACGACGACCAGGAGCAGCAGCGCGGCGGGAGTCTCGAAGCGAAAGCCGTCCATCCGGGTACGGTAGCAGACCGGTGGAGGTGCCCCGCCGATGGCGGTGTTGGGCGTGGGTTACCGCACGTGTGCGCGCGTGATCGAGGCGATCGTTGCGGCGCCGAGCAGCGCCATGTTGTAGCGGAGTTCGGCCGCGAGAAGGTCCAGGGCGAGCGTCACGCCGTCGGCGCCGCCAGCGGCGAGCGCGTAGAGCACGGGCCGGCCGATGAACGCGGCCCGTGCGCCGAGGGCTAATGCCGTGACGACGTCGGCGCCGCGGCGGACGCCGCCGTCGAGGTACACCTCTGCGCGGCCGGAAACCGCCTCGACGACCTCCTCGAGCACGTCGACGCTGGCGTGCACGCGGTCAAGCTGCCGCGCCCCATGATTCGACACCCAAACGGCATCGACGCCGTGTTCAACCGCCAGACGGGCGTCTTCGGCGGTCATGATGCCCTTGAGAATGAGTGGGAGCCCGGTGACGCCACGAATCCAGGAGATCCCGGACCAGGTGAATCTCACGGGAATGGGGTCTTCGGCCTGGGCGGGCGGGAGCGCCAGATTTCCAGGTTGCAGGCGGTCGAAGTCAAACGCGAGGCGCATCTCGGCCTCACGTCGGCCCGGCACCGCCAAGTCGACAGTGAGCACGATCGCCCCGTATCCCGCAGCCTCGGCTCGCCGGATGAGGGTCTCCGTCCGCGGGCCGTCGTTGTCCTGCGTGTACAGCTGAAACCAGCGCGGGCCCCCGGAGGCCTCGGCTATGTCCTCGAGAGTGCGTGACGACATTGTGGACGCGCAGAACAGCACGCCCGCGGCTGCGGCGGCGCGGGCAGTTGCACATTCTCCTTCGGGGTGCGCCAGCGCGTGCTGAGCCGTCGGCGCGATGCCGAATGGCGCGGCGACCGCCGTGCCGAGCAGCGTCGTCGCCGTGTCGAGAGCAGAGACGTCGACCAGCACGCGCGGGCGCAGGCGCCGTCGCGCGAACGCCGACGCGTTTTCGCGCAGGGTCACTTCGTCGAGGGCGCCGCCCGCGTAGTAAGCAAAGGCGCCGGCGTCCAGGCGCTCGGCGGCGAGCGCCTCGAAATCGTGCAGATTGAGGATAGCCTTCGTCTGTCCCTCCTGTGCCACTCAGGGCGTGCCTCGATGGGGACAGCGCCGCGCTGCGTCGGGCACAAGATATCGTTTGACGCGGACCATGGCTCGGCCGGGGAGCGACGCTGGCGCTAACTAGTAATCCGCGGACTCGCTACGCTTGTTCTATGCTGCAATCTGTCGTGGTCCGCGTCCCGGCGACGTCCGCGAACGTCGGCCCCGGCTTCGACAGCCTGGGGCTAGCGCTGGCTCTGACGGAGGATGTAACACTCGCGCTCGGCCCTCAGCCGGACCCGCGTGACGGCCTCGTCCGGCTCGTGCTCGACGCGGCGCGTTCAGCCTTCCGGCTGGCGCACGTGGAAGTGCCTGAGCTGAACGCTATGGGGACGCAGGCAATCCCGATTGGCAGAGGTCTCGGCGCGAGCGCGGCGGCACGGGCTGCAGGCATCGTGGGCGCGAATGCCATGTTGGGCGGGGTGCTGTCCGACACTCAGATGCTGGCGCTGGGCGCGGGTCTCGAAGGACATCCCGATAACATGGCGCCGGCGCTCTTCGGCGGCCTGCGCGTCGTGGTGCGCACGGGCGATGGGTATGTGCACCTCGCGGCGCGTCTGGCGCCCGGTCTAAAGGTGGTGCTGTTCATCCCGGACTTCGAGATGCCGACCGGAGAGGGCCGCAAGCTGCTTCCGGAGACGGTCTCAAAGGACGACGCCGTGCACAACATCGGTCGCGCGTTGTTGCTGGTGACTGCGCTCGCGAATGGGAACTGGGCCGCACTCGATGTCGCCACACAAGACCGGCTGCATCAGCCGGCCCGCACGAGGATCTTTCCGGCGATGCCGGAGATCTTCGCCGCGGCGAAACAGGCGGGCGCTCTCTGCGCGTACCTCAGCGGCGCCGGTTCCACGATCGCGGCGTTCACCCTGGAAGACGAAGAGCGCATTGCCCGCGCGATGATGCAGCGGGCCATCGCCCTCGGCTACCCGGGCCACACGACCGTGACTGCCCCCAGCGACGCAGGCGCTTCGGTGATCGTCGCCGGCGAATAGGGGCGCCTGCACATTCTCCACCGGTGTGCGCTCAGCCGGCGGCAGACGGTTTTCCATAAAGAGAATCTGCTGGCCCGCAGCGAACGCTGAGCTGACGCTCTGTTCTGGATGGCGTGAAGGCCGGCGCCCCGCGGCTTTCGAGAGATCCCTATGTAGACGCTTGGGGAGTGTCCGCGCGGCGAATAAGGCGCACGAACGTCGGGTGGACGCGCACGGGATGGCGCTTCGCGCCCTCGGCAGGGCGCCTGTTCGCGGGGTTGACTTGACGCTTGGGTTGGAGTAGCCGATCCACTTCTACCTCCACGGGCTCTACTGGGTTCGCTGGTGCAGGCGGCGGGGCCTGGCTGATAATGGCATTATCGCCGCCGACCGCGTCACGTGAGTTGCGGAGGCGTTACGGTGATGTTGAGAGTCCGTAACGGAGTCGACGAGCCTCCCGCAACGTCACGCGGAATTGTGTGCCCGGAAGGGACGGTACTCAGGCTGCGTCACGGACGCAGTTACGGCCGGCCCGTTTCGCGCGGTAGAGCGCGGCATCGGCGGCGGCTATGAGCCTGTCTTGCATTTGTGCGTCATCCGGGAAGAGCGCAACGCCGATGCTGACGCTGGCATCGCATGATACGGCGGCCTGCCTTAGCCGCTCGGCCAGCGCCAGTGCACCCTCGCGCGTCGCATCGGGCGAAATGACGATGAATTCATCGCCACCGTAGCGCGCTACGAGGTCGCCACGGCGCACTACAGCGTGCAACGCGCCGGCGACCTGGCGCAGTTTGTCATCGCCGGCCGGATGGCCGTCGCGGTCGTTGATCGCCTTAAAGTGATCGATATCGATAAGCATCAGGGCCAGCGGCACATTGTCAGCGATGGACTGTCCGAGGCTGGCGACATATGCCTGGTGGAAATGGCGCCTGTTCGGCAGCCCCGTGAGAGAGTCGGTGATCGCCACGCGCGTCATAACGTCACGAAGCCGCTGCTCGCCGCCTGCCAGGATGGTGACGTCAGACCCATGAACCCGATGCACGATGCCACGCCGGCGACGTACGGCCAGGAAACCGGGTGTCCAATCCCGGCGGAAATGAACGCGAACGCCACGTAGTTTGCCATCACCCAGCCAACGTTTAGGGCCATCGCCTTCCGCGTGAGCGTCTGCGCGGCACCGACGACGGTCATGAGGTAGATCGCCCACACGGGGTTGCGCACATCATGGATTGCGACGAGCGCGACCGTGATGGTGCAGACGTCCAGGTACCGCGCGGCGGCATACACCCTGCGGTCGCTGCCCTGGTAGGCGAACTCGATGACGGTGTGGAAGACGTCGCAGGCGGCGATCAGGGCGCTGCTGAGCAGCAGCGCGCGCGTGCTGACATCGAGCACGCCGAAGCCCACGAGGGCGACGTACGCGATGAGCAGAAACCAGCGAAATACCAGGAACGCGCGCCGGAACACCGGATCGGCGATGTTAAAGCCGGGCGATTCGCGTGTCAGCGGCCGAACGTCCATCAAGCTTCCGGAACCTCAGGAGGTATCGGCCCCGGGGTGCGTGTTCCGACGTTGCCTTAATCCTGATTTTCCGTTGTAGAGACTCGGGGTTTGCTGATCGCGGGGCATCAGGCTTTTACTTCCCGCCGTCACCGTCAACCCCGTGTGTCCCCGCCCGACCTAACCCCCGGCCCCTTCACTAGGACGGAAGGGGAACTCCACGACGAGGATCTGAAGCGCGAAAACATCACGCATCAAACTAACGATAGATCGGCAGCACTACACTAGATCCGGGTTGGACCGGCTCCGCCTCGACGGCTGGCCTCGGCGTGGAGGATGGTTATGATGACGGTCGCGGACGGAGAAGGGATGAGGTATGCCGAGCCAGATTCAGCCGATTGTTGACAACTACGTCGCCCGCACCAACGCGTATGGCCCCGTCGCCGCCTCTTCGCGCGGCTTTCACGAACACGACGGCCGCCTGGGTGATCGTGGCGTGGCGGCGCTCGAAGAGCGGGCGCGCGAAGTGCGCGGGTTGCTCGAGCGCGTGCGGGCGGTCGAGCGGGCATCGCTCAATGGCCAGGAGCCGCACGACGCCGACCTGCTGGAGCGGCGGCTGCAGTGGGAACTGACCGACTTCGAGCACGTGCGCACGTGGCAGCGAAGCCCGGGCGGCTACCTGGGCAGCATCGGGAGTGGATGCAATGGCCTGGTCATCCGCGATTTCGCCCCCCTCGAAGATCGCATCGCGGCGCTGGCGGCGCGGCTGGAGGCGGCGCCGGCGCTGATAGAACAGGCAAAATCGAACCTCACCGATCCTTCGCGGTACCACGTCGAGACGGCGATCGAGCAGGGCAGCGGGATGCGCGCGCTGTTCCTGCGCGATCTGCCGGATGCTGTCGCGCCGCTCGCGGATAGCGCGCTGAAGCAGCGCTTCGCCGCAGCGAATGCGTCGGCGCTCGGCGCAGTCGATGCATTCGTGGAGTGGATGAAGACGGACCTGCTGCCAAAGGCAACGGATGATTTCGCATGGGGCGCAGACAACTTTCGCGCGCTGCTGAGCCAGACGGATTCCATCGACGAGCCGCTGGAGGTCCTGATCCGGCAAGGCGAAGACGACCTGCGCGCGCACCAGGCGGCGCTGCGAGAGGTGGCGGCGAAGATCGACCCCAAGGCAACGCCCGGCGAGGTCGTCGACGCGGTGTCGCGCGATCATCCGGCACCGGACGAACTGCTGCCGCACGTCGATGCGCTGCTGGAGAATCTGCGCCAGTTCAGCATCGATGCCGGGTTGTGCACGATGCCGACCGAGGTCCGCATCGCGATGAAGGACACGCCGGGCTTCGCGCGCATGACAACGCAGGCCGCGTGCAGCACGCCGGGCCCGTTTGAGCGCGTCGCGACGGAGGCCTATTACTACGTCACCCCGCCCGACGCGTCGTGGCCGGCCGAGCGCATCGAATCGTACATGCGATTCTTCAACCGGTGGAGCATCCCCGGCGTCACGGCGCACGAGGCCTATCCCGGCCACTACGTCCACCTGACGTACCTGCACCGCGCGTCGAGCGCGGCGGGAAAGTATCTGCTCTCGATCACGCCGATCGAGGGCTGGGCGCACTACGTCGAGCAGCTGATGGTTGAGGCTGGATACGGTGACGGCAATCCCCGCTTCCATCTGATGCAGATCCGGGAAGCGCTGCTGCGGCTCGCGCGCTATCGGTGCGCGTTCGGCCTGCACGCCGAGGGCTGGAGCGTGCAGCAGGCGGTCGACTTCTTCGTGAAGGAGGGCTTCGCGACTCAGGTGATCGCCGAGCGCGAGACGCGGCGCGGCGTCATCGGGCCGAACTACTACGCGTACACCATGGGCAAGCACCAGATCCTGGGGCTGCGCGAGAAGGTGCGCGCGCGTGACGGCGCAGGGTTCGACCAGCGTCGCTTCCACGACGAGTTGATGCAGCTGCCGTACCCGGTATCGGCCATCGAGCGCGTCATGCTGGGTGCCTAGCGCCGATGCGCGTGCTGACCGGCTCGATCTCAACGTATGTCTTCTCGGAGCTGCACGGGCGGCCGGTGTTCTTGCTGCTCTTCCGGGCGCCGCATCTCTTGCACGCGGATACGTGGCAGGCCGTGCACGGCATGATCGAGCCGGGCGAGAAGGCTCACGAGGCGGCGCGTCGAGAGATGGTGGAGGAGACGGGCCTGGAGCCGCAGCGATTCTTCCTCACCGGCTTCGTCGAGACGTTCTACAGCGACGCCACCGACGCCGTGCACCTGGTGCCGGCGTTCGCCGCGTTCGTTTCGGGCGCGCCGGGTGCGACCGTGTCCGACGAGCACACGGCATACGACTGGTGCGATCTGGATGACGCAGTCTCGCGGTTCGTCTTTCCTTCGCAGCAGCAGGCTGCGCGGCTGATCGCCGAAGCGGCCGTGGACTGGCCAAACGTCGGACTGGGAATGCGAGAGATCTAACACCCGGAAGCGAACCCGGCCCTTCTGTGGAGGGAGAGGGCTTGAGCACGGCGGTTGATAGACTCACCCGCATATGGGTGCGTTTCCTTCTTCTGTGTTTTCTCCCCGGTCGGTGGCGGTGGTGGGGGCTTCGGCGAATGTCGATAGCCCCGGGCATGACTATCTGCAGGCGCTGATCTCGGCCGGGTTCAAAGGGCCGATTTATCCGATCAACCCTCGGGCCGGGGAGATTCTGGGTCTGGCGGCGTATGCCTCGCTGGCGGCCGCGCCAGGCGATGTTGACCTGGTGATCTCGTGCATTCCTTCCGAAGGGGTGCTGGGGCTCATCGGCGAGTGCCGCGCCAAAGGGGTGACGACGCTGCACCTCTTTACGGGACGTTTCAGCGAGACCGGGGATGCACGCGGCGCCGAACTGGAGCGCGCGGTGCATCGAGCGGCGGCCGAAGCGGGCGTGCGGATCATCGGGCCGAACTGCATGGGGGTGTTCGATTCGGCGACGGGGCTGTCCTTCCGGCCGGACCTGCCGCCGGCACGGGGCGATGTGGCGTTCATCTCGCAGAGCGGGAACAACTCCGTCGAACTGATGCTGCACGGGGCGGCGCGCGGCCTGCGGTTCAGCAAGGTGGTTAGCTACGGTAACGGCGTCGACCTGACGGAAGCGGATTTCCTGGACTTCCTGGCCACGGACCCCGAGACGCGGGTGGTCGGGGCCTACATCGAAGGGACGCGCGACGGGCGGCGGCTGTTTGAGGCGCTGCGGCGCTGCGCCGCGGCGAAGCCGGTGGTGGTGCTGAAGGGCGGCAGGACGGGAGCGGGTTCGCGGACCGCGGCATCGCACACGGCGGCCCTGGCGGGGCAGCGGCAGATCTGGAGCGCGATGATGCACCAGGCGGGCGCCGTCGAAGTGGGGACGTTCGACGAGCTGATCGATCTGCTGGTAGGGTTCGCGTTCCTTCGGAACCCTGAGCAGAGCGCAGGGAGCAAAGAGCAGACGGGCGCCACCGAGCCTGCATCGCGCCGCGCGAGCGTCGGTGTCGTTGGTGGCGGTGGCGGACGTGCGGTGCAGTCGGCGGATGTCTGCGAAGAGGCGGGGCTATCGGTGCCGGGACTGCCGGCATCGATCCGGGAGTTCCTGCGCGAGAAGGCGCCTCAGCTGGCGGACTGGGTCGACAATCCGGTGGACCAGTCGATCCTGGCCGGGAGCGGCGTTTCGGGCGCGCGGGTCCTCGAGATGATGGTGGAGAGCGATGAGTTCGATGCGCTGATCGCGAATGTGGGTGAGGACTGGGTGCTGGGGCGGCCGGATGCCATCGAGCGGATGGGGCACCTGGTGGGCCGCTTCGCCGAGATCGGCGAGAGAGCGCAGAAGCCGCTGGCGTTCGTGCTGGGGCCGGCGGACTCGGCCGACGAGACGAAGTGGCGGGCGGTGGAGACCGGGAAGCAGCGGCTCACGGACTCGCGGCTGGCGGTGTACCCGAGCGTCGACCGTGCGGCGAACGCGCTGGCGCGCTGCCTGCGATGGCATGCGGAGGCGGAGCAGGGCTAAGCGAGCGGGCATCCGGGCGACGGCGCCTCGCGATGAGCTGAGCGACCGACGGCTATAGCAGGACGGAGAAGCCTTCTTGCCGGAAGTGCTCGTCGTGCGTGAGCACATCAGTGATGTCGAGCTGACGGCAGATCGCCGTCGACATGCAGTCGGTGAGGCTGTAGCCCTTATCGAGGCGGCTGCGGTACAGGTCCAAGCCTGCGTCGAAGAGTTCGCGCGTCTGTGGCAGGACTAGTGTGCGTGGGTCAGATCGGGCTTCGTCCACGGTCGCGGCTGCCTGGGCGCGTGCACGAGGCCCGGCCTGGGCGAAGAACGCGAGTACCTCCACAAAGACAGCGTCAGTGGTGACGAGATCCGCCTCACTGAGCGTCTTTGCGATTCGCATGGCAGACACGTGCAAATCGTCTCGTGGTGAGAGTACTGCAATGTAATGAAAGGCATCGACGAAGAGCGGCGGCAATCAGTCTGGATCCTGCTTCGGCGTACCGTGCAGGTAGTGATGTAGGTTCCGAGCGCCATCGGTGGGCAGGCGCGCAAGTTCTTCTGCCGGGATGCGCTTGCCGCGCGCTTCGATTTTCTCCCAAATCGTGAGCTCACGTTTTCGTGCGCGCTTCGCGGTGGTGGCATGCGGGCGCTTGGATGCGGCAGTGGGCTTAGCGGGCGTGGTCTTGCGAATGGTCATGGCAGCGGCCAGTATATCGGCTGACGCCTGCGCTCAGGTCGGGGTTCTACTTACGGGCGCCGCGTGTCCGCAAGAAGGGGCTTTTCGCTCCGAGAGGCGGGGAACAGGTCGCCTGTTATGCTGACCGTCACTTATGGCGACGACTACTGGCCCTGTTGCTGCGCCTCGCTTTGGCATACGGCTGCCAGATTCGCTTTCGGTGCTGGCCGAGAGCGGCGGCGAGGACCTGCCGCGCGGAACGGCAGGGTCGAACCAGGTCGCGCGACTTTAGGCGCCTTGAAGTAACTCCATAACGATTTCATTGATGAGACGGCCGTCGGCGCGCCCTTTCATGCGGGCGACCGCCTGGGGCATGACCTTGGCCTTGTCCGCGGGGCCGCTGGCCCCGGTTTCGGCGATGATCTGGCGGACCAGTCCGGCAATGTCCTCGCGGCTGAGCTGCTCCGGCAGATAGGCGTGGAGGATCTCGAGCTCCGCCTGCTCCGCATCGGCGCGATCCGTGCGGCCCGCCTTGCGGTACTCCTCGATGCTCTCTCGGCGCTGCTTCGCCTGCTTCTGGATCACGTCGAGAACCTCGCCGTCGTTCAGTTCCCGGCGACCGGCGCCTTCGGCCTTGACGTTGACGCGGGCGATCTCGGTATTGCTGATGGCGGTGAGTAGCAGGCGCAGCACGTCGCGCCGGCGGGCATCGCCGCCGCGCATGGCGTCTTTGAGTTCGCCTGAGAGCTGATCTTTGAGAGCCACCGGCTGATTCCTCCGAGATGCGGCCTCGCTCAGTCGGCGCATCGTACCGCGTCCTAAAGAGTCGCTTCCATCGAGAAGCACCGTTATTTGTCGAGAACAGCGAACCTGGGCGGTGCGGGTGGGGACTCCTCGGCCGAATATTTCTCCAGAACGCTCATTGGTCAGGAGGGAGTTCACTTTGTTCAACCGAATGCTCGTCCCGATCGATGGGACCCACGCCTCTGCCACCGTAATTCCGTACGCCGCAACGGTCGCGCAGCGTCTGGGTTGTCGCGTTGATCTTCTTCTCGTCGAACCCACTTCAGGCGCGCGGCCGCCACACCCTGAGCACCACAGGCAGCCACGGGTCGACGTGGGCGAGGCTGGCAACTTCGCGGTCGCCCCGACGACGCCGGAACACGTCCGCCAGGCGAACGAGCGGTACGTGGCGCGCCACGTCGAGGAATTCGAGGCGCTCGGTGTAAGCGCCTCAGGACAGGTGGTATGCGGGGATGCCGTCGAGCAGATCCTCGGGGCGGCGCTCGAGTTGCGTTCGGACGTCATCGCGATGGCGACGCGAAAGATGAGCAACTACTCCAAGAAAGAGACCGGCAGCATCTCGGAAGAGGTGCTGTGGCGGTCGAAGCTGCCGGTACTACTCGTCGCGCACGGCTAAGCTCCCGATTGTTCTGATTGCGCCGGGTCTGATGCGGCGCACCGGTGTCGGGCATGATGTTCGCTTTACGGCACTAAGCGTCGGCGTTGCGTCGTCTACGCGACGGGCAAGCGTCCAGTTGAGCTCCGCTCCTTGCCGGCAAGATGCGATGTTCGTACGGCAGGGCCCCCCGTTTCCTGGGAAGCAATGCTGGACGAAGCAAGGGGAGCGCCCGGCCGGCGCCCAGGCGGTTTGATGAGCCTTGCCCTGCTGTCTAACGCCTGCCAACTGCGCCCGGTGAAGTGTGTCCGGCCGGGACGCTCCCCCTTGCCCTACGGCCCGACTTTCGCGCTGTGCAGGATGGTGACCTAACCCCCGGCCCCTTCTTTGGGAGGGAAATGGAGCTTGTGGGACGGTAGTCCGGAGCCGCCCGGCCTGCGGGCTGATTAGGTGGCGAGACCGGCGTCCCTGACGATACCGGGCGCGGGCGCGAACTCACGGGCGACCAGCGCGGGGCTCTCACCGGCGAGCAGCGCTTCGATGGCGGGCAGCGCGGCGCGGGCGGCCTCAATGCCGGCATCGAGGCAGCGGACCATGCCGTACGGCGAGTTGCCACTTGCGCGCGGCATGACGGGATGAATCACGACATCTGCTGTGCGGCCTGGGTCGATCGTCCGCGAGACGGCGCTGATGGTGAATGGCACGCCGGCGAGCGTCCGGGCGATCGGCACGACGGCCATCTTCGCTGCCAGCCACGATGCTGGGGCCTGGAGGCTCGGCGGCAGGGTGTACGGGTGGCCAAGCTCTACCGCTACGACGATGTCCGCCCCGAGCTCCGATGCGGCATCGACCGGCGCGGAGCCCCAGAAGCCGCCGTCGAGCAGGTAGCGGCCCTGATGCACGACCGGCCGCGCGATCATCGGGATGGCGATGCTGGCTTCGATGGCGTCGATGATTGGGCCCGAGGTGATGGTCACGGAGCGATGGGCGCCGATGTCGGACGCAGTCGTAGCGAAGGGGATGGGCAGGTCTTCGATGCGATATCCCGCCAGCGCCTCGTAGAAGCGGCGGGCGAGGCGGTTGTTGTGGCGGAGCTTCAGCCGGTGACGGAAGAAGTTGATGACATCGATGTTGGGGCAGGTGCGGATGCCCTCGTCGATTTCTTGTGGGCTCCGGCCGACGGCGTAGGCGCCGCCATAGAGCGCCCCGATGCTGGTCCCTGCCACGGCATCGATCTTGATGCCGGCTTCCTCGAGGACGCGGATGACGCCGACATGCGCCGCGCCTTTCGTGCCGCCTGAGCCGAGGGCGAGTCCGAGCTTTAAGGTCCTCATGTTACTACTCCCACCGCGGGGGACGACGATTATGTCACTACTTCAAACGCAGTATCGCCCAGCGATTTTCGGTTTGGAGCCTCATTCCGTCAATCTGAAATCACAGTCATGTCAAGGATCGGTGGCGCTTGCGGATGCGAGAGGCTGCGGCGCCAGGGCGCGGATCCGGGCGACGGCCGCCGGCAGCACCTCCAGCAGGCGGTCGATGTCAGCCATCGTGTTGTCCGTGCCCAGCGTGAGCCGCAGGCTGCCACGGAGGTAGGACTCTGGGACACCCATGGCGAGGAGCACGTGCGATGGCTCCAGAGAGGCCGTGGTGCAGGCTGAGCCGCTGCTGGCGGCGATGCCCTGCAGGTCGAGCTGGAGGAGGACGGCCTCGCCCTCGACGTGCCGGAAGGCGAAGCTGGCGCTGTTCGGCAGGCGCCGGCCACGGTCGAGCGGGCCGGTGGTGATGGTGTCAGGCACCCGCTTGGGCACTTCGTTGAGCAGGCGGTCTCGCATCGCCGTCAGGTGCGCGTTGCGGGCGTCCAGTTCGTCGTAGGCGAGGCGGAGAGCCGTGGCGAGCCCCGCAGCCGCGGCGACGTTCTCGGTGCCGGCCCTACGGTTGCGCTCCTGCGAGCCGCCGACCGTCTGGGGCGCGAACGGCCTGCGGCCACGGACGTAGAGCGCGCCCGCACCCTTCGGGCCGTAGAGCTTGTGGGCGGCGAGCGACAGGAGATCGACGCCGAGCGCATCGACGTTGAGGTCGAGGGCCCCGGCCGCCTGCACGGCATCGGTGTGGAAGGCGATACGCGGGTCGCGGGCCTTTACGATCCGCGCGGCTTCGGCGATGGGCTGGACGGCGCCCACCTCGTTGTTGGCATACATCATGCTCACGAGCACGGTGCCGTCGTTGATCGCGGCGCGCAGGGCTTCGAGGTCGACGATGCCCTCGCCGTCCACGGGGAGGTAGGTGACGCGGAAGCCGTCCTTCTCGAGCGCCTCGCACTCGTGGAGGACGGCGTGGTGCTCGACCTGCGTGGTGATGATATGGTCGCCCCTGCCGGTGGCGCGGGCGGCCTCGGCGACGCCGCGGAGGGCAAGATTGTCGGACTCGGTGCCGCCGCTGGTGAAGACGACCTCATTCGGCTTGCAGCCAAGGACCTCGGCCACCGTGCGCCGCGCCGCATCGAGCCCCTTGCGGGCTTCCCGCGCCTCGGCGTAGATGCTGCTCGGATTCCCCCACGCGCTCGTGAGATACGGCAGCATCGCCGCGACCACTCGCGGGTCGGTCGCCGTCGTGGCGGCGTGGTCGAGATAGACGCGGTGCTGGTCGCTGGTCATCTTATGCATGATAGCTCTGCTGGTGATTGGTGATTGGTGATTGGTGGCGTGGTTTTGATTGACCGTTGTTTTCTGAGGTTTTCGCCGTTTGAGGGGGTGTGCTGAAGCTGGCGCGGCCCCGCCAGCGGGCGATCGGTTGATTGACCGTCGCGCCGGAACCTCCACGCGCGCCGGGCAGGATGGCGCGGGGCGAAGGGCGGGAGCGGCGACAGAGGCTGCGGCGCGAGCAGGTGAGCATAGGGCGATCATACGCTGTCGGGGTGTGGAACTCCGAGCGGGGGGTGTCGCGCGCGGCGACGGGTGTGCTGGTGCCAGGGGGGCTACATCGGAAACGAGTAAGAGCAGATTAGTGGCCGAGCAGGACTTCGACTTCCTCGCCCTGACTCCAGCAGCTCGATCATCTCGCGCACGGCTCGGACTTCTTCGTCACCGCTCGGTTTGAACTCACGTAGTGCGTCGATGACTTTCGGGTCGGGATCGAGCCAGCCGTAGAGGATGTTGAACTCGTTCACGTGGCTCTCTAGGAGCTGGGCGAGTTGCGGCGTGATGTGCAGTGCTTCGGCTGTCGGGTTGATCTGGACGTCCCATGCCATGGTGGCGATCCTTTCTGTAACTAGGCCTCAGTCGCGCAAGCGATTGTCGCTGCCGTCCGGCTTCCAACCGGGGAGCGTTCGCACGAAAGCCTGCGCGGTAGCAAGCGAGGTGAACCGACCGAGCGGATCCGGCAGGCCGATGTCTTCATACGTCCCGCTGTCGGGATCGTGACGCTCAACGTGCACCCAGACCTTGTATTGGAGATTCGCTCCGGTCAGCGTTTGAAACGACATCGTAGGCCCAGATTGGCGCACTGTCATGACACGATCTCCTTTGCAACGACATCTGCAACTTCGGTAATCGGTACGCCCATGGGAAACGCGGTGAGGCGGAGGTCGATGCGGCGGTCACCAGCTCGCAGCGATGCGCGATGGAAGAGCCGCCCGCGTTCCTTCACCGATGTCCAGGTGTCTTTGGAGCAGGGGTATGCCAGACAGAGAAGGATACGCGGGCTCGTCGTGAGGTTGCCGTACGCAAGCACCTGCAACAGATCGGCGCGATGGCGCTCGCGGAGTTCGTCTTCGAGTTGACCCCACGGGCGGTCTTGCATTTCCTCCCAATGTTCTTTGTACTTGGCATCGACGATGATCGTCGTGTCGCCGCGCTCCAGCATCAGATCCGGTAGCAGGTATTTCTGCGAGCCGAGGTACGGCGGCTCCCAGCTCAGCGGTGCTAAGGTCTCTCGCTTCCGCCCGGAACGGAGCGTGCCGCCAATCTTGCGCGCGACCTCGACGAGTACGGCCTCCGACCACGCTTCGAAGAATGAGTCCATTGACATCGCCCACGGCAGGCCCTGAAGGTCGCTGAGTCCCGCGAGACCACGGTCGTCGACCGTCCACTCGATCGCCTGGAGGCCATCGCGGAAGGTGTCCGTGCGGAGCGGGCCGCGGAACCATGCGTCGAGTTCGCGCGGGCCGGGCTGACGGGGCGGCGTATCACGCACCCGCTCAAGAAGGCTCTGGCATAGCTCTAAGAGACGCACTACGAACACACCTGCTGCGCGTTGACCGTCCAGTCCTTGAAGTTGCTTTTGCAGCGTGAACCGGATCGCCGCCTTCAGGGCGCGATCGTCGCGCAGATCCGGGAAGCGACAAGGGACGTTCAAGAACTGCGCGCGGCTGATGTAACGAGTCGCATAGGCCGTCCAGTTCACCGAACCGCGTGGCGCTGTGCGCAACTCATCGACTACCTCAAATCGACGTTCGAGACGATCGAGCAGCGCTTCGAGGCGAAACAAGACGATGGTCGAGAGTACCCACGGCGGGATCTTGCGATCGGAACGCGGAAGCAGCGGAAGCGCAAGCGGCGACGGGATGACGCGCCAGCCCATATCCGAAAGCATCGGCCCAAGACCGCTCCATTCGAAGCGCGGCTTAACGACGAGGCCGTAGTCGTGCCTGCCCGTCGTCGGCGAGATAAGCGATACCGCGCCGACCTTGGTGTGTGTGCGGACGACTAGCTCGACGCGCGAGCCGTCGTACTGTTGATCGATCTCGGCATCGATGTGCGACAGCGTCGTGCGATTCGCGGCGATGAACTGTGAGCATAACCGCGCGATTTGCGGGTTGGGGTCGCGGGATGCAGACCCGGGCAGCAGCGCCGAACCAGCGATGCGTGTTGTTGATGTGTCCGTAACCTCGAAGCAGGGCGATTCGCGTCGGCGAGCCGACGCCAAGAGAGGGGCGCGGGCGACGGTTGGTCTGCGACTGGCTGCGCGGGCCACTAGAGGCTATCGATCCATTGAAGGTACGACCGGATCGGCTCCGAGAAGCCACCCACGTAGCCCTGCGAGAGGTACTCCTCCAGCAGCGGCGCAAGCGTCGTCTTGAGTTGCCGTTTGGCTGCGTCTTCGTCCGTGGGATCATCCTGGATGAAGTATGAGTGGCCCGGGATGAGGTTGAAGGCGTCGTCGGTCGCATGCTCGACGAAGATCGACGTGAGCTTAATGAAGGCATCTTTCATGAGTTCACCGCCATGTGCCTCTACCACGCGGAGCTGCGGCCAGAGCTTAGTGAAGGCGAAGCGGCGGCGGACGGCCACATCGACGATAGCGAGGCTGCGGTCGGCCGTGTTCATCGTGCCGAGGATGTGCAGGTTCTCGGGGAGCGAGAACTGATTGCCGAACGGCGGCCCGAAGTCATAGGGCAGCGTCAGCGTGCGGTTCGTGTCACCCGTTTCGAGCAGGTAGATCGCTTCCCCGAGGATCTTCGACAGATCGGCGCGATTGATCTCGTCGATGTGCAGCAGGTAGTCCCGGCTGGGGTCGGCGGCTGCCAATGCTGCCGCTTCCATGAGGTAGCCGGGAAGCGGCGCAAAGCTCAGCCCGATGCCCTCGCCTGTCTGTGATGGTGCGAGACCGCCGACGAAGTTCTCGTAGGTGGTGTTTGGGTGAAACTGAACTGCGTGGCCGTGGCCGCCATAATACGTCGGCAGCAGTTCGTCCTTCGCCATTCGGGTCTTGCCGGTACCGGGCGGCCCCTGAATCACAACGTAGCGGCGCGTCTTCAGCAGTTCGTGCACATTAGCGGCGGACGTGTCTGGCATCAGGTGTGCGAACCACTCAGCGCGGAGTGCTTCAGCGACGGGTTTGCGCCCTGCGTATGGCTGGACTCCCCGCTCTTCGAACATCAAATCGAAGAAGGCGGTGACCGCGTCGCTAGTCGCTGTCGGATCCGCCGAGGCAAATACCGCGTAGACGAACTTCCCATATCGATCAAAGACGGGCTTGTACTCCGAGAATTGGGCAACAACGTTCGAAGGGGCATTCTCATCGTATCGCGCCGGATCTTGCTTGGCCCAAGCGACGATCTTCTTCTTGCCGTGCTTCCGGTTGAGCCACGCGCAGATGGCCTGGACTTTACGTGCGTGGCCAGGGCGACCAAGAATGTCCTCATCTGGGCTAAGACCATTCGTACCGACAACGAATGTCAGGAGGCAACCCTTAGGTTGCTCGACGTCTGCATCGCCTAGGCCCTTCGTCATCGGGAAGATAGCGATCGACATACCTGCGTACGCGCTGCTGCTTGGGTTCGTCGGGTGAATGTACGCGCCGAACGGCACGCCCAAAGATCGGCCTGCGCCGTCCGTGTCATCCTCCTGATCGCTCCGACCTCGTCGCGCGAAGGAAGCAGGGAGCCAGCGCAGCGTTACCGGTTTCTCGGAGCCGCGAACCGAATAGCGCCCCTCCGCTGCTCCGAAGAGCGCGTTGGACATGTCGGCGTTGGCTGCGTCTTTGTCCGTGGGCCAAGGGCTCTCGCCGCAGACGATGCTGATGATCTTGTCGAGCGCCATGCGCCGTGCTCCTGCGATTCCGACCCGTTGGACGCTATCTTCGCATCAATCGTCGTCTGGGTCGAAGGTGTTGTCCTCCAGTGACCCGGGACAGATCCGGTACTCCTCGCCGTCAGAGTCGTAAAGCGTGACGTGGTCGCGCTCGACCTCCCGGCAAAGGCGGCAGACGGCGTCGCCCGAGGGCTTCGGTTTAGCTGACTTGCGCGAGCTCACCGGCATTCCTCCTACTGACATCAACCGCTCTGTGTTCCGGCCTCCCCATCATATGATGCCCCCGAGCAAGGGAGCGCCGACTGCAATCCACCGATTGCCAACGTTGCCTGCTCGCCCAAAACGGCCGGTGGCGCCGTCCAAAAAGTGAAAACTGCCGAACGAACTCCCACCGTAGCCCGCGGCTAAGTCGCAGAAAGGGCAAAAGTGCCATTCAGTTACCTTCCGCGCCAGAGGTCAGGTCTGCGAAAAAGTGAAAACTGCCGAACAAACTCCCCTGGAACGGGTCTGGGGCTGCGCCATCGCCTAGCCGGCGTTAGCGCGAGCGTCGGGCTTACGGGGCGCTGTGCGCTGCTCCGCCGTAGCGGTAGCGAGCGACTCGCGCGCGGCGGCGATGTCGTCTTTGGTCTCCGGGCGGGTGGTCTGCTCGACCCCGATGCGGGTGATGCCGGCGAGGACGGTGCTGTGGTCCCGATGCCCGCAGAGCCGGCCGATGTCGGCGGCGCTCTTGCGGCCGTCTTCCTTCAGCAGATACATGGCGAGGTGGCGGGCGTAGGTGACATCGCGCGAGCGGCTGCGGCCGCGGATGTCGGCGGGCTGGAGGCCGGTGCGACGGCAGACGGCATCGATGATGGCCTCGGGCGACGGCGGCGGTGCGTCGGCGCTGGTCTTCTCGGCGAAGGGCGACAGGGCGTGGTCAATGATCTCTTTGGTCACGTGGCCTCCTGATCCTCCGCGGCCGAGCATCGGCACGTACGCGAGTACGCGGTTGAGATAACCTTCGAGTTCCCGCACCGTCGGGCAGCAGCGCTCAGCGATCACTTCGAGCGCGCTGTCGGGAAGTTTGTGCGCGTGCCGCTGTGACTTGGCGCGCAGGATGGCGAGCCGGGTCTCGAACGCGGGGCGCTGAACATCGACGGCGAGGCCCCACTGCAAACGCGAGCGGAGCGACTCGATAATACCACCGAGCTGGGTCGGAACGCGATCTGTTGTGACGACAATTTGCTTCCCGGCGTTATGAAGATCGTTGAAGGTGTGGAAAAATTCTTCCTGGAATTTCTCCTTGCCCTCGAAGAACTGGACGTCATCGATGAGCAAGATGTCGGCGCTGCGGTACCGGCGGCGAAATGCCTCGAGGCCGCCGCCGAGCGCGCGGACGTAGTCGTTGCCGAATCGCTCGGCGGTGGCGTAGATGACGGAGAGCCCGCGCTCGTACGCCGCGTGACCGATGGCGTGGAGCAGGTGCGTCTTGCCGAGACCCGAGGTGCCGAAGATGGTGAGCGGCGTCATGCTTCCGGGCTCGGTGGCGGCCCTGAGCGCAGCGTCGTGGGCGTGGCGGTTCTCGTCGCCGACGACAAACGCATCGAAGGTGAGGGCGGCGTTGAGCGCCGGCGGGGCGACGGAGACGGCACTGCGAGAGCCGGTCTCCGT
>JALYKW010000012.1 GCA_030774575.1 Chloroflexota bacterium | reverse complement strand
CCCTTAGGGTTCGGCGCTCTTTTTATTCCAACGAACACTGTAACAAGGAAACCGATGCCTCCGGCGAATCGCTCGTCGAGCATCATTCGAAGTGAGGAGGGAGCCATGACCACCAAGCGGAACCAAGTGCTGAAGATCGAGTATGTCGCCGTCGAGACCCTGCGAATCGATCCGGGCAACCCGCGCCGGATCACCGATGCCGATGAGGAAGCGCTAGCGCGAAGCATCGAGGAGTTCGGTCTCGTCGATCCCCTCATCGCAGACAGTCGCACACGCAAGATCATCGGCGGGCACCTGCGCGCCCGCACGGCGATACGGCTGGGGATGAAGACAGTGCCGGTGATCTTCGTCGACGTCGGCCCCGAGCAGTCGCGCCTCCTCAGCGTGGCGCTGAACAAAATCGGCGGCACTTGGGACGAAGAACTCCTTGCCCGTCTCTTCTCGGAACTACCACCCGAGGCCGACCTCACGCTCACCGGCTTCGAAAGCGACGCGATCGAGAAGTTGATGCGATCGCTCGATGTACGGGACAAGCGCGACCGCCCTGAGACGTTCGACGTCGAAGCTGCCATCGCCGCGGCGCGCGCGGCTGCCCGCGTCCAGCGTGGCGAGATCTGGGATGTTAATGGGCATCGGATCATGTGCGGCGACGCGACGGACGACGGCGACGTTGCTCCGCTGTTGGACGGCGTGCGACCGGCGATGTGCTTCACGGACCCGCCCTACAACGTCTCGCTCGGCGACCACGGCGGCCAGCCGCGGGAGTCGCGTAGACGCCGCATCCAGAACGACGCCCTACCGCCGGAGCAGTGGGCAGCCTTCTGCCGCAACTTGGCGCGCACCGTCATCACCAGCGTGGACGGCGCCATATACGTCTGCATGAGCACGAAGGAGTGGCCCAGCGTCAGCCAGGCGCTCGCCGAGGCCGGCGGCCACGGGTCCGACACCATCATCTGGGTCAAGGACCGCTTCGTGATGGGCCGCGCCGACTACCAGCGGCAGTTCGAGCCCATCTGGTATGGATGGCGCGAGGGCGCCAAGCACCAATGGTATGGCGGCCGTGACCAGGGCGACGTCTGGGAGATCGCGCGACCGTCGGAGTCGGAGGCGCACCCCACCATGAAACCTCTCGCCCTCGTCGAGCGTGCGATCACCAACAGCAGCAAGCCGGGCGACGTCGTGCTCGACCTCTTCCTGGGCTCGGGCACCACGCTGATTGCGGCGGAGCGCACCGGGCGCGTCTGCTATGGCATGGAACTCGATCCCCACTATGCCAGCGTTTCCGTCGCCCGGCTGGAGGCCTTCACCGGGGTCGAAGCCACGCGAGTGCTCGCGGCGGCCGCGACAAAAGAGCATGCACCGAAAGAGCGGGACGGGGGAGGACTGTAGTCATGGCGGACACAACTTGTCAGGCGCAAAGAGGCGACGGCGGCGCGTGCCGCATGCATCCGCTCACCGGCTCTATGTACTGTTGGTCGCATGACCCCACGCACGCGGCTGAGGCGGCGGAAGCACGTCGTCGTGGCGGCCTCCGCAAGAGCAAGGAGCAGGCAATCCGCGGCGCCTATGACGTCGAGGGGATGCATACGCTCGAAGACATCCGGCGCGTCGCGGAGATCGCCATCGTCGACACGCTCCTCCTCGACAATTCCGCCGGGCGTTCGCGGACTCTGCTCTGGGGCTGCGGCTTACTGCTCAGGCTGGTGGAGGTGTCAGAAGTCGAGGGACGCCTGCAGGCGTTCGAGTCAACGTTCCGCCCACCGCAGAGAGGGGCGAACCGATGAATAGCCGGAGCCGCAGATTGGACCGACCGTTCCGCCCACTGACGACGAAGGAACGTGCGGGCCTGTTATTGAGATACGTCGGGAGAGGGGCCATGCCAGACAGAGCCATATTCTCGACGATGCCGAACGGAGACGGTAAAGACTTCGACCATCGCATCGATCTCATGTGCGCGGTGCACGAAAACGCCCCGTACATTTTTCTCCTCCGGGAACAAGTCGCCACCCTTGACGTGACGTTCGACCTGCTGCGTACGCGCCGCCGGGGCGGCGAAGACATCCGCGCGATGGGCGGCTACCTTCGTCAGTCCACGGCAGAGCCGGTGACAGCCAGCGAGTACCGGCGGATCAAACGGGAACGTCGCGCGCAGCTTGTGCCGGTCCGTGAACTTGCGGAGATCGCCGTCGAGTACTACTCCGACAGGACTGACGCCGACTACAGAGAGGACGCCGGCGAGCGAGTCTTGAGCGACGAAGCGGAGCTGCGCGCATACAGCGACACGGAGCAGGATCTCATCGAGCTGTTCAATGCCGGCACGCTCAAGGGCAAGCGGGACGAGACGGGCATCCGTATCCGCATGGGTACGTTTTACGACTGGCTCGGTGAGCCCATGCCGATCCTGTCGGAAGCGGGATGTCGGTACCGAGTCCTTCCCGACAGTCAGGCAGAGGAAGTCGCCTCAGAGCGGCACATCCGAAGCTTAGTCGACGAGTTGATCACCGGCGCTCCCGGGAGTACCGATCTGCCTCTGGAGCTTGATGGTTCGTTGCCCGACCTGCAACCTCTCGGGGCCGCATACGCCTGGATCGAGCGGCGTGACGTTATCGCGGTACGCGATGGCATACGGCGGCTGTGGCGAGGTCTGCGCTGCTATGAGATCGTCCTCGCGGCACTAGCAGCCAACGAGTTCAACAACGAGGACCCGCTGCAGCCGAAGACTCGGAAGGCGCTGCGGGCCGTCAGGCGGCATCTCAGCGTCCTCGCCCAGAAATTAAAGCCCTTCGCTGGTGAGGTCGAATTGCCGGAGCCTAATCCAGAGGAAATCGAGCTCTTGAACCACACGATCATGCGCACCGCGGAGCGGTATCAGTTCCAGCCTGCTCCACGACATGGGAATGAGCGGGATCCAGTTAGTAAGTAATGCCGCACATTGGGCCGGCCTTGAAGCTGCGATCATTACCAACATTACCGTGACTAGTGGGGTGGTCCCGCTAATGAAACGACCCGCCCTGACGTCGGTTGATCCGCCCAATTTGGCGAGTTCCGGGGCCGCAACCAGCCTGCTTCCCAAGCAAAGGGTCGCCGGTTCGAGTCCGGTCTCCCGCTCCAACCTTCCCTTCCATCTAATGGGGCCTAGATCGCGCCGACTCGGAGGTCCGCTTTGGGCCGCATTCGGCGACCATTTGCTTTCTGAGCACAGGGTCGGCATGCGATGGCCATCGTGAGCCCAGATTTTTTCGGCGGCTCGCTTGCCGACCGCCTCACGACGACGAGATCGAAATTCGCCACAAACGGGATCAGCGTCTCGGTCCAGGAGATTCGACCTAAAGCGAGTCATAGGGTGACCTCGATGCACGGGCAAGATCAGTCTATGTTCGAGGAGTCCAGAAAGCGGGCAGATGGTCGTCACACCCACTGATTGGCTCTCGCAGGCGTTCCTCGCCGATCCCTACGCTCACTACAGGCGCCTCCGTGAAACAACGCCAGTCTACTACGACGAGACGCGCCGCCGCTGGCTGATCACCCGCCATGCAGATGTGCTCCGCGTCCTCCGCGACGACGTCGACTTCACGGCCCAGCAGCAGGGCATTGCCACATCGATGCTCGTGTCCGATCCGCCCCAGCACACCCGCCTCCGCACCCTCGTCAGCAAAGCCTTCACACCGCGCGAGGTGAAGAAGCTCGAGCCGCGCATCCACCAGAAGCCTTCAATCGCCAACTCCTAAGGCAAGCGATGAGATCCTGTCGTCAATGTGTGGTGGCAATGGCTCCGGCCGTCTCCGCTGCTGATGCGGCAGCGGCCAACATCTGACGAATCGCGTGAGCGTCTAGCGCCGAAAGCAGCGCTGATCGGCTGAGGGCGTAGCTCAAATCGCGCACTGCGGCTGCCTGTTGACCCGAAGCCTGCTCGATCACGCCGGCGTGGTAGGCAAGGCGCGGGTCTTGAGTGCCGAGCCGCCTCGCCAGGGTCATGTACCTCTGGGCGGAATCGAGATCCCCTGCCTTGAACGCCGTCCAGGCCACGGCATCGGCGCCGTAAATGCTGGAGCGGCGCGCATAAGCCGCGAGCGCGGTCTGGTACGCGTTCTCGGTGTTGATGTGGTGATCCGCGTCGAACAGCGCGACCTCCATGTCGGCGTCGACTCCGTTTGCGGCGAAGAGCTGTTTCATCGCGCCGACGAGCGCGTACTGCTGCTGCGCCGCGCCGCCGCGGCCCTCGGATGACAAGAGGTCGCCGAGCTCGATGACATATTGCATCAGCGGCCGTTGCGTGATGGCCTGTTGCAGATGGGCCTCAGCGGACGCATTGTCGCCCTGGATCGTCGCCAGGCGTGCGAGCCCCTCTTGCGTCGCCGGATCGTCCGGCAGAAGAAGCGCTGCTCGCTGGATCTGGATCTCTGCCGCGGCGACATTGCCGTTCGTGAGGTACAGATTCGCGAGGAGCTCTCGGCTCCACACTTCGTCCTGCGGTACGCCGGAGCTTGAATCGATCGCCTGCTGCATCGACGCGATCGCACCATCCACGTCTCCATTGAGCTCGCGGATGTATGAGATGCGGCTGTACGCCGCCAGATCAGGGTGCGCGTCGGCAAGCTGCTGGGCAGACGCGATTGCGTCGTCGTAACGTCCAAGCTCGACGTTGGCATCCGTGATGACGCCATACGTCGCGACGACATCAGGTGCCAGCGACCGTGCGTGCAGGCCGATCGCGAGAGCGCCGGCGAAGTCGTGCCGGGACAACGCGAGGCTTCCGAAGACGACAAGTGTCGGCACGCTATTCGGGTCGGCATCGAGCGCGCGTTGCACCGCCGTGCTGGCGAGCGTGTAGAACGACGGATCGCCAGTCTCCCGCGCCCGTTGCAGATAGCTCGATGCGAGTTGCGTCAGTCCGTCCAGGTCGCCAGGCTGGCCGGCGACGCGCTGTTCGAGTGCCGCTAGCTGTTCGCGTATCGTCTCGCGCTGGGTAGCAACGGACGGCATATACGTTGCGTCAGAGCCGCGAGTCCAGGCGTGTATCGAGCTCGCCACCGCGACGACGAACAATACCGTCGCGAATAGCGCGAGGCGCCGGCCCAGTGTCCCGTCGTTCCATCTGAGAATTGTCACGATCCGACCCCAAGGGGCGGGAGAGGCCGCGGTATTCGGC
>JALYKW010000011.1 GCA_030774575.1 Chloroflexota bacterium | reverse complement strand
CCTATGGAGTATGCCGCAGCGGCTTACGTGAGGGCCGGCTCCGCGGGCTCGGGGGCGCGCTTGTCTAGGACGACTTCGTCGTTCTGGACGTCGATGAGGACGGTGTCGCCGGGGGTGAAGCGCTCCTGCAGCAGGGCCTCCGACAGGCGGTCCTCGAGCTCGTTCTGGATCACGCGGCGCAGCGGCCGGGCGCCGAACACCTGGTCGTAGCCCTTCTCGCCGAGCCAGTCCTTCGCCGCTTCCGTCATCTCGAGCGAGAGACCCTTGAGCAGCAGTTGCTTCTCAAGGTCGCGCAGGAGGAGGTCGACGATCTTGCGGATGTGCTCCTTGGCCAGCGTGTGGAACACGACCTGGCTGTCGATGCGGTTCAGGAACTCGGGGCGGAAGACGCGCTTGAGGTCTTCCTGCACCTTCTCCTTCATCTTGACGTAGACGCTCTCGGCGGTCTTGGCCTCGTCCTTGGAGACGTTGAAGCCGAGCGCTCCGTCCTTGCGGATCAGGTCAGAGCCGACGTTGCTGGTCATGATGATGATCGTGTTGCGGAAGTCCACTTTGCGGCCCTTCGCGTCGGTGAGGTGGCCGTCGTCGAAGATCTGCAGCAGCAGGTTGAACACGTCCGGGTGCGCCTTCTCGATCTCGTCGAGCAGGATCAGGCAGTATGACTTGCGCCGCACCGTGTCGGTCAACTGGCCGCCGTCGTCGTAACCGATGTAGCCGGGGGGTGCCCCGACCAGCCGCGAGACGTTGTGCTTCTCCATGAACTCGCTCATGTCGAGCTTGATCATGTTGTCTTCGCTGCCGAACATGAACTCCGCCAGTACACGGGGCAGGTACGTCTTTCCGACACCAGTCGGCCCCAGGAACATGAACACGCCGATCGGGCGCTTCGGGTCCTTCAGCCCGGCACGCGAGCGTCGGACTGACTTCGCGATCGCGGTAATGGCCTCGTCCTGGCCGATGACGCGGCTGTGCAGCACGTCCTCCATCTGGAGCAGCCGCTGCGATTCCTCGCTGGCGATGCGCGCCACGGGAATGCCGGTCCACATGCTGACGACGTCGGCGATGTCCTCTTCGGTCACCACTGGCTTCTCGCCCTCACGCTGCACTTCGACGCCCTGCTCGAGGGCCTCGATCTTCTCCTGCAGCTTCACTTCGCGGTCGCGAAGCTCCGCCGCGTACTCGTACTGCTGCGACGAGATCGCCGCGTCCTTCTCCTTGCGGAGCGACTCCAGCCCGCGGGATGCTTCCTTCAGCGAGGGTGGCGTCGCCGACCGGCGGATGCGCACGCGGCTCGAAGCTTCATCGACAAGATCGATGGCCTTGTCAGGCAGGAAGCGGTCCGACACGTAGCGCGATGCAAGCTCCGCTGCCGCGACGAGCGCCTCGTCGGAGATCGTCAGCTTGTGGTGATCTTCGTAGCGCTCTTTGATGCCCCTGAGGATCTCGATCGTCTCCTCGACGCTCGGCTCCTCAACGACGATCGGCTGGAAGCGCCGCTCGAGTGCCGCGTCGCGCTCGATATGCTTGCGATACTCGTCGAGCGTCGTCGCGCCGACGCACTGCAGCTCGCCGCGCGCCAGCGACGGCTTGAGGATGTTCGCGGCATCGACGGCGCCCTCGGCCGCGCCCGCACCGACGAGCATGTGCAGCTCATCGACGAACAGCACGCAGTTGCCGCTGGACTTGATCTCTTCGATGACCTTCTTCAGCCGCTCTTCGAACTCACCTCGGTATTTCGTGCCCGCCACGAGCGAGCCGATATCGAGCGTCAACAGCCGCTTGCCCTGCAGCGTCTCCGGCACGTCGCCGGCGATGATCCGATGCGCGAGCCCCTCGGCGATCGCCGTCTTGCCGACGCCGGGCTCGCCAATCAGCACGGGGTTGTTCTTCGTGCGGCGCGACAGGATCTGGATGACGCGCTCGATCTCCTTCGATCGGCCGATGACGGGGTCCAGCTTGCCGGCGCGCGCGGCCTGCGTCAGGTCCATGCCGAGCTGGTCGACGGTCGGCGTGCGGGTCGACGAGCGTGCGCCTGTGCCGGCGCTTTGCGGCATGCTCTGTGAGAGGATACGCGTCGTCTCCGCGCGCACGCGCTCGAGGTTCACGCCCAGGCTCTCGAGCACGCCCGCGGCGATGCCCTCACCCTCGCGGACGAGGCCGAGGAGCAGATGCTCGGTACCGATGTAGTGGTGGTTCAGCCGGCGCGCCTCATCGACCGCCAGCTCGATGACCTTCTTGGCACGGGGGGTGAGCCCGATCTCGCCCAGCACGGCGCGGTCGCCGCGGCCGATGATGAACTCGACGGCGGAGCGCACCTTGTTGAGCTCGACGCCCAGGTTTGCGAGCACCTTCGCGGCCACGCCGTCGCCCTCGCGGACGAGGCCCAGCAGGAGGTGCTCGGTGCCGATGTAGTTGTGGTTGAAGCGCTGCGCTTCTTCCTGAGCGAGTGTGAGGACCCGCCGAGCGCGCTCTGTGAATTTGTCGAATCGGTCAGCCATGGCACGCTCCAGCCTTAATTGATAACTCTATTTAACCATAGCACAAGGCGTGCTCAGAAGTCTAGTAGGCGTGCGCTGACGGTCTCTCTCATCCGCCGACACAATAAGTATCGGGTCGGGACTAGGGCATCTCGATCCAGTATCCCCTCATCTTCAAAGCGCGATTGTCGGCAATCCCATCGGCTCGTCTCATGAGGAGCTCGATGTAACGTCGATGCGGTTCGGGTGAAAACCGTTTGCTCCGGCACTGTCCTCCTTTCTCATAGTGTACTACGTGTCTCAAGCCGCTGTCCGATCGATGGGGTTGCGGAGGCGCGTGCCAGGAATCAAACCGCACCGCGCATATGCGCGGTGCCGGAGAAGCTTCTCGTTGTCGAGGAGTTCCGCCGCTACTCTGCCGACTCCGTCTCCGCGGAGGCGGTCGTTGCTTCGTCAGCACCCTCGTCGTCCGAAGCAGGCTCCTCGGATGAGGCTTCCGGCGACTCTGGCGTGCTTGTGGCTGACTCTTCCGTGGTTGCGGCTGGCTCTTCCGCCGGGGCGTCCTCGATCTGAGCGGCTGGCGACATCGCTTCCGGTGTCGAGTCTTCGGCCGGCGCGGCCGCCGTGTCCTGCGACGGCTCCTCCGCCGTAGCCTCGGCGGGCGCATCCGTCTCATCTTCCGCCGCGGCCTGGGCGGCGGCGAATGCCACCTCCATGGCCGATCGGACTGGTTCTTCGACGCGAGGCGGCGCGGCCGGAGCTGTCGCCTGGGGCGCGGGTGCCGGTTCGGGCTCGCGCACGGCCGGTGCCTCGGCGACGGTCGGTGCCGCGCCAGACGCGTCGGTCTCAGCCACGTCGCTCGCCCGATCGCTCTCGCTCCGTTGCGGCACGACGATGCCCTCGCGGTCTTCGAACTCCTTGCGGATGTCGTCCGGTACCGCGATCACTTCGCCGGCGTCGCTAAAGGTGAAGCCCATCTTCTCGCCTTCATCGCGCGCATCGCGCAGGCTCAGCCCCAGGCGGTGCCGGTCGCGTTCGATGCGGACGATTTTGAGCGGAAGCAGGTCGCCTTCGCGCACCACCTCCTTCGGATGGGCGATGCGGCGGTCTACGAGCTCGGACACGTGAATAAGACCCTCGACGGGGCCTTCTATGCGCGCGAATGCGCCGAACGTCACGAGCTTCGTCACCATGCCCGGGACAACGCGACCGACCTGGTACTTATCGACGATCAGGTCCCACTCTTCGGGTTGCGCACGGCGCAAGCTCAGCGCGATCTTCTTGGTGTCGAGGTCGACCTTCATAATGTACACATCGACTTCGTCGCCGACGCGGTACATCTCCTCCGGCGTCTTGTTGCGGTCCCACGAGACTTCGCTGAGATGCGCCAGCCCGTCGGCGCCGCCGAGGTCGATGAACACCCCGAAGCTCCGGACGCTAGAGACGCGCCCCTTGCGGACCTCGCCTTCCTTGAGTTCGGCAAGCAATCGATCCTTCTGCTGCGACCGCCATTCCTGCAGCGCTGCCCGCTCCGAAAGGATGACCCGGTTCCGGCGGCGGTTGATCTCGATCACTTTCAGCCGCAGCTGCTTGCCGACAGCCGATGCGAGGCCACCCTCGCCATCTTGATCCGGCCGCACACCGACGACCTGCGACAGCGGCACAAAGGCGTGCACGCCTTCGACGTTTACGAGCAGACCGCCCTTGTTGAAACCGGTCACCTCGCCGTCGAACGCTTCACCTTCTTCGAAGCGCGTCTGCAGCACGCGCCAGCCGCGTTCGCCGCGGGCGCGGTCGACCGACAGGATCACCTGTCCCTGGTCCGCTTCCGGTTGCATGACGTACACAAGGATCTTGTCGCCGACCGCTACTTTGCTCAGCGGGTCGGCACCCATGGAGTGCATCTCGCTCGGCGGGATCACGCCTTCGGATTTCGCGCCAAGATCCACGATCGCGCCATCCCGCTGGATGCCCATGATCGTGCCTTCGATCACTTCGCCGCGGCGAAGCGTCTTGAAATCCTGACCGGAATCCAACCAGTTCTGCATGGTGAAGGCAGCGTCGTCTTCCGGGGCCTGCGCCTCGGGATTCGCGACACCACCGCTGCTGTAATCCGTCAACTCGATGCGTCCTCCATATGACAAAATGAGCCGCCCCGGCGATCAGCCAACGACCCCCACGGTCCCTCGCTGCGTCGACCGGTCCGGCTTCGGAGCAATCTTACCACAGCGAGCTTCAAGCGCGAAAGCGCATGGACAGGGCGGCTCCGCACAGGGCCGATGTTCTGTATACTGCGCGCTGTCGTCTGAAGTCGAATCTGGACCGCCGGCCGCTGCAGAGCTTGCCGCCTGTCGGCACAACTGCGCGAAGGCGCCATGCAACACGAGGAAGGGGCACGCATGAGCTCGGTTGTGAAAAAGCGCAAGAAGAAGATGCGCAAGCACAAGCACCGCAAGATGCTGAAGAAGACCCGCTGGCAACGCAAGCACAAGAGCTAGGGTTGCCGCGCACATTGCCCGGTCCAAGAAGGTCTCGAATCCGGGGCCTTCTGCTCGTTCCCACGAGCCGCCGCGCCGCAGATCTAGCCGGGCTTGGTCGCGCTTCCTGAACGTCGGCGAGCGATCGCGTTACGCAGGAGCGCGATATCGGCGATGTCCTTCTCACGCAGTGGGGCGCCGTCGGGTGGGCTGCGACTTGCATCTTCATATCGAGCAGTCCCTCGAGGCTCATCGCCGGTGCGTTGAGGCCGCCGAGGCACACGCGATCTCCCGTCGAACGACCCTGATCGCCGCCCCAATCGCGCCAACGTCCGGGCGTGCAGGTCTTGCTGGAATCGTCGTCGATGAGGAATGTTACGCCAACCTCCTGGCCGTCCTTGAGGAAGGGCTGTCCTTCATCGGGGTGCAGTGGCGTCGGTGCGATGAAGCCGTGACGTTCGAGTATGGCGCGCACTGCCTGCGCATCCACCGCCCGTACGAACACTTCGATATCGCTGTGCGGGCGTGTGATCTCGCCCAGGTGGAAGTCCAGGGCCCATCGGCCGAACAGCCACCACGAGATGCCCGCGCCGTCGAGCGCGTCGCGGATCTCGCTGATGAGCTGGAGCTGAACGGCCGTGCTGTCGTCCAATCGCTACTCCGCTGGTGATATAAGGTCTGGGCCTAACGCCGGGGCATCGCTGTCGTATCGCCCGACGTCACCGGCAGCGTGATCGGCGGATCCACGACCCGGCGGGTATCGTTCAGCGAGACACCCATCGCGATGCCCGTCGCCTCGTCGTCGCGGATCAGGTCCCACACGGCACCCGCGATCTCTTCCGGCGGCAGCATCGGCATCATCTTGAGCCGCCGCTCCGCTTCTTCACGCGCCGCGCCGGTGAGGTTACTGATGCCCGAGGTCACCATCGGCGTGTTGACGACGGCCGGGCAGACGCAGTTCACGCGGATGTTCGCTTCCGGCTTCAGGTAGACGAGCGCACGCGTCAGACCGACGACGCCGTGCTTCGCCGCGCTGTACACCGGGTCCGCCTGAAATCCGAACAGTCCGGCGAGTGATGCCGTATGGATGATGACGCCGCCGCCCCGTGCCTTGAGCAGCGGGATCGCCTTGCGCGTCGCCTCGATCACGGCGACCAGGTCGACGGTGATCGTCTTGATCCACTGTTCTTCGGGGCAGTCGGGCCAGCGAGGCGCGCCCGTGGTGATGCCGGCGTTGTTGTAGAGGATGTCGAAGCCACCATAGGTCTTCTCCGCGAACGCGAACATGGCGTCGATGTCGGCGTGCTTCGTGACGTCGGCGTGTGTGGCGGCGCCTTTGCCTCCCGCTGCCTCGATCATTGATACCGTCTCGGCCGAGCCGGCATCGTTCATATCGGCGACGACGACGCTCGCGCCCTCACGCGCCAGCAGCAGCGCCGTGGCCCGGCCAATGCCGGACCCAGCACCCGTGATAATGGCGACTTTTCCGCTCACATTCACGCTTCACCTTCCCCACCGTCGAGTTATCCACAGATGACACGGATGAGCACAGATTAGGGGATCAGAACACGAGTCGCTTGTACTCCAGTCGGGCTGCTCCGAAGTTTACGAGGAGACCGCGCTTGAGGCCGGTCGCCTTCAGGTAATTCAATAGCTGTGACTGTTCCACGGCAGTCAACCGACCCAGCGCCTTCAACTCGACGATCACTTCGCCGTAGCAGATGAAGTCAGCCCGATACGTACAGTCAAGTCGTTCGCCCTTATAAGAGATCGGTATGTCGCATTCGCCTGCGAAAAGAACCGACCGCGCGGCGAATTCCCGCGCGAGGGCTTCCTGATACACGGGCTCCAGAAATCCGTGTCCCAATGCACGATGCACCTCCATGGCGGCCCCGATGATCGCATAGGTTTGCAGGTCGTTCGGGCCGGAGACCGCGATGGGTTCTGGATGCTCATGGCCGTTGTCATTCATATCTGTGAACATCTGTGCAATCTGTGGATAACCCTTTGTCACCCGCTCGTCCTGGCTGCCTCACGTGCGTCGAACCGCGCGACGATCTCGCGCATCTTGCGCATCTGCTCGACGCGCTGCTTCTGGCCGGGCGGCAGCTGCGACAGATCGACTTCAGCGATGTTGTACCCGTAGGCCTCGAACGCCGGGATCTCTTCGTCGCGCATCTCCGACATCCGCTCCTTGCGCTGCATGGCCGCCTCGATGTAGGGCGCGAGTTCTTCATCCTTGCGGCGCAGGCGGGCTGCCTCCTCGTCGCGGAACTCCGGCATCACGTCTTTCGCGAAGAGCTCTAAATCCTCGCAGATGTTCTCGTGCAGATTGTTGCCGCCCTGCTGGATGAACACGGACTGATCCACGCCCGCGTCGGCGAACGTGCGGAGGTGGTCGCGGAGCTGCTTCGGCGTACCGATGCCGCCAGCGCCGCCGCCCAGCACCTCGAGACCGAGTTCGTCGCGCACGGCGGTGTAGCGGTCCCAGATATTTGTCCGGCCCGGCTTGTGCTTGCCGAAGCCGTAGAAGTGCCCGAGCGCGAACTGGAAGAACCGGAAGCCGTCGGTCCCGCGGCGCAGCGCCTCCGCCTCGTCCGGGTGGCACGAGAAGCTGGATACCATCGCGATATTTGGATTGACGGTGTGGCCGATTGGCACGCACTCGCGCTTGAACGTCTCATAATAATCGGTCACCCAATGCTGCGCCTCTGCCGGGTCGACGAATGCAAACGTCAGCGCGCCGAGCCCCAACTGCGCGGCGAGATGGATCGTGTCGCGATTGGAGCACGCCACCCACATTGGTGGGTGCGGCTTCTGCACGGGTTTTGGCACGACGTTGCGGACCGGCATCGAGAAGTACTTGCCCTCGAAGCCGGGGTATGGGTCCAACGCCATCATGTTGGCGACTTGCTCGATCACCTCGCGCCACATCTCCCGCCGGTTGGCCGGGTTGATGCCGAAACCCTCCAGCTCGGAGCGGCTCGCCGACTCCCCCGTGCCGAATTCGACGCGACCATTCGACACGAGATCGAGCGTTGCGATGCGCTCCGCGATGCGCGCGGGCGGGTTGTACGCCGGTGGCAAAAGCACGATGCCGTGTCCAAGCCGGATGTTCTTCGTGCGCTGCGATGCCGCCGCGAGAAAGACCTCCGGCGCTGAGGAATGCGAGTACTCCTCGAGGAAGTGGTGCTCCACCTCCCACGCGAAATCGATACCGAGCTTGTCGGCCAACTCGACCTGGTCGAGCGCGTCCTGGAACAGCTTGAGCTCTTTGCCTTCACCCCACGGCTTGGGCAGCTGGTGCTCGTAAAAGACTCCAAATTTCATGTGCCGCTCTCCATTAGATTTCGACGGCTCGCCGGCCTCACGCCGGCGGGAGAGCCATCCAACTTCCAACCTCTAACATCCAACATCGCTCTCAGCAGTACTCGGGGTTTCGCCTGGAATCACCGTCCGCCGGTGACGCCACCCGACCGCACGAGCAGATCTTCGAGCTCCATCTGCCATTCGAGGGCGGCGCGTCGCTGCTCCGGCGTGCCGGCCAGCTCCTCGTAGATCGCCTGACCCCACTGCACGTGACGCTCCTCCTCCAGCAGGATGTGCTCGAGGATGCGCACGGTCGGTGCGTCACACACGGGGTCCGTGACCTGCAGATGATGACGGTAGTACACGCAAAGATGCGTCTTCAGCACGCGGTAGAGGCCGACGAGGCGCAGCAGCTGATCCTTCTGGAGCTGCATCGTCTCGACGAACTTCAGAAACTCCTCGTTCGGTGGTTCTGCCTTGTTCGACCAGCGCAGCGTCGGTGGGAGCGTGATCTCCATGTCTTCGGTGACGCGCAGTTCCGGCAACCGCTGTCCCAACCACAGCGAGTGGATCGAGTCCTCATAGCAGTGCTGGCCGAGCGCGAACTTCACCTTGATCAGCGGCGTCGACGATGCCCAGCCGCCAGCCGTCGTCATGCAGACGTTCTCTGCGAACTTGTAGTGGATGAGCCGTCGCGCGTTCTCATCGACGCCGAACGCGCCGCCCACTGTCTTGAGGTCGACAGCCAGCTCAGGCACGTGCAGCGCTCCCCGCCGCCAGCTTCGCGAGGGTGCGCGCAACAACGGCATCGCGGTCGAGCTTCATCTGGCGCTGCTTTGCCGCGAACGACTTCGCCTTCTGCTTTGCGGCCGCAAGATTCTCGGGCGACACGACGTAATCCGGCACGGGGTAGATGACGTCGACCGGGCAGATCGGCGTGCAGATGCCGCAGTCGATGCAGCCATCGGGCTCGACGACGTGCGTGCGGTGTCCCGTCGCGAAATACTTGATGGTCTCGGTGGGGCAGACGCGACGGCACCAGCCGCAGTTGATGCATCCCGCCAGGTCGATCGCGACAACTGCCATGTGTTATCCGAGCGCTGCGGTGGCGCGCGTCATCTCTTCAGCGAAGAAATCCTTGAGCTCGTCGCTCTGCTGTCCGCTGAGGCCCGGGCGGAACCCCTCGGCCATCGCGTGGACGCGCAGTGCCTTCGCTTCCGCATCCGGGTCATCCTCGGTCAGCGCCTTCACGAAAAAGTCGCCAATGGCGGTGTGCGTCACTTCGTCGGCCCAGTTGTAGTCGTAGCAATGCGCCATCAGGTGGTCGCCGATCTTCTCGCCGACCGCCGACGTCTCCTGGAACAACGTCAGCGCCCCGCCCTCGAGCGAGACGTTTACCATGGAGAGACTGACGACAGGATCGCGCATCAGTTGGGCGGCGCCGGCAGCCCCGTAGGCCTGTCCCAGCATGCCCTGCGGCGGTACGACGCCGGGAGGCGGCGCGCCGCCGGCGAGCGTGTCCGGGTAGTCGCCGATCTCGCCGCCGTACGACTCGACCAGCCCTTTGGCGAGCGCGGCGTGACGGACTTCGTCCCAGGTCTGCCGCGCGATCGCCATGATCAGCGTTTGCGGCACCGGCCACTCCTGCCACTCGACGACCTTGCGGCTAAACGCATCGATGCCAGCGAACTCCGCGCTGGCGATGCCGCTGACGAGCGCCTTGCGCAACTCGATGTTCTCTGGCTGCGCGCGGACCAGTTCGCGCATCGTGAAGAGGTCCTGGTACAGGTCGGCGTCACCGATCTTTGTCGCCAGTTCGGTCTTCTCGTCGTCGGATAAGTACATTGCGGGGCGGTATGCGGGATCGCGGACGGACGGCGTGTTTTGGATCTGCTCCGTGAACTTGCTCATGACTGTCCTCCTTGCTGGAGAGTCGGGCGCGCCAGTTGAATACGCGGCAACGAATCGACTATACTTCCGACGAATCCTTTTGTAAAGGGCAAATATTTTAGGTAGGGCAAGCATCGATGATCCAGCGCGAAGCCGTAGAGCACGGGCACAGTGCCGACGATATCGAGCCGGCGCGGCTCGATCAGCTGCGCAGAGTGGCACTGGGCTACTCCGACGCCGTCGGCATCATCGACGCGCTCCGCATCCAGGGCTGGTCCGAAGACGGGCTCACCGTCCCGCAGCTCCGCCTGCTCTGGGCCCTGCGCGATGACGACGGTCTGCCGGTCGGCGCGCTGGCCGAGCATCTCGGCGTCAACCCGTCCACGATCACAGGCCACGTCGACCGCCTCGTCCGCCAGGATCTTGTCCGGCGCGAAGAAGACACCGATGATCGCCGGATCGTCCGCAACTACCTCACGGAGTCCGGCGCCATCACGGTCGGCGCCCTCCGCCGCATCGCCGGCAACTACATCATCAACATCCTCAAGCGCCTCGACAACGCCCAGCTCGCCCGTCTTGAGACCGCCCTCGTGGACCTGAACCGCGCGGCGGACCAAGCCCGACATGCGGACCTGTAACTAGCGGGGGCACCTGCAACACGACACGTGGGACGACGCCGACGTGCGCGCGCTATGCGAGCTGTTCTATCTTGGCGCGCCGCGCGCCGCACTTACGCCCGTCGGCGGCGGCCTGACGAACCGCATGTGGCGGCTCGAAACTGCGCGCGGTGTGTTCGCCGTCAAGCAGATGAACCGCGACTTCGACCGTGCCGACGACGTCGAGTGGTTCGACCGCGCGTTCACCCTCGAACGGGCCGCGTTTGCCGCCGGCGTGCCAATGCCGCGGCCGATTCCTGTTGCTGCGACCGGCCGCTGTCTCGGCGAGCTGGCGCGCTCCGATGGCCCGCCGATCACAGTGCGTGTCCACGAATGGGCTGACGGGGTGAAGCTGGACAACAGCGTCGCGTATCCGGGCGAGATTGCGGCGCGCGTCGGTTCGATCCTGGCGCGGATTCATGCGCTGCGCATGAAGTCGGGTGTTGCGAAAAGCGAAGCGCTGCGCGTGTTCGGCGATGAACACTGGCGCACGGCTCTGGAACGGCTGGAAGACGCGAACAGCGAGCGGGCCGGAGAACTTCGCACTCTTGCGCCGGTGCTCCACGACCTGGAAGCGTATGTCATCGCTGCACAGGACGATGCGACGCCCTTGTTGCTCAGCCACCGTGATTCCGACGCGAAGAACTTCATGCGTACGTCCGCCGGCGAACTAATGCTCGTCGACTGGGACGCCGCCGGCCCTGTCAATCCCCGGCAAGATCTTGCGAACGAAGCATTGGTCTGGGCCGGCGTGCATCGCGACGAGCCTGATGCCGCCGTAGCGCGCGCGTACGTCGATGCCTACCGCAGGGCCGGCGGCGTTGCGGAAGCTTTCCGTCCGACGGATCTCGCTGAGCTAATAGCGGTGCGACTGGGATGGTTGGACTTCAATTTCCGGCGGGCGTTGGGCGAACGCATCCGTGATGAGTCGGACCGTGAATACGGATGGAACGTTCTGGGACGAAACATGGGAGAACTGCCGCGATTCGCCGGATCGCTCGACCGCTGGGTTGCGCTGCTCGCGACGTAACTGCGGACGAGCGCCTCAGTGCATTGGCCACTGGCTGACGTACTCGTGCTCGCCGTGCAGCGGGCGTCCGCGCGCGAACCGGTCGAATGCGAAGGCACGGATGTCGAGCGTTGATGACGCACCTGTCGTCACCAGCTCTGACATGGCGACGCCGACCGCGGGCGACTGCTTGAAGCCGGTACCGCTGAACCCGACCGCCATGTACGCGCCATCGATCCCGGGCACGCGGTCGAGGATCGCCTTCTCGTCCGGCGACATGTCGTATAGTCCGGCGTGCCCGCGCCCGAGCGGCGCATCGGCCAGTACGGGCGCGCGTTCGCGAATGCGCGTGCGGATCACCTCGACGATACGCTCCGTCGACGACTCGTCGTACGAGTCCATCTGGTCTTCGGCCAGCGGCCGACGCGCCGTGCCAGTGCCAAGCAGGCTGAGCCCGTCGCGCGTCGGGCGGAAGTAGCTGCCGGACTTGTGATCGAGATAGACGAAGTGCCCGTCCGAAAGCTCGGGCGGTCGCTGTACGAAGGCGATCTCCGCGCGCACCGGCCGCACATCGAGCTCGATGCCGGCAGCTCGAAGCAACGCCACCGTCCAGGGGCCGGCGGCCAGCACGACGCTGTCTGCGTCGATGTCACCGGCGTTCGTGCGCAGGCCGCGCACGCGTCCCCGTAAGACGAGCAGTGCCTCCACGCGCACGCCTTCGCATATCGTCGCGCCCAGCTCTACCGCCCGCCGGGCGAGGCTTTTTGTCGTAAGCACCGGATCGGCGTAACCGCTGTCCGGCTCGTACGCGACAGCCCCCAGGTCGTCCGTCACGATGAAGGGCTGCCGCGCCTTCAGCTCTGCCGGTGTGATCTCCTGCGCGTTGATGCCGAGCGACTGGAGCATCGCGACGTTCTTGCGCATGCGGTCGACGTTCTCCGGTCCAACGACTACCGCCGCGCCGCTGTTCGTGAAGCCGCTCTCGTATCCGACGAGGTCGCGCCACTGCTGGAAGTAGCGGAGTGAGAAAACGCCAGCCGCGCGTCCGGCTCATTGTCATAATGCATCCGCACGAGCGCGCCGGACTTCCGCGTGTTGCCCGCGCAGACCTGATCGCGCTCGACAACGACGACATCTCCCGCCCCCGCCGCCGCGAGATGGAATGCGATCGAGCATCCCATAACGCCGGCGCCGACGATTGCGGTGCTTGCCATCTTTGGCAGGTCAGCCATGTAGCTAGGCTAGCGGATCGAGGTGGCGAGGAGGTTAGTTAGGCGGTGGAACGAAGGTTCGTAAGGGTGAAGTTCTGTGCGTCTTCCGGCGCCAGGAAATCGCTCACGAAGAGCAACTCGATGCCGAGCATCTTTCCGTCGCGATCAACATGGCGGCTTCAGTTGGTTCATGGTGCCCCGGTCGCGCCACTTCGTTTGGCTTGACACGAAGCAAACATACGTTCTACTATGGCGATGCGATGTCGCCACCAACCGAAACGCTAACACCACCGGCGTGGTCAGATTTCGCGGGAGCGCTTGACTCCTTATACTTGCCGCGCTACCAACGCGGCGTAGTATCAGCAATGACGGCGCCCTGGTTGCCTGCGGTCCTCAAACCACCACCAACGCAGGCGGATTCGGGCGGCGTCTCTTTGTCCGGCGGGTTCCTCACCGCCGGCGGACGATGGAGCATCACGTGAGAGTCGTATTCCTCGAAGATGTGCAGGGCACCGCGCGGATTGGCGAGATCAAGGATGTGAAGCCCGGCTTCGCGCGCAATTACCTCCTGCCGCGCAAGCTGGCGATGCCGGCGACGCCCGCCGTCGTCAAGTCGGCGGAGCAGCGCGCACACCGCGAGGCCCGCCTCGAAGAGGGGCGCGACACGGACGCCCGCGCCGTCGCCGGCCGGCTGGATGGTGCCGCGTACACGATCCAGGCCAAGGCAGGCGCCAGCGGCAAGCTCTTCGGCTCCGTCGGGACTTCCGACATCGCCGCGAAAGTCGCCGAGACCATCGGCATGGAGTTCGAGCGCCAGAATGTGCTGCTCGCCGAGCCGATCAAGGAACTGGGCGACTACTCGATAGAGGTCAAGCTCACCCGCAACGTGGGCGCTACGGTGACGGTCAGCGTCGTCGGCGAAGACGGCACGACTGCCGCCGACCTCAAGGCCAAGGCTCGGGGCGGCACGAAGGCATCGGCAGCGGCGCAAACCGATGAGGCCGACGACGTGGCTGACGAAGGTATCGATAGCGAGAGTGAGGTGGACGAGGAACTGGCCGGTGAAGACGAATAGCTGCTGGCCGGGCGCGCTCCGCTGAAGCGCGCGCCGGACTGCCGCTTCGTCCTCATCACGCTGGTGCACGCATAAGCGCGTGCAGAGACCGCAGGCAGGATCAAGGGACGCAGGGAGGCAGCACCATGCCGGTGGCCGTCGATTACGAGTACACCATCCGCGAAGCCGAGAAGGCGCTGCGCACCGCGCAGACCGCTGACGACATCCGCAACGTCTGGAAACGCCACATGGGCGCGCTGGGGCACCGCACCCTCGGCCGCTTGCTGTTAGGCCGTGCCGCCGCCGAACTCCTCGCCAAGCAGACCCGCGACTAAATTCGCTCTCCCAGCCGGACGGAGGATGCGCGAGCCGGTTGCGCATTCCCAGCTCGCGGGCTCAACCCCCCGAGGATCAACCGACGACTGCACCAAGAACTGAGAACTGATAACTCCCATGGTCTCCGCCGAAAAACTGCCCCCGTTCGATGTCGAAGCAGAAGAGGCCTGCATCGCCTCTATCCTGGTCGATGAGGAGGCGATCGGCCGCGTCGAAGGCCTCGTCCAGCCCGAGGACTTCTACCGGGATCAAAACCGCTGGGCGTACGAAGCGGCGCTTGCGCTCTGGTCGCGCAACGAGACGATCAATCAGGTAACGCTGGCGCACGAGTTGTCGCGTCGCGAGAAGCTCGACGACGCCGGCGGCATCCCCTTCCTCTCGCGCATCGTGTCGGAGCTGGCGACGCCGATCGGCGTCGAGCATTACGCTGGCATCGTCAAGCGCGACGCCACCTATCGCGAGATGATCACCGTCGGCTCGCAGATCGTGCAGCTGGCGTACCAGGGCGGCCCGGATCTCGATGGCGCGATCACGCGCTCAGAGAATCTGCTGATGGGTGTGCGGCACTCGCAGCGGATGGGCGATCTGGTGCCGCTGCGCACGCTGCTCGACCAGTTCTGGGAGACGCCGGGCATTGATTCGGTGCTCGCGGGCACCATCGGCGCCATCCGTAGCGGATTCATGGACCTCGACGAAATACTGGGCGGATTCCATCGCTCCGATCTCATCGTCGCCGCCGCCCGCCCCAGCGTGGGCAAGTCGGCGCTGCTCTTGAACTTCGCGCGCAACGCTGCTGTCGGACAGAACGCGCGGGTGGCCATCTTCACCATCGAGATGGCGGGCGAACAGCTCGCGCAGCGGCTGCTCGCCTCCGAGTCCGGCGTCGATGCATCGCGCCTGCGGCTCGGCCAGATGAGCGAGGCCGAAGAGCGTCGCGCGATGACCGCTACCGGCGAACTATCCGGGCTCGAGATCTACATCGACGACTCTTCGCTCGTTACCGTCGGCCAGATCCACACGAAGTTGCGGCGCCTCGCGCAGCAGATCGGCGGCGTCGACCTGGTGCTCATCGACTATCTGCAGCTGATGCACGGCACCGGGCGCAACCGCGACAACCGCGTGCAGGAGGTCAGTGAAATCTCGCGTGGCTTGAAGATGCTCGCTCGGGATCTCGACGTGCCGATCATCGCCGCCGCGCAGCTTTCGCGAGCGCCGGAGATGCGCCAGCCGCACATCCCTATGCTGAGCGACCTGCGAGAGTCGGGCAGCATCGAACAGGACGCCGACGTCGTGATGTTCATCTACCGTGAAGACATCTACGTCACGCGCGAAGACTGGGCGGCGCGCGAGCCCGTCAATCCCTACCCGGAGGGCATCACCAAGCTCATCGTCGCCAAGCACCGCAACGGCCCCACCGGTCAGGTGCACCTCCGCTTCCGCCGCGAGCTCTCTCGATTCGAAGACCTGATGGTCGTCGAGGAGGAGACGGCTTGACGTTCGCCGGTTTCCCCTCCCGCTCGCAATCGACCGCCATCCCGAACGTTTTCTTCAGCGACCTTCTGCCGAAGCTCACCGATCCTGCGGTGCTCGGCGTGGTGCTGTATGCGCTTAACATCCTGTCGCGCAAGAAGGGCTTCCCTCGGTACATCACCGCTGCCGAAATCGCGACGGAGCCGGCGGCTGCGCAGTTTCTCGCCGCCGCTGGCGCAACCGATGTCGCCGGTGCCGTCAGCGCCGGGTTCGCGCGCGCAGCGGAGTTGGCGATCCTGCTCCCGCTCTCTGTCGAGGCGCAGAACGGTCGCATGGACCTCTACTTCCTCAACACGCCGGCGGATCGCCGCGGCATGGACGCCGCCCGCGCCGGCAGCATTGATCTCGGGCGTGTCATCCTCCCGGAGCCGTACGCGGTCGAGCGTTCCTCCATCTTCGCGCTGTACGAGTCGCTCATCGGCACGCTCTCGCCGCTGATCATCGAAGAGCTTGCCGAGGCGGAGCGCCTCTATCCGGCGGACTGGCTCGAAGCGGCATTCCGCGAGGCCGCGGCGCAGAACGCACGGAGCTGGCGCTACGTCTCTCGCATCCTCGAACGCTGGGCAATCGAAGGACCGGACCATGCAAAAACTGAGCGAGATCCTGCCGAAGACGACCACTACTTCCGCGGCAAGTACGGCCGCATCCTCCGCGAGCGACTCAAGCCCTGATGCGGGTGCGATCTGTCGGTTCTGCGCCGGCGCGCGCTTCGTGCGGCTCAAGGTCGGGCGTGCGCACCCGGACTTCGCCAAAGCCGTGCCGTGCCGCTGCACGACCGACGACAGCGCGGACGGTCGCCGCGAGCGTCTCCTCCGATACTCCAACCTTGGCGCTCTGGCCAGGCTGACCTTCCGGAACCTGATCGCGCGCGGCCGCAGCGCGACACAGCGAGAGCACGAACAGTACAAATGTTGTGTTGACGATGCGCGCTCGTTCGCCGACGCACCCGAGGGCTGGCTGCTGCTCTCCGGCGCTAGCGGCTGCGGCAAGACGCACATTGCCGCCGCAATCGTGAACCGGCTGATCGAGCGCGGAGAGCCCGTCTTGTTCGTCGTTGTGCCGGACCTGCTCGACCACCTCCGCTCCGCCTACCAGCCGGGCGCCGAGATCGCCTACGACGACCTCTTCGAGCGCGTCCGCAGCGCACCCGTGCTGGTGCTTGATGATCTCGGTACGCAGGCACAGACGCCGTGGGCGCAAGAGAAGCTCTTCCAGCTGATCAACCATCGCTTCAACACCCGGCTTCCGACCATCGTCACCACGAACCTCCAGCCCGACCAGATCGACGACCGGCTCCGGACACGGCTGACCGATGCCGGCATCGCCCGCGTGTACGCGCTCGAGTCCAAGCGCCCGAACGAGCTCCGCGCGCTCGATGTGCTCGATCATCCGCTGATCCGGGACATGACCTTCGAGCGCTTCGAGACGCGCGGCCACCATCTCGGTGTCGACGACCGTAGGCGCATGGAAAATGCGTACCGGCACGCGCTCTCTTTTGCCGAAGCGCCGGAAGGGTGGCTGTTGTTCATGGGCGCGCACGGGTCCGGCAAGACCCATCTCGCCGCCGCCATCGCCAACTACCGGCGCCTTCGAGGCGAAACGCCGAACTTTGTCGTCGTGCCGGACCTGCTCGATTACCTCCGCCGCGGCTTCTCAGGCGACGAGGTGCGCAGCTCGTACGACGCCTTCGACGAGATGAAGCTTGCGCCGCTGCTCGTGCTGGACGATCTCGATACACAGACCGGCATTCCGTGGGTGCGCGATCGGCTCTTCCAGCTGCTGAACTACCGCCACACTGCGCGCCTGCCCACCGTCATTACCACCGCCCTCTCTCTCGACGATCTTGGCGAGCGGCTCGCGTCGCGTCTTGTCGATCCCGGCGTCTGCACTGTGATCGTCCTCGGCGAGCCGCAGCGCTCGGAGGCGCCCCCCCGCCGCTCCCCGCGCAAGCTGATCAATCGCGGCCCGTAGCGACGCGGCCTTCAGGTGCTCGCCTTTTGCTTCGGAATCCGCGGGCGACGCCCTCAAAACGCGCTGCGTCGCAGACGATGGGATCAGCCGTGCGGCGATGCTACACTCCGCGCGTGAATCTCGAACTTCTGCGCGAGCTCTCCATCCCCAACGACTCCAAGATCCTGCTCCTCGTCATCGATGGCCTCGGCGGCCTGCCGAACGACACAGGACGCTCGGAGCTCGAGCAGGCGAACATCCCTCATCTCGACCGGCTCGCGCAGGAGAGTCTCTGCGGGCTCACCGTGCCCGTCGGCTACGGCGTGACGCCCGGCAGCGGTCCCGGCCACCTCGCGCTCTTCGGATATGACCCGCTGGAGTACAAAGTCGGTCGAGGCGTGCTCGAGGCGCTCGGCATCGATTTCGATCTGCAGCCGGCCGATGTCGCCGCGCGCGGCAATTTCTGCACGGTAGAAGCAGACAGCCGCATCATCGACCGGCGCGCCGGCCGTATCCCGACCGATCGCAGCGCGCCGCTCTGCGAGAAGCTGTCGCAGATCAAGCTTCCTGGAGTGCAGATCTTCGTCGAACCGGTGCGCGACCACCGCTTTCTGCTCGTCCTGCGCGGCGAAGGACTCTCCGACAGGGTTAGCGAGACCGACCCGCAGCGTGAAGGGGAGAAGCCGCTGCCCGTGCACCCACTCGCGCCCGAGGCGGAGCCCACGGCCAAGCTTCTCAACGACTTCGTCGCCCAGGCGGCGCGCCTGCTGCGAGACGAGCAGCCCGCCAACATGCTGACGCTCCGCGGCTTCGCCAAGCATCCGCTGATGCCTTCGATTGCGGAGATCTGCAAGTTTCGGCCCGCAGCGATAGCGGCCTATCCGATGTACCGGGGGCTGGCAAAGCTTGTCGGAATGGACGTGCTCAAGACGGGCGATGGCTTCGCCGATGAAGTCGAAACCCTGAAGGCACGTTGGGCTGTCTACGACTTCTTCTTCCTCCATTTCAAACGCGCCGACGCTGCGGGAGAGGACGGCGACTTTCAGGCGAAGATGGCCGCACTGGAAGAGGTCGGCACGTATATCGAGGAGCTGCATGCGCTTCAGGCCGATGTGTTCATGATCGCGGGCGATCACTCCACTCCGGCGCTGATGGCCGGGCATTCATGGCACCCGGTGCCGTTCATGTGCCACGCGAAATCGTTCGCGCAGGCCGACAAGATCGAAGGCTTCAATGAGAAAGCTTGCTCGCGCGGCATCCTCGGCACGTTTCCCGCGAAGGAGGTGCTATCGCTCGCGATGGCGTACTCCGGGCGGCTGACGAAATTCGGAGCGTGACGTGAGCCGAGTCCCGATCATCGCCGGCAACTGGAAGATGAACACGCTGCGCGCCGATGCGATACCGCTGGCCCGCGCCGTCCGAGAGCGCTGCGATTCCATTACGGGCGTCGAGAAGATCGTCTGCCCGCCGTACGTCTGGCTCGCCGATGTCGCGCGGGAAGTAGAGGGCTCGAGCATTGCCGTCGGCGCGCAGAATTCGTATTGGGAGGAGAAGGGCGCGTTCACGGGCGAAGTAAGCATCACTCAGGTAGCTGACATCGTCGAATACGTGATCATCGGCCACAGCGAACGGCGGCAGTACTTCGGCGAGACCGATCAGACCGTGAATCTCCGGGTGAAGGCGGCCCTCGCGCACGGCGTCAAGCCGATCATGTGTGTCGGAGAGACGCTTGCCCAGCGTGAAGCCGGTGACACCGGGCGTGTGCTCGTCAGCCAGACACGTGGCGGTCTCGACGGCGTCGCCGTCAGCGCGGCATTCATCATCGCCTACGAGCCGGTGTGGGCTATCGGCACCGGACTCGCCGCCGACGGCCCGATCGCCCAGGCAGCCATCGCGCTGATTCGGCGCACGATCCGGGAGTCCGCTCCGGTCGTCGCCGATAGCGTGCGCATCCTCTACGGCGGCTCTGTCACGCCCGTGAACGTTGCGGAGTTCATGGCGCAACCAGATATCGATGGCGGTCTCATCGGCGGCGCATCGCTGAACGCCGACAGTTTCGCCGCGCTCATCGACGGCGCAGCGACCTCGGTGAGTGCCCGCGCCTGATGGGCCCGTGGCTCGTCGCCATCGTCGGTGCCACGGCGACGGGCAAGACCGCGCTCTCGATCCAACTGGCGCGGCGTCTCGATGGCGAAATCATCAACGCCGACTCGCGCCAGATCTACCGGGGCATGGATATCGGCACGGCGAAGCCGAGCCCGGCGGAACGTGATCGCGCACGCCACTGGCTGATCGATGTCGCTGATCCGGACGAAGCGTTCACGCTGGCGTCATTCCTTGATCTGGCGCGCGCGGCACTTGGCGACATTTGGAAGCGTGGCAAGCGGCCGGTGGTCGTGGGTGGCACCGGGCAGTACATTTGGGCGCTGCTCGAAGCATGGCGGGTGCCGCGTGTGCCGCCCGACGCGGCGCTTCGTACCGAACTGGAACAGATCGCCGCCACTCGGGGCGCCCCGGCGCTGCTCGAGGAGTTGCGCGGCATCGACCCAGAGAGTGCCGCGACGATCGACCCGCGCAACGTGCGGCGCGTCATCCGGGCGATCGAGGTGACGCGCGCCACCGGCCGCCCTTTCAGCTCTTGGCGCGCAAGAGATCAGCCCGCGTTCGACGCGACGATCATCGGCCTGCGCATGGATCGGGATCGGCTCTATACCGGGATCGACTCTCGAGTTGATGCGATGATCGAGCGGGGGCTCGTCGACGAAGTGCGGGGGCTCAATACCGCCGGCTATGGCTGCGGACTGCCGTCGATGGCAAGCATCGGCTACCGCGAAATCTGCGCCTATCTGCGCTCCGAGTTGACGCTCGCAGAGGCGAGCGCCCGCATCAAGACGGAGAGCCATCGCCTCGTGCGCATGCAGAACACCTGGTTCCGCGCCGATGACCAGCGGATCGCCTGGCTCGATGCGGGGGCGTCGGACCTGACCGAGCGTGCGAGCGCCATCGCGACAGCAGGCGAATCCTGAGGGGGCGTCGGCGACACGCTTTCGGACGGGGCGAGTCTCGTTTATCCTCAAGCCTAGATGGATTTCGTCAAGCTTCACGGGACCGGCAATGACTTCGTCGTCATCGACGCCCGCTCACTCAACCGGGACTGGTCCGCGCTGGCACGGGGGATCTGCGACCGGCACTTCGGTGTTGGCGCCGACGGATTGATCCTTGCCACGCGTTCGGACACTGCGGATGCCGGCATGCGCATCTTCAACGCCGACGGCTCCGAAGCCGAGATGTCCGGCAACGGCATGCGCTGCCTCGTCAAGTTTGTCGTCGAGTCGGGTATTGCGTCCTCCGCGGACGACGAACTCGCGGTAGAGACCGGTGCCGGCGTGCTACGTGTGCGCGTCACACGCGAGCGCGGCCTCGTGACGAGCGTGCGGGAGAGCATGGGCCGTCCGCGCCTGGACCCGAGAGACATCCCGGTGGCGATCGAGGCGCCGCTGCCGGTGAAAGCGCTCGACCTGCAGGTCCATGGTTCGACGCTGACGGTGACGCCCGTCTCCATGGGCAACCCTCACGCCGTTTACTTCCAGGCAGCGCCGGTCGCAGACTTTGCCCTCCACGTGCTTGGTCCCCTTGTGGAGCACCATCCGCTGTTTCCTCACCGCACCAACTTCGAGGTCGTCCGCATGCTCAGCCGCGAGCGCGCCGAGATGCGCGTTTGGGAGCGTGGCGTCGGCGAGACACTGTCCTGCGGCTCCGGGGCGTCGGCGACGATGGTCGCCGCGCGGCTGCTCGATCTCGTCGATGGTGGCATGGAGCTGACGGTCCCCGGCGGTGTGCTGGAGCTCGAATGGGACGGCGAGGGTGATGTCATCCTCACCGGTCCTGTCGCCGAAGTATTCCGCGGCGCCTGGCCCGAATAGATGCCCGTTCAGCCGCCCCGTCGCCTCGCGCCCCCGACCGCCGTCAGCCTCTATGACGAAATCTCGCGGGCGGCGTTGAGCTGTGGCCCGAGCCGCACGGAAGTCACCAAGACCGAACGTGATTACCCACAGTTGGTCCTCCGCGACGGCGACAACATCCTGGCGGGGCTGGCGGGCAGTGGTCTGGCGTACGCGTTCGAGAGCGAGCGCGCTTTCATCGAGCGTTTTCCCGCCATGTTCGAGGCGCTGCTGCCGAAGATCCGGCGCGAGCTCCACACCGATACGGTGCGCTTTCGGCTGACACACAACCCCGCGCGCCCCATCGTCGAGCCGGTGCTGCGGCGCCTGTGGTTCGAGCCGTCGCGCTCGTGGCTCGGATTCTCGCTCCATCGCACGACGCCGCTGCCGAAGCCGGCGCTGCCAAGGGGTTTCAAGATCAGGCAAGCGGCCGCCGCCGACATCGGAGATCTCGTGCGCCTCGACCGCGCAGCGTTCCCCAACACGCCGATGCCGGATGGCGTTATGCGCGCTCGGTTTGAAGAGGGATCTGCTTTCGTCGCCGTTGTGGGCTCCAGCGTTGGCGGCTTTGCGCTGTACGAGCGCGTCGATGATGAACTTGGCTACCTATCGGTCCTCGCCGTCGGAGAGGCTCACCGCGGGCAGGGGATCGGGGCCGCGCTCACCGTGCACGTGGCGAAGACCCTGTTCTCGCAAGGCGCGCAACAGCTCGATCTCAAGACCGACGATTCCAATGCCTCGGCGATTCGTCTGTACCGGCGGCTGGGATTCCGCCAGTCGCTCGCCGGACGCGACTACTCTCGCCCGACCGATCCGCGCATGATCACGAAGCTGAAGAAGACGAGTGAAGGCACGCTGATCCGGTTCGGCGGCTGGCGCTGAGCGCGATGAGCGTTACCGATGTCTTCGGTGTCCACGCTCCGTTCGCGCAGATCGTCTACCGCAGCGCCATCGTGTACGTGGCCATCGTCATCGGCATGAGGCTCACGGGGAGCCGGCAACTCGGTCAGATGACGCCGTTCGATCTGGTGCTGATCCTGCTGATCGCCAACGCGGTGCAAAACGCGATGGTCGGGACGGACGTGACAATCCTGGGAGGTCTCGCCGCCGCAGCGACGCTACTCGTCGCCAACCGGCTGACAGCGCTCATTACGGACCGCGTGCCGCTCTTTCGTCGCGTGCTCGAAGGCCAGGTCGTGCTCTTGGTGAACGATGGCAAGCTGATCGAACGAAACGTCCAGCATGCCGGCTTGAGCGACGAACTGGTCCTGCAGGCCATTCGCGAACACGGCTTTGAACGCCCTGACCAGGTGCGCATGGCCGTGCTCGAGATCGATGGCACGATCAGCATCGTGCCGATCGACGCGCGCACCGTGCGCACGCGCCACCGCGTCCGCGCCGTCAGGCCGGGAGGCAATTAGCGGCATGGCGGAAGCGGGTTCGTCCGGTCTGGGCCGGAGCGGCCCGTGGCTGCAGAACCGGTGGCTCCGCATCGAGACACGCACACAAGACGCTTCGCTCTCACCGGTCGCGCTCGCCGGCGCCTTTCGCCCGACGGAGCGCGCGCTCGCCTACGCCGAGTTTTCCCACGAAGCACCAGTCCATTTTGAGCGCGCCGACTACGATGATCAGCCGTACGCAGACGAGCTCGGCAAGGGCCGTCGTCTGACCCTTCGCTCCGTTCTCCCGCGTCGAGGCGCCACCCTCACGCGCGAGGTCGTGCTGTACGACGCACACCCCTACTGCGTCACGCGCGTCGGCGTCACCAACACGCGCCCTCAGGCGCGCGCCATAGACGCTCTGCACGCAGTTACCACGCCCGCAGAGGGCCGGGGCAAGCTCCAGTTCGCGGGAGATCCGGCCGGATGGCGTGTATACCGGCAGGGCTGGCAGTCCTGGTCACCGACGATGTCGCTCGGCGCGGCGGGAACCGACCTGCGCAGCCGCCCTCCCGAACTGGCGCCGCAGCCGCCGCTATCGCAGCCGGGCCGCTTCGCTTCGGACGATGTCGGCGTCTTGTTCGATCCCATCGCCGGCCGCTCGATGCTTGCGGGTGCGGTGACGGCGCGCGATTTCGTGACGCAGGTCTTCGTCGACGCGCCGGCGAGAGCCATCGACGCGCGCTGCCTCACCGACGGCATCAGCATCGATCCCGGCGAAACGCTGTGGTCGGAGCGCATTCTCATCGACCTTGTCGGCCATCCCAACGAACAACTCGAGCGTTATGGCTATGCGCTCGCCACCCTCATGGGCGCGCGCGTTCCGGCGACGACGCCGGCCGGCTGGTGCTCCTGGTACTACTTCTACACCGGAGTCACCGAAGACGACATCGTCCGCAATCTTCGCTTTCTCGAGCAGCACCACCGCGATCTCCCCATCGATACCGTGCAGGTCGACGACGGCTACCAGGCCGACATCGGCGACTGGCTCGTCTCCAACGAAAAGTTCCCGCATGGCATGGCCTGGCTCGCGGCCGAGATCAAGCGCGGGGGTTACAGACCAGGCCTGTGGCTTGCGCCCCTGCTCATTGCCGAATCATCGAGGACCTTTGCCGCGCATCCGGACTGGGTCGTGCGTGGCGATGACGGCGCGCCGGTGGTGGCGACGAACAACTGGCAGCGCCAGAACTTCGGTCTTGATGGATCGCACCCGCAGGCGCGCGACTGGCTCACGGATCTCTTCCGCGAAGTGTGCGAAAGCTGGGGCTACGACTACCTCAAGATCGACTTCCTCTTTGGCGGCGCGATTGCCGGCAGACGCTACGATGCCAGCGCCACCCGCGTCCGCGCGTATCGCGATGCGCTGGCGGCCGTGCGCGCCGGCGTTGGTGAGCAGCGCTTCGTCCTCGGCTGCGGTTCGCTCATGGCGCCGTCGGTCGGCGTGTTGGATGGCAACCGCATCGGTCCGGATGTCGCACCATTCTGGCGCAACCTTACGACCGCCGAGCGCGCGGAGCCGATGCCACGTGAGCGCCGCCCTGATGATAACCTCAGCGTCGAAACCGCCATCCGGAACACCCTGCAGCGGTCATGGATGCACGGCCGGATGTGGGCCAACGATCCGGACTGTTTGCTGGTGCGCACCGACCGCACCAAACTCACCCTCGACGAGACACGCACTCTGGCGAGCGTCATCGGTCTGTCGGCCGGCATGATGCTTTCCAGCGACGATCTCGCGAACGTGCCGCCCGAACGGCTCGACTTGATCTCTATGCTGCTCCCCGTGCTACCGGTCGCCGCCACGCCGGTCGACCTCATGGAACAGGACATGCCCGAACGCCTTGAGCTGGCGATTGACCGCGAGTGGGATCCGGTTCGCCTTGTAGGCTTGTTCAACTTCGCGGACGTCGCCCGCGATCTCCGGTTGCCGCTGCCGCCCGGCAGGTGGCATGCCTTCGAGTTGTGGGAAGAGCGGTATCGCGGCGTGGTTGAGGGCCAGATGGAGTTCGCCCTCGTGGCGCCGCATGCCTGCCGTATCGTCGCGTTGAGGCCCGGCGTAGACGCTCCGCAGGTCGTCGGGACCACCGCCCACATTGGGGTCGGCGCGCTCGACATAACACATCAGGATTTCGATCCGGCGAGCGGACTGCTACGAGTCGGCCTGGCGCCCGCGGGCAGGCGGATCCGGCGTCTGTACATCGAGGGAGGGAGGCGCGCAGCGGTGGACGCGAGGCTCGACGCCGTCGAGATTCCGCTGTCCGCGAACGGCGGCCCGTGCGTGGTGGAAGCTACCGTTGACGCGGCGGCGACGCTCGAAGTGCGTTTCGCCTAGCGTTTCGCTCCCGAAGCGGCACGTTAAATCATCGACGGCGCGACACCTGAATCTGCCGTGCTGTTGACTTCTTTGGCGGCAGACAATAGATTGGGTTTACAACCGAATAGAGCCTAACTCGCGTATCGCGAGGCGGGGGAACCAGTCGTTCCCGGGGTGAATCGCACGAGATCGTGCGTAGGCGAACTCCTTCGAGCCGAACCCGTCAGCTAACCCCGCAGGCATAAAGAGGAGAGGTGAGACCGGCTGAAGGTAACGCCTTCGGCCGTTTTTTTGCTTCACTGGCACGCGGTGCCGAATCGGGCTTACTAATCCAGCCTCCTCCTCCAACGGCA
>JALYKW010000010.1 GCA_030774575.1 Chloroflexota bacterium | reverse complement strand
GACGCCGAGGACGGGCGTGGTCGCGCCGAACACCGGCACGGGCGACGGCACCAGCGGCGGTGGCCCACACACGATATTGTGGGTGCTGCTGGGCGTTGCCGGCATCGCCGTAATCGCCGTTGGTGGCGGCGCCGCCGTGCGCAGCCGTCGATAGGGAAATCGCAGAGGAGGCCACGGACGAATGACGCTGCGCATGGAGGGTGGACACGCCGTCCTCGTGTTCGCCCTGCTCTGCGCGCTGCCACTCGCGGCATGCGGGGGAGGGGCGTCCAGCCGGACGCCCTCTTCCGCGCCCTCTGCCACCGCCGAAGCCACGCCGGACGCCAGCTCGAAGGCCGATCAGCAGATCGCCTTCTTGCAGGCTCGCGTTGCCCGGGATCCGCTGGACTATCCGGACCTCAACGCCCTCGCTATTGCCTATCTCCAACGCGCGCGAGAGACGGGCGATGTCTCCGAACTCACCCGCGCCGACAATGCCCTTGCGCGCTCACTTGCGATCCGGCCCGACGATAACTACGACGCCCTCGCCCTTTCCGCGAGCCTTGATATCACGCGCCACGACTTCGCAAGAGGGGTCGATCTGGCCCGAAAGGCGATCGTGCTGAAGGCGAAGGAGGCATACGGATACGGTGCGCTCGGTGACGGTCTGATGGGCATCGGTGAGTACGATCAGGCAGCCGATGCCTATGCTTTGGATCTGCAGCTGGATCCCGGACTGTCGTCGTACGGCCGGCAGGCATTGGTCGATATGAACACCGGTAAGCGCGATGACGCCGAGCGTATGTGGAACATGACGGTGGACGCCGCCGCCGGAGACGGCGTGCCGGAGCACGCCGGCTGGGCGCACTCGCAACTGGCGAACTTCTACTTCATCACGGGCGACCTGGCGCGCGCGCGCGCGCAGTATCAGCAGTCGTTAGACGTCTTCCCGAACTACGTACATGCTCTCGCGGGCCTCGGCCGCGTCGCCGCAGCGGGCGGCGATTACAAGACGGCGGCCGGCTTCTACACGGAGGCGATCGACCGGGTGCCGTTGCCCGAGTACGTAAGCGCTCTCGGCGATGTGTATGCCGCGTCGGGGGGCGAGAAGAAGGCGTCCGACCAGTTCGCGCTGATCGCCGCGATCGAGCAGCTCTACAACGCGAACGGCGTCAACCTCGACATCCAGGTTGGTCTCTTCAACGCCGACCATGACCGTAACCTGGCTGACACCGTTGTTCGGGCGAAGGCGGCGTACGCGCAGCAGCCGAGCATCCAGGCGGCTGACATGCTGGCGTGGGTGCAATACAAGGCGGGTGATATTGGCGCCGCCCGTGACGCTATCGGCCTCGCCCTTCGGACAAACACGTTCGACCCGCTGGTGCTCTTCCACGCCGGCATGATCGCGAACGATGCGGGCGATGCGGCGGCGGCCAAGTCATACCTGAGCCGTGTGGCAGCGCAGGCGCCATACTTTTCCGTGCTCTACTCGGCGCGTGTGGCAGCGCAGCTCGCCGCGCTCGGCGGGCAATAGGCGCACTCCGGCGCGGAGCGTCGCGCGAGCGGGTGCGTCCTGATTCAGGTGCGGGCCGCGCTGATCTCGCGCAGGCATCAACGACGCGGCCAAAGGTTAGCGTCATGTTGCGTTCGAGTCGGGGATGAGTACGTTGGAGATGAGTGCGGAAGGGCATAGCGCCGCTATCCGCCTGGCACGCTGGTCATTGGAGACTGGATCAGCTGGCTGAAGTCCAGATCCGAGCCGACGACAATGACAATCTCGGCAGGATTCCCGGCGAGTGCGGTCTTTTCGGCGGCGCTGGCATCGCGCACATTCGCAACGGGAATCTTCAGCCAGTCCGCTATGAGGTAGGCGTTGTTGCGATGCGTCCCCCCGACGTCAAGGATCAGGGACTGATCGTGAGAGGCGCCATCAAACACGTTGGCCGCGCTGAGGTCATTGGTGGAGTAGCCTTTGCCGGCGATGTATGCCACGACCCGCGACGCCAGTCCCTCGGTGCCGGTGCCGTTTTGCACCTGGACGCGCACCGGCTCTGGTGTGACGACGGCGTCGGCTATGTTGGCTTTTTCGCTAAAGACGGAGTCGACGATCTGCTTGATCTTGTCCTTGTTACCGAGCAGCACTTCGGCACCCTGTGGGGTGGTGTACGGATACATCGCCGGTCCTAACGACACTGCATGAATGTTGTCCTTCACGTCGGCGGCGAGCAGCGCATAGCCGGGGATCTGAAAATCACTGATGTCGGTATGCACGGCGCTCTTGTACTTGGACCACAGCGAGTCGGCGCGCTTGAGCACGTTAATCGAATTCGCCTTATCGATCGCGGCGAAGATGACGCGCTGTTGCCGCTGGATGCGGTCGAGGTCGTCGCTGCTGAAACGGATGCGCGAGTACGCGAGGGCTGTCTGGCCGTCCATATGCTGCTTGCCGGGATAGAAGTGCTGCGGCAGGTAGTCACCCGGCAGTTCTGTTTCGGAGTAGTAGGGGTCGTATACCTCATCCGGCACGTCGACATCAATACCGCCGAGGTCGTCGATTACGCTCTCGAAGCCCTTGAAGTCGATGATGACGTACTTATCGATCTTGATGCCGAGATCGTTGTTCAGAACTTCCTTCATCAATCCGACGCCGCCGTTCGGGTATTTTCCCAGCTCGCCCGCGACGTACACGGTGTTGATCCGGTCCTGGTACGTGCCACCGTTCTGGCCGGGAATCTCGATCTGGAAGTCGCGGGGGATTCCGAGGATGCCCGTGGACTTGGTCTTCGGGTCGACGGTGACGACGAAGAGCGAATCCGTTCGGGTCGGCGTATCGCCCTCGCGCGGCCGGCGGTCGAGCCCCATCACCAGAATGTTGATCCGATCTTTGGGCCCGCTGTCGCCCTTTGCATCGATGCCTGGCGCGTTGTTGAAGACACTCGGAAGCGTGATCTGTTTCCCGGGCGAAAAGATGCTGTCAACGCGTGTGATGATCACCAGAGCGAGGTACACGGAGAGGAGAGCGAAGAGGACGATCGCTGCCCCGATCATGACGCGTTGGTTTCGTGTGGAATGGCTGGGGGTAGCGGTTGAGTCCGTTGACACTGGATACGAGCGTAGCTGCCAAAGATCGCGCCTGTCAAGGCGATGGCATCCGCACAGCATGGGCGTCGCTTGACCCGTTCTTGGCCCGATTGATAGAGTGATGCGTCTTCCGGATGGGTGGCCGATGCGCTCTGCGGACCGTCGCGGGGCGTTTTTCTCGCCTGCCGGTAACAGCCTTGGTGGGCGTGGCCTAGCGGTTAAGGCGCCTGGTTGTGGCCCAGGAGATCGAGGGTTCAAATCCCTCCGTCCACCCCATTGCTTCTCAAAGGAGCCCTGCGTGCCCGACGAAACCACGTCCGAGGGACCGTCGCCGCGCGACGCTGCGGCACCCGACAATCCATCTGCGGCGCGACCGTACGACGCCGCGACGCGGGGCGGTGACGATGCGCCTCACCCCGTAACGGAGCCAACCGCAGCCTTGACGCCCGGCGGCTACTCGTACACCGTGGTCGGTGACGACGATGCCGAACCTGCGGCAGGCGTATCCGATACGCCACGAGCGCGCGGCATCTCGCCGCTTCTGCTCGTCGCAGCGGCGACTGTGCCGGCGGTCCTCGTAGGCCTGCTCGTCTGGTTCATCGCCCCGTCGAGCGGCGGCGGCAACAACCGGGTGAACGCCGATGTGAGCAGCATCGTTAATTGGTTCAGCCAGTCGTCAGGAGCAACGTCGACGCGCTACGAGGGGAAACTCGCGCCCGGGTATCCGGACGGCGTGCCCACGTATCCTAGCGCCCGGCTTCTGTCGTCCGTGGTGCAGACGCAGGGCGAGGACGCGAGCTACTTCGTGATCTACGACGCGAAGGACTCGCGTCAGAACGTCGCCGCATATTTCGCGGACAAGTTCGGCGCCGACCCGTGGCAAATTGAAGTCGCGCAGGACGGCCACGACTCGACCGGACACCGCTTCAGCAAGATCGACGACCCGAACCTCAGCGGATACGTGATCGCCGCCGAGTCCGACAAGGATGATCTGACGACGATCGTCGTCAGCGTGCAGGTGACGGCGGGTGCGAAAGCCGCCGGATTGCGGCCATACGATCCCGGCGTAGCGAAGACGCTCCCGGACGGCTTCCCGTCCGGCGTGCCGCCCTACCCCGATGCGACGCTGATCGAGTCGGCGTACCAGAAGCAGGCCAACGGCCGCTCGTTCGTGCTGTCGTTCGTCACGAAGGACGACATCGCGAAGGTGCTCGACTATTATCGCCAGCAGTTCTCCGGCGATGGTCTCACGGTGACCGACGGTGACACCAGCCAATCGACGCTGGTGAACGCGGAGGCGGTAGCGTTTACCGATTCCGGGCAGACGCTCGGTGGTCAGGTGATCGCGGGCAAGCTGGCGGAAGACCCGGATTACACACGCATCGACCTGCAGGTGCGTTCGGCGAAGACCGCGTCGTAAGAGCGCGGCTCGCTGGCGGCGGGACAGGCCGATCCGAATGTTAGACTGCGGCACGACGCGCGCGCCCGTAGCTCAGCGGATAGAGCATCGGTCTTCGGAACCGAGGGTCGGGGGTTCGAATCCCTCCGGGCGTACCACCCCATAGGATCGAAACTGGGCCGCTTGCGCGCCTGTTTGCGCTTCGTCGGCCTCGGATGACAGCAACGGTGACAGCAACCCGGCCGGGCGGCGCGGGCCAACGCCGCCGGGGAAGGCCGGGTACTGCCGAGCCGCCCCTCCGGCGTGCCGGCACGGGCCCTCCATTAATTCGAGTCGGGCCCGTTCCTTTCGGCCGAGATGGCGGATCCGATGGTCCTAAAGCAGGTACGCCCGATCGTGACAACGGACCGGCGGTTCCGCGATCTGCCGGTCGTCGCTTCGGCGGCGCATCAGTGAAACGTTTGTGCCACGTGGATACGTCCTTCCTTCGAGGCGCGCGGCGTCGCCTCGGCTACTCACTGCCCGTACACGTGTCAGGGGAGGGCGTCGGGGGCTGCTCGCCCGGTCGGCGAAGCTCCTATACTTCTATAACCAGGATACATCCTTGCTCGGGCCACGCAGCGCGTAACAGCGGCGTTTCGGTGCGGGTCAGATCACACTCTGCCAGTTGTACCATCGCTTGACCTGTTCGACCTCGAAGCACACACGTGGGTTCTCCCGCATCATGCGCAGCTTCATGCCCTCACCGGATAGGGCGTAGATACACGTGCCGTCGAAGACGTACGACACGGGCACGATGTAGGTCACGCCGGCGGCGTGACATCCAATCCGCCCGAGTTGTTCCGCGCGTAGAAGGTGATCGATCTCTTTCCGGTTGAGTTCGCCTAGCATCGACAGTCTCGATTCTCACGCGATCCCGCATAACGGTCCGGTCGTTCCGACAAGCACCGACGGTCTGGCGTGCCGCGTTCGTGCTTCAACGGCGATTTAGTCCTTCACCGTCAGTGTGCCTTTCATCGTGGTCGGATGGGCATCACATTGGAAGTAGTATGCGCCGGCCGCGAGGTCGAGCTTCAACTCCTGATCGACGGGGCCGGGGGCGAGATCGGTCTGGCCGAGGCTTTTACCCTTGGCATCCGTCCCATCCAAGACGTGGAGATTGTGCGGGACGCCGCTGTCCTTGTTGCTGAACCTGATGGTGACCCGCCCCGGCGCCGCGGTGAGAGCAGTCTGGTCGAACTTCAGACCTTGTCCGACCAGCGTGATCGCATTGCCGGCCGCGGGTGGACTCTTGATCGCTGCTGCTGTGGGCGTGACAGCGGAACCCGGGGCGTACGTGCCGGACGCCGGTGTGATCTTGAAGGTCTGGACCGGGGTGGGATCGCTTGCGCCGGCGTCGTTGCAGGCAACGCCGGCTACGGTGAAGAGCAGGGCGGAGAGCGCGGGCGCCGCCAGTCGAACGAACCTCACGCTCATGCGTGACTCCCGCGAGCTGCGTAGTTGACGCTTAGTGTCCCGCATGGGTGGTTGCTCCTGCCTCTGACGTGGAGGCGCCCGCGGCGCCCGGCTTGAGTGATGCGATCGCGTCCGACAGGGCCTTGGAGAGGGCATCGATGTTCAGGCTGTCGGTATAGACCACCGGGATGATCATGCCGCCGTTGGCAAGGGCGAGATTCAGCGACTTGCCGTCTGGACCCATCACATGGGAGAGGACGTGGCAGTGGAAGATCCATGCGCCCTTGCCGGGCGCGTTCATCCGTACTTCGAGATCGATCGTCTGGCCGGGCGCGATCAGCACCGTGTTCTCGACCCGCGCGTTGCCGTCGCTGCCGTTGATGTCCGTCCCGTCGCGCGCGATCTCTTTCGTGAAGTGGCCGTGGAAGTGCATCGGGTGGGACTCGATCGGACTTATGTTGATCATCCGCACGCGCAGCAGATCGCCCTTCTTCACGAGCCATGGGTCGATGTTCGGGAACTCTTTTCCGTTGATGAGGTAGTGCCCCTTGATGTTGTTGAGCAACACGATGTGGTCCTGGTCGTACCGGCCGTCGCCGCCGTCGCGCGGGTCGACGATGAAGGCGCCGCTGAGGCCCATGCTCACCTGCTCCATGTCGTCCATGTGTGCGTGGTACATGAATGTGCCGGGCGTGTTGGGGATGGTGAATTCGTACACCATCGTCTCACCTGGCATGATCGGCGGCATCGTCAGACCACCGACACCGTCCATGGAGTTCGGGACGATGAGCCCGTGCCAATGCACGGTGGACGCTTCGTCGAGATGGTTGGTGTAGTAAATGCGTACTTTGTCGCCGGCGCGGAAACGTAGCGTCGGCCCCGGGATCTGCTCGTTGTATCCCCACACCTCTTCCGGCGGCTGGTCGTCGCGGAACTGCCACATGAACTTCGAGCTGGTGAGGTGGACGGTCTTCATGCCGTCCTCGACGCTGACCTCAGCTTCCTTCGGGCCGAAGTTCTGGGTTGCGGCGCGCGCCTTCCCAGAGTCGGCGTTGAACGCCAGGAACGCGATGACTGCCGCGCTGATCATGACGGTTAGCCACGGCGCTACGATCCAGGTTCGCTTCATGTCTGCTTCCTCTCTCTCATGACGCAACAAACGCATCGTCGCCGGTTGGGTGCGCGAGGAGACGTGCCGAATGTCACATCGGCCATGTCCGAATGTCCCTCGACGGCAGTTCCCATCCGTCGCAACACAGGCCGAATGGCAGTTCCGATACGGTCCGCCCGGCCGTGGCGACTGCGGGATCGGATGTCGCAGGCTCTGAGACGCCGCGACGAGCGCGGCGGCGGCGGAGTGCAGAAGGCGCTTCCGTCGCTTCGACTTTATACTAAGGAGGGTTCGCACCGTCGTATCGCCAGAGGTCTTCCGATTGCTCACTGACGCCACCTTCCGAGGACTCCTCGATTCCGCGCCGGATGACATGCTCGTCGTTGGGCCAGAAGCGCACAGACTCGAGGAAGGGACAAATCGATGACCAGTACGCGCATCATGATTGTCGATGACCATGACGTGGTCCGTGAGGGACTCATCGCGCTTCTCAAGCGGCGCGAAGGGTTTGACATCGTCGGGCAAGCTTCGACGGTACAGGAGGCCATCGCCGAGGCGGCACGCACAACGCCGGACGTCATCGTCATGGACGTTCGCCTTCCTGATGGCAGCGGCATCGAGGCGTGCCGGTCGATTCGCGAGTCTCGCCCAGAGACCAGAGTCCTCATGCTCACTTCCTACGCGGACGAGGACGCCGTATTCGCGTCCATCCTCGCCGGCGCCTCGGGCTACGTCCTCAAGCAGACGCGCGGCCGCGATCTCGGCGACGCCATCGCCGCTGTCGCACGTGGCGACTCGCTGCTCGACGCGGCGGTCACACAAAAGGTGCTAGACCGGGTCCGAAGCGCTGGACAGCGCAAGCCAGACGACCCGCTCAACGCTCTGACAGAGCAGGAGCAGAAGATCCTGCATCTGATCGCGGAGGGAAAGACGAACAAGCAAATCGCCGATGAGGTGTTCCTCAGCGACAAGACCGTGAAGAACTACGTGAGCAATATCCTGCGAAAGTTGAACCTAACGAGGCGATCTGAGGCGGCCGCGTTCATCGCGCGCCGGGAGGCTTTGCCAGGCGAATAGAGAAGTACGTCTCGACTTCGCCGCGATGACGACCACGGAGCTGGGACTTAGCCGGTGATTGAGGTCCTACGCTGGGCCCACCGCATACGACTCCGGCGTCACCTTGATCGTCCCCGTATCCGTGCGCTCGCGGGTGTACCTCGACCTGGTCGATACCCGGGACAGATTGCGGAGTGCGACCCACAGTGCGCGCGGGCGCAGGACGTACTTCGCTAACCACGCACGCACGACGCGCCGCGCCGTCGCCGTGTCGCGCCGGTAGCGCGCCGTTCCCCGCACCCTCACCACCTTGCTCCTCGAACAATAGCACCGTCGGCGATGTCGCGGCGTTGTTCATGTGGATGCGTCCTTCGAGTAGCACGAAATACAACGGCATGATTAATGACCGCCACTGGCCGTTACCGTGACGATCCGTGCGATCGTCGCCCTGCGAAGAACGTCACGAACACGCGGATCGTCGGCCGTGGCCGCGGCCGCTGCGCGCACGGTCACGACGACCTCGTTCGCATCGCACCGTAGTCCCAAGTGATGATCTTCTCGGGCACGACTTCTCGCGTTCCGTCCCAGCCTCACACAACGCCCATGAACGCGGATTCCGCGCAGCTCGAAATAGAACTCACCGTCGTCGATCAGGAGCACCACGCGCGCGCGGTCTGGGATCGACGTACCAGGCGGCAACGTGACGAGCCAGCGATCCGCGTCACGCCGGCTTGTTACGCGAACTGCCTCTGGCGTGCCTTCCGTTACATACGCCAGATATGCACGCGGCGGCGCTTCTACGAGGTCGCTCAGGGCTTCCAGCCCGACGGCGCGGGTCATCCGTTTCACTTGCGCATCGTCCTGCCTTGTCACGTTGGACGTCCAGTGCCATAGGGCGAACCCGGGCCCCGCGAACGGCACTCTTTGGACCAGAATGCCAACGGCGGGCGAATCCCCGGATGCCTCTGTCGCGCGGGTAAACCCTGCATTTGAAGAGCCAAATGGCACGCTGATCGAGGAACATCGTCCGTTCCCGCGCACACCGTTCGCGACGAACAATGGTAATGGAATTGGAAGAGAACGCACCAAGAAAGGAGCCGGCAATGACAAAGCTAACCGCACTGGTATCTGGCATCGCAGCGTGGGCCGCAGTCGCGGCGCTCGCACTCGTGATCGCCTTCAACATGGGAGACAAGAATCAAGTGTTGATGTTCCTGCCCATTCTGGTAGCGGTAGTGGTCGCGTGGGGCATCGGCGAAGCGGTCACCGAGCGGGTGTTTGCCGAGCAGAAGGAGGAGATGTGATGGCGTACCTCAATCGAGCCTTTCAGAAGAAAGAGTTGCACGACCCAGGCTTCATCCAGTCGGTCTTTAGCAACACGTGGCTCGCGCCGCTGTGGCTCGTGGCGAGGGTGTATCTCGGCTACCAGTGGATCCTCGCCGGTTCGCACAAGGTCTGGGGAGACGAACGCTGGATCGCCCGCACAGGCCCGGACGGTCTGGGGCTCAAGGCGTTCTGGGACCGCGCGATCGCGATTCCAGCCCAGGGGTCACCGGCGATCAAATACGACTGGTACCGCACGTTCCTCACCTACATGGACAACCACGGCTGGTATCACTGGTTCTCGTGGGTGATCGCTCTCGGCGAGGTAACCGTCGGTGTCCTGTTGATCGTTGGTGCATTCACGGGCCTCGCGGCCGTTGCCGGTGCGACGCTGAACTTCAACTTCATGCTGGCCGGTTCGGCGAGCACGAATCCCGTGCTGTTCATCCTGGCCATTCTCATATTGCTGGGGTGGAAAGTAGCTGGCTGGATCGGCGTGGACCGCTGGCTATTGCCTGCGCTCGGGACGCCGTGGGAGCCGGGCAGTGCAGTCGTGGCGCTACAGCCAGAGCACCGTGCCACGGTGCCGCGATTGGAACCGCGGCACGGGGCACTGTGACAGGCAACGAACTGTTTACGACAACGAAGAGGGTGCGCCCAAGGCGCGCCTTCTTCGTTGTCCCTGCCGTTCAGCGCCGAAAACTGGCCAACCGGCATCTCCTCGGCACGGTACGAATGAGTGATGGTATGAGTATGGAACTCAACGACAGCCTGCCGATTCGACTGGTGCTGCTCGACAATGACGATGTCGCACGGAGCCGTTCGGTCGCGCGGTTGGAGCAACCCCCGGAACTGGAGATCGTAGGCGACGCCGCAGACTCCACCGATGCACTGAGGCTCACGCGAGAACTACAGCCCGACGCGGTCCTCGTCGAATCACACCTCCAGGACAAGCGCGGGCTTGAGGCGATCGCGTTACTCTCATCGATCGATGAGGCTGAACGACCGGCGGTCGTCGCATACCTCGAGATCCTTCACCGCGGCACATGGCCACAAGCGCGGGCAGCGGGAGCCGACGACCTGTTGCTGAAGGAAATGCCGACGCAGAGTATCGCGAGAGAACTGCGGAGCATCGTGAATCATGTACGGAGTGACGCACTGTGAAAGCCCTCGTTGTCTACGACTCCGTCTTTGAGAACACAGCAGTGGTCGCCCGGGCGATCGCGGGCGCACTGTCGGGCGACGTGCAGTACGTGCGTGACGCCGATCCGCTTGAGGCCGGAGGCGTCGGCCTGCTCGTGGTGGGATCGCCCACGCATGGAGGTCGCCCCACGCCGGCTATCGAAGCCTATCTCAAGGCGATCCCGAGCGGCTCGCTAAAGCATGTCCGGGTGGCCGTCTTCGACACAAGGGTCGCGCCAACCGAGCGGGCATTCCCGTTGCGGCTGCTGATGAAATCATCGGTTACGCCGCTCCAAAGATCGCGAATACGCTACGCGCGAAGGGCGGCGAACTGATCGCGCCGCCAGCGGGCTTCATCGTGGACGGCAAGGAGGGGCCACTACGGCCCGGAGAGGTCGAGCGGGCCAGCGCGTGGCTCAAACAACCCGTTGAGGTGGCTTAGACCACCCGCAGACTGGAGGACAACATGTCGGGGTTCATCACGCTGGAAGAGCTCATCTGGATGCAGGTGGTGGCGGCACTTCTCGCGTACGAGTTGTTCGCTGCGGTCGTCGACCCGAAAGGCCGGCTTCTGCCGGCGGTGGGATCTTGAGCGCCACTCGCAGCCCGCAGTATGGCCGCAAGAGGAACTACGCATGAGCAAGAGTGAAATCGCTCGGGAGAGGGCCGCTCTCGTGCACAAGACACGTCTGGCGTGCACCGTGTCGCGCTTGCGTCTCGCTCGCTCGTGCCGATCAGCGCCGTGCCTCATCGCGACGCTGGTGCTGCGCAAGATAGACGGGGCGCAACGTCAGGAGCGGAGTAGCTGACCAATATTGACGGCAATCGGCCCAGCACGTAGCGTAACCAAAGGCGCGCCCGTTCCTCTTCGACCAATTTCCAGGTGGCACGCGTCGAGCGCCAGGGAACCGGAATGACCGAACCCATCCGCACCGTCGGACTCACCAAACGGTACGGTGACACGGTTGCGGTAAATGATCTCAGCCTCTCCGTTCGCCAGGGCGAGGTCTACGCGTTTCTCGGGCCGAACGGGTCCGGCAAGACCACCACCATCCGCGTCCTCCTTGGCCTTCACCGTGCCACATCTGGCGACGCGAAGATCTTCGGCATTGATGCCTGGCGCGATCCCGTCGCCGCCCACAAGCGCGTCGCCTACGTTGCGGGTGAGCCCTCGCTCTGGCCGCACCTCAGCGGCAGAGAGATACTGGAGTTCCTCGGCCGCATGCACGGCTCCGTCGACACAACCTATCGCCAGGCGCTCATCGGCCGCTTCGAACTCGATCCGGATAAAAGGATCCGCGCATTGTCCAAAGGTAACCGCCAAAAGGTGCAGCTCATCGCCGCCCTCGCCACCCGCGCAGACCTGCTCGTCCTCGATGAACCCACGAGTGGTCTTGACCCGTTGATGGAGGTCGCGTTCCGCGAGTCCGTCCGCGAAGCCACCGCCCGCGGTCAGACCGTGTTCCTGTCGTCGCACATCCTGAGTGAAGTCGAGGCCCTCTGCGACCGCGTGGGCATCCTGCGGGAAGGACGGCTGGTCGATGAAGGCGCGCTGGCCGACCTCCGGCATCTCAGCAGCCAGACGATCGAGATCACGTTCGATGGTCACGCCCCGGAGATCGCCGCGCTTGACGGCGTCGTGTGCCGGCGCGTCGGCGACAACACGCTGCGTTGCGATGTCGCTGGCGGCGTCGGGCCGCTGCTCGCGACCCTCGCCGGCCAGCCGGTCGTCACGCTGAGAAGCCGTGAGCCTTCCCTCGAAGAGATTTTCCTGCACTACTACGGGACGGCGCACCATGGGACCGGCTAGAGCCGTCGCCTTCCGCACGGCCGCCGATGCGCGTATCCGCATGCTCAGCTTCGGGCTCCTGTTTTCCGGCTACCCCCTGGCCACCGTTGCCGGCTACCGTAGCGCCTATCCGACCCCCGCCGACCGTCTGCAGTTTGCGCAGGCATTTGGGGAGAATAAGGCGGCCCGGCTGTTCTACGGCACGCCTTATGATTTAACCACGATCGGCGGTTACGCGACCTGGCGCGCCGGTGGTCTCTTGTGCCTCTTCGCCGCGTTCTTCGGGTTGCTCGCTGCTATACGCGCATTCCGCGCAGAAGAAGAGAGCGGCCGTACGAGCTAGTCGCCGCCGGCTCGATCACCAGGACTCAGTTGTTCCTCACCCGCGTGCTGGTCATCGCCGCGCTTAACGGTGCGCTTTGGGTGACCACTCTCTTGGGCTTCGTCGCGGCGCGCTTGCCAATCGCAAGCTCGGCCTATCTCGCGCTGGCGATCGTCGTCGTGGCGCCGGTCTACGCGGCGGTTGGCATCGTCGCAAGTCAGTGCGTGCCGACGAGTCGCGGCGCTCTGCAACTGGCTGGCGGCGTCCTGGGCCTCGACTTCGCCTTGCGCGTCATCGCTGACACCGCCGGCTTCGACGCGTTGCAGTGGGTCATGCCGCTCGGTTGGGTCGAGGAGCTCCGTCCGTTCGCCGGATCTCGCCCTGCCGTACTGATTCTCCCGGTGGCCGTAACGCTCGTGCTTCTCGTCGCCGGGCTGATGCTCGAGGTCCGGCGCGATGTCGGTACGGCAGTGTTCTCGCCGAATGATGTCGTCCGCACACCAGCAACCCGGTCTCTCGGGTCTCCTATGCTGCTCTTTTTGCGGTCCCAGATCACGAGCGTTTCCGTGTGGACGTCGGCGATTGCGGTCTTCGCTTTCATCGTCGGGACAATCTCCAAGAATATCGCTTCCGGTCTGTCCGAGAACATCAAGGAGCAGTTCGACAAGATCGGCGTGAAGATCGCCACGCCCTCGGGCTACATCGGTCTGACGTTTCTCTTCTTTATCCTTGTGATCGCGCTGTTCTGTTGCAGTCAGCTCGCCGCTATGCGCGAGGACGAAGCAGAGGGCCGGTTGGAGACGCTCTTCGCGCTGCCTCAGAGCCGTCTCTCCTGGTTCGTTGGGCGGCTCGCCCTGGCCGTGGCCAGCGCGACGCTGCTGGGGCTTGCCGCCGGCATCGGCGCAGGGCTGGGCGCGACGGTCGTACGCGCCAACGTCTCTTTTCTCGGTCTTATCGGCGCCGGCTTGAACACGCTGCCCACCAGCGTGCTCTTCCTCGGCATCGGCGCGCTGTTCGTTTCCACGGCCCCACGGACAGGTGTCGGCGCCGCCTACGCTGTCGTCTGCTTCTCGTTCGTGTGGGAATTGGTCGGTGCCCTGCTCAACGTCCCGACGTGGTTCCTGAGTGCCTCGCCGTTTCACCAGGTCGGCCTCGTCCCCGCCGCCCCATTTCGCCCGATCTCCGCCACTGTGATGATCGTGGTGGGGCTTTTCTGTGCGTCTCTGGCGCTCGCTCGCTTCCGTATGCGCGACCTCGTCGGCGCTTGAGCTCTGTTGCTTCTCGCGGTGCGGGCTTGCCAGCAGGGCCGGACTCCCGCGAGCCGCACGTTTGCGGACGGCGGCGGTTCCGTCCGCGGCGTCTACCGGGGCTCGCCCGGTGGCAATCGCCAATGAGATCCGTCAACTTGCGATTGAGAGCTCTATGCGCGCGATCACTGGAAACCATTCGTCTCGCCGTGGCGGCTTATGGACGACTGCGTCGGCGAATGATGGCGCGTCGCGATCCGACCAGTACCACTGAGCCGAAACGATGCGGACGTCCGGTCGCAACGATCGAGCGAAGCGCGCGAGGTCGTCTGGCTGGGGGCTGATATCGAGATCCAGAATGACGATCTGAGGGCAAGCCGACTCGATCCGGGCGATCAGCACTCCCGATATCGCGGTGAATTCGAGCCTGACATTCAGACCGTCGAGCGCGCGCCTGACGTCCCGCTCCAACCCAGCGCCCGCGAGCACGGCGGTGGTGAGCGCGGGTTGGGGCTGACGAGCAACCCTGTCCGACGCGTCCTCGGTGCAGTCGGCCTGGTCGCTCCGGCTCGACGGCCCCTGTTTCATCTGGTGGCTACTTCGGGTAAGAGGGCCACGGGTTCGAGTCACGGTCTCCCGCTCCAGTCTTCTCCTTCTATATGGACGGCCCGGCATCCGAGACCACGGTGGGCAATCCGGCATCGCTGGCGTCCCGCCGGATCCGGAACACCGGGTACTTCGCCGCGACTCCCTCAAACGCTTCGATGCCCGCGTTCGGTGTCAAGTCGAAGTGGGGGCGGGCGCCGATTGCGTGCCTGAGGTACGCGCGCAAGACCGGCCCACGCTGCACCACGGGCGTGTCCTCTAAGTGCACGCGCTCCTCTCGTAGACCGTGTCGCAGCACGGCTCGGCCCTCGGCGGCGCGAACATTGCGCACCCACTCAGACCGATCACCGAGCATTGACACGAGGTAACGTTCGCCGGCGTGATACGCGGGTACGAGCACCGTAGTGCACGTGCGGCGGCTCCTGCGCCCGTCGACCTCAAGCGTGACCTGAAGCGGGATCGGTAGGAGCGATGTGAGCCAAGCCATCATGCGATTACTAATACGCCCCAGCCTGGTAGGCTTGCGGTCGCGATAGAAGACCGAAGTTGGGAGCAGAATCCAGCCTCCGGCTGCGATCACTGCTCCGCCGCCTAACAAGATGGCGCGTCGCATCATGTCCTCCGTTGTTGGTCGGCGCGAACCGGTGCGCCTCCGGCACCGATCCGGCGAAGGACGAACGACGAGACGAGACATGGCGGCGAGAGGCAGGCATTCCCCGTTGGCGCCGCATGCGATTGGGCGCAGGCCTGGCAGATCTCGCGGACCCGCAGTGAACTCAGTCGCGAAGCCGTCGGGGTGGAGGTAGCCATGGTGATCTCCTTCCGTCTCAGATGATGCATCAACGTCGGGTTACGATGCTAGGGCCGACTGGCCCTTGTCCTCATGCCATTCCGCCGGACCGTTGCCTCTACGAGTTCCCAGCGCGGAGTCGCGTAAGGCGAGTGGAACCGTTCGCCTGCGTGATCGACGTTGCGGCGTCAACAGGAACGACGCTGACGCAGCTTCTTGATCCTGCCGTTCACCGCTCGTGAACGGGCCGCATGGCATCTGCTCATTACGGCAAGGAAGATCGATCCTATCGACATGCAGAGCGACGACTCACCGCCAATTCGCGTGGTGCTGCTGGACGACCACGATGTCGCGCGGAACCGTTCGGTCGAGCGGTTGGGGCAACACCCGCTGCTGGAGATCGTCGGCGACGCGGCAGACTGCGCCGAGGCGCTGAAGCTCGCGCACGAGCTGCAACCCGACGCCGTCCTCGTGGAAACAACTCGGCTGGACAAACGCGGGCTCGAAGCGATTGGACTGCTCTCGTCCCTCGACGAGGAGCTACGCCCAGCGGTTGTCGCGTATTTGGAGATCCTGCATCGTAGCGACTGGCCCGACGCGCGTGCCGCGGGGGCTGACGACGTGCTGCTAAAGGAGATGCGCCCGGACGCGATCGCCAAGGAGCTTCAGACCGTCGTAGATCGCTTCCACGGCGTCCGGGGCATCCGCCGCCCGCGACTAAGCACTGCCTAACCCCGGAACCGTCCTGAGTGGCCCGCGGTGGGCGTGACGCTGCCGGCGGTCTTCCACACGAGCGGTCCCCCCGAGCGTCTGCCGAGCAACACCCTTTTTCGGCTTGGAGGCGATATCGACCGGCACCACAGAGGATAAGGTTCTGGCGCCCCACCCCCGCGAATATCGGTGACCGGCCCGATCGCTTCCCCGATGGCACGAGACCGCGCGGCTTACATGGGCGGCGCGTTGCACGCTGCCCGGCGTTCCTCCGTATACGGGCCGGATGGCACGTGCGGCACGCACGCACCGCGCCTACCATGTCGCGGAGAGTTGACTGATGAAATACGACGTGATCATCCTCGGCGCTGGCGCATCCGGCGCCGCCACCGCTACCCGTCTGTCCGAAGACCCGAAGCGCTCCGTCTTGCTGCTCGAAGCTGGTCCCTACTACCGCACTACCGACGAGATGCCCGAAGGCCTCCTCAACGGCAACGACAACTCCTACTCACCGCACAACTGGGACTTCATGGCCGAAGCGAACACCTCCGGCCGCCTGGCGCCGATGCCGAGCGGTCGCGTCGTCGGTGGCTCCTCGGCGGTGAACACCGCGATTGCCCTCCGCGGCACGCCCGACGACTACGACGAGTGGGCGTCGTTCGGCAACGACGAGTGGTCGTGGGAGAAGGTGCTCCCTTACCTCCGTCGCCTCGAGAACGACCAGGACTTCGACGACGACTATCACGGCCGAAACGGCCCGATCCCCGTCCGGCGCTACCGGGAAGATGAGCTCGCCCCGGTGCAGATCGCCTTCATGCGGACGATGCGGGCGATGGGCTATCCGGAGGCGAAGGACAACAACGACCCGCACTCCACCGGCCTCGCTCCTCACCCGATGAACAAACAGGGGCGCACGCGGATGAGCGTCGCCACCTGCTACCTGCAGCCGGTACGCCGCGGATGATGTTCACACCGGGCGTGTCCTTCGGGACGATGATCTGCGTCATCTTGCCGTTGCGGTCGGCCGGGCCATCAGGGTCGTCGGTGCGGCACATGACGATGAAGAAGTCGGCGCGCTTGCCGTTGGAGGTGAACCACTTGTGGCCGTTGATTACCCATTCGTCGCCGTCGCGGCGAGCGCTCGTCTTGATGGAGCGCGGATCGGAGCCCATGGCCGCGCGCTTCCTCGATCTCGGCGTCACTGAAGCGACCGCCGTCGCGCCACGTCCACAGCATGTTCTCGTGCGGGAGGATCTCCTTGTTGATGATCGTTGCCGTCAAGTTGCGGATCTCGTTGATCCGTTCGGGAACGGTGGGGATGGGTTGGACGTTCATGCGCATCGCAATCCTCCTCTTCGCAGTCTGGCGGCATGATCAACCGATTCTCTAAGGCTCCCGCGTCGGAGCCATGAGTGCAGGCTTCATGACGACTCCCGTCTTGGATACGCGTCCACAGTTACGATAGGCGCCTCACCGCCGAGTTGGGCAGAGACGACTGGCATGTTCGTTACGGGCCATCTAGCCGAAATCATTGCCAAACAGGAGCCGCTGGGGCGAGACACTGAACCGCGGGACATGAAGCCGTATCACCTTGCAGCATCATAGGTGGGGCACGCTATCCCGCGATGTTATCGGCGCCGCGAACATCAACTCGACCCTAACGACGGTAGTAGTGCGATCGCGTCGCTCGCCAGTGGCAAGTCGACTAAGGTTCGAGCTGGCAGGGAGGCGGGCCGGCGGCGCCTAGTTCAGCGTGACGTCCTGCGTTAGTCGATGACCGTTAAGGTGCCCTGCATGGCGTGATGCAGGGTGCAGGAGTACGTGAACGCACCGGTCTTATCGGCGACGAACTGCCAGGAGTCCCCCTGCGCAAGCGTTCCGCTCGCGAACCCGCCATTGTCGTCAGTGACGTTGTGGGGTCGTTTCCCCTTGAAGTCCCACGTTATGGTCGATCCCCGGTGGATAGTCAGGTCGCGCGGTTCGAAGTCGTTGTCAAATACCTTGACGCTGGTTTCTGCCGAATCACTCGTCACCGGCTGTTGGCGTACGTGCGCCGTAGTTCTCTCGCTGCCGCCTCCCCGAAACGCGAAGAATGCCGCCACCATGATCGCCACGATCAGCGCCGCGCAGGTGGTGGCGACGATCCGGCGGACGCGGGCGCGGCGCCTCGCCGCATCGCGCTTCGCCGCATGCCGCTTCGTCAGCCTGCTCATCGGCGCCGTCTGTTCACACGCTCTGGGTCTTCGGCGGCGAAGCTCGCCGGTCGCGCGGCAAGGTTGGCTCCGAGGAGGGTGAGATCCAAACCACACTGCCCACAGAGGGCGCTCCCCAACGGTGGAAGTGGCACGCCACAGAACGGGCATCGCGTCCGCAAGCGCGTCTCACAGTGGGAGCAAAGCTGCCAGTGAGGTTCGACCGGCGTGCGGCACTCCAAGCACTCGAGGTTGAGCGCAAGGATGTCGATCAGTATGGCTTGTGGTCGCGCCTCAGTCATCATGCGTATTCTGCGGATCATGGCACCGCTTGCGCATGTGGCAAACGTCCTGTTCCTCGCGTGCCGATCGGCCTCCGGGCACCAGCTTGGCTTTCTATAGGCCAAGCGTGAGGATGAATTTGAAGAACTCGAGGACGGGATCAGGATGCCCGTTAATCCTCTGACTGCGGCCGGGCCAGGCAGCCGAAGCTGCGGGCTCCGGGGGCAGCCTCAATGACCGGCGGGGCGAAGGACTCCGCCGAGGATGTTGCATATCGTCCGGGTCCGGCGGTCGGCGTAGGCGTCGCCCGCCGTAATCGCGCGCGCTCGCCTTGGTGTCGGTAAGGTCGCGCCTCATCCGGCGGGCCCCTTACCCGGCGTCAGCGGCCTTCAATGCGGCTTTACTTCGTCCCGCTCGCGCCGCTCACACAGTGCCATACGGCACACCGTTTGCTGTCTTTCGGCCATCGCTGGACGCTGCGTTTGGTGCGACGATCCAAGCAGAATAAGAAGAGCCGATAAAGGAGACTGACGATCATGAGCAGTACACGCAACTCGGTAGGTGCCTTCGGAATGCTTACGGCAATCGCTGCGCTGGCGGCCATCGGCGTTGCGTGTGGGGGCGGCAGCAGCGCCGCCAACACACCGACACCGGCGAAGGTCGCGGCGACGGCGACGAAACCACCCGATCCCACGCCCGGCCCTGCGGGAACGGAGACCGAGAAGGAGCAGAACGTCGCAGTCTCGTTGACGGAGTGGAAGATCACTGGACCAGCCGGTGCAGCGCTCGGGCCGCTTAAGGCCGGCGAAATCAAGTTCGACGTGCACAACGACGGGACGACGCAGCACGAGTTCGTCGTGATCAAGAGCGACGCCGACCCGGCATCGTTCGCTATTGAAG
>JALYKW010000009.1 GCA_030774575.1 Chloroflexota bacterium | reverse complement strand
TGTGCGGGTGGTCGCCCAGGCGGCCCATCGCCTGCGCCTCGCGGCGCACGCGGACGATGCCGTCGGCGTCGAGGCCGTCGGTCTTGATCAGGGCGAAGGCGACGTCGCGGTCGAGCCTGGTGTCGTGGGCGAGGTAGACGCGCTTCGTCGCCCCCTCGCCGAGGAACGCACGGACGTTGTAGCGGCCGCCCGCGAAGGACGTGGGGAGCGGTCGGGCAGGGCCGGCAGGCGGGGCATCGGCAGCAGGCTGTGATGGAGCGGCCGATTGCGCGACTGCTCCCGCCCGCGCCGCCGCGTCGAGGAAGGATCGGGCGTCGGCGTTCTCGGGATCCAGCGCGAGCACGGCGCTCGCTCGCGCGCTCACGCCATCCCAGTCGAGGCGGGCGAGCGCCGTCTCCGCCTCATCGAGGAGGCGATCGATCTGGCGCTGGATGCGTTCGCTTGGCATGGCGCTCCCACCGGCGAGTCTGCGTCATCATCCGCGACAGCCGCGAGCGGGTCAACTTGACGTGACAGCCGGCTCGGGGCGGCGACGCGTCCGTGATGCAGCCACGCGAGCCACATACCAAGGGCCAAAGCGTGCCCGCTCCCCAAAACCTACAGCCCACTTATACCTACAACCTACAACCGATAACCTAGAGCCATGCGCCTGAAGGACAAAGTTGCGCTCGTCGCCGGGGCGGGCGGGCGGCAGGGCACGACGGTGCCGGTGCTGTTCGCGCGAGAGGGCGCGAAGGTGGTGCTCGCGGGGCTCGACGCAGCCGAGGTCCAGCGCGTCGCCGCGCACATCGAGGCGCAGGGCGGCGCGGCCGCGAGCATGGGCGCGGACCTCACACACGCGGCGGAAGCCGAAGCGGCTGTCCGGCTGGCGGTCGAACGCTTCGGCCGGATCGATATCCTCTACAACAACACCGGGATGTACATCGCGGGCGAGTTACGGGCGGCGGAGACGGAAGAGAGCGCGTGGGATCAGCTGCTCTCGATCGACCTCAAGACGCACTTCCTGACGGCGAAGTTCGCACTGCCGCACATGGTGCGACAGCGCTCCGGGACGATCATAAACATCGCGGCCGCGCGGGCGGCGCGGCTCGGTGGCAACGTCGGCTATGCCGCGGCGAAGAGCGCGATTATCGGCATCACGAAGAAGATGGCGCGCGAGTACGCCGCCGACAACATCCGCGTGAACTGCATCTGCCCGACGAACATCCAGGCATCGCCGGCGCCGCTCGATCCCGCGCTGCCGCAGCCCCTGCTGGCGCGCGACGGCACGCCGGAGGACGTCGCGCACGCCGCGCTCTTCCTCGCCTCCGATGAGGCCGCATGGATCACCGGCATCGAGCTGGTGGTCGATGGCGGCGCGGAGGTGGCCAGCTGAGGGCTGATTCGGTGCGCGCACTGTGCACGACCGGGTCGATTCTGGCATAGAAGCTCGAGCAGCGGCCGACGCGCGCGATGTGCGGGCCGACTGGGTTCCCGGCAACCAATAGCTACACTCAGGAACGCCGCCCCGGGCGCCAAACCGCGAAGGAGTCGAGGCCATGCCGCTAGCTCTGACAGACGAGATGGCTCGGGCGCTAGACAACGCTCTTGTGGATCGCAGCCCTTGCCTCGTCGCCACGGCATCGTTGGAGGGCATGCCGGACGTGTCCTATCGCGGCAGCATGATGGTCTTCGATAACGAGCATCTGGCGTTTTGGGAGCGTGCGAAGGGCGAGACGCTCAGCAACTTGCAAGAGAATCCGGGGGTTTGCGTCTTCTATCGGAACGCCGAAACGCGCGCGAGCTGGCGGTTCTACGGCGTGGCAGAGGTGCTCAAGGGCGGGCCAATCCGCACGCAGATCATGGAGCGCGTGAATCAATTCGAGCTTGCGCAAGATCCGGAGCGTACGGGCTACGCGATACTCGTCCGCGTCGATCGCGTTCGCGCACGCAACGAGACGATCATGCAGCGCGACTGAGTCACCATCGAACCGAGAACACCCTTCGTCCCTTAAAGCGTGCAGCGCGCCGGGCGACAGCGGATGTACGATAGCGGTCGGAGGTGAAGGAATGACCGCTGCGAATGTAGTCGACACCAGGCGAGACGTGACCTTCGGCGCCGGAGGCGGTAGCCCGCTCGCGGGCGAGCTCTACGCTCCCACAGGCAAAAGCGGCGCGCGCTCGATCATTCTTGTCCCGGCAGCGCGGGGAAGCACGGGACCGGCGAGCCAGGTCATCGCTCACCTGCTCGCGGAGAGGGGACACATTGCGTTCGCTCCCGAGTATCGCGTAGGTTTTCGGACCGGAGAGAAGGGATTCGAGCCCTACCCGGCGGAAGCTTGGCCGGCTCCGGTACATGACATCAAGGCGGCCGTGCGCTGGAGCCGGGCTAATGCGGAGATGCTCGGCGCGGATCCCGACTGCATCGTGCTGTTCGGCGGTTCCAATACGGGGATGCTAGCGCTGGCGGCGGCCGGCATCGAAGACAACGCGCGGTTGGAGGGCGACGGCGGCAACCCCGCGGTCAGCAGCCGCGTCGCGGCCGTCGTGGCGGCGAGTGCGCCGACGGCGCTGAGCACGTGGGGCATCCCCTTGATCGCGGGAGCGGGCGCGTCGCAGGAGACCGTGGAAGAAATCTCTCCGATCAACTACGTGCGCGAATCGTTTCCAGCCACCATGTTCATGCACGGGCTTGCCGATGAGATGATCCCGCCCAGCAATAGCGAGGCGATGTTCGCGAAGCTCCGTGAAGCCGGGGCGCGGACGGAGTTGCACCTATACGCGGGGCAAGGCCACGGATTCGTGTCATCGCCGCAGTTCATCAACCATACGGCTGACATGATTTCTGCGTTCGCATCGCGATACGCTGCGCCGAAGGTTTGACACGACGGAGCACGTCACGGTCTCGGCCGCGTGACTCCCATGCGTGACCATCGGCGCCACCGTGCGGCGAAGTGACCTTCAACCTGTGCGCCCCTGGCAGCCCCGCGTGCTCAGGCTGCCGCGAATTCGCCCGTTACCACCAGATCTTGTCACCGAACGCCGTCATGACACGTGGTTGCTTCTGCTGACATCGAGCGCCGTTTCGATCGTGGCTTGCCCCGTCGACGCGACCGTTCGTGACGTTGTGTGGCAACGGGTTATAAACATCTCGTTTGCAGTCTGGTTTGCACCGGAACGACGGAACACTGCTAGGGACTCCACCGCATTGTCATCGACTCGTCGGCGCGTTCGCGAGCGACGAAATGTTGACCGTTGGCGGGTTCCCTCAAACGGCCTAGGTTCCAAGCGGCGTGCGCAGCTTTGAAGACCATGGTCAGGGGCAGAGGACGACGTGGTTGCCGTGGCTCAGTTGTGTTCGGGTCTTGACGCGAGCTATTGATGTCGGACGCTAAATCCTGAGCGGAGGACCCGCTCCGCCAACGCCAACTGCTCCACAGTCGCGCCACTCGTACCGTTTCGGCGGATCAGCGTCTCGCAGTGAGCGGGCACTAGATCCTCCAAGCCGCGTTCAGCAACGTCTCGCGAAGTGGCGCCGACCGAGATCCCAAACTCTGGGCATTCGGCATACACGCCAAGGTCACCCTCCACGATGAGCACGGTCAATTCAGGCTTAGCCACGAGAAGCGCCTCCGGGTTACTACGATAGTAGTATCGGCACGCGGTGTCAATAACTTCCACCACCCGCGTCAACTGCGGCGCCGATGTCCACGATCGTCCGGATATGCTCGTCCGCGAGCGGAATCAGACCGCTTGGAGGCGGGCTCACAGAGACGAGAAACAGGTGACTTTGCTCGCCGCTCGCGCGTTTGTCCTCTAATCGGTAATCATACGCTAGATAGTCTGAGCGCCGTAGCGCTGGTGCCAGAACGGCCCTGATCGCGTCTCCCTCGGGCACCTCGGACGACACTTCCATGAACAACAGGCGACGTTCTGCGGCAGGTGCCGCCGACGCCGCCACGAGGAGGAATGACGTCACATTACCCGGGTTCTCAACGCCATCGCGAGCGACGGTTAGACCTGCAGCGATTGCTGCGCGTTCCGGACCGACCGCGCCGCCGCCAGCTCCATGACTGCGCGCCCGCTCCATCGCTGTCGGAGTATCGGCGATGTCGGCGTGAACCAGTTGGACTCTGGTCAGCGACTCTATGAACTCTTGGCACTGCGGTGCTAATACTTCCATCGCATATATGGTTTCCAGTTCGGACACCGAACCCGTCGGGGTAGCGAGGCAGAGCCGAATACGCTTGCGAGCGATCCCGTGCACCTGCACACCGTGCTCGACAAGCTGACGAGGCCAGCGGCACGCCGCTCGTGTTCGCGTACAGGTTCCACCAAGGCACCAGACCAAAATCAGCCTGCCGCGCTCCCGTGACTTCGATCACCTCTCGCGGACTGGCCAGAACGAGCAGCTCCGCTCCGTCGAGCAAGCCGCCAGGGGCCACCAATTGCTGACCGAGTTCGTGAGTAAAACTGTTTTCGGCGTAAGTGGCTAAGGTGGTCGGCACAGTTAGGCACTCCGACAAACTCTGGCGACCGGAGCGCAACTGCGGCAGCTCTGGCACCACCTTTGGTGGCTCGCGAGCAAATTTAGAGCTCTGAGCGAACAGTGTATCAGCGCGGGTTCGAGATCGACAAGCGATCAAAGCGCATTAGCAATTGCCGCTCAATTAAGGGCCTTATCTTTTGTTTGAAGCCGTGCACAGAGGGGACCGTCGCACGCTTGGGCGTTCCTGTTACCCCGTATGGCACGGAGGTGCGCATCCGATTGGTTGAAGACACTCGGAGCGGGAAGCAGCGTCGGGTGGAAGCCACTGCACCTTAGTCACAGACGTTGCCGCCCTGGTCGTGCTACCGTGGTACAGCCGTTTAGCACTTAAATGGCCAGTCTTAGCAGATACGGCGAGCTGATGGACGCAGAGTCACCGACCCAAGAAGAAATCGAAGGCATCGGGATCAATCTCGGGGCCGTGTTCACGCCGGCCTCACCGATCGACAACAAGAAGCTCTTCTCCGGCCGGACCAGGCAACTTCGCGATGTGATCGATGGGATAAACCAGAAAGGGCAGCATGCGATCGTCTATGGAGAACGAGGCGTCGGGAAGACATCCCTCGCGAGCGTGCTCGAAGAGTACCTGCCGACCGCAGGCATCAATGTCATTGCTCCCAAAGTAACATGCGATGGCACGGACACCTACCAGAGTGTCTGGCGTAAGGTACTCGGTGGCATCCAGACCGTGGACACCTTGCGGGGCGCAGGACTCAGGCCGGAGACGCGGCAGGTCATCAAAACTCTCGGATCTAACCTCCCGGACATCATTACACCGCACGAAGTGCAGACACTCCTTGGCATCGTCGGATCTAGCTCGATCACCATCGCGATCATCGACGAGTTCGATCGCCTACCTCACGCCGAGGCGGCGCTCTTCGCCGATACGATTAAGACTCTCTCTGATCATGCCGTGCCCGCAACCATCGTTCTCGTCGGCGTGGCCGACAACGTGGACGAGCTGATCGCCGAGCACCTGTCCATCGAACGTGCGCTAGTTCAAGTGCGGATGCCGAGGATGTCGCGCGATGAGCTGCACGAAATCGTCGAAAAAGGGCTTGAGACGGTCGGCATGGCCATCGACGCGAGAGCGCTGCGTCGGATCTCGCGCCTTTCGCAAGGGCTTCCGCACTACACGCACTTGCTCGCGCTTCTCGCTTCGCGTGTTGCTATCGACTACGGTCAGCTGCGAGTTAGCGAGGATCACGTACGTGAGGCCGTCGCGGGCGCCGTCGACCGAGCACAACAGACCATCGTAAGCGCGTACCACCGGGCTACGATGAGCGCCCGCAGCGACCATCTTTACAGACATGTCTTGCTCGCGAGCGCAATGGCAAGTTGTGACGACCTTGGGTATTTCGCAGCGGGTGATTTACGCAAGCCGATGACAATTGTCATGGGGCGCGACTACGATACGCCCGCGTTCGCGCGCCATCTCAACGACTTCTGCGGCGACAATCGCGGGCCTGTGCTGGAACGGATCGAGGAAGGGCGGCGCGTTAGGTTTCGGTTCGTCAATCCACTTATGCAGCCGTTTGTCATGCTCCGCGGACTTGCCGACGGGATGCTCCCAGAGACCGTGCTGGTCGACTAACAAACTCAGTGCCGTTCTCGATTCACCCCACTACAGCTTTCACCCCAATCGCCGTAGCCACCTTCGCCCAGCTCCGGTCCTCTTCGCCCTCCAGCCGCCTGAGGTAGATCGAGGTCACCGCCAGCGATGAGTGATCGAGGAACCGGCTGACGTCCTCGATCGACTCCCCCGCGTCGCGCCGGAGCTTCGCTGCCGAATGACGGAAGATGTGCACGCCCGCCGGCGGCAGCCCGGCGAGCCGGAAGTAGCGCTGAAGATTGCCGTAGAAGCTGCCGCTCGTGATCCCGCGCCTGTCGCCGCGACGTGCCGGCCATAGCGACGCATCCGGCGCCATGACCGCGATGTCGTGCCCGAAGGCCGACAGCGCCAACGTCAGCGCGACAAAGGCGGGTTCCGGCAGTTCCCGCTTGCCCGTCTTCCCGCCCTTACCCCGGTAGCGGTACCAGGTCTTGCCGTCCTCTCGCGTGATATCGCCTACCTTCATGTTCAACACTTCGGCCCGGCGCCGTCCGGTGAGGGTCAGCGTCAGGACGATCGCCCGGTCCCGCAGGCCCGTCGGCGTCGCGGGGATGACGGCGAGCAGCCTCTGGATGTCGGTGCCGCCGAGTCCGCGCGGCGGTGCGACGGAGACCTTCGGGCGCTCCAGCGCGTCGCAGGGGTTCGACGCGACAGCCTCCATGCGGATCAGGAAGTGGAAGAAGCTGGAGAGGCAGGCGAGCCTCGCGCCGATCGTTACCGACGATGGTTGCTTGCCGGAGAGGCCGGCGCCGTAGGCCCAGGCAAAGACCTCCTGGCTGGTCAGGCGGTCCGGCGGCTTGCCGATCGTGCCGAAGCAGTGCTGGAGCATGCGGCTGTAGCCCTCGACGGTACGCCGGCTGCCGGAGCGTCGTTCCTTCTCGGCGAGGAAGGCGTAGAGTGCGCGTTCCCAGCCGTCGGCGCTGTTGTCGAACGTGGTGATCGTGGTCTGCATGGTGGCGCCCCCTCCTTGGAGGCGTCACCATGATTGCGTCGTGTCACACGAAGTCAAGCGACCGTGCACACCTTCATCGACGGGCAGTGATGGAACAGCGAGGCCTGTGTCTTGAGTTCGGCGGTGGCCAATCGCCTCGGCATCGGAATCATCGGCGCGGGCGACATCTCACGCAGCCACCTTCTAGCGTTCCGTAGCCGAGCCAACCGCGATCTGGCGCGCGTTGTCGGCATCGCCGACGTGGACGAAGCGCGTGCAGGAGCGCAAGCGGCGACCTTCGAGATCGGACGTACCTACACAAGCTTGGAGCAGGCGCTCAGCGACCCTGAAGTGGACGCGGTCTGCATCTGCACGCCGCCGTTTCTACATGTCAATCAGAGCATCGCTGCTCTTCGCGCTGGTAAACATGTCCTCTGCGAGAAGCCCGTATCGCCGACACTCGTCGGCCTCGATGCGATCGGGGACGCACAGCGTGAAGGCGGAACCGTGTTTTCGGGCGTCTTTCAGTATCGAATGGGCCAGGGCGCGCAGCAGGTGAAGGCGCTCATCGATGCCGGACGCTTCGGGCACCTGCGTTTCGGTCTCTCTGAAACGCTCTGGCAACGCCCTCAGTCGTACTACGATGTCTGGTGGCGAGGGACGTGGGACAAGGAGTCCGGCGGGGTCTCGATGGGCCATGGCATCCACGGCATCGATACGCTGATGTGGCTGATGGGCGAACCGGCGTCGCTCGTCGCCGATGCGGCGACGGTGAAGCTGAACATAGATGTAGAGGACACGTCCGCCGCCATCGTTCGATTTCGGAGCGGCGCGATGGCTCAGATCGCCGTCACCGTCAATGCGCAGGACAATCGCAGCCGTCTAGAGATCTTCGGAGACGGACTGCAGGCAGTAGCCGCGCCGTCGCCGTATGGGCTGACCAACGGTCCATTCCGTCTGACCTCCGTCGACCCGAACGTGGCGGAGCGGGCTAAAGATGAGGCTACTCAACTCGTCCCGGATGAAACGAAGTATCTGCACGTTTCGGCCGTGCATGACTTCCTCGAAGCGATCGTTGAGAAGCGCGCACCGCTCGTCACAGTCGCTGAGTGCCGGCGCTCCCTGGAGATCATCACCGGCATCTACAAGTCATCGATGACTGGCACCCGTGTCGAGTTTCCGATCACCTCCGACGATCCGTTCTACCGTAGGATCCCGCCGGACGGCCTTGGGTTGGTGGCACTCGAAGGGATCTCGTGAATCCGGTCAAGAAAGCTTCTGGCTCGAACAGCGTGAGTGCGGCCGTCGAAGCTCGTGGCGCGCAGCTATTCGACGAGGGAGCTCGCATCCTCGCGGCACTCTGGGACCATGAGGTCGCCATGGTGCGCACCGCAGAGGCTCTCGATTTCCATACGCCCCGCGGCACGCTCGCCTATGCCCACGTGCTCCTCCGCGCCGGAGAGGTCGGCCGCGCGGAACGCGCGATCCGCAGCGTGCTCGCCCTCCAGGAGACGCGCCCGCAAGACGCACACTACGGAAACTTTCGCTGGCGGCTCGAAGAGCTGTGCGTCCGCGACCTCAACGGCGTTGAGTTCATGCTCGACGACCTGATCGAGCTGGCGCGGGAATATGAGGCGGTGCTGTCCGCACCGGTCGTCGCTCAGATGCGTCAAGCGATCGCCCTCGGCCTCGCCGAGATCGAACGCCTCGACGTGCACCCTTCGTACACCAACATCGTGCTCAGCGACATCACGAACAGCGTCCTTGGCGGCGAGCTGTTAGGCGAAGCACACTACATCGATCGCGGCGCCCGCCGCCTCGAAGAGTGGCTCACATTCACGAACGCTTCCGGCGCCCCGCACGAGTTCAATAGCGCCACGTACGCCGCCGTGGACATCCTGCGCCTCGCCGCGCTCACCGAACACACTCGCGATAAGCGCATCGCCTGCAAGGCGCGCATCGCCGAGGAGCGGATGTGGCTACACGGCGCAGCGCACTATCACCCCGGGCTCGCGCAGCTCGCCGGCCCGCACTCGCGCGCCTACTTCGACGGCTGGAGCGGAGCCGGCGGCTACCTCAAGCTCGTGCTCTGGCGACTGCTCGGCGACGAGACGTTGCGCCGGGAGACCCCGTACGCACCGCGCAGCCGCGACGAGTGCCATATCGGTGTGGCGCTCGCGACGCTGCACTGCCCCGATTACGTCGAGCGCTGGCTGCGCGAGAAGCACTACCCGTTCGAGGCGCGGGAGACGCCGAGCGCGTCGCTCGGCCTCGACATCACGACGTATATGACGGAGGACTATACGCTCGGCACGGCCTCACGTTCCTTCAACGCCGGCGAACCGCCTGAACTCTGGCCCGGATTCAATTCATTGCATCTCTATGCCCGGCGAGCGATCGAGCCTGGCTACGGCGCGCTCTACGCGCGTTACATCGTCAACGACAAGGCACCCGGCACAGGTCACGAGCCCGAGGACCACTGGGAAGAGGGCCAGCATGTCGGCGTACAGCACGGCAACCGCGCTATCGTCGCTTATGCCCCGCTGCCGCGCGCAGCTCCCGCGCGCAGTTACAAGCTCTCTATCCGGCTGCTCGGCGTTTCATCCGAAGACGAGGTCTGGGTCGCCGATCGTCGCGTCCACGAATGGCCGGCACGCATCGAGCCGGAGCAGCGCGTCGTTACTTCGTTCGGTGAGGTGTACCTGGCGCTGATCCCGCTGAAGCAGACCGATATGGGCAGCGACGCACCGATCGAGCTCAACCTCGTCGATGGAACACTGACGCTCGACGTCTATAACTACCAGGGTCCGGCGAAGACGTTTTGGGAGTACCGGTCGCACAGCGGCACCTTCTTCAAAGGCAACGTCCGCAACGCCTTCGTGATCGAAGTGGCCGCCCGCTACGACTTCGCGAGCATCCATGTCTTCCGCGCGCACATCGCCGCCGCGAGCATCATCGACGCCACCGACACCGCACACCACCGCACGATCGAATACGCATCCGAGGGCGGTTCTGTCGGCCTCAAATACAGCCTCTGGGACATGGCCCTCATCGAACGCCGGCACGACGGCGCAGTGTATGCACCGCCTGCCGCCCGAGTCGGTGCCACCGACGACAGCGGCCTGCAGTTCGTGCAGAGTACCGAGCCGTCGGTCCAGCTCGGCGGCGTCACGCTACGGTCCTCGACCGCGCCGCAGTGGCTGATTGCTGATGACGACGCGCGCCGATACGTAGCCATCAACCCGTCCGACTCGTCAACGCGAATCAGCCTCACCACGCCGAACACTGAGATCGCGTGCGACGCATTCCCGTTTGGTCGTATCGACCTCGACGAAGCCGCCGGCATCGTTCGCATCGACGCCGACGCCAATCCCGGCGCGATTCGCGTGGCGCCGGCTACTATCCGTCTCGTCGTCAATGGAATCGAGGCACCGCCCGCAGAATAGGCAGGCGCGGAGCGTCGTTCTCTCCTTCGCCCGCTCTATCGCCACCATCCACACATCGTGCATTCGAGCAACCGAGCTGCGGGGCCTAGGGCACTGCCAGGACTGCGCGCGCCTGAGTGACGAACAACCTAATGACAGCTCCAGAGTGCCTCGTGAGCACTGGATCACGCCGTGCGGCGCACCGATCGAGTTGGGGAGGTACGACGTACTCCTGCCCGAAGCTGATAGAAATCGAACCCGCCTCCCCCTTGCCATCCGACGTCGCGAGATATCCCACCCGTTTCCCCGTGGATCACCTTCTTCATGCGATCGGCGACGAGGGTCACCGCATGCGCGCCCTTCTCAATGCCGATGTATCTTCGGCGCAGTTTATGCGCCGTAGCGGCGGTCGTTCCCGATCCTAGATACGCGTCCAACACGATGTCGTCGGGGTCGGATGCGATCTCAATGATCCGGCGAATGAGCGACTCAGGCTTTGGCGTGTCGAACACCCTGTGACGCGGGAAGAGCTGGAGCAAATGCTTCTTCGCGGCCTCGGTGGTTCCAACGTCATCCGCACTCCAAAGCGTCTCGGGCGTTAGGTTCTGCGTGCCCGCGTCGAGGAAACGTTTGATCCGCGGTACACCATCACCGTTCTTGCCGAACCACAAATTGTTGAGAGCGATCTCCTTCTCCATCCGCCACCTGGTATAGACCCAGCAGCGTCCCGGAGGAGGATGATGCTTACGACCATTGGGAGCTACGACGTCGTAGAATTGTCCCGGCGTGGCGTGTCCTGCTTGAACGTTCGCAGACACTGACTGCCAAGGTCCTCGGGGATCATCGTCGGGATTGCGGTATCGTGCCTGCACGGCAGCGCTCCCTGCGAGCCCGTTTCGCCTGCGCTTGAACTGTTCCAGGTCACGGGCGTAAACGAGAATATACTCGTGGTTCGCCGAAAAGACCTTTCTGTTCTCGCGACTCTTGCGGTGCTGCCAGACCACCGTAGTGACGAAGTTCTTGCGCCCCATGGCTTCGTCGACAGCGACCTTTAGGTAGTGCAACTCTCGATCGTCGATAGATATCCAAAGGCTTCCGTCGGGGCGAAGGAATTGCGCTAGCAGTTCAATGCGTGAAATCGTCTGACCGAGCCACGCATCGTGACCGAGTCGGTCATCGTAGTGGCGGTACTTTTCTTGATTGTTGTATGGCGGATCGATATAGACGCAACGAACACGTTCGGAGTACGACGACTCAAGGCGTCGCAGCGCGGCGAGGTTGTCGCCCTGGACGATGAGGTTACCGGTACCTCGGTCGCCTGACGAGAGTTCCCGCTGACGGATGAGATCCGGTAGCGCCGGCGATGACGCCTTCCTAATGCAAACTGGCTTACTCGTCTTATTCATTGGCGCTTCATGAGGTAGACTACGTGGGTACCGGACAGAAGGGCAAGCCCCCCATAATGTGAGGATGGTTCGTGGTCTCGACCACTGGCACATCATTACCTTCTCTAGAAGGGCGGAGCGCTGGACGTGGCGAGCAGCTGCGACTCCTGTCCGCGAGCGCGTCTGCCAAAGTGCCGGAACCGATCGCTCGCCCGATTCATTATCTCGGCAGCAAATTGCGGGTTATCGATGCGATCTGCGAGGCCGTTGACAGCGCAGATCTCGGAGGTCGCGGAGTATGTGACCTCTTCGCCGGATCTGGCACGGTCGCGCTCGCGTTGGCGAAGACTCGCAGCGTGACAGCTGTCGACATTCAAGAATACTCGCGCGTGTTGTGCTCCGCGCTACTGAGCGACTTTCGACCGACCGACGCACTCGTTCAGACAATCCTCAGTAAAACGCGAACATCCGCTCATCACGACGAGCTTTGTTACGTGATGGAGCCCCTCATCAAATACGAAGATGATTGCCTCCACGCAGCGGCCGCCAACGATCCCGAGCCGCTGTGCGACCTCATCGAACAAGGCTCCGTCTTCAGCTTTCAAATGGATCAGCGCGATGTTCTAAGTCGGCCAATCGAGGCGGCGCTTCAGCTGGTCAAGGCGAGACTGAACAAAGTGCATAACACGAAGCTGGACGCCCTGGTCAGTAGACATTTCGGAGGTCTCTTCTTCTCTTATCGGCAAGCGGTTCAAATCGATTCCATCTTAAGCGCTCACGCCGAAGTGCCGGCCGACCATCACGACATGTTCACTGCGGCGCTCCTCAGCACCGCGAGCGATACAGTGAACACCGTTGGAAAACAGTTCGCTCAACCGATCCGTCCTCGAACTCGGAGTGGCGTTGCAAAGCGCCACTTGATCAAGCAGATCCAGCGAGACCGCTCGACTGACGTTTTCGATGCGTACGAAGATTGGCTGTCGCGCTATCTCGCCATGCCGGTGCTTGGACAGAGGTCGCATCGAGTTGTGCGTGGGGATTATCGAGAGTTCCTAGCGCGAGGGATCGCTAAGGAAGTTGGCGTCGTCTACGCAGACCCGCCGTACACTCGCGACCATTACAGTCGCTACTATCATGTTCTGGAAACAATTTGCCTCCAGGATGACCCATCGGTCAGCACCAACAAGGCTCATGGGCGGGAGCGATTGAGTCGGGGAATGTACCGCGCCGAGCGCCATCAGTCGCCGTTCTGCATCGTGAGTCAGGCTCCAACGGCATTTGCCGAACTCTTTGGGAAGGTCAGGCAGATGGGACTCCCCGTGGTGCTCTCTTACTCACCCTATGTGTCAGGCAACGGTTCACGCCCGAGAGCGATGACGCTGGAACGGCTCGTCGCATTAGCTCGGCAGGATTTTGGTCGCGTCGCCGTAGCACCTGCGGGCCACGTCGCGCACAACAAACTGAACACAGCAGCGCGAAACATGCCGATTTCCTACGAGGCTGAAGTACTCATTGTTTGCCGTCCCTAGACCGCGTTCGCTGAACCGCCTAAGGTGTAGCCGGCGGAGCGATCTCGGTTACTCCCTTCCAGAACTTCGGGTTGGACCACTGGCTACGAAGTGCGATGGAGCTGACTCGACATCGTCGCATTCGGTCGGCGCGTCCCTTCCAGGCTCCGGTGAGAAAAGCAGCTAACGCAGCGTGGTCGGGCTTTCCCGGCATAAGTAGGCCATAACGGAAGCGTCGCGCAGCTACCTTTACGAAGACCCCTATCGGCCGTCCGGCAGTTAGCTTCGGATAAGGTAAGCCCTTTGCCGCCTTCAGCTCGAACCGATAGTTACTGCTTTTCACTGCGACACTAGGCCGGAGCTCGACCTCGCCGAGCGCCCCATTCGAATCAACATGCTGAAGGAATATCCGAACCGGCTTTTCGGGGCTCGCGCCGAAGAACTCGGTGAATGTCTTCAGATCAAAATTCGCTTGCTCCCACCGCCCAGCAGGGCCGCCGGGTATTTCTGCAACGAGAACGTCTGCCTCAGTAGCTGCCGCCGGCAGCGAGTCGGCTGCGGGGCGTGTCCTCGCGGTTCTAGCGGGCCGTCGTCCAGCGTTCGCAGTCCACCCAAGGTTGCGAGAAGCTCGCTCCACGACACGTGGATCGTCAAGCGCCAACAGGTTCGCGTCATGTGAACTCAGCCACGCGTTCCATTGCGTCTCGACCGACGCCAGCTCGGCCCGAGTCAGTTTGACGACTGCGGATGCTTCCCAATTGTCGCGAAGACCGCCACCGGTCAAGTTGCCCGAACCAACAAGCAGGACGCCCGTCCTCGCACCCGCGAACCAGCACAACTTTGGGTGGAACAGTATGCCGTGACGTTCATGGAAAAATGCGCGCGCGGTGATGTTCGGCTGCTTCCGGACGATAGCGGAGATGGCGCGCAGTGCTCTGGCGTCCGTCACGGCGTCGACACCAACGACAAGCTCGAACTTCCCGATCTTTCCGAACTCATTGAAGACAGGATCAAGCAGGAGGAGGTCGACGCCATTCCGTGACGCGAACGAGAAGATTCCACCGCCGCGAGTCGCGCCGCCGGATATGTCGAGGATTTCCTCGAGAAGGTACGTGCCACTGTCTGAGTCAGGGTCCTGAATGTGGAGTCGCATCGCGGTCGTAACGATACTTCTCGATATGCTTGCCTTCAAGCCACCTGTGCAGGCCAGGCGTCCGCGGTCCCGCTCGTCGAAGGTAAGCAACCTGACTCTCGGGCCCTTCAGCCAATGACGAACTCCACATCGCGGCCATGAGGCGACTCAAAGAGACCGCGAACCAAGCGCCGTTACGTGCGGCGTGAGGCTAAGCTGGGGCGCCACGATCAAACTCATGGTGTCAAGGGTTCGCTGGCCCTTTGCGCAGGAACGCACGGCAAGGAGACTCAGTCGCGTGCCGACGCCCTGCCTTGCGACGTGGCCCATATGTTCGGGACATTCGGCACTACTCTGGGCACGTGAGCTGTTTGATGCTGGCGCGAAGGGAGCCGCCGATGAGTGCCAGCTTACGTGAGAGGCGCAAGAAGTCAACCTATGAACGCGTGATGAACCGCGTGTGGTATCGGGTCGTGGCGACGGGCCTCGTGCCGCGCCGGTGGCCCGGGACGCCA
>JALYKW010000008.1 GCA_030774575.1 Chloroflexota bacterium | reverse complement strand
GGGCGAGCTGAACCAGATCGCCTGGGAGTACGACGTCCAGGTGATGAACGAAGGCCCCGGCCACGTCCCCATGCATCTCATCAAAGAGAACATGGAGAAACAGCTCGAATGGTGCCAGGAGGCGCCGTTCTACACGCTCGGGCCGCTCACCACCGACATCGCGCCCGGCTACGACCACATCACGTCCGCGATCGGCGCGGCGATGATCGGCTGGTACGGCACGGCGATGCTCTGCTACGTGACGCCGAAGGAGCACCTGGGGCTGCCGGACAAGCAGGACGTGAAGGACGGCGTGATCACGTACAAGATCGCGGCGCACGCGGCCGACCTGGCGAAGGGCCACGCCGGTGCGCAGGAGCGCGACGACGCGCTGTCGCGGGCGCGGTTCTCGTTCCGCTGGCGCGACCAGTTCGCGCTGTCGCTCGACCCCGAGACGGCGGCGTCGTTTCACGACGAGACGCTGCCTTCGGAGCCGGCGAAGTCGGCGCACTTCTGCTCGATGTGCGGGCCGCACTTCTGCAGCATGAAGATCTCGCAGGATGTGCGCGACTACGCGAAGTCGAAGGGCGTGCGCGACGAAGATGCGATCCCGCTGGGGATGGGTGAGAAGGCGGCGGAGTTTCGGGAGGCCGGCGGGAAGATCTATTCGGGACGGGGTTAGTTGGAGGCGGGAGGCGAGAAACGGGAGGCTGGAGGCCGGTTACAATCGAGCGCGCATCACCTTCAACCCTATGCCCTCTGAGCTGAGCATGGTCGCGATGATTACTGACGCCGTTCGGGACTCTTATCTCGCTCAATGGGGTGAACCTTCGAGGAAGGCCAGCTTCCGGGTCGATGAGTTCGAGATGGAGGTCTTCAAGTGGAATGCGGCGGCGAACCCCGAAGGCGTGAACCTCTACGCCACAATCGGCGCGAGCGCCCGGCCGATCGTCGGCCGTGATCCGAGTCACCGGATCGAGTTCTTCATCGTTCTGCTGCCAGCCAGAGACGAGATCGCGAGCCCATTGGCAGCGCTCGCGCTTTATCCGACGCGCGAAGGTGTGGCGCTCGACCACGGCCATACCGTGCCGGCCGATGAACCGCTCTGGCCCGGAACCGAAATGCGCCTGTTCTTGGTGCTCCGGCCGATCGGCGACATCATCTCGCCGCTTGAGTTGCCAGACGGCACGCACGTCGAGTTCCTCCAGGCGATTCCCATCTTCGAAACAGAGCTCGCCTACAAGGCTGCGAACAACGCCGAAGCGCTGCTTCAACTTTGGGAGGAGTCGCGGGTTCGTTTCTGGGACGCGAACCGTTCGCCGGCACCTGCCTAAACCGACCCGGATCTTGAGAGGACCCCGCCGATCGCGCGGGGCCGGAGAGGACGGAGCTGAAGCTTCGTCCCTACGGGCTTGGGGGGCGCTTTCGGTTTCGAAATACGCGCGGCGTTGGGCTAGCGGGCGAGGCCGGCGACGGGGCGGGCGGCTTCGCGGGGGGCGAGGATCTCGTCGATGATGCCGTATTCCTTCGCTGCGACGGGGTCGAGGTAGAAGTCGCGGTCGAAGTCCGACTTGATGCGGTCTTCGGTCTGGCCGGAGTGCTTGGCGAGGATCGAGCGCAGGATGGCGTTCTGGCGCAGGATCTCCCGCGCCTGGATCTCGATGTCGGCGGCCTGGCCGCTGATGCCGCCGCCGCCGATCAGCGCCTGGTGGATATGCATCGTCGAGTTCGGCATGGCGAAGCGCTTGCCGGCCGTGCCGGCGCAGAGCAGCACCGTGCCCATACTCGCGGTGATGCCCACGGCGTAGGTGGCGATATCGGGCCGCACGAGCTGCATCGTGTCGTACACGGCGAGGCCAGCGGAGACGGAGCCTCCTGGCGAGTGGATGTAGAGGTTGATGTCCTTCTCGTGGTCCTCGCGCTCGAGGTAGAGGAGCTGGGCGATGACGAGATTGGCGATGTTGTCGTCGATCGGCGCGCCGAGGAAGATGATGCGCTCTCGCAAGAGCAGCGAATAGATGTCGAAAGCACGCTCGCCGCGGGCGCTGGTCTCGATGACGGATGGGATGATCATGCGGTGCTCCTGTAGCGGGTGCAGGCTTGGTGTTGCGCGCCCGCGCGGTGGCTGAGGCTTGCGCGAATGGGTCGGCGCATGACGGCGCCGGACGCGAGGTGCGGCCGGGTGGAAGCGAGGGTGCGCCGGCGAGTGCATAGCCGACCGAGACCGCCCTTACGGAGGCTGGCGCTGGGGGCGATGCGCTCGCGCTCTTCGTGCCAGCGGGCGGCCTCGTTCCGGCTCGTGACACCGAGTTTGCCGAGGATCTCGGACACGTGGAACTTGACGCCGTCGAGGCTGATGCCGAGGCGGAGGGCGATCTGCTCATTCGAGAGTCCCTGGCGCAGCAGCGCGAGGACCTCCCATTGGCGGGGTGTCAGCACATCGGGATGGCGGGGACGGCCTCGCTGCTTCATATGATCAGCCTAGCATCATGAGGGCCGATTTACACTACCCGTGGGCTGGCCGGTTGGTGACTGGTGACTGGTGGCTGGTCGCTGGTGGCTGTTGGTCATCCCGTGCCTTGCAGACCGAGGGCTTCGGCGTTGGTTCGGAGGGCTTCGATGACTTCGGCGATGTGGGCATCGAGCTCGACGCCGAGCTGGGCGGCGCCGTTGATGATGTCGTCCCGGTTCACCTGGCGGGCAAAGGCTTTGTCCTTCATCTTCTTGCGGACGGAGGGCGGCTCGACCTCGAAGATGCTCTTGTTCGGACGCACGAGCGCGACGGCGGTGACGAAACCGGTGAGCTCGTCGACGGAGAAAAGCGTCTTCGCCATGAGGGTCTCACGCGCGACTCCGGTGTACTCCGCGTGGCCCATGATGGCGGTACGGATCTCCTCCGGGTAGCCGCGCTCGGTGAGGATCTTGTTCCCCTCGTAGGGATGGCCCTCGGCGGTCGGCCAGCGCTCGTAATCGAAGTCGTGCAGCAGGCCGGTCATGCCCCACAGCTCTTCATCCGCGCCGTGCTTGCGGGCGAAGTGGCGCATGACGGTCTCGACGGCGAGGCCGTGCTTACGGAGACCGTCGGTCTGCGTGTATTCGCAGAGGAGATCCCAGGCGTCGGTGCGCGTGTGGTCAGTCATGAGTTGCCCGTCGTCATTGGTTGATCGTTCCGCGTAAGCCACGAGTCACCAGCACGATACTATGTGGCGATGGTGTACTACGAGCAACAGACGCCGCCGGAAGAGGATCGCCCGGGATGCCTCGACGCGGTGCTGATCATGCGGGCGCTGTTCGGGCTACTGTTCTGGCCGCTGGTGGCCATCGTGGTCATGGTCGCGGATGCGGTGGCCATCGTCACGGCGTTCGCCGTGTACCCGGCGCTGGCGCTGGCTCCGGTGGCGCTGACGGTGGTGGCGGTGTGGGTCTTCGCCCGGTGGGAGCAGCGGCGCCTTCGGCCTCCGGATGCGTGACCCCCTGCGATCTTTGCTAGCCGATCAGCTTCAGCGCCCGGAGCGCGGGCAGCAACTCATCGAGCTGGCTGATGCGGGCGTGGGGTTCGACCCCGTCTGAGATGAGGTCGCCGATCTGGACGCACCACATGCCGGCACGGCGCGAGCCGAAGACATCGAGACGCGGTTGGTCGCCTACAAAAACAGCGTCCCCGGCGTCGACGCCGATCTCTTCGAGTGCGCGGACGAAGATAGCCTCGGCGGGCTTGCAGATCTCGACTTCGTCCGAGAAGACCGTGCAGTCGAGATGCTCCAGCAGCCCAAAACCGTCGAGCAACTCGCGCAGGACGAATCCCGGAGTGATGCCCGTATTCGATATGAGGCCGCGCAATAGGCCGAGCGACTTTGCCGCAGCGAGCGTCTCGCGCGCGCCGGGCATGATGGCCGGGCGGTGCGTGAGCGCCGGTGTGAGGATGGCGTCGTGCATGCCCTGCCAGGCAGCATCGTCGAGACGATCCGCGAGCGTAGTGTCGACATGCCGCAGATAGGCGACGCTGCGGCCGTGGGTGGAGAGGTCGAGATCGTCCTCGTGCAACCGCTGATGTTCGACGCCGGCGGCCAAGAAACCTGCTTCGACATCGGCAGCTTCGTAGGGGAAGCCGGCGGCCGCGAGCGCGGCGCACGCACTCTCGACGCGCAGGAGGCGGCGCGCCTCGCCGGAGGCGGGATCGTCGAGGATGAGCGTGCCCCAGAGATCGAAGAGGACGGCCTTGATCATGGTGGTGCTTTTCCGCTGCTCCAAGGTGCGCTGGAAGCCGAAACGCCGCCGATGGATCCGGCGGCGCATCGTTACGATCGCTCAATGAGCCGGATCAGCTCACGGCGGCGCCAATCGCATGGCCGCACTGCGAGCAGAACTTTGCGCTACGCGCGTTCTTCGTGCCGCACTCGCTGCAGAAGATCGTTTCGCCTGCGCTCGACATCGATGAGGGGGACCCCGCAGACATGTCGGGGCGGGGCGGCATCATCGGATCGGACGCCGTGGTCGAGGCACCCGCATCGTCGTCCTTTGTCGCCTTGCGGAACTCGCGGATGCTCTTCCCCACTGCCCCGCCAACCTCGGGCAGCCGCCCGACGCCAAATACGAGCACGACGATCAATGCGATGATCAGGAGCTCCGGTACACCGAGCGGGCCGAGACCGGCGAGTAGCTGCATGAGAACCTGTACCTCTCGGCTCGGCCGAAACTGCGGTCGAGCAGTTCAGCGTATCATCGGCCCGTGAGGGCAGCAAGCGAAGCTAAGTCTGATGGCATTGGAGCGGTTCGAGCCATGCGGCGGTGGATTGCTGACGCTCTCTCCATATCGCACGGTCCGGCGAGTCGTTTCGGTAGAGTGAGCGCGTGAAGCCGCAGCCTTTCCGTCGACCCAACTGGGAGCGCGTGCCGCACGAGGGTTGCCGCAACGTCGATCACAGAGTTCTGATGGTACGACCCGACCTCGGTTTAGTTCTCTTGCGGTTCTCTGGACATGCGACAATTCACCAGCACTCGGCTCCGCACCCAATCGATGTGTTCTGTCTCGAAGGTCATGGCCACGTGTTGTGCGGCGGCGAGACGAACACGATCTCGTCGGGCGAATGGCTGCGGTGGCCGGCTGGCATCGAACATTGTCTCTGGACGGAAGGTTCTTCGATGATCACCTTGATGGCCGAATATGTGAATGGTGTGGCGCCGCCGTAATCCGGGCGCCGGAGCATCCGGTCATCTGCACGTCCAACCCGGGGTCGTATCGTGGGGTCGCTGCCCGGTTGCATCGCCCCGGGATGATGCTACCCGCCCGGACGCGCGGCGAGTGTCACATTCGCCGTCCTTTTGTCGCTGCCGCGGTAATACTCGATTGTGACGATATCACCTGACCTGTGTTTCGCGAGAATGGCGAGGAGGTCACCGTTGTTGTTCACTTGCTGATCATCAATTCTGACGATGACATCGTTTGGGCGGATGCCGGCCTTCTGGGCGGGCGTCCCGTTCCCTACCGTGCTGATTGCAACGCCGGTGTTCACGGGCAGGCCAAAGTTCCGGGCGATCGCCTTGGTCACGCTGACGGTACCGACACCGAGATAGCCTCGCTCGATCTGCCCGCCCGAGATCAGGGCCTGGACCGTCGGCGTCACGACCGAACTCGATATCGAGAAACCGATGGCCTGCGCTGAGGGGATGATCGCCGTATTGATGCCGATGACTTCACCATTCGTGTTGACCAGCGGGCCGCCGGAGTTTCCCGGGTTGATGCCGGCGTCCGTCTGCAGCGCATCGTTGATCTGAAACGGCTGCTCGTCGATCGTGCGGCCCTTCGCCGAGAGCACGCCGCGCGTGACGGTAGGCCCACCCTTGAGGTCGAGGGCGAAGCCGATGGCCACCACGTCCTCGCCGACCTGCTGGTCGTCGGCATCGGCGAACGTCGCCGGCTGGAGATTGGCGGCGTCGATCTTGAGGACGGCGAGGTCGGTGGGCTGGTCACGGCCGATGATCGTCGCGTCGACACTCGTCTGGTCCGCGAGCGTAACGGTGATATGGTCAGCGGGCGTGTCGCCGGTACCCAGCGTAACGACGTGGTTGTTCGTCACGATGTGGCCGTCCGTGTCGATGATGACGCCGGTGCCGACGCCGCTGCTCGGCTGTGTGCGACCGAAGACGTCGAGCGTGGCCGACTCGGTCTGCACGCGGACGATCGACGGCGCCAGCTTCTCGACGATTTGCGGCACCGAGAGACCACCGGAGGCAGTCGCCGCCGCGGAGGTATCACCCGGCCGCGATTGGGCTGAGGTTACGGGCTCGCTCGTGGGCAGCGACGCCGGTTTCGAGCTGCTGGAGCACGCGGCGGCGATGAACACGAGAGCAGCACACATGACGAAGGCGGCGCGGCGGAACATCACACTGCTTACCGGATTCCTTTCGCTCGAGGACTGGCGCGGGGCGGTACGCGCGCCTCGCTGCACCCACGGTGGATGCTATCACGGGGCGCCGACTCGGCAAGCAGCAGAATCACCGATACCGTACCCATAATCGAATCTTCACGGTTCCCAGGACTGAGAACGCGATGGGCGCGGACGCCTTCAGCGGTTCGGCGATATACAATTGGAGCGGAGCCCGTAACAAAGGAGTCGCTCATGCCAGTGCTCATCGCGGTCATCGTCATCATCGTCGTCGCTCTGGTCGTCGGGCTGATGGTGGCCGGCATCTACAACGGACTCGTGCGGTCGCGATTGCGGGTGAAGGCGGCCTGGTCGGAGATCGACGTGCAGCTCAAGCGGCGCGCCGCGCTGATCCCGAACCTGGTGGAGACGGTGAAGGGCTATGCGGCGCACGAGCGCGGCACGCTCGAAGCCGTAACGGAAGCTCGCTCGCGGCTGCAGCAGGCGGGCACGCCCGGGCAGGCCGCCGAGGCGAACAACATGCTGACGCAAACGCTGCGCTCGCTGTTCGCCGTGGCGGAGCAGTATCCCGACCTGAAGGCGAATCAGAACTTCCTCGAACTGCAGCGCGAACTTTCGGACACCGAGGACAAGGTGGCCTACGCGAGGCAGTTCTACAACACGAACGTGCTGTCATACAACGGGAAGACGCAGACGTTCCCGAGCGCCGTCCTGGCGAACATGTTCGGCTTCCAGCCGGCGGAGTTCTTTGAAGCCAACGAACAGGAGCGCGAGGACGTGAAGGTAAGCTTCGCCGCACCGCCCGCGGCGAACGCATAGCACATGGCCCACACAACCAGCAGTCTCTCCGACAGCCCCGGCGGGCCGGTCCTCGTCTACGACCGCATCGGCACGAACAAGCGGCAGACGTGGCTGATGATGATCGTCTTCGTCGCGGTGGCGGGCGGGTTTGCGACGGTGATCGGCTACGTGGCGGGACTCCCGATAGCGGCGGCGCCGTTCGTCTTCGCCGCACTGGCCGCGTACGCGGGCTTCAGCTACTACGCGAGCGCGAGCGTCGCGCTGGCCGTGAGCAGCGCACATCCGGTGACGAAGGAAGATGAGCCGGATCTGTATCGCGTGGTCGAGAACCTCGCGATCGGCTCGGGGCTGCCGATGCCGAAGGTGCACGTCATCGAGGACAGCGCCCCGAATGCATTCGCCACCGGCCGTGACCCGAAGCATGCGTCGGTGACGGCGACGCGCGGGCTGCTGAACAAGCTCGATCGCTCAGAGCTGGAAGGCGTGATCGCGCACGAGATGTCACACGTCGGGAACTACGACATCCGCGTGATGACGATCACGGTGGTGCTCGTGGGGCTGATAGCGCTGCTTGCGGACCTCTTCATGCGCTGGGCGTGGTTCGGAAGCGGCAGCCGGGGCAGCAATCGAGACCGCGGCGGCAGCGCTTACGCGATCCTCATCGTTGTCGCGATCGTGCTCGCCATCCTGGCGCCGATCGCCGCGCAGCTGATCCAGCTGGCGATCTCGCGCCAGCGGGAGTACCTGGCGGACGCCTCGGGCGCGCTGCTGTGCAGGAATCCCGATGCGCTGGCGCGGGCGCTGGAGAAGATCTCGGCGGACCCGGAGCCGCTGGAGGAAGCGAACAAGGCGACGGCGCACCTCTACTTCAGCAACCCCCTGCGCGACCACGAATCGTTCCTGAACAACCTGTTCAGTACGCACCCGCCGGTGGAGGAGCGGATCCGGCTGCTGCGGGCGATGTAGGCGCGCTGGAGGCTGGACGCAGGAAGCTAGAGGCTGGATTGCCGGAGCGTCGGGGCTCAAGCTTCACGCCTAACGGTCATTCTGTTTTCCGAGACGGCCCTGGCCAGCCACGAGTTCCCCGAGCAGGAGGTCGCAAACGCCGTCGGCCCCAAATGTGGTTTAATGGCGCAGGCTATTTTCGCCCAGAGGTGTGACGGTGCAATTCAAGGACTACATCAACATCGCGCAGATCCTGGTGGCGATTGTGCTCACCATCGTGATTCTGCTGCAGGCGAAGGGTTCGGGCGTCGGGACGGCGCTCGGCGGCGGCACGAGCGGTAGCTTTCGGACGCGCCGGGGCGTCGAGAAGACGTTGTTCCAGCTTACGATCGTCCTCGCCGCGGTATTCCTCGCGATCTCCGCGTGGGGTGTGCGCGTCTCCTAGCGCAAGGCACGCAGGATGCGGCCGAGTAGGCGCGGCTTAGAGGGCAATTGAGTTGCCGCTGACGCAAACCCGATGGCCCTTTTTTGTCGCTCTGACGGCGGGTGTGCTGACGGTCGCGCTGTTCTGGTACTTCGTCCTCTCTGACCCGAAAGGGGAGGCCGTACCGGCGAGCGGCGGACATTATGTCGAAGGCGTAACGCAGGCGCCCGACCGCCTCAACCCCCTCTTCACGGGTACGAACGACGCGGATGCCGACGTGGCGTCGCTCGTGTTCAGCGGACTCGTACAGCTGGGGCCGGACGGCACGCCGGAGCCCGACCTGGCAGAGCGCTGGGAGATCACAGGCAACGGGCAAAGCTACGTCTTCCATTTGCGGCGCGGCATCGATTGGCACGACGGCCAGGCGTTCGGCGCGGAGGACGTGGTGTTCACTTTCAAGGCGATCACCGACCCCGGCTTTAAAGGCGATCCGGCACTGGCCGACCTCATGCAAGGGGTCGTCGTCACGGCGCGCGACGCTCTCACCGTCGAGTTCAAGCTCGAGCAAGCGTACGCGCCATTCCTGGCGTATCTGACGCTCGGCATCCTTCCGAAACATCTGCTCCAGAACCTCGATGCCAATCAACTGTTCAATGCGGAGTTCAACGCGCGGCCGGTGGGCACAGGCGCGTATCGCTTTGGCAAGCGCACCGACCACGGCGTGCAGCTGGAGTCGAACTCCACGTACTATCTCGGCCCGCCACGCATTTCGACGATCGAGTTTCGCACGTACCCGGACTCCGGCGCCTTGGCCGAGGCCCTGCGGAGTGGGCAGGTCGATGGCGCGCTCCTCGGGCCGGCGACCTCACCGGACACGCTGGCGGCGCTTTCTGGCGACCCATCGCTAGCGGTTCACGATCTGGTTTCGAACTCTTACAACACCATTTACATGGACACCCGTTCGCCGCTCTTTTCGGACAAGACCGTGCGCCGGGCGCTGTTTCAGGCGATCAATCAACAGTCGTTGATTGATGACAGCGCGGGAGGCCGCGGCGTGCCGGCAACTACGGGCATTTCCCCGAATTCGTGGGCATACACGCCACCCGATATGCCGCCATTCGATCCGGGCGCGGCCGCCAGCGCGCTTGAGCTTGCGGGATGGCAGCGCGGCCGCGACGGCGTGCGCCAAAAGGGAGGGCTCCGACTGGCGTTCGCGATCTCGACGACGAACGAAGCGGCGCGCGTGGCCGTCGCGGAGGACCTGGTGCGGCAATGGCGGGCGATCGGCGCCGAGGTGCAGGTGCGGCCGCTCGAAGCGGCGTCGTTCATCACCGATGAGTTGTTGCCGCGCAAGTTCCAGGCGGCGCTGGCGGCGATCGACCCAGGCCCCGATCCCGACCCATATCCCTTCTGGCACAGCAGCCAGATCGCGCCGCCGGGACGCAACCTCTCGGACTACTCGGACCCGAATATCGACGACCGGCTTGAGCGAGGCCGGCAGACGACGGAGACGGCACGGCGCAAGCAGCTATACGCCGAGTTCCAGGACTACTTGATCGCGGCAACACCGCAGATTCCGCTCTATGCGCCCGTGTACGCGTATGTGCAGCGGACGAACGTTCAGGGGTTTGCGGGCGGACTCCTGTTCGGGCCTTCGTGCCGGTTCCGGAACGTGCGTGAATGGTACGTGCGGACGCGGGTGCAGGCGTAGATCGGTCCCCAGCCAACTGCGGGGCGAAGGGATGTTGCCTGGATGCGGGGTTTTTCCGCACGTTTTACACAACACATACGGGCGGCGGCGGTGTTTCTGCGACGATACAGTCAAGGACGAACCTCGAGAACGAAAGGCTGCCCGATGCCCGCTGCCGCCAGAGTCGTCATCGTTGACGACGACGAGCACATCCGCGAGCTGGCGACCCTTTATCTGCGGAAGGAGGGCTTCGAGGTCAGCTGCGCCGTCGATGGCACGAGCGCGGTGGAGCACGTCGCGAAAACGAACCCAAGCCTCGTCGTGCTGGACCTGATGCTGCCCGGCATGAGCGGCTACGAGGTGTGCAAGGCGATCCGCCAGCACAGCAACGTCCCGATCATTATGCTCACCGCCCGAGACGAAGACGTGGACAAGATCGTCGGGCTCGAACTGGGCGCCGACGACTATCTCACCAAGCCGTTCAACCCGCGAGAGCTGGTGGCGCGTGTGAAGGCGGTCCTCCGTCGCGCCGAGAACAGCGCAGGCCAGGGCGCGACGCCCGTCGTCCGTGTCGGCAAGCTGACGGTCGACAAGCAGCGGCGCGAGGTCCGGATCGACGGCACGGAGCTGCCGGTCCGCACGAAGGAGTTCGACCTGCTGGCGACGCTGGCGGAGAACGCCGGCATCGTGCTGACACGGGAGCAATTGCTGGACCGCGTGTGGGGCTACAATTTCTACGGCGAGACCCGCACCGTCGACGTGCACGTGCAGCACGTGCGCGCGAGAATCGCCGGTTCGGGCGTGGGCATCGTCACGGTGCGCGGTGTCGGCTACAAGCTGGTCGAAGAGAACGGCCGCTAGGCGTGGCCATGTTCAAAAGTCTTCGTTCCCGGCTCATCGCGTCGTTTGTGCTCATTGTGGTCATCACGCTGGTGACGGCGGGGGCCGCGCTGTTCGCGCGCTTCGGGGGGTATCGCGATCAGCTTACGGTGAGCACGTTACGGTCGGTGGCGGCGCCGGTCTACTACAACCTGACGCTGTTTCCGAACGCCAACGGCGCGGGCAATGCCCGCGTGCTGCGCTCGGACCTCCAGACGTATCTGAAGCTGCAGTCGCAGGACACGGGCGTCATCGTGCTGCTTCTCGACGCAGACGGCAACGTCATTCCCGAGACCAACGTCGATGACTCGCTGCTATACGAGCATTTCGACGTGCCAGCGCCACCGGCGCGCGGCCCCAACTTCTCGCAACTGCCGGAGGGCAGGCACACGACAGCCGGCGGCCGGAAGCTGCTCTATGTGACGGTGCCGACGCCTCGCGCGGTACGGTTGCAACCGGCGGGCGTTGCGGCCATCGTCGTAGCGCTGCCCGAGGCGAGCCCGCGCAGCGTGTTCCGCGATATATTCCCGCGATTGCTGTTCGCGGGCGGCATCGGGCTGACGGCGGCGATCCTGGCGGCGCTCGTTGTGTGGGGGTGGGCCTTTCGGCCCCTGGGGAAGGTGACCGGCGGCATCCGAGCAGTCGCGCGCGGGGATTACGGTCAGCGCGTGGTCGTATCGGGACCGGCCGAGGTGCGGGCGCTTGCCGAAGACGTGAATACGATGGCGGACTCGGTAGAGACGTCGCAGCGGGCGCTGCGGGAGTTCCTGGCCAACGTTTCGCACGAGCTGCGGACGCCGCTCACTTCGATCCGCGGGTTCTCGCAGGCGATGCTCGACGGCACGCTCGATACGCGGGAGGAGCGCGAACGCGCAGCACGCGTGATCGACGTAGAGGCGCGGCGCTTGTTGCATCTCGTCGGCGAGTTACTGGACCTCTCGCGGATCGAGTCGGGCCAGCAGGCAATGCAACTGGCCGGCGTGGCGGCGTCGGAATTGCTGGCGCACATCGGCGACGTGTTCGCCCCGCGCGCCGAAGAAAGCGGCGTTGCGCTCCATATCACACCCGCGGACGGCGTGACCGTGCGGGCGGACTTCGACCGCATCGAGCAGGTGCTGGGCAATCTGCTCGACAATGCCTTCCGTCACACGCCTCGCGGCGGCCGCATCGAAGCCGGTGTGCGGCGCGCGGCGCCAGGGTTCGCGGAGTTCTACGTCACCGACAGCGGCACCGGCATCGCCGCGGACCAGTTGCGGCACGTCTTCGACCGCTTCTACCGGAGCAGCGGCGACACGCCGGGCAGCGGCGTGGGGCTCGGCCTGACGATATCCCGCGAGATCGTACGCGCGCACGGCGGCGAGATCCGCGCCGAGTCGTCGCCGGGCGGTGCGACGTTCGCCTTCACGCTGCCATCGAGCACTGAGCGCGCCGCGGCGGCCGAGCGCCCTCGTAACGCAACCATAGGCAGGCCCGGCAGACTGGAGCCGGATCGCTAACCGTCCGGGCCAGAAAGTCCATCGATCTCTGTTCTCGCCACTAGTCCGTAGCGCCGCCTCCGGTACGATCACTCCAGATGGAGGCGGCGCGATGACCGCAAGAGCAACGGGATCGACGCGGGTGCCGGTGAAGCTGCTGCGGCGCGAGTGCGATCCCCGCACGCTGAAATTCAAGACGACCGCGGATCTGAAGCCGCTCGAGGGCACGGTCGGGCAGGCGCGCGCAGTGAGCGCGCTCGACTTCGGCCTGAGCATCGAGGCGCAGGGATTCAACGTCTTTGTGTCCGGCATACCCGGGACGGGCCGCTCCAGCGAGATCAAGTCGCAGGTGACGCGCATCGCAGCGACGCGCCCGGCAGCCCGCGACTGGTGCTACGTCTTCAACTTCCGTGAACCCGCACGGCCGCTGGCGCTGAGCCTGCCCGCGGACCGAGGCCATCAGCTCAGCCACGACATCGACGAGTTCATCGGGACCGTCCGCAAGGAAGTACCGCGGGCGTTTGAGAGCGACGAGTACGCGCAGCGGCGCGATCAGGTGAACCGTGAATTGCAATCGCAGCGCGAGCGCTTTTTCGAGGCACTGGAGAAGGAGGCGCGTGACCGCGAGCTGACCATCAACGTGACGCCGATGGGCATCACGAGCGTGCCCGCGGTCGATGGCAAGCCGCTCACAAAGAAACAATACGATGTGCTGGCCGAAGAGAAGAAGCACAAGATCCAGCAGCGCACCGCCGAGGTAGACTCGATCATCGCACAGATGGCGCCGCAGCTCCGGCGGCTGGACCGCACCGGCGCGCAATTGCTGCGCGAGCTGGACCAGCAGCTCATGCACATCATCGTCACGCCGCGACTGGAAGAGCTGAAGCAAGACTATCACGACGACGGGCGCGTGACGGAATTCATCGACTCGGTCGGCGCCGATCTGATCAACAATATCGATGCATTCCGCGCGCCAGACGAAGCGCCGCAGCAACCGGCGATACCCGGCCTGCCGGCGGCGCCTCGCGACGGCGTCTTCGATCGGTACAAGGTCAACGTCATTGTCACGCATGAAGCGGATGCGCATGCGCCGGTTGTCTTCGTCGAGAGCCCGTCGTATTACCACATGTTCGGCCGCATCGACTATCGCTCCACCTTCGGCGCGATGGTGACGGATCACACCATGATCAAGCCAGGAGCGCTGCATCGCGCGAATGGCGGCTTCCTGGTCTTCCGCGCATTGGATGTACTGAATGCGCCATTCGTCTGGGACACGCTCAAGCGGGCGTTGGGCACGCGTCAGATCCGGCTCGAGAACATGGGCGAACAGTTGAGCATTCTGCCGACGGCGTCGCTGTCGCCGGAGCCGATCCCGCTGGACGTGAAGGTGGTGATGATCGGCACGAGCCGGGTGTTCCAGATGCTGCAAAACCTGGACGAGGACTTCCAGAAGCTGTTCAAGGCGAAGGCCGACTTCACGATCGATGTGGAACGCAACGAGCGCGAGGTCAATCTGTACGCGAGGTTCATCGCGAAGCAAGTGATCGAACTCGGGATGCGGCCGTTCGACCGGACAGCCGTGGCGCACGTCATCGAGCAGAGCTCGCGGATGGTGTCGGACCAGCAGAAGCTCTCGCTGCGGATGATGGACATCGTTGACCTGCTGGTCGAGGCGGACTACTGGGCATGCGACGCCAAGAGCAAGGTGGTGAGGGAAGCGCATGTAGAGACAGCGGTCGAGCGAAGGATCTATCGCTCGAACCTGATCGAGGATCGCGTGCAAGAGTTCATCACGAACGGCACGATCAAGGTGGACACTCAGGGAGCGGTCGTCGGCCAAGTGAACGGGCTTTCGGTCTACGATCTCGGCGATTACTCCTTCGGGCGGCCTTCGCGGATTACCGCGCGCGTGAGCATGGGACGCGGGCAGGTGATCAACCTCGAACGCGAGACGCAGAAGAGCGGGCCGTCGCACAGCAAAGGCTTCCTGATCATCCAGGGCTACCTGAATGGCAAGTTCGCCCATCGCCAGCCGCTGTCGTTCGCCGCGAGCCTGACATTCGAGCAGGTGTACGACGAGGTCGATGGCGACAGCGCCTCTTCGACCGAGCTGTACGCGCTGCTTTCGGCGATCACCGATGTGCCGCTGGCGCAGGGCATCGCGGTGACGGGTTCGGTGAACCAGCTCGGTGAAGTGCAGGCGATCGGCGGCGTCAACGAGAAGGTCGAAGGCTTCTACGCCGTCTGCAAAGCGAAGGGACTCACCCGCGATCAGGGCGTGATGATCCCGCGCGATAACGTGCACAACCTGATGCTCAAACCCGAGGTGGTCGAGGCGGTGAAAGCCGGGCGCTTCCACATTTATGCGGTCTCCACAATCGAAGAGGGCATCGAGCGGCTGACCGGGCTTCGGGCCGGCCGCCTGCGGAAGGACGACACCTACGGACCCGGCACGATGTTCCGCAAGGTCACCGATGCACTGGAAGCGATGACGAAGCGGGCGATGGAGGTCAACCGCGGCGCGCGCGATGCGGTGGCGCCGACATCCGTCTCGACGAATGGGACGCCGCGGCGGCAGAAGCGCGGCGAGCGTCCGGCGCGACGATAGGGATGCTCACGCGCCAGGAAGAGTCAGCCGGCGGCGTGGTGTTCCGGTTGCGCGACGACGGCGGCGACGGCTTCGACGTTGTGTTGATCCGCACGCATGAAGGGCGCTGGCAGCTTCCAAAGGGCTGGATCGAAGACGGAGAAACGCCGGAGCAGGCGGCGATGCGCGAGGTGCGCGAGGAGGCGGGCGTCGATGCGGAGCTGGTGGGGGCGCTCGACACCATTCGCTACACCTACAAGTCGACGTACGATCCGGAGCCCGCGCTCGTGCGGAAGCAGGTGCACTTCTTTCTGCTGCGCTATCTCGGCGGCTCGACCGACGACCACGACGACGAGGTGCTCGAAGCGCGCTGGGCGGACATCGGGGAGGCGGAGCGCATGCTCGCGTTCAAGGACGAACGCCGCATGGTAGCGATGGCGCGCGAAGCGCTGGAGCGCGTCGCGATCCGGAGTGATATGTGAGCAAGCTCAGTGTGTTCTTCCTCTCCACTGTCGAGCGCGAGAGGCCGTACGGCGCAAGTGGAGTCTGAGATCGATGACGCAAGACAGGTGGTCCGAGTGGCTCCTCCAAAAGCGCTTCGGCGGCGACCAGCAGGCCGCCGAAGCCGGCATGCGCATGCTCCTCGGGGTGCGCGACGCCGTGCTGAAACGCGCCGACCTGCACGCTGGCGATACGCTGCTCGACGTCGGCGCGGGCGACGGACTGATAGCGTTCGGCGGGCTTGACCGCGTCGGCCCGGCTGGCCGGGTGATCTTCGCGGACATCTCGCAGCCATTGCTCGAGCATGCGCAACGCCTGGCACAGGACATGGGCGTCAGCGAGCGATGCTCGTTCGTGAACGCGCATGCGGAAGATCTCAATCCGCTCGACGATGCATCGGTGGACGCCGTGACCACCCGCTCGGTGCTGATCTACGTAAAGGATAAATCGGCCGCGTTCCGTGAGTTTCACCGGGTGCTGAAACCCGGCGGCAGGCTGTCCCTGTGGGAGCCTATCAACCGCTTCACGGAACTATTTGCTCCGGGGCAGTACTGGGGGCCTGGCGTAGAAGGGCTCGAAGCACTGGCGGAGCGATTGCAGCCGTTCTACGGCGCGCTGCAACCGCTGGACAGCGATCCGATGCTCGACTTCGATGAGCGCGACCTGCTGCGGCAGTGCGAGGAAGCCGGATTCCGCTACGTTCGTGTGACTCTGAGCATGTACACGGCGCCGGCGCGGCCGGCAAGCTGGGCGGGATGGCTCAACACGTCCGGCAACCCGAACATTCCTTCCAGGGCTGACGCGATGCGACAGCTGTTCACCGATGATGAGCGCGCGCTGTTCGAGTCCTTGGTCAGGCCGCGTATCGAGACCGGGGGCCAGATCGAGCGATCGGCCGTAGCCCACCTCGTCGCGGTGAAGGACGGCGGCGCCAGACCGCCTGATCTCATGCGAGGAGCGTAAGCATGCCTGACACGCACGCGATCCCTCCCACGCGCGGCCCGGTGCTCGCAACGCACGGTGTCGTCGCGTCGGAACACCCGCTGGTGTCGCAGGCCGGCGTCGATGTGATGCGGCGCGGCGGCAACGCCTTCGACGCGGCGCTGGCGATGTCGGCGCTGCTGCCGGTCGTGAAGCCGCATCGCAACCACCTGGGCGGCGACGCATACGTGCTGGTGTACCCGAAGGCCGAAGGGCGCGTGACGGCGATCTGCTCGGGCGGCATGGCCCCCGCCGCGGCGACGCCCGAGCGATATGCCGGCGGCATCCCGCACCGTGGAGGCGCGGCAGCGGCGATACCCGGGCTGGTCGACGCGTGGCAGGTCTTGCACGAGCGCTGGTGCAGCATGCCGATGCAGGAGCTGCTGGCACCGGCGATCGGCTACGCGCGCGACGGCTTTCCGGTGTCGCGCGAGCTGGCGCAGTCGATGCAGTACGCGCAGGGGTTGTTCTCCAAGTACGGCACGATGGGCGGCGAGCTGTACGCCCACGGGGCGCCGCCAGCATTCGGCTCGATCATGCGGCAGCGCGGTCTCGCTGATGTGATCGAAGGCATCGCGCAGGGCGGACGGGCGGCGTTCTACGAGGGCGCGGTGGCGGAGCGCATCGCCGCGGGCGTGCAGGCGGCGGGTGGCTGCATGACGGCGCAGGATCTGGCATCGCACAGCGCTGACGTGCTGGAGCCGCTGTCGGTCGAGTATCGCGGATGTACGGTGTACGAGACGCCGCCAAACTCGCAGGGGATGATCCTGCTCGAAGAGCTGAAGATTGCTGAGGGCTGGGATCTCGGCGGCTGGGGGCATCTTTCGCCGGACGCGGTACACCATATGGTCGAGGCGAAGAAGCTCGCCTTCGAGGACCGGCAGCGCTTCGCGGGCGACCGCGCGCACATCGACTTCGATCCGAAGACGCTGCTGACTGACGAGTGGGCGGCGAAGCGGCGCGCGGAGATCGACCCGCAGCGCGCGCGTCAGGCGCCGGCTGCGGTGGCATCGTCGGACACAACGTCGTTCGTGGTCGCGGACGGCGAGGGGAATGTGTGCTCGTTCATCCAGAGCCTGTACGCGAACTGGGGCTCGGCGATCGCCATCGAGGGCACCGGCATCATCATGAACAACCGGATGACCGGCTTCTCGCTCGACCCCGCCCACCCGAACGTGCTCGCGCCCGGCAAGCGGACGATGCACACGCTGAACACCTACCTCGTGTTCCGCGACGGGCGCCCGTACATCGCCGGGAACACGCCGGGCGGCGGCTTCCAGGTGCAGACGAACTTCCAGGTGCTCACCGGCATCATCGACCACGGCCTCGACCCGCAGGCGGCGATCGATGCGCCGCGCTGGGGCGACACCGCGGGCAGCCTGCTCGTCGAAGAGGAGATGCCGCTGGCGACGCAGGAGGAGCTTGCGCGCCGAGGTCACGCCGTTCGCCAAGTGCCCCGCGTGACCGCGCCGATGGGCCGCGCGCAGGCGATCGCCATCGACAGCGCGAGCGGCGCGATGATCGCCGGCAGCGACTCGCGGGGTGAGGGCGCGGCGGTCGGGTGGTGATGATCAGCGTTCCGTCTCGAAAGCGACTAGTCCCAGCCGGATCGACGGCCTTTCGCCGAGCCATGTCCGCGGTGCTCGCTAAGCGGTTCGTCTACGCGATGGACTAGCTTTCCCTCACGTTTGACTTCTTCGACGTATCTATCGCCCATCTTGTTGATGAGGCGGAAAATCTTCGCGATGGAGCCGTCGGCCTGGCGTCTGTACCCTTCTTTGATCTCCAACCCGCGGCGGCTACGCCTAGGTTCTCGCCTGAGGTCCTCATTCACGGGAATGAGCTTGAGCGTGAGCAACTCACCATGCTCTGGATCTGGTAATAGCAAGATTGCGTCGCACTCGGGGCACTGACTGGTCCCATCGCCGCGGTCTTTAGGGGACCCTTGGCATTCGGGACACGGATGATCTTGGCTGCAGGGCGAGTCACCGGGACGTAGGATCCAAGGCACAGCACATCGTAACAGACAGCAATTGGTGTTCGGGTTGCTACGATGTAGGCACATCGAACGGAAGGTAACCAATGTCGGAGACGCAGTTCCACTTCTCGCCGCGGCCTAACCGCGCCGGCGAGATCGGCTGGCGGCAGTGGGCGCCGGAGGCCTTCGAGCAGGCGCAGCGCGAGGGCAAGCCGATCCTGCTCGGCATCTCGGCGGTGTGGTGCCACTGGTGCCACGTCATGGACGAGACCTCGTACTCCGATACGGAGATCATCCAGCTGATCAACGACCGCTTCGTGGCGGTGCGCGTCGACAACGACCAGCGCCCGGACATCAATGCGCGCTACAACATGGGCGGCTGGCCGACGACCGCGTTCCTGACGCCCGGCGGCGAGGTGCTGGCGGGCATGACGTACATCGCGCCGGAGCAGATGCGCGACGTGCTGAACCAGGTCAGCACCTACTACAAGGACAACAAGGCTTCAATCGAGCAGAAGATCAGCGAGACCCTGGCGAACCGCGAGCGCGCGGCCGGTGAGGGGGCGGACGACGGCGGCGGGCTGTCGGACCAGATCCTGCGCGACGCGCTGCACGCCACGGAGGACGCTTACGACCCGGTGCATGGCGGCTTCGGCAACGAGCCGAAATTCCCGCATACCGATGCCATCGACCTGCTGCTCCACGTGTATCTGCGCGATGGCGACCGTGACGCACTTCATATGGCGCGCAAGACGCTCGACTATATGTGCAAGGGCGGCACGTACGACCAGGAGTGGGGCGGCTTTTACCGCTACTCCACGAAGCGCGACTGGAGCGTGCCGCATTACGAGAAGATGCTCGAAGACAACGCGCTACTGCTACGTGACCTGCTGAAGCTTTATCGCATCACCGACGACGGCGAGCACCGGCGCTACATCGACTTCACCGTCGAGTACCTCGACGCCTGGCTGAGCGATCCGGAGACGGGCGCGTTCTACGGATCGCAGGATGCGGATGAGGAGTTCTATCCGCTGGCTGCTGAGGAGCGGAAGCAGCGCACGCCGCCGTACGTCGACAAGACGGTGTACACGAGCTGGAACGCGATGGCGATCAGCGCCTACCTCGATGCATCGTGGACGCGCGGGCGGCCGGAACTAAAGGCGCGCGCATTGAAGGCGCTGGACTTCCTCTGGGAGCGCCTGCACACCGACGCAGAGAGCATGTTCCGCTATCTGGCGCCCGATGGGCCTCGCGTGCCGGGGCTGCTCAACGACCAGGCGTGGACGGCGCTGGCGTTGCTCGATGCGTACGAGGTGGCGGGGCGCCCGCAAGACCTCGAACGGGCGCGGCAACTCGCGCGGACCATGAGCGAGCGGCTGGGCGCGGAGGACGGCGGCTTCTTCGACACGCCGGCGGAGCACGAAACGCTCGGTCGCCTGGCGATGCGCCAGAAGCCGGTGAAGGAGAACGTCGCCGCGGCGATGGTGTTCCTCCGGCTGTCGCGGCTGACGCACGACGGCGCGTACGAGGCCATCGCGCGTCGCACGCTCGAACAATACGCCGGCATCGTCGAAGCACAGGGCTACTTCGCCGACGACTATGCGAAGGCGGTGGACCTGCTCCTCAATCCGGGCGCCGACGTGAAGATCGTCGCCAGCGGCAATCAGGGCGCAGCGCTGCATGCTGCGGCCCTTGCGCTGCCGCTGGCCGATCGCGTGGTGCGGGCGATCGATGCGTCGGATGCGGACGCGCTGGCGGCGGATTCGCTGACCGCGCACCCGTCGCCGGCGGCATACGTCTGCTATGGCACGCTGTGCTCGGCGCCGGTGACATCAGCCGAAGATCTCTTCGACCGCGTCGAGAAAACGAGACAAGCGTACGAATCGACGCGCAGGGCTGAGCCGCTTGCGGGCCCGCGCGGTGGCGAACGGGCAAGCGACTAGGAATCGAGGCAGCAATGGCACACGCGCGCGACGAACGCCGGCACGAGCCCGTCGAGGGGGAGACCAGCGCGGGGACGATGGCGCGAATGAAGGTCGCGCTCGGCGTGCTGGCTCTCGCGGCGCTGGCCACGTTCCTCCTCCAAAACTTGCAGGAGGTGCAGGTGCACTTCCTCTGGTTCGACTGGAGCACGCGGTTGATCTGGGCCCTGCTCGCGAGCGCGGCCGTCGGCACGCTGGCGACGCTGCTGATCAGCACGCTCGGCCGCAGGCGGCGCCAGCCGTAGCGCGACGCTCGGTCCGCGCGTTGGCGCAACACCAGGATGATCTCGCACGGCACGCAAGACCTCCTGCCAACTGACGTACGGCTCTGAAGGATCCCGCGCCTGAGCATCCGACATCCAACATCTGACATTCCAAACATGCTGGCGCCTGAGTCGCCCTTCGCCCACAATCGGGGCACGCGATTGCGGACGGAGGGAACCATGACGCTCGTCGAATTCATCCAGGCGGAACTGACACGGCTGCACCCGACGCTCGACCGCACAGTCGCCGACCTCACTCCCGAGCAGTGGCACGCGGTCCCGGCGGGTAATGCGCGGGCGAACACCATCGGCTTCGAGATGTGGCACTACGCGCGCACCGAGGACAACATCGTGCGGTTCATCCTGCAGAACCGGCGGCCGACGGTGTGGATTGAGGGCGGCTGGGCCGAGCGGCTCGGGCTGCCCGCGGTCGCGCAGGGCACGGGCATGCCGTCGGCAGACGCGCAAGCGATGCGGATCTCCGACATCCCGGCGTTTCAGCAGTACGTGCAGGACGTCTGGCGCAGCACGGCGGACTGGCTGAGCAATCCGGACGCAAGCACGTTCGACACGCTCGTGCAGGTGAAACCTCTGGGCGAGATGCCGGCGATTCGCGCGCTGGGGCAGGTGTGCATGACGCACGGCTTCACCCACCTGGGCGAACTCGAACTGTGCCGCACCCTGCTGGGACTGAAGCCGGCGATCGGCGTGTAGCCGCGCACCGTCGCGTCCCGGCACGCTCTCGGATCTCGCAGGGGCGGTCTCGCTGGGGCGTGAAACAATGAGTCGATGAACCCGATCCACGGCATCGTTGAAGCACTGCGCACCGCCTTCGACATGTTCTGGGAAGTCCTGTGGCCGCTCGTCTTGGGCTTTGCGCTCTCAGGCGTCATCCAGGCAGTCGTGTCGCATCGATCCATGGCACGCCTCCTCGGCGATGACTCGCCGCGGTCGCTCGGCTTTGCGACGCTCCTCGGCACCGCGTCCAGCTCGTGCTCGTACGCAGCGGTTGCGATAGCGCGCTCCATCTTTCAGAAGGGCGCGAGCTTCACGGCGGCCATGGCTTTCGAGCTCGCTTCGACGAACCTCGTCATCGAGCTGGGCATCATCCTCGTGGTTCTTCTCGGCTGGCCGTTCGCGGCCGCCGAGTTCACGGGCGGCATCCTGATGGTCCTCTTCATCGCTCTCATCTTCCGGCTGACACTCACGCCGAAGCTCGTCGACATCGCCCGCGGTCAGGCCGAGCGCGGGGTTGCCGGGCGGATGGAAGGGCACGCTGGCATGGACATGAGCGTGACCGAAGGGTCATTGCTCTCCAGGCTCACGAGCAGCCGTGGGTTCACCGCGACGAGTCACTACTTCGTAATGGACTGGGCATCCATCTGGCAAGACATCTTGTTGGGATTTTTGATCGCCGGGGCGCTCGCGGCCTGGGTGCCCGATTCGTTCTGGCGCGACTTCTTCTTGATTGACCATCCGGCCCTCGCGAAGATCGAGGGGCCGCTCGTCGGTCCACTCGTTGCCATCGTCAGCTTCGTCTGTTCCGTCGGCAACGTCCCTCTCGCCGCCGTGCTCTGGCGCGGCGGCATCAGCTTCGGCGGTGTCGTCAGCTTTATCTTCGCGGACCTGATCGTCCTTCCGATCATCGACATCTATCGGCGCTACTACACGCTGAAGGTAGCGCTCTATATCACGGCGACTTTCTATCTCGCGATGGCCGCGGCAGGATATGCCGTCGAGGTACTGTTTGCCGCGCTGGGCATCGTCCCGACGGACCGCTCCGTAAGCGCAATCAGTGACAATCCAAGCCTAAATTACACAAGTGCGCTCAACATCGTCTTCCTGATCATCGCTCTCGTGCTCGTCGTTCGCTTTCTGCGCACCGGCGGCCTCGCCATGCTGCAAGCAATGAACGCTCCGTTAGTCGAGGGAGGCGGTGGCGAGGTAGTACGCGACCCGGTGTGCGGCATGGTGGTGGATCCCGCGACTGCGCCACGAAGCGAATACCGCGGGAAGAGCTACTACTTCTGCAGCGAGGCCGACAAGCGGAGCTTCGATGCCAGCCCGGAACGCTACGAAATCCAGTCCGCACCATCAAATTCCGACAGCACACATCACATGGGCAATTGAAAACAAGCGTCCACCGGATGGACCGTCCCCTCGTTCCACTTCTCCGGCAGCTCAGCATGCACCGGGTGCATCGTCGATTTCAAAGACTTCGCGCCGGAGATGAAACGCGACCTTCGCGCCAAATAGCGATGGAATGGCATTGCCTACCTGACGGACGCGTGGCGCGATGTGCCGGTGACTCCCGACGATCAAGGAGACATTGGATTCTCGCCGGCTCGCGAGGCGTCACTCCTGTCGGTTCGTGGCGGTGGACACTTGCCGGCGCGCAGCTGCCGCCGGTTCACGCGGCTTCACTCGGAAGGTGCAGCAATCGTCCCCTCGCAGCAGGCTCGTCGTGAGGCGCGCGTCGGACCCCACGAGCCGCCGGACGAATTCGACATCGAGCGCGCACACGGCGCTGTTGCGCGAAGCGACGTTCGGAAATGGGCAGGTGTGCTGCCTGATAAGGAAGTCTTCAGCCTCGCCTGAAGAGTCCGACAGACAGCCGCGCTCTTGCAACACGAGGCCCACTTCTAGAACGCGCTCAGCGGTGGTCTTCCCGTCCATGCGCGCCATGTACGGCTCGGCAAAGCGGGCGGCGACGCTCTTCATCAGCCGCTGAAGCGCGTCAGGTCCGAGCAGATGGCGCGCTTCATCGATGAGAGCGTTGGCGAGGGCATCGTATTTCTTGGGGAACAGCGCATCGCCGCTGCTGCTCAGGCTGTAGACGAGCGCCGGCCGCCCGACGTGGCCGCGCTCCTCGCGTGCCTCGACGTGACCATCGCGCTCGAGGATGGTGAGGTGCTGGCGGATGCCGGTGGCAGTGAGGCCCAGATGCTCGCCGAGTTGCTTGACGCTCGCCTGGTTGTGCCAGCGCAGATACTCAAGGATGTCCTGTCGCGTCGCTTGCACGCTGTCCCTCTTCCGCAGGCAATATAGCACGCGGATCCGGCCCGCCCGGCCGAGCATCCGTGGCCGCTGACGGTACGGACGTTCGGCCGCGAATTGACACCAACGCCCGCGTCGATAAGATCAGCCCACTCGCGAATCCGGCTTCATGCGCGTAGCGCAGCGAAAGGAGCTTCACCATGGGCACCACCGGCAAGGCCGCGGTCCTCCTCGGGCCCGGCAAGGGCTACGAGATCCAGGAGTTCGACGTACCAACACCGGAGCCCGATGGGGTCGTCATCAAGGTCGCGATGGGCGGTATTTGCGGCTCGGATCTCCATATCTGGCGTGGCGACTCGCCACTTTTCGCCGGCATGGCGGGCAGTGTGGCCGGCCACGAGATGACCGGCAAGGTCCACAGCCTCGGCTCCAACATCAAGACCGATTCGCTGGGTCGCGTCCTCAAGGAGGGCGACCGGGTCGCCTACTCGTACTTCTACCCCTGCCAGCGATGCTACCAGTGCAACAAGGGCGAGTTCGCTACGTGCCCGAACAAGCTAGGCCGCATGGGCCCGACCATCAGCCGGTTTAGTGGCGCTTACGGCGAGTACTACTACCTAAAGCCCGGCGGCTGGATCTTCAAGGTGCCCGATACAGTTACCGACGAGATGGCCACCCCGGTCAATTGCGCGCTCTCGCAGGTGACCTACGGCCTGCAGAAGGCCGGTCTGCGCTACGGCGATACGGTGGTCGTGCAGGGGGCCGGCGGCCTCGGGCTGAACGCATGCGCTGTCGCCAAGGAGATGGGCGCCAACGCCGTCATCGCCATCGATGGCATCCCGAACCGGCTCGCACTGGCGAAGAAGTTTGGCGCCGACGAGGTGATCGACATGAACGAGAACCCGACCCCCATGGACCGCATTGCGAAGGTGAAGGGGCTCACCGGCGGCCGTGGCGGCGACATTGTGGTCGAGGTGGTCGGCGTGCCGGCGGTGGTGCCGGAGGGGCTGCAGATGCTGCGCGAAGGCGGCACGTACCTGGAGATCGGCAACATCTCCTTCGGCCGCACGGCGGAGATCGATCCGTCGCAGCTCGTCTGGGGCTCGAAACGCATCCAGGGCGTCATCATGTACGACCCCTGGGTGATCCCCGAGGCGCTCGACTTCCTCGTGCGGACCCGTAACAAGTACCCGCATGATGAAGTTGTGTCGCACAAATTCAAGCTGGCCGATATCAACGAAGCATTTGAGAACAGCGAGTGGGCGCGCGAAGGCAGCACCAAGGTGAATCGCGCCGTCATTACGATGACATAGGTTCGGCGACGCCTACACGGTCAATGAGATAGTTGTAGCGCGGTTTGGAAAGAAGGTCTCGCAGGTTACCTGCTCCAACGAGCATTCGGCGGGCCCAACTGCTGATCCCCGGGGTCGGATCGATGGATCCGGACAGCCGCGCTGATCCTCGTCCAGCGCCGCTCTCGCCCGCCCGCACTTACTTTGCGGGGTCGGCGATATACGCACCCACGAGATCCGTGTTGACGAGTTGCAGGAACGAATCGCAGGGCGTCTGCAGCATGACGACGCGCCCGTTCTTGATGTGAAGCGCGAACCCATCGGTGCTGCCGTCGAGACGCGTTCCCGTCTGCATCACCAACACTTGCTCGACGCCGAGGTCGCTGCCGAACGCTCCGGCCACGCGCTCGGGAACGTAGGCCGCAAACAGTTTAGGGCCACCGCGCATGGCGGTCTGATACTCACCTGGCACCACCTCGGGACGGATCCAACTGCCGGCGCACGACAGCCTGGCCAAGGCATCGACCTTCGTCCCGTCGTCTTCACCCTCCCGGCACGGCGGCGCCTGGGGTACGGCGACGGACGGGTCCTTGCTACAGGCTATCGATGTGTAGCCGGTAAGACGCGCCAGCTTGCTAGCGTCGCTCGTCCGCGCCACATCCACGAGCAGTACGGCATCCGGGCTGACGAGTTGCAAGAACGAATCGCAGGGCGTCTGGAGCATGACGACACGCCGGTCCTTGACGTACAGCGCGAACCCATCGGTGCTGCCGTCGAGGCGGGTCCCGCTCTGCATCACCACGACCTGCTCAACGCCGAGGTCGCTCCCGAACGAACCAGCGACGGGCTTGGGATTGTCGACGGCAACCAGTTTAGGTCCGCCGCGCATTGCCGTCTGATATTCTTGAGGCACCACTTCGGGACGGACCCAACTGCCGCCGCACGACAGCCTGGCTAAGACCTCGACCTTGGCGCCGTTGTCTTCACCTTCTCGGCACGCCGGCGCCTGGGATGCGGCGACGGATGGATCTGTGGTGCAGGCTACCGATGTATAGCCGGTAAGACGCGCCAGCTCGATGGCATCGCTGGTTCGTGCCGCATCCAGGAGCTGCACGACGGCATCCGTGCCGGGAATGGCGCTGGAGACGGGAGTGGGGGCGTCGGCGGAGGATCCGCCAGACGGCGATTTCTTACCGCCGCCGCTGCAACTCGCGAGGGCGAACCCCGCGACGACCACCAACGCGGCGCCAAGACCCAGTATCAACATGGTCTGTTTACGCATGGATGCCCTCAACGCCAATCATCGACCCACAAAAGTATCGGCGGAGCGCTTCGCAACCGGGAGCCTTCCGTAGTAAGGGGCTCCCCGCATTCATCGAATGGCGGTCACCCGGCCGTTGCTTCCGCCAGCTCTTTCTCGGGAGCCGGCGCTTCGTCCTCGTCTGGCCAGGCGCGCTTCTTCAGCATCTCCCGCGGCGGGTCGATGTAGATGGCGCCCCAGCCGCACGCATCCTCGCACAACCGGCAGCCGGTGCAGCGCTTCTCGTTCAGCACGGCAACGCCAAAGAAGTCGCCCACGATGCGCTCCGGCTCGCCGAGGCTGAGGGCGTCGAAGGGACAGATCTGGATGCAGAGCTCGCAGCCGCTGCCGATGCAGTTGTCCTCGACGACGATCGCCTTCGGCCATTCCTTCCGCGGGAAGGTCTTGCAGATGTCGCCCAGGTCATCGAGGATGGCCTCTGGCGGGCAGACAACGCCGCAGGCTCCGCAGTCGATACACAAATTCGGGTCGATGACGTGCACCACGTTTCGCGAGCCCGTGATCGCGTTCGTAGGACAGCGCTTGGTGCACGCGGTGCAGCCGATACAGGTATCGATGATGGTGTATGGCAAGGATGCTCCTGAGCTTTGGGCGCGCCGTTCGGCGAGCCCGACGCTTTTGAAATTCCGTACGTAATTATAGGCGGCTGGCGGTCGCAGTTCCAACAGCCTCCGGTTGAACCTCGAAGAGCCGCTTCCCATTGCGGGAAAATACCTACGACGGAGTCCCCCGGGCCCGCCGATAGCCATCCGTATTCAGGAGGATGCTATGCGCGAGGCACGCACCGCTCAACCCGCATCGATCGTCGAGTTCCCCCGCGCCGCCGCTCGCGGGACCACGCCGTGGGAGGACGCCCGTGCCCAGCTCGACCGGGCGGCGGAGCATCTGAAGCTCAAGCCGGACATCACCAAGCTGCTCCGTTCGCCGTTTCGCGAGATGCACGTCGAGGTGCCGGTGCGGATGGACAACGGCCGCCTCGACATGTTCTCGGGCTACAGAGTGCAGCACAACGGCGCCCGCGGCCCGTATAAGGGCGGCATCCGCTTCCATCCTACCATCGAGCTAGACGAGGTACGTTCGCTCGCGGCGCTGATGACCTGGAAGTGCGCGCTCGTCGACATCCCATTCGGCGGCGCTAAGGGCGGAGTGCAGTGCGATCCAACGATCATGAGCGAGGGAGAGCTGAACCGGCTGGCGCGGCGCTACATGCAGAACATCTCACACATTCTCGGCGTGACGCGCGACATAGCGGCGCCCGATATGGGCACCAATGCGCGCACGATGGCGTGGATGATGGATGCTTACGGATCCGCGCACGGCTACACACCGGGCATCGTCACCGGCAAGCCCTCGAGCTCGGCGGATCGTATGGACGCGAGGCGGCGACCGGCCGCGGCGTGGTGCTCGTGCTCTCAGAGCTGTGCCGTGACCGGGGTATCGAGCCAGGCGACATCTCCGTTGTCGTGCAGGGGTTTGGGAACGTCGGCTCGTGGGCAGCGCGGCTCGCGCACGAAGCGGGCTTCCGGGTCGTCGGCGCGGGCGATGCGCGCGGCGCATGCTACTGCGCCACGGGCATCGACGTACCGGCGCTCTCCGAGTGGACTGGCGCCGGAAAGCCGATCGGTGAATTCCCCGGCGCAGATGCGTTGGACGCCGCTACCCTCGTGACGCTGCCGTGCGACGTACTGATTCCGGCGGCCAGGGGAGAAGTGATCGATTCCGGCAACGCGCACGGCGTCCGGGCGCAGATCGTCGTCGAAGCAGCGAACCATCCGGTCACGGCGGGCGCCGGCGATACTTGTGCGCCGCGGCGTGACGATTGTGCCCGACATTCTCGCCAGCGCGGGCGGCGTCATCGTCTCGTACTTCGAATGGACGCAGAACATCCAGCAGTTTCGGTGGCCGGAGACGCGGGTCAACGAAGAGCTTGCGGAACGGCTTCTTGCAGCTTACCGGCAGGTGCGTGACGCCGCGGCTGAGACCAATCTCACACTCCGCGAAGCAGCGTTCGCGATCGCGGTCAAGCGCGTCGCCCAGTCGATTCGCCTGCGCGGGTTTGTCTGAGGCTAGCCTGACAGGCGACGAGCGTTTCTCGGCCGCGCTGAGAGCTGGTGACCCTACACTGCCGACGCAGGAGCGCATGCGCGCACCCGGGCGATCAGGTCGTCGGCGGAGAAGGACTTGTTGAGGTACTGGTCGGCGCCCGTGTCATACGCGTCGAACTCGGCGCCGATGCTGAGGTCGAGGACGAACACGTCGGGCAAGATGCCATGGAGGGCGAGGATGCACGCGCGCTTCTCGTCCTGGCTCATGTTGGTATTGACGATGACGATGTCCGGGCGATGAGGATGTGCGAAGGTGGCCGGCGGTGCGCCGAGGGCGTTGACGACGTTGAAGCCTGCCTCAGACAGGATCCAGTCCATCATGCGCATGGTGGGTTCGTCCGCCTGGATGTTCAGCACCGTTGTCATACCGGCGCGCCCGTCGATTCCGAAACCGGAGCGATGGCGCGACTTCGGCGGAGCGTTTCTATCACCGCCATAAGCTTGTCAACACGGTACGGTGCTTCGACGTATCCGTCCGCCCCTGTGTCATATGTAGACATGTCGTTCGTAGTGCAGAGATCGATGATATCGATGTTGGGGACGATGTAGCGCAGGCTGGAGACCCCAGAGGCGCTTGATGTCCTCGGCCATGCCCGTATTGAAGACGATGACATCGGGCACGATGCGTTCGCCTGCGACCAACTCGTCGGCGCCCGCGGACGTGAGGACGGTATAGCCCTCCTCGCGCATCCCCCACGCCAAAAGCCGCATCGCCGCGTCGTCTCTCTCGATGATCAGTATTGTGGTCATGGCGGCCTCTTTCCACGCCCGCCGAATCGACCGCCCTTCTTCGGGTGGTGTTCGATGAGGAAAGAGTCCAAGTCCACCAGTCTGATTGTGAGGGTCGAGGAGGAAGCCGTCTCTCAGGTAGTGGATCCGCTACCACGGACGATAGTGCGCGGCCGCCGCGTGCGCGAAGCATGTCGGCGGCTGTGCAGTAGAAGTATCGCCCGTAAGCCTCGAACGTGCGCTCCAGGGCGAACGGAATGTATCTCAGTTTTCGACCAAACGAGCGTGTCTGCTGAAATGGGAGGCGCGGCGGGGATAATGCGGAGGACGCTGAGGAGGACTGAGAGCTGGCAACTGACAGCTTCTCAATACACATCCCGGATTTCGAACCGTGGGCCGTCTTTGCATACGAGCTTCATGCTGCGGCCGCCCCGCACGCGCACTTCCACCGCGCAGCCGTAGCAGATGCCGGTACCGCAGCCCATGCGTTCCTCAAGCAGCGCCTGCACTGAGCGCCGCGTTTTCGATTTGCGGGCTGCTTCGGCGAGCGAGCGGAACATCGGCGTCGGGCCGCAGACGAACGCCTGATCGCACCACTCCAGCAGTTCACCGAACGGCTCTGTGACGAAGCCCTTCCGTCCGGCCGAGCCATCGTCTGTCGTGACGACGACCTCCACCTCGGCCGGCAGCAGCTTCGCCGGATAGAGCAGGTCCGCCGTGCGCGCGCCGATTACCATCGTCACGCTCAGCCCCTTCGTCACGGCTTCATCCGCAAGCCATACCAGCGGCGCGACGCCGATGCCGCCGGCAACCAATAGCAGGTTCCGCGACGTGCGACCGATCTTGTAGCCGTTCCCCAGCGGCCCCCACGCGCACACCGTCTCACCCGGCTTTCGTTTCGAGAGCCAAGCAGTGCCGCGGCCGACGACGTCGTACAAGATCGCCCATTCCGGCCCCTCTGCGCCGTTGCGGAGGCGATAGTAGCTCATGGGTCGCGGCAGCAGCGGGTCGGCGTAGGTTGTAGGTTGTAGATTGTAGATTGTAGCGGTGGCGACTTCGTCATCAGTGCAGCGGAGCATGACGAACTGGCCGGGTACCGCGCCGTTGCCGAGCGCGGGTGATCGAAACCACGTCACGAAGGTGTCGGCGTACAACCGCTGATTTTCTACGACTTCAGCGTAGGCAACTTTCACGCGCGCGCACCATTGCGGTACTCCGGGAACGGGCGCACCTGGTATGCGCTCTCACCGTCGTGGTCCATGCCGGCGATCAGCGCTTCTACTGCCGCGCGGGCCGTATCGATGCTCGTGAAGCACGGGATGCGTTTCTCGGTGGCAGCGCGGCGGATGTAGAAGCCGTCGCGCAGCGTGCCGGTGTAGCGCCCTTCCGGCGTGTTGATGACGCACGTCACGGAGCCGTCGTTGATGATGTCCACCACGTTCGGATGGCCTTCGTTCAGCCGCTTCGTCACCTGCTCGACCGGAAGTCCGAGCGCGGCGATCATGCCGGCGGTGCCCTCGGTCGCGTAGAGCCGGAAGCCGGCATCGTGCAGTTGATGGATCAGTGGCAGGATCTGCGTCTTGTGCCGATCTGCGACGCTCAGCAGCACGCCACCGCCGGGGCGCAGCGCCATATCGGCCGACAGCAGCGCCTTCGCGAGCGCTGCCGGGAAGTTCGAATCGATGCCCATCACTTCGCCGGTCGACTTCATCTCCGGACCGAGGTACGTGTCCACGCCGATCAACTTCGACATCGAGAAAACCGGCGCCTTCACGGCGACGAGGTCTTGCTTCGGCCAGAGGCCACCGCTGTAGCCCTGGTCGGCGAGCGACTTGCCGAGCATGATGTTGACGGCGACCTGCACCATCGGCACGCCGGTGACTTTTGAGAGAAACGGCACCGTGCGCGATCCGCGCGGGTTCACTTCGATGACGTACACATCCGATTCGCCGTGGCGCGCCTCATCGACCGCCGGCATGATGACGTACTGCACGTTCATCAGCCCCTTCGTGTTCAGGCCGATGCCGATGCGTTCGGTGTAGTCGACGATTGTGTTGACCTCGGCTTCGCTGAGGTTGACGCCGGGATACACGGCCATGGAGTCGCCGGAGTGCACGCCGGCGCGCTCGATGTGCTCCATGATGCCTGGGATGAGTACGCGCTCTCCGTCGCAGATGGCGTCGACTTCGACCTCTTTCCCTTCCAGATATTTGTCGATGAGGATAGGCTTGCCGTCACTCGCCTCCGCCGCCTGGTGCACGAAACGCGCCAGTTCGGTCGGGTTCTGGACGATCTCCATCGCGCGCCCGCCGAGCACGTAGCTGGGGCGCACCAGCACCGGATAGCCGAGCAGATCCGCCGTGTGGATGGCGTCCTCGACGCGCAGGACCGCCGCGCCCGGCGGCTGCGGAATGCCAAGCGTATTGAGGAACGCCTCGAAGCGCCTGCGATCTTCCGCGAGGTCGATCGCCTCCGATGAGGAGCCGATGATATGCGCCGCGGCGTTGTGCAGCGGCGCAGCGAGGTTGATCGCCGTCTGGCCGCCGAACTGCACGATGGCCGGTGGCATCTCGCCGCCGCCTTCCGCACCATCACCGGCCTCGTTCTCGAGGATGTCCCGCACCGACTCTTCGTCCAGCGGCTCGAAGTAGAGACGGTCGCTGGTGTCGAAGTCGGTGGAGACGGTCTCCGGGTTGGAGTTCGCCATGATCGACTTGTACCCCGCCGCTTCGAGCGCCCACGACGCCTGCACGGAGCAGTAGTCGAACTCGATCCCCTGGCCGATGCGGATCGGCCCGCTGCCGATGACGAGTGCTTTGTTTCCGGGCTGCGGCAGCGCTTCGTTCTCCTCCTCGTACGTGCTGTAGAAGTAGGGCGTGGCCGCGTCGAACTCGGCGGCGCAGGTGTCTACCATCTTGTATACGGGGCGGATGTCCCACTGGTCGCGGAGAGTGCGCACCTGCTCCGGGAGCCGGTCGCTCAGCGTCGCGATCTGCTTGTCCGCGAAACCCATGCGTTTCGCCGAGCGCAACAGGTCCGGCGCCAGCGCCTCGGCGAGCAAGCGCTTCTCCATGTCGATGATGTTCGTCATCTTATGCAAGAACCACTGGTCGATGCCGGTCTGGCGCGACAGATCGAGCGAGTCAGCGCCGCGGCGCAGCGCCGACATGAGCGACCAGAGCCGCTCGTCGGTCGCGTGGAGCGGACGCGCCTCGTAGTTGCCCTGCCACGTCGGATCTTCCCAGAGCAGCGAGCGCCCGCCGATCTCGAGCGAGCGTACCGCTTTCTGGAGCGCGCCCTCGAACGTGCGGTCGATAGCCATCACCTCGCCAGTCGCCTTCATCTGCGTGCCCAGCGAGCGATCGCCGAACGGGAACTTGTCGAACGGCCAGCGGGGGATCTTCACGACGACGTAGTCCAACGCGGGCTCAAACGCCGCGGTCGTCTTCTGCGTGACAGCGTTCGGTATTTGGTCCAGCGTCTTGCCGACGGCGATCTTCGACGCCACGCGGGCGATCGGGTAGCCAGTCGCCTTGCTGGCGAGCGCGGAGCTGCGCGACACGCGGGGATTCACCTCGATCACGTAGTACGGCAGCAGCGCGTCACCGCCCGGCACGACCCAAGGTGTCGTCTCCGGATGCGGCGCCAGCGCCAGCTGCACGTTGCAGCCGCCCTCGATGCCAAGCGCCGAGATGATCTTCAGCGAAGCCGACCGGAGCATCTGGTTCTCCTTGTCGGACAGCGTCTGGCTCGGCGCGACGACGATGCTGTCGCCAGTGTGCACGCCCATCGGGTCGAAGTTCTCCATGTTGCAGACGGTGATGACGTTGCCGGCGCCATCGCGCATCACTTCGTATTCGACTTCCTTCCAGCCGAGCAGCGACTGCTCGACGAGCACCTGCGTGATCGGGCTCGCGGCCAGACCGCCGGCTACGATGCGCTCGTACTCCTCGCGAGAGTGGGCGATGCCGCCGCCGGTGCCGCCCAGCGTGTACGCCGGCCGGACCACCGCGGGCAGACCGATCTCATCGAGCGCGCCGGCTGCCTGTTGCATGTTGGTGACGATGAGCGAGTTCGGCGCCGGCTCTCCGATCTCCTCCAGCATCTTGCGGAAGAGGTCCCGGTCCTCGGCCTTCCTCACTGCTTCGAGCGGCGTGCCGAGCAGGCGCACGTTGTACTTGTCGAGCACGCCCGCCTCGTGCAGCGCCACGGCCATGTTTAGCCCGGTCTGCCCACCAAGCGTCGGCAGCAGTCCGTCGGGGCGCTCCCGCGCGATGATCCGCGTGATCACATCGACGGTGATCGGCTCGATGTAAATGACGTCGGCGATACCTTCGTCGGTCATGATCGTCGCCGGGTTGGAGTTGACCAGCACGGAAACGACGCCCTCTTCGCGCATCGCCTTGCACGCCTGCGTGCCGGCGTAGTCGAATTCGGCGGCTTGTCCGATGACGATCGGTCCGGAGCCGATAATGAGCACTTTCGATGGTTTGGTCACGCGGTGTGGAAGCCTTCGATCTGGCGCTGGGGGATCTGCATCAGCGGCGTCTCGCGATGGCGCGCTGGCGCTCTAGTTCTTCTCGCTGGTCCGGCAACACACGCATGCCACCGAGATGTCCGGCGACAAGCAAGCCGGCGACGAACGCCGCGCCGATGGTCACGGCGAACGACCCGTAAATCGGCACCGGTGTCGCAGTCAGCAGATAGGCACAGACGGCGTTGGCTACGCCGGCGATGCCGAACGCCACTGCGTAGCCTGGCCACTCGGTGATCCAGTCGCCGGACCATCGCCAGCTGAACACACCGAGCGCGACGCCAGCGGCTCCCGTGCCGATCGCCGCCGCCCAGCCACCGAGCCAGGCGCCAATCGCGCCGGCGTGGTTATCGTCGCCCCAGAGGACGAAGGGGAGGATGCAGGCGACGACGAAGATCAGGGGCGCGGCGATGATCGCCATGGCGGCGACGCATTGGCCGCCGAACGCCAGGCGTCCATACACGTCAATGCTCTTCATCATCGCTTCGAGGCGGAGGTCGCTGTTCATCGCCCTGCTTTCACGCTAGACGAGCGGCAGCTCGAAGCGCGCTTCCGGGTTGTAGATCGGCACGAGCGCCCCGATGCTGCTGAGGAACGTCAGCGCCACCTCGTTGTCTTGCGGCAGCCGGCCGCGGATGCGCTTGTAACCCTTGTCGCGCGCAAACCCGAGCGCGTACTCCGCCAGCGCCGTGCCGATGCCGCGGCGCCGCACGTCGGGGAGCATCCACACGCCGAGGATCACAGTGTCCGGCTCGAACGTGTTGTAGTCGAGCGCGCCGAACCCGACGACCTGGCCATCGATCGTGGCGAGAAAGACGCCGCCCTCACCGCCAAGACGGCTGAGCCATGTTCGGACCTCTTCGGGCGTCAAGGCGCGTTCGAAGCCGACGGGATTCGGCTCCTGCAGCACGCGCTCGATGACGCGCGCTATCGCATCAGCGTCGTTTACATTGGCCTGTCGATATGTCGGTTCGGTCTGCACCCTCGTGTCGCTCATGGCACCCTCCGGTTTCATCCGCAGAACTCTTCGACTGTGGCTCGTCGCGTCTTCACGCGTGTACCGCCTGCATCATGCCGGCGAAGCGCTCGAACAGGTACATGTTGTCGAGGGGACCGGGCGATGCTTCGGAATGGTACTGGATCGTCATCACCGGCTCCGTCCGATGGATCAGCCCTTCGACCGTGCCGTCGTTCAGGTTGCGATGACTCACCTCCACGTCGGCTGACAGCCCCGCATCGTCGACGGCGTAACCATGGTTCTGCGCCGTGATGTAGACGCGCCCCGTCGCTTCGTCGCGCACAGGATGGTTCGCGCCGCGATGACCGAACTTCAGCTTGAACGACGGCGCGCCGAAGACCGACCCAAGCACCTGGTGTCCGAGGCAAATCCCCATGATCGGCATCTTGCCGACGAGGCCGCGCGCAGTCGTAGCGGCATAACCGATGAGCGCGGGGTCGCCGGGGCCGGGCGAGAGCAAGACGCCGTCGGGCTTCATTGCCAGGATGTCCTCTGCGCTGGTGTGGCACGGTACGGCGACGGGGGCGCAGCCAACTCCGTGCAGCACGCGCAAAATATTGTACTTCACTCCCAGATCGAGGACGACGACACGCGGCCCACGATGTTGCTCGCCATCGGCCGGGTACTCGAAACGCTTACGCGTGCTCACCCATGGCACCAGATCCGTCGACCCGTAGCGAGGCAGATCGCGAAGTCGCGCGACCGCCTGCTCCGGCGTTTCGTCGTGTGTGACCGTGCCCATCATCACGCCCGCTGTGCGCAGCCGTCGCGTCAGCGCGCGCGTATCGACGCCAGCGATACCCGGGACGCCGTTCTCGGACAGGTACTGGTGCAGCGTGCGCCTCGAGCGCCAGTGGCTCGGCGTGTCGCAGTCTTCCCGCACGACGAACGCGCGCACCTGGATGCGGCGCGATTCCACGTCGAATTCGTTGACGCCGTAGTTCCCCTGAAGCGGGTACGTCATCACCAACACCTGCTCGGCGAATGAGGGGTCGGTCAGCGCTTCCTGGTAGCCGGTCATGGCCGTGCAGAACACCACCTCGCCATGCGCGCGCACGGGCGCGCCGAAGGCCGTGCCCCGGAACACCGTCCCATCCTCCAGCACCAGCAGCGCACTAATGGTCATGGCTTGCCTAGCATATAGAGCGCCTTGTCCACCTCGCGACAGTTGAGCGACGCGAGCGCAGCGACCTCCCGGATCACACGGAGGTACGTGTTTGCTTCCTCCAGCCGAAACGGACGACGGTTACCTGCCTTCGACTCGACCCGCGCGAAGACCGCAGGTGCGGCACGGCACAAGGCGTGCCACGCCCGTATATCAAGGATGCCGAAGCGTTCAGGCTTCCACACGGTCATTACCGTCGACGCGGTGGGTAATTCCACACCATGCAAGGCGGTCAGGATGCCGACGGCGATCCCGGGCTCGCCTGGCACTTCACGGGCGACGGAAATAGCGGCCGTCGTGACGGCACGCACAGCTTTGTCGGAATTTAGTGCGATATTCTGATCCTGACGACCGCCGGTCTTCCATCGAGACACCTCAGCGAGCTCGTCGAACGTCATCGATCCCTGCTCGCGAAAGATCTTCCATTTTTGATCGCACGCAGGTAGGTCGCCACGTTTGTAATAGTACTGACGCGAGCTCTCGAACAAGCGGTCGACGGGATGCTCCTTCAACACGCTTCCGGCTATAGCCCTATAGTCCGCCGTCTCGCTAGCCAACGGCCACCTCGCTCTCGTGCACGATGCGGCCTGCGGCTATCGTCGCTACCACGGCGCCCCGCAGCGTGACGCCCGCGAGCGGCGTGTTCCGCCCCTTCGAGGCGAAGCGCTCCGGCTCCACCACCCACTCCGCATCGGGGTCGAGCAGAACGACGTCTGCCGGCGCGCCGACCGCCAGCGTCCCGATACCCGGCACATGCCGCTCCAGCCCCAGCGCGCGAACCGGCCCGATCGTCATGCGCTCGACTAGCGTCTCAAGCGAAGTCTTCCCTTCGTGCACAAGCCGCATGCACAACCCGAACGCCGTCTCCAGCCCGCTGATGCCGAACGCAGCTTCATCGAACTCGCACAGTTTCTCGACGATCGCGTGCGGCGCGTGGTCCGTCGCGATGCAGTCGATCGTCCCGTCAGTGAGCCCGGCGACGCAAGCATCGACATCACCTTGCGAGCGGAGCGGCGGGTTCACTTTCGCGTTCGTGTCATAGATCAGCTCGTCGCCGTCTTGCGCGCCGAACGCTACCGTCTCGTCCGTCAGCGTCAGATGATGCGGCGTCACTTCAGCCGTCACACGGACGCCGCGCGCCTTCGCTGCCCGCACCGCCGCCACCGCGCCTGCGGTGCTGACGTGCGCGATGTGCACGTGAGCGCCGGTCGCTTCGGCGAGCGCGATGTCGCGCATGACGACAGCGTCCTCGGCGGCGGAGGGAGCCGACCGCAGCCCCAGCCGCGTCGATACCCAGCCCTCGTGCATGACGGCATCGTGCCCCAGCGACTGGTCCTCGCAGTGGTCGATGATCGGCAGACTGAACGTCGACGCGTACTCCAGCGCGCGTCGCATGAGCGTGGCGTCGTACGCGGGAGCACCATCGTCGCTGAAGGCCACGCATCCGGCCGCCGCCAGGTCGCCCAGCTCGGCCAACTCCTTGCCGGCGCGCCCTTTGCTGACGGCGCCGATCGGCAGCACTCGCACGTGGCCACGCGCCGCCGCCTCACGCAGCACATACTCAACGATCGAGCGCGAGTCCATCGCGGGCTCGGTGTTCGCCATGGCGCACACGGTGGTGAACCCGCCACGCGCGGCTGCCCGCGTGCCGGATTCGATGTCTTCCTTGTACTCGAGGCCCGGATCCCGCAGATGCGTGTGCAGATCGATGAACCCCGGCGCCACGACGAGTCCGCGCGCGTCGACCTCGCGCGCGCCGTCGGCGCCAATCGCTGGCTCGACGGCCGCGATGCGCCCGTCTTCGATCAGCAGATCCGCAACGCCATCGCCGTGCAGCGCGGGATCGAGCACTCGTCCGCCGCGGATGATGATGCGCTCGCTCACAGGGAACCTCCGGCGGCGACGCCGCGCCCGCCGCGCGTCGTTTGCCGCGTGATCAGCCAGAGCACCGCCATGCGCACCGCCACGCCGTTTGTCACCTGCTCCTCGACGTGCGATTGCAGTCCGTGCGCGACTTCGTGGCTGATCTCCACACCCTCGTTCATCGGGCCGGGATGGAGCACCAGCGCACCCGGCTTCGCGCGCGCCAGCCGCTGGGCATTCACCTGGTAGAGCCTCGAATACTCGCGCGTGCCCGGCACGAAGCCGTCCTGCATGCGCTCGAGCTGCATGCGGAGCGCCATCACGACATCGGCGCCCTCGATCGCGCAGTCGAGGTTTGTTTCGACGCGCACGGGCGGCAGCCGTCCCTCGAGCGCATCGCCGAGGCGCGCCGGCAGCAGCGTCGGCGGCGCGCAGACGACCACCTCGGCACCGAGCGCCGTCAGCGACCAGAGATTCGAGCGCGCGACGCGGCTGTGCAGCACGTCGCCGACGATGACGATCCGCTTGCCGCGGACATCACCCACGCTCGTGCGGATGGTGAGCAGATCGAGCAGCGCCTGTGTCGGGTGCGCGTGCAGCCCGTCGCCGGCGTTGATGATGCTGCAGTTGGCGTTCCGCGCTGCAAGATACGGCGCGCCCGAGCGGTTGTGCCGCATTACGATGACGTCAGCGCCGACGGCTTGCAGCGTCTTCACCGTATCGATGAGCGATTCGCCCTTCGACACGCTGCTACCGGATGCCGAGACGTTGATCACGTCCGCTCCCAGCACCTTCCCAGCAAGCTCGAACGACGCGCGCGTGCGCGTGCTGTTCTCGTAGAACAGCGTCACGACGGTTGTGCCGCGCAGCGCCGGCACGCGGGGCACTTCGCGCGAGAGCACTTCCTTCATGGCGTCGGCGGTCCGCAGCACGTGGTCCAGCTCGTCCACCGAGAAGTCATCGAGGTCGAGCAGGTGCCTCCGCGACCACTGGCTGTCTTCGGTCACGCGCGATGGCAGCGGCGCCGGCGCTTCGGCCTGGCGTGGCTCCGGCGGTCGAATGGTCATCGCAATGCCTCCGCTTCCTCGGCCGCCGCGACCCGCACGTACTCCTCGCCGTCGGTGTCGTCGAACCGCACCTGCACGTCGTCGCTGCGGGACGTGGGGATGTTCTTGCCCACGAAGTCAGCGCGTATCGGCAGCTCGCGGTGTCCGCGGTCTACCAGCACGGCGAGCTGGATGCGCCGCGGCCGCCCGTAGTCGATAAGCGCGTCGAGGGCGGCGCGCACGGAGCGGCCGGTGTAGAGCACGTCGTCGCAGAGCACCACGCGCTTCGCCGCGATGTCCGGCAGGTCGCTGCGCTGGATGTTCACGCTCGGGCCTCGTTCCGTCAGGTCGTCGCGGTACAACCCCACATCCAGCGCGCCCACCGGCGGTTCATCGCCCTCGAATTCGGCGATCGCGCGCGCGATGCGGTACGCCAGCGGCACGCCGCGCGTCCGCATGCCCACGAACACCAGATCCTCGGTACCGCGGTTGTGCTCGACGATCTCGTGAGCGATCCGCACGACGGCGCGCCGGATGTCGGCGGGCGACATCACAGTGGATTCGCGCATCAAAAAACCTCCTGACCGGCGATCCGGCTGGAGGTTGTGTGGACGTAGGCGGGCGCGTATGACGCCATGACATGGCTGTGCATCGTTCTTCCTTCCCGGCCTCACGGGACCGGATTAAAGGGTTACTGCGCTGGAAGCATTATAGATCGAACCCGGCGGTCTCGACAAGCGCGATGGCTAGCTGGCCTTACGCTCGCGCGCGCCGCTGCCACGCCGCCGCTCCCACGCCAAACAGCACGACAGCCGAGATGAGCCGATGTGCCAGCGCTCCATCCACGGCGCGATCGGCCGGGACGCGGGCGAAGAGCACCGTATGGAGGGCGACGCGAACGGGCACCTGCAAGACGGGGAACTCCCATGCCGAGAATCCAGTGACGAACACGCCGGCCACCGCGGCGGTCCAGAGGGCAGCGGCCGGCACGAAGCGCAGCCACTGCATGCGCTTCGGCAGCACCAGCGAAGGGATGCCATCGGGTGCGAACGCCGTGATGATGGCGATCGCGGGCAGCAGCAAGCCGCCGCCATAGACGAGGAAATTGTCTTCCCAGAAGGTCGGCGCAAACTTCTTCTTGAAGTGATTGAGCGACCGAAAGCTGTAGATGAAGTTGATTTTCAGACACAGCGCCTTGAACAACAGCGTCAGCAAGCGGAACTTGCCGTACGGCTGCGCGCCCGCGCCCTGCAGCGGCGACGTCCCAAGGCTCAGCAGCCCGATGCCCTCGGACTGGGCTACGCGACGCGCCTCATCGATGAGGATCTCGCTCGTGCCGTACGGGGCATCGACGCGGCGCACCTGGTCTTCGACATACAGCAGGTTTCGCGCCGCCGCCGGCGAGCAGGTCAGCACGCCGACTATGCGTCCCTCATGGCTGGCGGTGAATATGCGTTTGCCGTCGCGCTGCGCGAGAGGCCGCGACCTGAGCAGGAAACCCATGGCGGGCGCGTTGCGCGTGTCGAGCCATTCTTTCTCGATCTCCTGGATCTCGGAGTCGACGGCGGGCGAGGCGTCGCGATACTCCTCGGCTACGATGCCCGTGCGCCTCGCCAGATTGATCGCCGAGCGGGCCTTCTTCGCTCCCTTGCCGCTGAGCGCGTAGGTGGTGAGGTCGAAGAATGGTTCTTCGCCGATCTTGACGGCGCGGAAGCCGAGTGCCGCCGCAGCCTTGCCAGCGCGGGCGCTCGCTCCGACGAAGGTGAAGCGCCAGCGTCGGCCGGCGCAGTATTCGGCGAACCGCGACATCATCTCCGGCACGTCTGAACCGGCGCACACGGGGTCGCCGCACGCGACGGCGGTCCGGCGATGCAATTCATAGGCGATGAATCCGTCGATATCGGGCGGCTCGAAATAGCGCCAGCCGTCGTACGTCGTCAACATGGCCAGGCCGTTGTAGCCGTGAGCCGCGACCTGCCGCAGGCGCCGTGCCGATGGTGATTCGTTTCGAGTCAGTGCTGGTGGGAAATCTATGGAGCCCATTACAACCAGTTTACGCGAGCCGCATGGCCGGCCGAAGTGCGTTTTCTAAAGATCGAATGAAGCTTGGCCGCGGCGCTGTCTGCACGCGGTTGCGCGCTCAGGCGGCACGGCTGCTCTCCGAGACTCCCGTACAGCGGTGAGCGTACGCCTGAAGCCCGGCTCTGCCATAACGAACTCATCGCGGACTTGGTTCTCGGTGAGGGGCCACCAATCGCCTACAATGGCGCCAACGTGCCGGGAGCCCGATCAACCGGCGCGCCAAAGGAGCGAAATGAATCGCCCTGCGCTCGCACTGGCGTCAGCGATCCGGCGCCGGCCGGTCCTGCTGGTCGCCGGAGCGATGTGCCTCGCCGTAGCGCTCGCCTTCGGCATCCCTCGTCTGAAGTTTCGCACCGGCCAGGACACGCTGCTCGACCCCAACTCGAAGATCTCTCGGGAGAACGCGCGCTTCCAGTCGCAGTTCGGCGGCGACCCCATGCTGGTCCTCTTCTCTACGCCCGCCGACGGTCCGGACATCCGACAGCTCTTCACACCTCAAAACCGCGCGGAGATGGCGCGGCTCAAGGAGGAACTCGACGCGAGCGGTCAGTACCAGAGCGTCCTGACGCCGCTGGTCGTCGTCGAGTTCGCGCAGAAGGAAATCGAAGATCGGATGGTCTCGCAGCCTCTCAAGCTCTCGGCCGATGAAGATAAAGCCGTGGCTGCGGCCCGCAAGGAATCGGCAGCGCGAGGCGAGCCGGCGGCACAGCAAGATGCTGCCGCGCAGGCGGGGAAGCGGCAGGTGGACGATCAGTTCGCCGCTGACTTCGGCCCGGACGCGACGCGCTTCCTCGGCGTCGGCGCGCATTCACTCGACAACCCGCGCTTCTTGGAATTCGTGCTCTTCGGCGCCGACGGAAAACTTCGGCCCGACCTCAGCGGCGAGTTCCCGGATCTGCACAACGCACTGATGGTTGCCCGCCTCCGAGGCAATCTCACGCTCGACCAGGGGTCGGAGGTGGCGGGCCAGCTGCCGGACAAGGTGGCGTCGTATCGATTCGATGGCGTGTCCGCGCTGGTGTCCGGCCCGCCGCTTTTGATCAAAGAGATCAACGACAAGATGAAGGACGCGCTGGCACTCATGGCGGGCTTCGCCGTCGTCATCATGATCGTCGTGCTATCTGTGATCTTCCGAGCCCGCTGGCGGCTGTTGTCGCTACCCGCCGTGTTGATCGGCTGTATCTCGGCCTTCGGACTGATGGGCTTCGCCGGCATCCCCCTCACCATTGTCACCATCTCCGGCCTGCCGATCTTGATCGGGCTCGGTGTCGACTTCGCGATCCAGATCCACAGCCGCATCGAAGAGGAGACTTTCGCGTCCGACTCTGCGGAGGCCGGGCTCGAGCGCACATTCCTCCGACTAGGTCCCGCGCTCGTGCTGGCTGCGCTCGCCGCCTGCATCGGGTTCCTTGTGCTGCACCTTTCGCGCGTTCCCATGATCCGCGACTTCGGCTCGATGCTCGCCGTCGGCGCGGTCATCGTCTTCATCACCAGCGTCGTGTTGATCAGCGGCGTCGTTTATCTCAGGGAGAGGCAGCGGCTTGGTGCCACAGTGCCCTCGCGGTCGCTCTTCGAGGTCGAGCGATTCGTCGGCGGCCTCACCTCGCGCACCGTCGGACGGCTGCTGCCGATCGCGCTCGTCGCCGCGGTCGTCGCCGTGCTCGGCCTCTACGTGAGCCGCAAGATCCCCACGCAGACCGATCCGGAGAAGTTCGTGCCTGCCGACAGCGCCGTGCTCAAAGACCTGCATCACGTCAGCGCCGTGGTGGGTTCGACGAGCGAACTCGACCTGCTTGTCGAGGCCAACGGAGGCCGTCATGTCACCGATCAGGACATCCTCGACTGGTTGCTGGCGTTCGAGGAGCGGGAACACCGCGATCACCCCGAACTGATGCAATCGAACAGCCTCGCCTCATTCACGAAGTCCGTGAGCGGCGACGTGCCCACGACCAACTCGGCCGAGGCAGCGCTTGCTTCGGCACCGCCGGCGCTTCGTGATACGGTCGTCAACGGCGACCGTACGCAGGCGGCGATCACGTTCGCAATTGGTGACCAGACCACGCTCGGTCAGCAGCAGACGCTGACCGACGCGATCGAGCGCGACGCCGCGCCGCCACCGGGCGTGAGCATCGCACCGGCCGGCATCGCCGTCGTCGGGGCCGCCTCAGTCGACGCGATTGCCGGCAACCGCGACCTGATGTCGCTTGTCGCAATCGGAGCGATTCTGGTGACGCTGCTGCTCGTCTTCCGCAATCCGGTGAAGGCGGTCGCGCCGCTGCTTCCTGTCGTCCTCGCGCTCGGCGCGTCAGCGATGCTCCTCTACTTCGCCGGCATCGAATACAGTCCACTGACCTCGATCTCCGGCCCGCTGATCATCGCCATGGGCACGGAGTTCAACATCCTGCTGATGTCGCGGTACTTCGAAGAGCGTGCCGCCGGCGCAGCGCCGCGCGATGCGATGTCGAAGGCCTCGCTCCGTATCGGCCGGGCGATCGCCGCTTCGGGGATCACGGTGATGGGCGGCTTCGCGGTACTGGCGTTTAGCAACTTTCCGCTGCTCGACAACTTCGGCAAGGTCACGGCCATGAATCTCGGTGTCAGTCTGCTGAGTACGCTGATTCTGCTGCCGCCGCTGCTCGTCTGGGCCGACGAAGACCATCACTTCCTTTCGGTAGCACCAGAGCCGCTCGCCGAGTAGCATCGATCCCGAGCGGCACGCTCACGAAAGGCACCCATGCCCGAAGAGACCATGCGCGCCGTCCGTCTACTCCGCATCGAAGGCCCGGACGCGCTGACGGTGCAGGCCGTGCCGGTGCCGTCGTCTGCGGAGGATGTAATCATCGATGTGCGCGCCGCCGGCGTCGCCTTCGCGGACCTGCTCGTCACTCAGGGCAAGTACCAGGTCAAGCAGGAGCCGCCGTTCACGCCCGGCAATGAAGTCGCTGGCACCGTGCGTAGCGCACCGCCGGCATCGGGCTTCGAGCGCGGCCAACGCGTGGCCGCAATGGCGCGCTCCGGCGCCTGGGCCGAGGTCGCCGCCGCTCACCCAAATGTGACCTTCGCGATCCCGGACGGCATGAGCTTCGAACAGGCGGCCGCCCTGCCGGTGAACTACCAGACCTCGTATTTCGGACTGATGTGGCGTGGCCAGCTGAAATCCGGCGAGACCGTGCTCGTGCACGGGGCGGCGGGAGGCGTCGGCACGGCCGCTGTGCAGATTGCGCGTGCGGCAGGCGCGCGCGTCATCGCCGTCGCGCAGGGGGAGCACAAGCTCGCGGTCGCCCGCGACGCCGGCGCGCATGACTGCGTCGACGCTGATAGCGACTGGCTGACGCAGGTGCGCGCGCTCACGAACGGCCGCGGCGTCGATGTGGTGTACGACCCCGTTGGCGGCGACCGCTTCACGGACAGCGTGCGCTCGCTGGCGCCGGCCGGACGGTTGCTGGTCGTCGGATTCGCCGGCGGCGGCATCCCGACCGTGGCGGTGAACCGCTTGCTGCTGCGCAACACCTCCGTCGTCGGCGTCGCCTGGCCCGAGTATGCGCGCGTCGATCCCACCATGCCGCGCACGGTCGCTGCCGGTCTGGCGCAGATGTGGGAGACCGGCGCCATCAACCCGCTCGTCACGAGCCGCTACCCGCTCGAGCGAGCCGCCGACGCGCTTCGCGAACTCGCTGACCGCCGCGCGATCGGGAAGATAGTGCTGATCGTCCGCGAGTAACGAGAAGGGGCCCGGGCGCCCAGATCGGAGCGATTTAGCCGGGCAAGAACAACGTGAACGTCGAGCTACGCTCGTCGCTCGTTGCCGCGATGGTGCCGTGATTCAATTCGACCAGTTCGCGAGTGATCGCCAACCCCAGCCCGCTCCCCGACGCGTTCCTGCGAGCCCGATCCCCGCGGAAAAAGCGGTCGAATACGTGTGGCAGGTCGTCCTCCGGGATCGGCTGCCCGCTATTGGTCACCGCGCAGATGATGCGCGGCGGCGAGGCGCCGTTCGTGCGATAGCCCCGCACCTCGATCGACCCGCCGCGGGGGGTGAACTTCGTCGCGTTGTCGAGGACGTTGGTCAGCGCCCGTTCCAGCTTGTCGGGGTCGACACTGCGCAATGTGGCGTCGTCCTTCACGTCCAGCGTTATGTCTAGATCCTTGGCCCGAGCCTGCATCTCGACGTGCTGGACAGACCGCGCGACGATCTCCTCAAGCGGCACGTCTTCGCGCCGGGTGACGACCTGCCCCGCATCAATTTCGCCGAGGTAGAGAAGGTCGCCGAGCAGGGTATTGACGTGTTCTGCCTCGCTCTTGATCACCGCGCCGATGCGGGGCGCATCGCTCGCCGCCGCCGTGCCGTCGGTGAGCGCCTGCGCGTAGCCCGTAATTGACGTCATTGGCGTCTTCAGGTCATGCGACACGTTGGCGATCAGCGCCCGCATCTGGCTATCTCGATCGCCGACGTGCTCCGCCATCGCCGTGAACGAGCGCGCCAGCCGGCCGACTTCGTCGTCGCGGTCCACCTCAACGCGCTGGCTGAAGTCGCCATGGGCCATCGCCTCCGAGGCGGCAGTGAGCTTCTTCACCGGCTGCGCGACCTGCCGTGCCAGCACCATGGCCGCGAGCATCGCCAGCGGCACGGCGATCAGCGCGGCCAGTCCCAGGCCGGGCAGCAAACCCAACCACGCGCTCGCGATCGTGTCCGTCTTCACCGCGAGAATGATCCGGAACGGCAGGCTGCGCACGTTCAGATCGCCCGACGAGGCGGAGACGAACGTCACCCCGGACTCGCTTGAGTCGCGCGGCTGCCAGGCCAGGTATCCGCGGCGGTTCTCGCTGTTCGTGGAGTCCGGGAAGCTGATCTTTTCGCCGCCGAGCTTATCACTCGTATCGTGCAGCACCGTCCCGTCGGTGCCGATCAGGAGGATGCGGACGTTTTGGTCCCGCGCCAGCATATCCAGCGTCTCGGTGAACGGCCGCTCAGTGCGCTCCTTGGGCAGCAGCGAGAAGATCGCTTGCTGGTAAATCGCCGGTGACGCGGCCGCGACCCGGTCCAGCGCCTGATCGCGACGCTCTCCTCGTGTGCGGGCGATGAACACAGTGCCCGCCAGGAACAGTGCGATGAGAATGACACCGGTCAGCGCGAGCACCAGCTTTGTCTGAAAGCTGAATACGAATCCGCGAAGACCCGTCTTCAAGCTGGCACCGCCTCCACCAGCCGGTAACCGCTGCCCCAGACCGTCTCGATCTTCAGCCCCGAACCCTCGAGCTTGCTGCGCAGCCGCACGATGTGCACGTCCACCGTCCGCATGCCGTAGAACGACGTGCCCCAGACGAGATCGAGCAGCTTCTCCCGGTCAAGCGTCACATTCGCGAAGCGCGCGAACGTCGCGAGCAGGTCAAATTCTTTGGGCGTGAGGGTAATCGGCGTCCCTTTCACCAGGGCCACGCGGTTCCGCACGTCCATGCGGAACTCGCCGATGCTGATGCGTTCGCCCGTTGGCTCGATCGCGGCGCGGCTCCGGCGCAGGACCGATTGGATCCGCGCGATCAACTCCGTGGGGTTGAACGGCTTCGTCACGTAGTCGTCAGCACCGAACTGCAGCCCGGCGACTTTATCGATATCCGATGAGCGAGCCGAAAGGAAGATCACCGGCAGCTCACTCCGCTTGCGCAGGTGGCGAATGATCTGCAATCCGTCCGGGCCCGGCATCATGATGTCCAGCAGCGCCAGGTCGAACGACTGGTCGCGCAGGAACCGTTCAGCTTCATCGCCGTCGCGGGCAACGGTGACGTCGTAACCGGCCTTGGTCAGGTACATACGGACAAGGTCGGCGATGTTGCGGTCGTCGTCGGCGACGAGGATGCGTGGCGACGGGTCAATCTGGTCGTTCATACTTGTTGCGTCTCCAGTGTAAAGAAACGGCGCGGCGCTCGCGCGCTCGCGCCGTGTCTCCGGCTCATCAGGACTTGAAGAGGCCGCTCGACGTGCCGCTCTGGTTAGGTGCGCTCGGAGTGACGTTGGGGTCTCTAGGGGCACCGGGCCTGCCAAACGGAAGTCTGAACCCACGCGGGCCACCCTTGCCGGGACCGTGGTCGAGCAGCTCATCGAGATGCGAGTTCAGGTTCGAGAGCGCCTCGTCCTCACGCTTCTGCGTCAGGTCGCCGTTCGCGACAGCAGCGTCGAGTTGCGTCTTCGCCGTGCTCGTGATCAATGCCTTCACGTCGTCGCGACTCTTGCCGTGGGCTCCGGCTACCGTCGCCAGCGTCGCCCCATCTGCGTGCAGCTCGGTCGCCAGTTGGTCAGTGCTGATACCGAGGAAGTCGGCGAACTTCTGGCCCGCGTCGCCCAATCCGAAGCCGAACCCGAATACGCCCTTGCCGCCCGGGCGGAATTCACGCTTACCCGGGCCCGGGAACCCGAAGCCGCCGCCGTTCGGTGCGTTCTGGATCTTGTTCTTGAGATTATCGGCCTGTTTCTGCGTCAGGTCGCCGTTGGCGACCGCCTCATCGATCTGGTCCGTCCGCGCGCCCTTGATGGCGTCATGGAGCTTCCCGGTATCGATGCCGAGCTTCTGTGCCACCCGGTCAAGGAACGACGGTCCGTTGGTGCCGCTCCCGGGAGCCGGCGTCTGCGCCATCACGACACCCGCACCCACAACGACGACCGCGAGCGCGCCGCCGAGTGCGATGGCCCATTGTTTCTTTTTCACCGCAGCCTCCCATTCATCACTACTCTCTAATATTAGCGACGAACCAGACGGGCACGTGTTTCGAACCCGTTAGCAGAATGGCAGCCGTCCAATCCCGTACTCTGGTCGGCGAAAAGCGGAACGCTACTTCCGGAATTGTGGATCCAGGCCAACAGATCCGGCTGCGACGGTCGATGCTGTGGGTACAACCGAAAATCGCTCCGACAAAGGCAAACCCGTCGAAAGGCGGCGACGCAAAGCCACGGGCCTACGTCCACACTGGATACGGTAGCCGGGCCGCCGAAGGCACTGAGGGGTCGGAGTTCGCGGCCCTCCATCCGCTTCCGGATCGAGGGCATGCTAATACCTCCGCCCCATTGGACGGAGAGATCGTAGTGCCCAGCCACCCATACGCGGCCCTTATTCCTTCGACTGCCGGCGAGCGGACCTCGCGTTCGTTGTCCGGAGCCGTCGCGGGCCCAGCTGCACTCTCTCAGCGTCTTTCCTTTTGTGCTTCCAATGACGAAGTCGGACGGAGTCACGTTACCCCAACCCCTGACCCTGACCCCCGTGACTCCGGCTCGCGCTCAACGCGACGGCAACGTCCCTGTGAAGTAGCGCTGCGCCCCGCCGAGCGGCCACCCACCGCAAGCTGCGCAACGTTGCCGGGCCGAGCCCAGGATCTGCATCTCCTGCGCCTCCGGCCCACCAGCCGAACGGCGCCGTCCGATTCGTCGGACGACCCTCGGCTCGGCCCGGCTGCCCCCCTTTCCGGCGACCGCTAAGGCCGCATCCTTCTGCGCGCTCACGAACGCTTCCGCCACTCGCAGTCGTAAGCGGCATGTTCCGCCGCCCACGCCCTTCGATGGTATGCTTCGCCGCATGGCGGCCTACTACACCTCCCAGGCGTACGATGCGCCGGCATCGATCATCTGGGCCATCCTGACGGACTTCCCTTCGTGGCCGCGCTGGTTCCCGAACGTGTCCGCTGTGAGCATCGAGGGCGCGCCGCGGCCGGCGCAGGGCATCGTCCTGCTCGCTCTCGGCGACGAGCCCGATGTGTGGACTCGCTGGCAGATCGCTGAATGGGACGCGCCGGGTCGTCTCGTGTGCGAACACATGGAGTCGAACGCCCCCATGGCGTCCCAGGTGCAGGCCGCATATTTGCAGTTTGAGCTCGCCGACGACGCGGAGGGCTGTACACTGGAAGTCGAGATCGGCGCCGACGGCTACGGACTGGTGGGCGACTTCTTCGTTGGCATGACCGTCGGTAACACCGTCCGGCGCATGCTGCCAGAGCTCGTCGATGCGTTCAGCGATCACGTCGTGGCGCGGGTCGCCGCCGGCATATGACGCTTCGGCCCGGCAAGCTGCCGGCGGCGCTGCTTGCCGAGCTGCTGGCGAAGGTGCCGCGCGCAGACCCGCGCGTCCTCGTCGGGCCGGCGGTTGGGCGCGACGCTGCGGTAATCGACATCGGCCACGGCCGCGTGCTCGTCGCCAAGACCGACCCGGTCACCTTCGCCAGTGACGATATCGGCTGGTACGCGGTGAACGTCAACGCCAACGACATCGCCTGCATGGGGGCGCGCCCCGCCTGGTTCCTGGCCACCGCGCTGCTTCCGCCCGCCGCACCGGACGCGCTGCCCGGCATCATCTTCGATCAACTCATCGCAGCGTGCGCCGCCCTCGGGATTGAACTGGTCGGGGGCCACACGGAAGTGACGTTAGGGCTCGACCACCCGATCGTCATCGGCGCCATGCTGGGCGAAGCGGCGGCGGCCGACATCGTGCGCGGAGAGAACATTCGTGCAGGCGACGCAGTGCTGCTCACGAAGGGCATCGCCATCGAAGGCACCGCCCTGCTTGGGCGGGAAGCGGAGCCCGCACTAAGCACACTGGGAGTTAACGCCGCCGTCATCGAGCGCGCGCAGCGCATGCTGTACGATCCCGGCATCAGCGTCGTCGGCGATGCCGAAGCCTTGCGGTCCGTGACGAAGCCGCGTCTGATGCACGATCCCACCGAGGGCGGCCTCGCAACAGCGCTCTACGAGATGGCCGAGGTCGCCGGCATGACCATCCGCATCGACGACGCCAGCGTACCCATCTTCGAAGAGACCAGTGCCATCTGCCATGCGCTGGGCCTCGATCCGATGGGGCTGCTCGCTTCGGGCGCGCTGCTCGCGATCGTCGCGGCGGAGGATGCGGTGACCGTGGCGGATCGTCTCGGCGCCAACGGGACAGCGTGCGCTCAGATCGGGTCGATCGTTTCTGGCCCGCCGAGGGTTATACTAGGGGCCGAGGATTCCGTAATCCCGCTCCCCTCGTTTGCACGCGACGAGCTCGCTCGATTCTTCGATGATGCGCAGGGGCAGGCACCGAACTGATACGGCAGCGACGGAAGGGACCATCAGATGACCGAAGGACGACCACGCACGCTTGGCGAGCTCAAGCAGTCGGGCTACAAGGTGAGCACCGTCAAGGAAGAGATGCGCCGGAACTTGATCGAGCGCATCCGGAACAAGCGCCCGCTCTTCGATGGCATCTACGGCTACGAAGACTCCGTCGTGCCGCAGCTGGAGAACGCCATCCTCTCCGGGCAGGACATCATCTTCCTCGGCGAGCGCGGCCAGGCGAAGTCGCGCATGATCCGGGCACTGACTGCCCTGCTCGACGACGAGATCCCCGTCATCGCCGGCAGCGAGCTGAACGAGAACCCCTTCGAGCCGATCACCCACGCAAGCCGCATGCGCGCGCAGAAGGAGGGGGACAACCTCGAACTCGATTGGGTCGGCCGCGATAAGCGCTACGGCGAGAAGCTCGCGACGCCCGACATCACCATTGCCGACCTCATCGGTGAAGTCGACCCGATCAAGGTCGCCGAGGGCCGCTACCTCTCCGATGAGCTGACCATCCACTACGGCCTCATCGCCCGCACCAACCGCGGCATCTTCTGTATCAACGAGCTGCCGGACCTCGCCGAGCGCATCCAGGTCGGGCTGCTGAACATCATGGAAGAGCGCGACGTGCAGATCCGCGGCTACCACATCCGCATGCCGCTCGATGTCGTCGTCGTCGCAACAGCGAACCCGGAGGACTACACCAACCGCGGCCGCATCATCACGCCGCTCAAGGACCGTTACGGCGCGCAGATCCGCACACACTACCCGCGCAACGTCGAGCACGAGATCGACATCATGGAGCAGGAGAGCTCCACGTTCGAGGACAGCGATTACACGGTCATCGTGCCGCAGTACATGAAGGAGATCGTCGCCGAGATCACGCGCCTCGCCCGGCGCAGTCCCGACGTTAACCAGCGCTCCGGCGTCTCCGTCCGCGCGTCCATCGCCGACTACGAGAGCCTGCTCGCCAACGCGCTCCGTCGCGCGATCCGCATCGGCGAGAGTGATGTCGTGCCGCGCATCAGCGACCTGCCGTACGTCATCCCGACGATCAGCGGCAAGGTGGAGTTCGAGACGGTGGAGGATGGCAAGGAAGAGCAGATCATCGAGAAGCTGATCCAGAGCGCCGTCATCGCCGTCTTCAACCGGCACTTCAACGTGGTGGACCTTGAGGAGATCGTCGCGCGATTCAAGGCCGGCCTCGCCACCGAGGTCAGCGACGCGATGCCGTCCAACGACTACGTGACGATCATGAAGTCCGTCGATGGGCTCAACCGCGCCGTCTCCAAGCTCGAGCCGGGCGAGAACCCGGCGCTCGTCGCCAGCGCGACCGAGTTCGTGCTGGAAGGCCTGCACCTGAACAAGCGCCTGAACAAGGACCGCGTGGCGGGCAAGACGCAGTATCGGGGGTAGGCGAGTTTATAGTCTGTGGTCGGTAGTAGGGTCGAAGCGCGTCATCGAAACTCGCCCAACATACCCCGGACTCATGACTAGGTTGACGAAAAGGCCCCCGACCTAAGGGGCCTCAGTCTTTCTGCTTGTCGGCGACTCTTCGCTCCCGCTCTCGTCTAATCGCCGCTTGCTCGTCTAGGTCAGACTCATTCGATTTCGGCAACTCGGTTTCATGGTCGGGCTTCTGAAGTGCGGGGCGGCGCCGCCACGACGTCAAGATGCCAATCCGCACGCCTTCTGGAAGCCAGTTGATTCGCGGCATAAGCAGACTCGACTCCTAAGTTCTGAACCCTACAACCTACGCCCTACAACCTACCACCTACGACGCGCAGTTCGCCGCCAGGCTGCCAATAGCCGTCACGCGCCGTCCCATCGACATGAAGTCGGCGAATCCGTTCGTGACGTAACCCACCGAGATGCCCGTCTCGGGGTCGCCCCAGGCGATCTGCCCGCCCGCGCCGCCGTGCCCGAACGCGCGGCCGGAGCAGGTGCGCCCGAAGCCGCGCATGAACGCCTGCCCGTCGTCTCCGGCCACCACCACCGCAAGCGCGCGGTTCGTATTGATCTTCCACGCCGGATTGATCAGCGCCATCGTCTGGTCGATGTGGTGCGGCCGCGAGCGCACCTTCGTCGCGAACTCGATCGTCTCCGCCTTCATGATGCGCTTGCCGTCCGCCGTGACGCCGCCATTGATCAGCGGCTGATAGAAGAGCGCCATAGATGCCGCGCTGGCGACGCCGCCACCGCCCGGCACCCCGGCCGCGCGCGGGCCCGGGTTGTTGAAGTTGAGGATCGCCGCCGGCGTCACCTCGCCCCAACCGCCTATCGGCTCGACCGGCGGCGTCACGTACACCACGTCCGCTGCCCGATGCTGCTGCTCAAGCGGGCAGCCGATGTACAACTCGTCGAGCCCCATGGGGCCGGTGATGCGCTCCCGGATGAACTGCTTATACGGCGCGCCGCCGCGACGGAGGATGATCTCGGAGAGCACCCAGTGCATCGATGTCGGGTGGTACTCGTAGCGGCTGTCGACCGGCCAGTTGAGGCGCCACTGCGAGAACGCCCGCACCAGCGCATCGTGGTCCTCCCACAGCTCCGACTTGAACGGCGCCAGCGGGAAGCCGCCCGCGTGCAGCATCATCGTCTCGACGTCGATCGCGTCCTTCCCGTTCGTGCCGAACTCCGGGATGATGTCCGCCACCTTCTCGTCGAGCCGCAGCTGCCCTTCCTCGAACAGCCGCCACACCGCGGCCGCCACGACGGCCTTCGTGCTCGAGAAGACGTGGTAGAGCGTGTCGTCGGTGGCAGGCTTCTCGATGCCGCCCTGCACCGCCGTCCCGAACGTCCGCATGCCCGCGAGCTTGCCGTGCCGCGCGATAGCGACCTGCGCGCTCGGCAGCGTCCCGTCATCGACATCGCGCTTCGCCCGGTCGAAGACCGCCTCCAGCCGCTCGCTGTCAATGCCCAGATCTTCCGGCTTCGTAGCCATCATCTTCGCGTCGATCATGTGTCTGCCTCCATCTCGGCCGCATCGTACGGTGGGAAGAGCATACTCCCTTCGGCGGCTACCAGCACCGCAGGGGGTACGAGTTCGCCAAAAACTCACGGCACAGTAAGATCCAGATCGTGGCCGTTGGCCCCGGCGCCGAGATCGTTGACGGAGGTTTCGTTGGCTGGTTGGCCGTTGATGCGGAACACAAGCGTCGCACCCTTCGAGCAGCCAGGCACGGCGTCCGGGCCCGCGACCACCAGGATGTAGCCGACGAACTCGCCCCCTCGTACCGACGACTTCCCGCAGAGCGTCTCGCCGACGAACGCCTCGACGCTCGTGCCGACCGGGAGGGAGACGCCGGCCTTATTCGTCACGTGGCCGTTGAGTTCGGTCGCCGGCCGGCTGGCGCCCGCGGGCGCAGCCGCCGAGAAGCTCGCGTCGAAGGCGATCGCGCGCGTGCCGCCCGCGGGCCACGGCACCGTTGTGCTGGTGAACAGGAACCCCGTCTGGTCGTTTGGGAACGTCCAGAGCATGACATTGGCGCCGGAAGCGCCGCAGCCGTGGACCTCGGCCTCCGCGCTGACTGTGATCTGGTACACGCCGTTGCTGACGGCCGGAATCTCGGCCTGACAGGCGGCCGCGAGACCATCTGGCGTCGTCACCCTTGCCCCGAGGAACTGCGCGTTCAGCGGCACACCATCGAGCGAGAGGGTGCCGCGCAGCGTGATGCGCTGGTCAGCGCCCGGCGCGCTTGTCGACGCAGTCCCCGTTCCGCCGACGGTGGCTGCCGGCGTCGTCCCGGCGCTCGCCGTCGGTGCGACCGAAACAGGTGTAGCGGTGTGCCCTGCGTGCCCGATGGTGAGGTCCGTCGTCGCAACATACGTCAACGCACCGACGCCCGCGCCGATGACCGCAACCCACGCCACCATCACCCGCACGCCCTTGCGCACCACCGCCTCGGGCGAGTCGGCGGACTGGAGCGCGATCAGCGATAGCCCCGCGAGCAGCCCTATCGCCACCAGCGCGATGCCGCACAACGCAACGAGCACGCCCGGATTCGACGAACTGATGAGCGAGCCGGCTGTTGCGCCGTGATTGTGCCGGTACGCGTCGAGCACAACGCCGCCGCATACCAGCAGCAGCCCCGCCATCGCCACCCACAGCCACGTCACGGGGCGCAAGATCACGCTCTGCCATCCGGCAGACCCACTCCTGACCGCGTTCTGGCGCTCGATGTCGTCATCCATCTACACAAGTACTACACCACACAGGCGCGAATAGTTCCGCTCCGTCGCCAGAACCAAGATCCCCTCTCCCGCCCTGGGAGAGGGGTGCCCGAAAGGCGTCGAAGACTCGTGCAACGAGGGGTGAGGGTCACCGCACCAGCAACAACACAACCACCACGAGCCCGTACGAGATCACGGCAACCCGCAGCCACGTGCGCCCGAGGCCGCGCGCCACCCCGACACCCAAGTAGCCCCCAGCGACCGCGCCCGTCCCCATCACCAGCACCGCGGTCCATCGCACCGGCCCGAAGGCGACGAAGTACATCACCGCGACCGCGTTGATGATCAGCGACAGCATCCCCTTCAGCGCGTTCGAGTGTTGGATGTCGTCCGGCAGCAAGATGCTCAGAAACCCCAGCATCACAATGCCCAGCCCGGCGCCGAAATAGGCCCCGTAGATCGCCATCACGAACGTCGCGGCGAGCAACGGCAGCGGCACGTGATCGCCCTGGGACGAAACGCGATGCGCCAGAGCAAACGACGCCAGCCGGTCCTGAAACGCCATCAGTGCGCAGGCGAAGAGGATCATGAAGGGCACGATGGCGTCGAATGCGGACTCCGGCGTCGAGAGCAGCACGACCGAGCCGACGAGCGCGCCCGCCACGCACGGCGGCAGCAGCGCCAGCAGCCGGCGGCGCTGCCGCCGCAGCTCTTCTCGATACCCGAAGGAGCCGCCGACGTAGCCCGGCCATAGCGCCACCGTGTTCGTGACGTTCGCCGTCTTCGAGACGAAACCGAAGGCGATCAGCGCCGGAAAGCTGATCAGCGACCCACCGCCGGCGACAGCATTGATCGCCCCCGCCGCGAACGCCGCCGCCAGCAGCCCGACGTACTCGAGAATCTCCATGCGCATCGTAACGATGCACCGTCACGCCCCTAAGCGCCAACACCTCCCACGCCCGTGTTGCCGACGGAGTCCTGGTGGACACGCCCGGCAGCCGCCATCAATAATCAGGAGATGAGCGGAACGTCAGCCAGCGCACCGACACCCCCATGGTGGCCCGGCAGAACGAGGGCGATCAGCAGCGGCGTGCTTGCGGCACTCGCCGTTCCCCTTCTCGTCTTCACGGTGTGGATGGCGGTCGATGCGTTGGCCGCCGTGCGCTGTCATCGAAATGACCACGTTGGCAACGGGAGCGACTATTGCGAAGACGCGACTTTGTTCGCTGCCATCGGCGTGGTGTACGGGACCATCGCGCTTGTCGTCGGCGGCTCGATGATCACGATCGCAGCCAGGCTGTTCCTGCGGCCCGGCGTCCGTGGGCGGGTGATGCTCCTCATTGGCAGCGCGATCGTCGGGTCGCCTATCGTGATTTTTCTTGCGGTGCAGCTCATCTGGCTCCGTTAGCTAAGGCTCGTCAGCGGATGCCGGTGCGGACGGAGCATGTCACGGACGTAGCCGCGAAATCTGTGGTTTCCCCGGCCGTCCCGACTACACTGCCACCGAGGCACCTGACATGACCACAAAGACGACCGCCACCGGCATCGACTTCAACGCGATCGACACCCCTATCGGCCTCAACTGGTACGACGCCGACCCCAACCTCCAGCAGCTCGTCGAGCGCCTCGCCGCGCCCGAGGACCGCGCTTTTGCCGAGGAGCAGCTCCGCAAGATGGGCGGCGTCATCGGCGGCCCGATCGCTGCCCGCGCCGAGATCACGGACAAGAATCCGCCCCGGTTGGAGAAGTACGACCGCGCCGGCAACGAAGTGAACCAGATCGTCCACCACACGTCCGCCATGGAGACGAAGCGCGACCTCTGGGAGAGCGGCTTCCTCGGCCTGCGCTGGACCGACGACGTGCGCCGCACGCGCGCCGGCCACCTCCCCGCCGTCGTCAACACCGGCTTCCTCTACTTCCTCAACCAGGCGGAGACCGGCATGGCGTGCGGCATCGGCATGACCAGCAGCGCCGCCGGCATCGTCAACCGCCACGCCCCGCCCGCAATCCGCGACCGCTTCCTCCCCCACCTCACCACCATGGACTACGCCGAAGCGTGGGACGGCGCGATGTTCATGACTGAGATCCGCGGCGGCAGCGATCTCGCCAGTAGCGAGTGCAGCGCGACGAAGACCGCGGACGGCTGGCGCGTCACCGGCTCCAAGTGGTTCTGCTCGAACCTCGATGCCGAAGCCATCCTGGCGCTCGCCCGCCCGGAAGGCGCGCACCCGGGACTCGCTGGGCTGGCGATGTTCCTCATTCCGCAGCACCGCGCCGATGGCAGCCGCAACGGCATCCACATTCGCCGACTGAAGGACAAGCTGGGCACGAAGGCCGTCCCTACCGGCGAAGTGGACTTCGAGGGTGCCGAGGCCTACCTGATGGGCGGCGAGCGCTCCGGCGACGACGCCGGCGCTCGCGACGGCCGCGGCGTCAACCGCATGATGGAGATGGTGCAGGGCTCGCGCTTCGGCGTCGCGCTGATGGGCCTCGGCATCATGCGGCGCAGCTTCATGGAAGCCGCGATCTACGCGCACCATCGCGAGGCCTTCGGCCGCCCGATAGCGGAGTACCCCCTCGTCCGCGAGACGCTGGTCAACATGGCGGTAGAGGTCGAAGCCGGTTGCGCGATCGCCTTCGAAGCGGCGGAGGCGGGCGCCCGCCCGGATCCTGAGTCGAAGCGACTCTACCGCATTCTCGTGCCGCTCGCGAAGCTGCGTTGCGCGCGCCGCGGCCTCGATCTCGCGTCGCAGGCGGTCGAGATCCACGGAGGCAACGGCTACATCGAGAACTGGCCTGTCGCGCGCCAGCTCCGCGATGCGCAGTGCCACACGATCTGGGAGGGCACCGAAAACATCATCTGCCTCGACGTGCGGCGCTCCATCGCGAAGGAGCATGCCGACGAGCCGCTCTTCGCCCGCATCGAGCGCGCGCTCGACGGCGCGGAGCATCCCGCGCTCGCATCAACGCTTTCGCACGTCGGCCGCTCGGTCGATGAGGCGAAGGAGGCGCTGGCCTACGTCGAGCGCGCCCCGCAGGAGGTGCGGCTGCTGCAGGCGCGGCGTGTGGCCGAGTACCTCGCCGACGTCACGCAGGCGTCACTGCTCGTCGAAGAGGCGGTGTGGGAGCTGGCGAACAAGGGATCAGCGCGCAAGGCCGTCGTCGCCCGTTACTTCGCCGAGACGAAGCTGGCGCAACGGCCCCTGCGCGGCATCACGTCCGACGATCGCACGGTGCTGGACCACTTCGATGCGATCGTCCGCTATCAGCCGATCGCGAAGGGCGCGTTGGCGTAGGGTTAGCGACTTTGCGGCCCTAGTCCCTCGCCACCAGCAGGACGATCGCGGCGGTCATCATCCAACCAATGATCGTGAGCATGATCGGCACGTCGCGCAGAAGCACGTCTTCCGGACTACCGCCTTCCTTCTTCGTGTGGACGAGGTAGAGATAACGGAAGATCCCGTACAGCACGAACGGAATCGTCAGCATCATCGTGTGGTTCTTGGGCAGCCCCTCCGCCGTGAACGTGTAGAGTCCGTAGGCCATCAGCACGGCCGCGGTCACCGTCGAGCCCATCTGGTCCAGCAAGTCGGTCGAGTACTCGTCGAGGATCGGCCGGTGGCTCCCGGCGCCCGCCTGCAGCAGCTCCAGCTCGGCACGCCGTTTGTTGATGCCAAGAAAGAGCGCGCCCAGAGCAGTGACGACGTACAGCCACGGCGAGATCGGCACGTCGATCGCAAGGGCACCCGCCATCGCCCGCAGCACAAAGCCCGCCGCGATCACCATGAGGTCGATCAGCACCAGGTGCTTCAGCTTGTAGGAGTAGGCGATCATCAACACCGTGTACGTGAGGACGACCAGCCCCATCTTCCAGTCGAGCGCGAAGGCGCCGGCGTTGCCGACGACGCTGAGCACCGCGGCGGCGACCCACGCCGTCCGAATCGGCAACAGCCCGGCCGGTATGGGCCGCAGCCGCTTGCGCGGATGCGCCCGGTCGCTTTCGATGTCACGGATGTCGTTGATCAGGTAGTCAGCGCTCGACACCATCGCAAAGCAGGCGAATGCTACGAACGACTCGATCAGCTTCGGCACCCACGTCGAGCCGTCGCTGAGGTGGTATTGCTGGCCGATGGAGAAAATGAACGCCAGGAAGACGATGCCGTTTTTCGTCCACTGGCGGGGGCGCATGGCCCGGAGCAGGTAGCGGGCCTGCGACATCGCGCCGGAGCGCCGGACTTCGGTCGGCGCCCAGTCGGCAGGCGGAGACTGGCTGGCCGGCAAGGCCGCCTCTTCCTTGGCCATATGCCGCATCATAGCATGGCGGAATCGGGACTCTTTCACTTTGGGCGCGACGCCGCCGTCGTTTCTCGACGGCTGGTGGGATGTTCAGAGCTTAAGGGACACCGACGACCACCACCCGCGCCCAGCGCCCAACGACGGACAACTGATAACTACAGCGGCAGGTTGCTGTGCTTCTTCGCCGGCGTGCTTTCCACCTTCGTCCGCAGCATCTCGAACGCGTGGATCACCTTCGTGCGCGTATCGCGCGGGTCGATCACGTCGTCGACGTAGCCGCGGGCGGCCGCGACGTATGGGTTCGCGAAGCGCTCGGAGTAGTCGGCGATGAGTTGTGCCCGTTCCTCAACGGGATCGGCGGCCTCCTGCAGGCGTGCGCGGTAGAGGATGTTCACCGCCCCATCGGCGCCGGTAACGTAAATCTCCCCCTGCGGCCAGGCAAAATTCATGTCCGCGCGCAGGTGCTTCGATCCCATCGCGTCGTACGCGCCGCCGACGGCCTTCCGGAGGATCACCGTCACCTTCGGCACGGTCGCTTCCGCGTAGGCGTACACCAGTTTCGCGCCGTGCACGATGATGCCACCGTACTCCTGCGCCACCCCTGGAAGGAACCCGGGCACATCGACGAGCGTGAGAATTGGGATGTTGAAAGCGTCGCAGAAGCGCACAAATCGCGCCGCCTTCCTCGACGAATCGATGTCGAGTACGCCGGCCAGGTACAGCGGTTGGTTCGCGACGATGCCCACCGGCCTGCCGGCCAACCGCCCGAAACCAACTACGATGTTCTGCGCGAACTGCGCGTGCACCTCCATGAAATCGCTGTCGTCAACAACGTGATAGATGACTTCGCGGACGTCATAGGCCTTGGACGAGTCGTCGGGCACGATGTTGAGGAGGTCGTCGGTGCGGCGGGCGATGTCGTCGCCGGTATCGAGACGCGGCGGATCTTCCATGTTGTTCAGAGGCAGGAACGAGAACAGCCGCCGTACCTCCGCAAGCGTATCCTCTTCGCTGTCAATGGCGAAGTGCGCCACACCGCTGCGCGTCGCATGGGCAAGCGCCCCGCCCAACTCCTCCTGTGTGACATCCTCACCTGTCACCGTCTTGATCACGTCCGGGCCGGTGATGAACATCTGTGACGTGTTCTGGGTCATGAAGATGAAGTCAGTGAGCGCCGGCGAATACACCGAGCCACCGGCGCAGGGGCCCATGATCACGGAGATCTGAGGGATGACGCCCGACGCGAGGACGTTGCGGAGGAAGATGTCGCCGAAGCCGCCCAGGCTCGCGACACCCTCCTGGATGCGAGCGCCGCCGCCGTCGTTCAGGCCGATCACCGGCGCGCCCGTCTTCATCGCAAGATCCATCACCTTTGCCATCTTCTCGCCCATTGCTTCGGACAGTGAACCGCCGAACACCGTGAAGTCCTGCGAGAAGACGAATACGCCTCGGCCATCGATCTTGCCGTAGCCAGTGACCACTGCGTCGCCGAGGAAGTGTTGCTCGTCCATCCCGAACTCGGTGGCCCGATGGACCATCAGCTGGTCAAGTTCCTCGAAGCTGCCTGGATCCAGCAGTATGTCGATGCGCTCGCGCGCCGTGAGTTTCCCTTTTTCGTGCTGCGCTTCGATGCGCTTCAGCCCACCGCCGAGGCGGGCCTGGTCTTTCATCTGGAGGAGCTTGGAGAGGCGGGCGTCGTTTGACATCGCCCGGATCGTAGCAAAGCGGTGGGGCAGGCGCATATTGGAGGTTGGACGTTAGATGTTGGATGTTGGATCAAGAGAAGGCAAAGAACGCGCAGAAGCTGGGGAAGTGGCCTCTGACCATTCCCGCGTGGTGGATGGGCAGAGGGCGCCCGTCAGGTGGCGGCGTTACACTTTCGGCATGACGACAACCGAACGCCCGCAAATCACATCGAGCACGGGGATTCGCGCGCTCGTCGCCGCCGTCGGGCAAGGGCCGACGAACGGGCGATATCTGACACGGGATGAGGCGCGAATGGCGCTTGACGCGATCATGGATGGCGTCGCGACGCGAGCGCAGGCGGGAGCGCTCCTGCTCCTCCAGCGTTATCGCGGTGAAGCCCCGGAAGAACTCGCGGGCTACGTCGATGCCGTGCGCGGCCGCATGGCCCCGTTTGCGCCGGACGTCGTTGGGATGCTGGACATCGGCAGCCCGTATGATGGCCGGTCGAAGCACGTCGTCGTCAGCCCCGCCGCGAGCATCGTCGCGGCTGCGGCGGGTGTGCCCGTGCTCATGCACGGCGAGCCCGGCATGGGTCCGAAGCAGGGACTGCCCGTCGGCGAAGTGATCGAGGCGCTCGGGGTGGAAACGGACGCCGTCCCGGACGTGGTGGCGCGCGGGGTCGAAGCCTGCGGGCTCGGCTACATGCGCCAGGCCCGGCTCGTGCCGGATGTCTACGCGCTTAAGCCTCTGCGGGGAGAGCTTGGACTGCGTACGCCGCTGCACATGGTAGAGAAGATCTACAGCCCGGGCGCCGCGCCGTACCACCTCATCGGAGTCGCGCACATGCCGTACCTGAAGCAGCTCGCACCCGCGCTCGAACAACTGGGCTTCCGCCGGACGATGGTCGTACAGGGCATCGAAGGCCACGAAGACGTGACGACATCGCGCGGCGCTCGCGTCATTGAGATCGACGAGCAGGGCGTACAGGACGAGTGGCGGCTTGACCCGCAGGCTCTCGGCCTGGAACCCGCGAATGACGACGATCTGGCGGCCGGCGATGCCAGGCGATCGGCAGGGATGACGCTCAGGGTGCTCGAAGGCGGGGCCACTGCAGCGCAACGCGATCTGGTCCTGCTCAACGCGGCGCTGCGCATCAAGCTCGCGGGCCGCGCGCCGGATCTGCCGTCAGCGCTTGACGCCGCACGCACCGCGCTGGAGTCGGGCGCGGCGTACCGCAAGCTCGAGGCCTGGCGCCGGGTACGCTAACCGCGCAGCCCCGCATACACCAGGCGGGCGCCCAGTGCGAACAGCGCGAACGAGAGGAACCGGACGATGGCCGGACCCTGGAACCTCTGCGCCAGCCGAGCGCCCAGTTGCGCTCCCGGGATCACGCCAGCCGACAACAGCAGCGCACGCCCCAGGTTCGCTCCGGCGAGGTCGCCGTTTGAGAGGTGGACGGCGCTTCCCGATGCGGCGGTGATCGCAAGCACGAAGTGGGACGTCGCGACCGCGACGTGTACCGGGAATCGCAGCAACGTGATCATGATCGGCACGTGGACGACGCCGCCACCGATGCCGAGCAGGCTCGAGATGAAGCCGACGCCCGCGCTGTAAACGACGCCCTGCCACATGTTGTACGAGTATCGGAAGACCTCTCCCTCTCCGTGGCCGGGCATGGTGCGAGTGATGATGCCGCGACCGCGCAGCGGCGCGCGGATCATCGCCGTGCGCCCGGCGGCATACGCCGTGTACGCGGCCAGGCCCAACAGTGTGAAGCCGAACATCGCATCGAAGAGATTGCGCGGTACAGAGCCAACGAGATACGCGCCACCGACAGAACCTGGAATAGCGGCAGCGGCGAACATCGCTCCCGTCAGGTAGTCGATGCGCCGGAGCCGCGCGTAGGCGGCCGAACCGGACACCGCATTGAAGAACACGACGGCGAGTGAGATCGAGGTCAGGCTGGCCGGATCCTCGTCCGGGTAGAGGATCAGAAGCGCCGGGACCAGCACGAAGCCCCCGCCCGCCCCTACCAGCGTCCCGTACGCGCCGACGGCGAATCCCAGCGGGATCAGCAGCAACTCAAGCCAGGACAAGCGGCGCTTCCTTCACGTCGCCATGCTACGCAGCGCCCGCGCCGCACGGAAGCTGCATTCGCCGATCACCGATCGGCAAGGCGGTGGGTGGCATCATTTCGATGGCGATCGGCCGATATTCCCGTTGTGCCTCGCATCAGGGGGAGGCAACCGTCAATGTCCTGGGACTTGGGGAGGGCTTCATGCTCGCGTTCGCTGTAATGATCACCTGTATCTTCGTCGCGGCCGGCGGGGCCGTCACGCTCGTCTTCCGGAACATGCAGCGTCGCAGGGACCGCGGCCAGTCCTAGCGCATGAGATTCAAGCCCGTGGCGGCACAGCGCGACTGCCCTCCGCTAACGTGAGTGAATCAGCGCCTCGTGTGTAATGATGCCCGCCATGGGAAAGTCCACCAACTTCGTCGACTCGCGATCGCACGCGAAGTGAGGATGCGTTTCCGGCGTGCCTCCCAGGATGTGCAGAGAAACGCCCGTCTCATCACCGGCCGCGCGCACGCGATGAAAGCCCTCGAGCGGCGGCCGTAGATACGTGATGGTGCCCGGCGGCGAATAGATCTTCTCGACCTGGCGTAGGGCACACGACTGACCGGCCGCGACCATTTCCGGAGACTCGTCACGCGCGTACTTCGTCTCCTCATCGGTGCCCGCCAAGACTCCGATGACGCCCCAGGCGCCGTGATAGTGCACGCCACTGCTCGTCCCGTGTGGGAACACAACCGAGATCAAAAAGTACTCTCCCTGTGGATCCGTGTAGAGCAGATGACCGCAGGCCCGGCCTTCGCACGGCGTCGTGTAGGCGACCGGCAGTGTTTCGGCGGCATCCATCCAGCGCCGCAAGTACGGAGTGATCTTGTCGCAGCGCGCGTCGGGATCGGCTTCATTCCGAATCACTCCGGTGACATCGTCCACGAGTGCCCGCAGGTCGTACGAGAAAGCGTTCGCCATCGCTAGCGGTTCGCCCAGGCGATGCGGTCGTCGAGGCGGCGGCGCATGCCGTGCTCGATCGGCCGGAAACCGCTGCTCTGCCAGAAGTTGGCGCCCGGCAGATTCGCCGAGGCGAAGTGCAGCGCTACATGCGCGTACCCCTGCTCACGCGCCCATTCGATGCCCTTCGAGAGGATCGCCGTGCCGATACCGCCGGCGCGCGCGTCCTGGGTGACGATGCCCTGGAAGAGATAGATCGTCTTGTCAGGCACGGTCATCGGCGCCAGGAAGAAGGGCTGCATGAACGTGTTCATCCCGGACAGGCGTCCCGCTCTCGTACGCCACCCAGTGCGCGTTCGCGGCCGGATCGGCGAGGAGGTTCTTCTGGAAGTCGTGGCTGCTCGCGTCGGACTCACGGATGAAGGGGTTGAATATCGGCGACCGCGCGTGATGGAGCATCAATTCTTCGTGCAGCTTGAAGATCACTTCTGCGTCTTCGTCGGCCGCCTGATGCAGCTCGACTGATGCCGTCGCCGCCTTCTCCGTCGGCTCCACGCCACGGACGGCGCAGGTCATCGTCCGCCCGAAGCCGAGCGACGCCCACGCTTCTCGCGATGCGAGATCAGAGGCTGGCACGTTGATCGCGAAATCAAAGAAGCCGAGTGACACGAAGTGGCCTGCGAGCTCCGCGAACATTGCGCGATAGACGTCATATTCGAGTCCGTCCTTCGCCGCGTGCGCCGCATAGCCGAGGGCAGCGCCGCGGGCCGGGAAGAAGCTCGCCAGGAAGTGCGTCTGCGCGGTTACGACGGGCGTCATGATCGCAAAACCGGCGGGCTCCTCGCGCACCTCCGCCAGGATTCCGTGCCAGCCCGGCGTGTCGAAGGCGCGCTCGATCTGAGCGCGGCACGCAGGCGCGTCGTCGAACACCGTCGGCAACAGCGGCTCGCGCGCCCGGTCGCGCCGGTGGCGGCCGGCCAGCAGCTCAGCAGCGGCATCGATGTGTCGATCTTTGTCGAACGGTAAGAGTTTCAGCTCCATGGCGCCGATCATAGCACCACGACGGCGGTTGACACACGCCGCAGGGCGCGGGATCGTGGGCTGAGTTTGCGAGCCACTGGTGATTCGAGGACTGCCATGCACGACGACCTGGCGTTCATGCCGGCGACCGAAATGGCCGCGGCGTTTCGCGAGAAGTCGCTATCACCGGTCGAGGTGACGAGCGCGCTTCTGGAACGCATCGACGCGCTGAATCCAGCCCTCAACGCCTACTGCCTCGTCACGCCCGACATGGCGATGGCCGCTGCGAAGGAGGCTGAAGCGGCGATCCTGCGCGGCGGCAGTCTCGGAGCCCTGCACGGCATTCCCGTCTCCATCAAGGACCTGTTCGATGTGAAGGGCCTGCCCACGACCAAGGGCTCTCTGCTCTACAAGGACAACATCGCGACCGGATACGAATTCGTCGTCAAGCGCATGCTCGATGCGGGTGCGGTCCATCTCGGCAAGACGAATACGCCGGAGTTCGGCTTCATCCCGATGACCGAGAACCGCATCTTCGGCGCGACGCACAACCCGTGGGACCTCGCCTGCACCCCGGGCGGCTCGAGCGGTGGCGCCGCATCGGCCGTTGCGGCAGGCCTCGGACCGATCGCGCTAAGCAGCGACGGCGGCGGCTCGATCCGCATCCCGGCATCGTTCTGCGGCGTCTTCGGCATCAAGCCGACGTACGGCCGCGTGCCGCGCAACCCCGGTGGCTGGTCGACGATGACGCATCGCGGCCCAACGACGCGGACGGTGGCTGACGCCGCGCTCGCGCTGGATGTGATGACCGGCCACGAGCCGGCAGACCCGTTCTCGATCGCCGACTATTCGGGCTCGTTTCTGGGGGAGGTGAATCTTGGCGTGAGGGGCCTGCGCGTCGCGTGGTCACCCGATCTCGGCTACGCACCGGTCGATAGAGAAGTGCGCTCGGCATGCGAAGCTGCGGCGAAGCGCTTCGCCGATCTTGGCTGCACCGTGGAAGAGGCATCGCCCGGCTTCGCGAATCCTTCGGCGGACCTGACGTTCTTCACCGTCGCCGCCACGAGCGATGCCGTGTGGCTGGGAGAGCTGAGCGACGCCGAGCGCGAACTGCTCGACGAGCCGGCGAAGCAATTCCTCGAGTTTGGCAAGCGCACGACGGGTGTCGATCTCGTGAAGGCAGAGCGCCGCCGCATAGCGATCTGGGAATCGATGCAGCGGTTCCACGAGAAGTACGATCTGCTGCTGACGCCGGTGATATCAGTGACGGCGTTCCCGATCGGCAAGCCGCCGATGCAGGTGGACGGCACGGACGTTGCGCCGTTCGGCTGGATGCCGTTCACGCAGCCGTTCAACCTCACGGGACAGCCGGCGGCGTCGGTGCCATGCGGATTCGACGCGCGCGGCATGCCGATCGGCCTGCAGATCGTCGGCCGCGCGTATGAGGACGCCCTCGTACTGCGGGCGGCACGCGCGTACGAGCAGACTTATCCGTGGGTGCAGCATCGGCCGAAGCTCGCGTAGGCTAATACGTAGCCGGTTCGCGGGGCACCATGTGCATGCGCTCTTAGTCCCCGAATTCGTAAACCCCGAGTAGGACGACCTGGCGGAGACATGGTTCACGACGGAACAAGGTCCTTCTCTCCGCTCAGGATGACACCCATTGGCTACAAAAGGTCCTTCGCTGCACTGAGGATGACCAGCAAGAGTGCGAGTGAAGGTGACATACGGCGCCGTATCGGGGTTTGTCGTTCTGAGCGCAGCGAAGAATCTTCTTCGTCATGACGACCAGCAAGGGTGCGCGTGAAAGTGAACAATACGGCGCCGCAGCGGAATGTGTCGTTCTGAGCGCAGCGAAGAATCTTCGTCGTCAGGATGACCAGCAAGAGTGCGAGTGAAGGGGACATACGCCACAGCATTGGAATGTGTCGTTCTGAGCGCAGCGAAGAATCTTCTTCGGGACAGCAACCAAACACCAATTTTACGTCGACAAATTGACATCCGCGCCGCATCGCAAAAGGGCCCGATGAATTGACGCAACGCCAGGACTGCTACACCCGCGCAGGCGCGGTCGATGGCGCCTGTGCGCCCTCGGCATCGTACTTGGCGAAGAGGTGGCCCCACGGGGATTCTTCGCGCCAGCGCTGGTAGATCTTTCGCTCCTTCAACGGCCAGTGGTAATAGTCGTGGAAGGCCTCGGAGAAGAGGTTGGTCGCGTGCACCAGCGGCGTGTGGAAGATCGCCTTCTGCAGCACTTTCGTCGGGCCGAACCAGGCAAGGTAGCCCATGAAGCTGTGCAGCGTGCCACCGACCTTGAACCCCCATGACTCCTGTGAGACATCATCGCCGACGTACTCGATCTCGCTCGGGTCGCCGACGCCGAGCCCTTGCTCGTGCGCGGTGCGGATGTACTGGATGCTCATCGGGTCGAAGCCCATCATCTTCGCCGCGACGGCGTCGATGGCGACCTGATCTCCGGACGCCAGGATGACGTTCTTGGTGGTCGGAAACATGATGCGCGGGCCGGGGCCGTTGCCGGCGGTGGAGCCGTCCATCATGGCGAAGATGCCGGGATGGATCTCCTTCTGAATGGCGAGCAGATCCACGAGCGTCTCGTGGATGTGGCTGTGGGTGTAGTGCCGGTTGGTGTTGAGCAGGCCGCCGAACGCGTTCTTCATCGCGCCGGTAGTGGTCGTGTAGATGTGACACTTCACCGTCGGCAGATGGACGATGTTCTTGCCGTGAAAGTAGTCCGGGATCTTGATGCCGTCGGGGAAGATCCTGTCGAGGACGAGCATCGGGCGCTTCGGACGGTAGACCTCCCACGCCATGTCCTCATCGCGGAAGTTGAACCTCACCGGGATCTCGTGATGCCGGAAGACCGGGACGTAGTGATTGAGGTCTTCGCCCTTGAAGGCGTCGGTGACGACGGTCTTGTTCTGCACGCAGACGAGGTCGTTGAAACCGGCGTTGCGCAGGCCGACGATCGCGCCTTCGAGCTGCCACGGCGTGGTGTTGGCCGACGGGAACGGGAAGTGCCAGGAGATGTTGTCTTTGAGGATCGTCGTCGCCGACGGATCGAGATGCTGTTTCACGTCGGCGAGGTGCATCAGCCGCTCGTAGTCTTCGAGCGCCGTCTCCGGCTTCGTGCGCAGCACGGCGACCTTCGCTCTTGTGGGCATCCGGGGGACCTCCGGTCGTTATCAGTGGTCAGTTGTCAATCCGCGTTTCCGCGGAACGGCATATCGCATAGCTAGGATAGCAAATCAGCAGCGGCGGCTCCTGATCGTGCGCTGGCCGAGTACGCATCGTGCGCGCGGCTGCACCCTAGCCTTCGGCGCGGGTGTAGGTGTCGCCGTCGCGGATCACCCAGGCGCTGCGCTCCGCGGTGTTCTGACCGCGCGGGTCGAGCTCGGTGCGGAGGATGTGCAGCTCTTCTTCCGTCGGGCCTTCGAGCAGCGCCACCTCTTCCGCGACGGCCGGCGGGAACTCGCATGCATCGAGCACCTGCTGCGCCGTCACCCACGGCGATATTGCGACGAGGCGCAGCTTGCGCTCGGGGGTGTAGTCGTACATCGCCCACGGCGTGACGACGCGATACGGGCCGGTGCCCGAAGGCAGCCCCGCCCGCTCGCGCGCGCCCTCGCTGCCATCGAGGAAGCCGGGCGAGGAGATGAAGTCGACGCGCTCGACGAACTTTCGCTTCTCCTGGTCAGTCATCAGCACGGTGCGCCAGCACTGCGCGGCAATCGAGTCGGCGCCGCCCGGCCCACCGAAGCGCCGCGCCCGCTCGCCGTATGTGCCGATCGCCGTCGAGTTGATGTTGCCGTGCTGGTCAACCTGCAGCGTGTTCAACAGGCCATAGTCCATGAAGCCGGCCTGCGCGTGGTTGCCGGCGGTGTTCATCGTGCCCCAGGCGAGTGCGCGGTAGCCGGCGCGCGAGCTGACCATCGTCATCACCGGCTCGAACGGCAGCATCGGCTCCGGCGCGATGACGCCGTCCTCGGTGATGTACTGCGCCGAGGGAGCGTACAGCCGGATCGCGAGAAGCACGGCGTACATCGGCCCGCCGCCGCCGGCGACCCAGTACGTCTTCCCGTCTTCGCTCATGCGGGCGACCGTACAGATCTGCATCTCCCGCTCATTGAAGGACGGCGCGGGCGTGCCGGAGGGTGGGTGGACGTTGAGAGCGCTTGTCGCCTCTACCATCGCGCACCCTCATGCTTCGCGCCGGTGATGTCGGCGACGTGGCCGCGCACGTGGTCGACGGCGACGGCGCGGATGACGTCGGCCAGCGCGCCGGTGATGCCGCCGGCGGAGCGGATCGGGCGCGCGAAGAGATCGTCGTCGGCTGACGCGATGGCTGCGATCGTGGCGGTGCGGTTCTTCTCGAACTCCGCGATCAGGTCTGGGACGGATGCATCGGCGCGCTTCTGCACCTGGCGGTCGTTGTAGGAATCGATGCCGCCGGCGGCGAGGCGCGTCGGCATGCCGGCCGCCTCCTCCGGCGTCGTCCTCCGTACGGCTGTCGTTGCGTTTGCGCCCTTAGCCGGCGACGGCGGAGCAGGTTGTTCGGTCGACGCCGATTGCTTGCCGAGATCGAGCAGGCGTGGGTACGTCCACTCGATCGATGCGATGTGCGCGAGGATCTGCTTTGCGTTCCAGCCGTTCTCGTAGCGCCCGGCATCGAACGCAGATTCGGGCAGCGCGCGCAACGCGAGGACGGCGTCATCGGCGCTGCTTCTCAACGCCGCAAGCAGTTCCGTCTTCGTCAATCTGACCTCCCGCTTCCGGCTTCCCGGATCCTCACACGCGATAGCCATCGCTGATCGTCTCGGCCGTGCGTAGCTTGGCGAGGCGCTCCTGACCGACGAGCTGCTTGAACATAGCCGCATCGTCGGCGAACGGCGTGATGTACTTGTCGACGTATGCGCCGACGGCGTCGCGGGCGATGGCGGCGAACGTCTCGACGACGGCGGGCGTGTCGGAGCCATAGTAGCCGCCGCAGTTGCCGGGCCAGGCGCCGAACGGAGCGTGCACGACCGCATCGGCGGCGTAGTAGGGGATGCTGGTGCGGCCGGGATCGCGGCGGATCTCGTCGGTCTCGATGATCTCTTCGGCGGAGACGATCACCTTCTTCGACGCGAGCGCCGACTCCTCGTGGGCGATGCCGGTGCCGAAGACGCGCGCGTTGCCATATTGGTCCGCCTGCTGCGCGTGGATGATCGCGACGTCGGGGTTTAGCGCGGGCACGATGGTGATCGGCTTGCCGGTGAACGGGTCTTCAACGAGCTTGGCGCCGGAGTGCTCGAAGCCGTCGGTGCCGCAGAACGAGCGCACCGGGAGGAACGGCAGCCCCATTGCGCCGGCCTGAAGCCGCAGCGTAATGACGACGTTACTGTACTCGAAGACGCGGACGCGGCCATCGGCGACGGCTTTATCGATGGTGGCGCCGGGCCAGAAGAAGCCGCAGTCGATCTTCGATGCGCAGCCGGCACCCACCAGCAGGCCGACGTCGACGTACGAGAACTTCCCGCAGAGCCAGAGATCCCTCTTCTGCTGCCGGATGACTTCTCGGATGAGCGTCGAAGGACCACGCTGGAAGTAGTTGCAGTCGAATACGAAGTAGTCGCCATCGGCAACGAAGCGCGAGACGGCGTCGGCGGCCGGCATCAGCTTCGGCACGAGGGCGCGCTGCTTGTGGTCTCGCACGTACGCGCGGTAGCCGTCGGGATCGACCTTCAGGTACTCGGCCGTGCCTTCGGCGAGAACGTGCATCGAGGCGGCCTTTCGCGGCGCTGCGACTGACGACAGCGAGGTGCGCCCATCATAACAACGGCTTTGAGGCGGTCAAGCGATGCGATGCAAATGGCAAACGAGGGGCCGCGGTCAGGGCCAGCGGAACCGGCCTAGCTGTGGCGGATCGGCGGCGCCGTACTCACCCCGGGACCGAGCTGCCATCCTCGGATCAGCATCCCATCCCCGCTGCGGCTTCGGGGCCTGGGGGCTTGCACCTGAAAGTCAGGGTAAACCCTGCCGATGATCTCCACAGATAGCAACCTGCTCGTAGTGCCGGTTTTCGGAGCGTCTGTGGTTAGCGACAACACCCCGCGCCGTCCTGTCCTCACGCTCGATGACCTCGCTCAGCCGCTCACCCGGCGCCCGGAGCGGCTGCACGCCCTCACGGCGGCCGACCTGAGCGTCGCCTTTAGCCTCGGGCTTGACCTGGCGGAGGGTAAGCCCCTCGGTCATGCCCAACGGGTCTGTTACATCGCGACCATGCTGGCAGATGCGCTCGAGGTGGAACCGGGCGTGCGGGCCGGCGTGTACTTCGGTGGGCTGCTGCACGATATCGGAGCCACGGTGGCGGCGTCGGATCTGTGCCGGGTAGCCGGTGTCGACGAGGACACTATCTTCGGGCCATCGCCGCTGCGGATCCCCGATGCATCGCGCGCTGATTTCCGGTTCGCGGACGAGTCCGCCGTGATCGATGCCCTCCATCAGCATTGTCCGCTCGGCGCCGACACAGTGGCCGCGCTGGAGCTGCCGGAAGACGCGGTCTCCGCCGTCCGTTCGCACCACGAAAATTGGGATGGAAACGGCTTCCCGGAGGGTACGCACGGGAACGACATCCCGCTGGGAGCGCGGATTCTCACCGTCGCGGACACAGCGGAGGTCCTCATTGCGGGCCAGCCGAGTTCGCTGGCGGCGCGGCGTCGATTCGTCGCCGCGATCAGCGAGTACTCTGGAGTCCAACTCGAGCCGCGCCTTGTGGACAAGCTGTTGGAACTGGCGCAGTCAGACGAGTTCTGGCTCGGCCTTTACGCCGAGAGCCTGACGGACACGCTGTCGTCGATGCGGGGGCAGATCGATACTCGCAAGAGTCGCAAGCGCGTCATGCGCTTCGCGGAGGTGTTCGCCGACATCGCCGATACCAAGGGCGGACACACGGTCGGACACTCTCGCAAGACCGCCGAGGGCGCCGAGCGGCTGGCGGAGGCGTTGTCGCTGGAACCGGGTCATGTCGAGATGATCCGGATCGCCGCACTGCTGCATGATGTGGGTCTGCTTGGAGTCCCGGCCCGCGTGATGACCAAGCCGGACATTCTTTCGGTCACCGAAATGCAGCTGATGCGCGAGCATCCCGCCAGCTCAGAGATGATTCTCCAGGATCTGGCCGGCTTCGAAGAGGTTGCGACGTGGATCGCACGCCATCACGAGCGGCCTGATGGCAAAGGCTACCCGGAGGGTCTCAGCGGAGAGGCGATTCCGCTGGAGTCCCGTATCCTGGCGGTGGCCGACGTGTTCTCCGCGCTGACCGCCGAGCGGCCTCATCGTGGCGCAGTCTCACGGAAAGATGCGCGCAAGATCCTGCTGGGAGCGGCAGGCACGCAGCTCGACCCGGAGCTCGTGCCCATGTTCTGCGCCCTGATTTAAATCACACATCGCGTTCGGCACCGTCACCGCCGTACGCGGCTGCGGGCATCATGTTTGTTGTTGACAGATAGATGTATGATCGACTCCCAGGGAACGGAAGGGAGGGCGTCGATGGCTACCTACATCATGCTCAGCACACTGACAGACGAAGGACGCAAGACACTCAAGGAACGCCCGGAGCGCTTGCAAGAGGTGAACCGCGAGATCGAGGCGATGGGCGCGCGGGTGACACACCAGTTTGCCGTGCTCGGCAGCTACGACTTCGTCAACATCATGGAAGCGCCGGATAACGAAACGGTGGCGCGCATCTCCGTAGAGCTCGGAGCCCGCGGGACCGTGCAGCTGACCACGCTGCCGGCGATCGCCGTCGATGAGTTCACGAGGATGCTCAAGGGCCGCAACGCCTAGGAGGCAGCCGAGTGGCGATGTACGTGGTCCTGACGCAGCTGCAACCGGCGGCGCGCAAGACGATCGACCAGAACCCGGGCCGTCTGGCCGAGGTCAACGCGCGCGTGAAGCAGCTCGGCGGTCAGATTGCGCTGCAATACGCCGTGCTCGGGGCATATGACTTCGTGACGTTTGTGGAAGCCGCCGACAACACCGCCATCGCGCTCATCGGCGCCGAGATCAGCGGCCTGGGCACGATGAAGATGCATACGTTTCCGGCGATCGAGATGGAACGCTTCGCCAAGCTGCTCAAAATGGAGCCGTACCGCACCGAACCGCACCGGTGGCAAACATCGTTCTGGGCACAGATACTGCGACGCGCCGGCCGGCGCTGGGTGACGACCCGGCACGTCTCGAGATACTGCCGGCCATTCGAGGTCCAGGGCGCCGGCAATCTGAAGCAGCACAAAGGGGGCGCGATCATCATCGCGAACCACAGCTCGCACTTCGATACGCCCGTCGTCCTGACGGCGCTGCCGGCGCGGATTCGGGACAAGACCATAGTCGCAGCGGCGGCTGACAAGTTCTACGGCAGCCGCAAGAAGCGCACCTGGTGGTATTCGTTGTTCCACGGCACGTTCCCGGTGCATCGCGGCGGCGGTACGAAGCAGTTGGAGTATCCCGTGTCACTGCTCCAACGCGGATGGTCAGTGCTGATCTATCCCGAGGGTGGTCGCTCGAAAGGGCCGGTGCAGAAGTTCAAACACGGACCGGCCATCATGGCGATGCAGGCGAAAGTCCCCGTCATCCCGGTGTATATCGAAGGGCTGCGCAGAGTCATGCCGAAGGGGCAACGCGAGCCGCGACCGGCGCCCGTGCGGGCCTTCATTGGCGCCCCCGTGTTGCTGCCAAGTGCCGGTTCCGTGCCGGAAGCGACGACCATGCTCGAAAACGCGATGCGCGACCTGGCGGGTATGCCGCCTCATCACGCCGCCCAGCCGGTTGTCCCCGCCGCGGAAGCTGCTATGGCGTCGACCGGCGGCGGGCCTTAGAGAGCTTTGCGGCCGGAACGCGGCCCTTCGGGCCTCCCCACGCGCTGGCCCCGCCTGCCTCCAATCCGTCCTGCTATCAAGCAACGTTATGTCCCCCACCGCACGCTCGCCTGCCTGACGCTGAGCTAGACAGGGCACCGGAAGTGTAGTATGAGATAGGCGGATAAGCGTTTATTTCGGGGCGCGTTTCGTTCCCCAGGGAGAACCTTCGATGATGTCGCGAGCTGCTGGCATGGACATGAACGCTTTGGCCCAACGTCTCCGGCGTTTGGCGACACTGGACACAACTGTCTTCGACGAAGTGCGGATCGACGCTGCCTCGACTCTCCCCGCTGTCCTGGTCGTGACCATCGCGACACTCCTGGCCGGGATTGGCGGCTGGGTCTGGTGGCTGCTCGCTGATTTCGGCGGCTCAGGCAAGGTGTTCCTGGAGTCGGTCATCGTGGGCACGATCATCTCCGTCGCCATCTGGTTCGTGTGGGTCGCCATCACGTATGTCGTCCTGACGCAGCTGTTCAGAGCTCGTGCCGACGTCCAGGAACTGATCCGGGTCATGGGGTTCGCGAGCGCGCCGTTCGGGCTGATGGCGCTCATGTTCATCCCCGGAATCGACTTCGGGGTGGCGCTTTTGGCGATCGCCCTCTTCTTCGGAACGACGGTGATCGCCGTTCAATCCGCCACGAATGCTCCCGCCGGACGCGCGCTCGTCGCCACGGCCGCCGGGTTCGCAGTATGGGCAATCGTGCTGGGGCTCGTCACCACCAGTAGCAAGACCTGGGCGCCGGGGATCTTCGTGCTCGACCGTCCTATCGACGCATTGCGGGATATCAGCTCCGCGAGTTACTTCTAGCTCACGCTTTACACCCCTATTGACATGAGGGCCCGGCGGCGCCCTTGTTTCGTCCGTTCCTGTCCGTCGCGTCGTTATACTCGACTTCTATGGATCTGCTCGGACGCGTCCGCGACGAGATGGCCTTCGAAGGCAACATCTGGAAGTCGTACCTGTACCGCTTCCTCATGCGGTGCGAGCTCTGGCTGCCGATCTGGGTCGTCTATCTGCAGAAGCAGCGCGGACTGTCGCTGACGCAGATCACGCTGCTCGATATCCCTTTCTTCCTGCTGGTCGTCGCCGCCGAGGTACCGACCGGCGCTGTGGCCGACCGTTTCGGCCGGCGAGTATCGCTCGTCCTCGGCAGCATGATGATCGCGATCGCCTTCTTCGTGTTCGGGATCGCCGACAACTACGTGATCATTCTCGTTTCATGGACTGCCTGGGGCTTCGGGCAGACGTTCCAGTCGGGCGCCGACACGGCCATCCTGTATGACAGCCTGAAACAGATCGGGCGCGAGGACGACTTCCAGAAGATCAACGGCCGCATGTGGGCGCTGACATCGACAGCGGCGTTGGTCGCCATCCTCATCGGCGCGCCCATCGCCGCGGCCACCAGCTATACCGTGCCGATCTTTCTGAGCGTCGGCATCGCGCTGTCCGCCATACCCGTAGCGCTTTCCATGCACGAGCCTTGCGCCGAGCGCGGCGAGAGCCGGGAGGCGTACTTCGATACGCTGTTTGCCGGTCTGCGCACGGCGTGGGGCCAGCCGACGCTTCGCTACGTGATCCTGTATAGCGGCTTGATTATGGCGTCGGCGTACTCTCCGATGGTGTTCCAACAGCCGTTCCTGGATCACCATGGCGTCGGCACTGGCAGTCTCGGGCTGTGGCAGGCGCCGGTCCGTGGCGTCGGCATCGCCGCCGCGCTGGCAGCCCACCAGGTGTTGTCGCGCGCAGGATACCGGGCATCGTTTTTCGCCCTGCCCGTGACCGTCGGGCTCTGCGCGTTCGCGCTGGCCGGTATTGATCACGCGTACGCGTTCGTGGCATTCCTCGGCATGGGGCTGGTGGCAGGTATCCAGAACCCCATGCTGGCGGCGTACATCAACAAGCGGATACCAAGCGAGCGGCGAGCGACGATCCTGTCCGTGCAGGGCGTCTCCGGCAGCTTCATGCTCGCCGGTTCGCAGCCGCTGGCCGGAGTCATCGCCGATCAGTTTGGATTGCGCGCGCTGTTCTTCGTGTTCGGTGCCGCGACGATCATCCTGGCACCCATCGTGCTGGTGCTATGGACACGCGCCGAGGATGAAGAGCAGTCAGCGCTGGACGAACTGAATCAGGAGCTGTACGGGCGAGACCGCAGAACCGAAGCAATCCCCAGCTCGTAGTGAAGACCTGCATCGCTCCCAACCTGCGAAAGACCGCGGACCTCAGAGGCACCGAGGCCAGCGAAGCGAAAAGAAGAACCGACGCCGGCTGGTCGCCCTACGGATCGGCCTTGCACGCACCGGGGGAGTTCGTTTGATCGCCGTTCTGTGCGGGGGTGTTGGCGGATCGCGCTTCCTGCGAGCGCTCGCCTCGGTCATCGAGCCGGAGCGAATCACAGCGATCGTCAATACGGGCGACGACGACTGGTTTCACGGGCTGTACGTGTCGCCAGACCCCGACATCGTGACCTATGCGCTGGCCGGCGAAGTAGACGAGGAGCGTGGCTGGGGGCTGCGCGGCGACACATTCCGCTGGCTGGAATCGCTCCGGCGCTTCGGGCATGAGACCTGGTTCCAAATCGGTGACCGCGACCTCGCGACGCATCTCCATCGGACGCGGCTCATACATGAGGGATGGCCGCTATCGCTCATCGCCGCGGACATCGCGGGTGCGTTCGGCGTGCGGTCGCGCGTCCTCCCGATGAGCGACGACCGTGTGCGCACGATCGTCGAAACCGCGGCGGGCGATCTACCGTTTCAGGAATACCTCGTGAAGCGCCACGCGAAGGATGCCGTGCGCCGCGTGCGTTTCGAAGGGGCGGATGCAGCGCGACCAGCGCCAGGCGTGCTCGACGTGATCGAGAGCGCAGAGGCGCTGCTCATTGCACCGAGCAATCCAGTCGCTAGCATCGGCCCCATTCTGGCGGTTCCCGGAGTCCTCGCCGCCACTCGCGGGCTGATTGTCTCTCGCGTTGCCGTGAGCCCGATCGTCGCCGGCGCGTCGCTGCAACCACCGGCGGCGGAGATGATGGCCGGCCTCGGCCACAATGTCGATGCCGTCGGTGTCGCGAAGATCTACGCGGGCGGCGTCATTGACGCGCTCGTAGTCGACGACGCCGACGCGGATCTGGCCCCGCAGGTGACCGCCGTCGGTTTACGCGCGATCGTCGCCGCCACTGTCATGCGCGACGAAAGAACGAGGGTCGCGCTGGCCAGGACGGTGTTGCAGGCCGCGGGAATTTCGCTGTAACCCTGTGGTCAATTTTGGCTGATGTACCATGGCGGCGATGTCTCTCTTTGCCGCCGGACGACGCCGGTTTACGGATTTCGACCTCGCGAGCCGCGCTGCATTGCTCTCGTTCACATCGAACGCGCTGCTGATGACGCTGAAGCTGACGGTAGGGCTTGTCTTCGGCTCAATTGCGGTGCTCGGAGACGGCGTCGATAGCGCCGAGGACCTCTTCGCGTCGGGGTTGGCGTTCTTTACGGTGCGACTGGCATTGCAGCCGGCAGACGAGACGCACCCCTACGGCCACGGGAAGGCCGAGAGCCTTGCGGCGATGTCCCAAGCGGCGCTCATCGGCGGCGGCGCCCTGTTCATCGCCATCGCGGCGGCCCGGCGCTTCGTGGTGCAAGATGCCGAGATCCACCTTGCACCCTCAATCATCACCATGTGCGTGACCATCGCCCTGAATCTCACCGTGGCGGCATATTCGATGCGCGCCGCAAGACTGAGTGGTTCGGTGGCCATTGCCGCCGACGCTCGCCACCTTCTCACGAATGTCGTGCAGGCATGCGCCGTCATCGTCGGGCTCGCACTCGTCGGCCTGACCGGCAACCATGTCTTCGACCCCATTGTGGCGCTGGTGCTCGCTGTATACCTGCTCTGGATCGCCTATGGCATCCTCCGGACAGCGCTGAGCGAGCTGATCGATACGGCGCTGCCCGAGGAGACGCTCGCTGCTGTTGTCGCCTGCCTCGGACACGAGAGCCACGGGATGCGCGGCTACCACGCGCTGCGCACGCGTAAGTCGGGGCGCGAGGCCTACATCGATCTCCACGCACTGATCGACCCCGCGATCACCGTGAGCGAGGCGCACAAGCTCGTCGACGCCCTGGAACGCGATATCATCGCCATTGTCCCCGGTGCCGTGGTGACCGTGCACCTCGACCCCGACGACGAGGGCATCGTAGATCCGCATACCCGCGTGCGTGACGATCCGCTACAGCCGAGCGTGCATTTGCATCACCACTAGTTCTAGCCGTCAGTCGTCGGTCCGATTTGAACAAACACTCCGCCGCTGGCGCAACGAAACATCAAAAGGAGTTACGCGGCATGGCAAGGCTCGAAGGCAAAGTCGCCATCGTAACTGGCGCAGCGCGGTATCGAGGGATCGGTCGCGGGATCGCACTCCGTCTCGCGGCGGACGGCGCGGCCGTGGTCGCCGTCGGTTCGCTTCGACCGGCGTCGGACTATCCCGCGGACGAGCAAGCGATCGGATGGAGTGGTTCGGCATCGATTGCTGAGGAGATCGCCCACGCCGGCGGGCGGGCGCTTACGATCGACGCGGATCTTACCCACAGCTCCGAAGCGGAGCGCATCGTCCGCGAGACGTTGGCTGCCTTCGGCCGCATCGATGTGCTCGTCAACAACGCCGGGCTCGGGATCTGCGGTGAGAGGAATCTCTGGGAGATTGACGACGACGAGTGGTACCGCGTGATGGACATCAACTTGAACGCGGTCTACCTGCTGACAAGCCGGGTGCTACGGACCATGGTTGCAGCTGCGAATGGCGGCCGCGTGATCAACATCTCCTCGACCGCAGGCCGCATCGGCGTACCGCAATATGGCGCGTATTGCGCGACGAAATTCGGCATTATCGGCCTGACGCAAATGCTGGCGATCGAGGCGGCGCCGCACCGGATCACGGTGAACGCGGTCGCGCCGGGGTCCGTCGATACGGACATGATGGACGGGACGTTCGGTCACATGGCGACTCGCTACCAGAGCGAGGCCGCGTCGATGAAGCAGGCGGTGGTCCGCTCCATCGCGCTCGGACGCCAGGGCCAGCCCGCGGACATTGCCGCGGCCGTGGCCTTCTTCGCTTCAGATGATGCCGCCTGGATCACGGGCCAGACGCTCAACGTCAATGGCGGCACGCCCATGGCGTAGTGCCGTCATCGGACCGGCTAACCCAGCTCGCCGAGTGCGTGCAGCGCGAGCGTCGCCGCCACGATGCCCGCGGTCTCGGACCGAAGGACGCGGTCGCCGAGCGTCACCACGTGGGCACCCGCGGCCACACTCGCGGCGACCTCCGACGGTTCCCAGCCGCCCTCAGGACCGACGAAAATGCTGACCTCGCCGAGCGCGAACACCGCATCGATCTCTTGCCGCAGGACCGCGTCGATGTTCGGCGCGTCGACGGGTGCGTCTTCGTGCGAAAACAGGACAACCCCGGGCGCGGCAGCGAGCGCAACGAGGAAAACGGCCGGCGCCTCGACAGACGGCACGGCGCCGCGTCCACATTGCTCCGCCGCCTCGACGGCGATCCGGCGCCAGCGGTCCAGCCGGTTGCCCTCGCCCGTCTTCACGACGGCCCGCGCCGCGACGATCGGCACGAATCGCGCGACGCCGACCTCCGTACCCTTCTCCAGCAGCCAATCAAATCGCTCTCCTTTAGTGATGGACTGGTAGAGATGCACCTTTACGTGCGGCTCGGCGGGCGCGTCGTAGCGCTCGATAATGGTCGCTGAGACCCGGCGATCGGCGACGTCCTCGAGACGCGCCCGGGCTTCGGTGCCGGAGCCGTCAAACAACGCGACTTCTTCGGCGGCGCGCAGGCGGAGTACTCTCGCCAGACGATGCGAGAGGGCCGGATCAAGTTCGACACGATCCGCAACGAGCACGGAAGGCGGGACGTAGAAGCGTCGCATCAGGACGCCGGACCGTGTGTTCGCTCCGCTTCCAGGCAACGCCAGTCGCCCATCCACCGCGATGAGACCACCCGTGCGCCTGCCTCGGTCAGGGCGCGCGTCACGTCCCCTTCACGCTCGCCAATGATCCCGGAGGCGATCAGCCGGCCGCCCGGCGCCATCGCGCCGACCAGCGGCCGCGCCAGATCGACGATGACACGAGCGATGATGTTTGCCACGACGACATCGGCCTCACCGGCATAGGCGCCGAGCGGCGCGTCGCCCGTGGCCGTACATTCAGCGCGAATCACGTCACCAACGGCATTGGCCCGCGCATTCTCTCGTGTGATACGAATGCAGTTCGGATCGATATCGATCGCCTGTACCGCCGTTGCGCCCAACCTGGCGGCGGCGACGGAGAGAATGCCGGAGCCGCAACCAACGTCGAGCACGCGCATACCGGCCCGGACGTGCCGCTCGATCGCCTCCAGGCACATGCGGGTTGTCTCGTGCTGTCCGGTGCCGAACGCCATGCCCGGATCAAGCGTGAGGACGACATCATCGGGCTCGGCATCATACTCTCGCCAGGATGGCACGATGACAAGACCCCTGCCGAAACGTTCGACGTGGAAGTGTTGCTTCCACGACTCCGCCCAGTCTTCATCGGCGACCGGACCGGCGGAAACCTCGCCTTCGATCGCCGCGGCCGATAGCGCGGCCCGCGCGGCGCGCTCGATCTCGAGCGCGCCCGCGTTCTCCGCCACGTAGGCGTGGATGCGGACGGCGGCGCCCCGATCGACGATCGCGCCGGACTCCATGTCAGGCTGCGTGAACGGGGACTCGAGCCAGACGCCCGGCTCTACGAAGTCGCGCAGCAGCGCGGCGGCGCGCTCCGCGTCGGGAGCGGCGACGGTAGCGATGATCTCGGTGTACTCCACGCGGATTATCGCGCGTGGACCCGAGGACTGATGCTAGGCGCGGCCTGCGCATCAGATGCGGGCGATGCAGGCTGCGTTCCGAGATCTGCGTCGCGCGTCTGTTGGAATTCCAGCCACTCCAGGACCAGACGCTTGTGCGCATAGTCGTAGCCGATCGAGTCGCCGATCCAGCCGCCCAGGATGCCGGCGAAGATGCGGCCGCCGATGAGCAGCACGGCGGTCGCCCCTGCCAGCCACCAGGTTGATGCATCGAACCGATAGACGGCCACCGCGACGATCAAGATAAACAACAACAGTCCGAGTGTGAGTCCCGCGAAGGCGAACGAATTGACGATCAGACTCTCGCGGCGCCGCATGCGCTGATACAGAGGGAAGAAGTCGCTCGGAATCTTGGCTACGGGCGGAACATCATCGGCGCTGTGCGCGCAGTGCGTGCAGACCGCCGATTTCTGCGCGAGAGGCGTGTAGCAGTACCCGCAGAATCGGCCGGCGTTCGGGACTTCGCCCTTGAGCATCGCGGCCATCAGCTCATCGAGGCGTTCGGAAAAGATCGGAATGTCCGGCTGCTCGCCCATTTCACTCATCAGACCACCGTGCGTTGCTTGACGCGGTCGACCAGCTCGCGCAACTCAAGGAAGAACTTCAGCTTGTCCGCGCGCTGGTGGGAAGCAGTGCGGGCGCTCGTGGACGGCATGACGTATATCGCCGTGCGGCCCACCGTGTCTGTTTGTGTGCCAAACGAACACGGATGCCCCGCGAACACTTCGTAGATGCGCTTGCCATTGAAACAGACGATCTTCGGCCGGTACGTCAGGAGCTTGCGGCGAAACACAGTTGCCCCTTCACGCAGCTCCTCGAGCGAGAGGTCGGAGATGGATGGTGACGAGCGCGCGACCATGTTCGTCAGCCCAATGCCCCACTCCAGGATCCGCGCGTCCTCCGCGTACGCTAGCGGCTCGGTGATGAGGCCCGATTCGTGGAGCAGCGGCCAAAAGTGGTTGCCCGGGCCGGCGTAGTGGTGGCCAGTCGAAGCGGACTTCGTGCCGGGATTGATGCCGCAGAACACCAGATCGAGTCCGGCACGAAGATAGTCGGGGAGGATCGCCACGTTCGATAAGGTAGCACATCGCTCGCCAACACCGGCCTGCCAAGATCCGAGATCTGCGCTTGCTTCCGTTAGGTCGGCGGGATCCCGTGGATCCGTCGTACGGTCAGTCTTCCTCCGGTGCGAGTGTGGCCGGAGTTGCGGCTGCCGAGGTGTTCGGGCCAGAACGGCGCGAGCGGTACAGGGCGCCAGCGACCGCGGCGACAAGCAGGACGGTAAAGAATATCTCGAAGAGATTCACCATGCGCTTGGTGTCGCCGAACTCCACGCCGAATAGACCAAGCACCACACCGAGCATGGTGTAGACGAACACCCACAGCGAACCGCCCGCATAGTCCAGCGGCGCCCATTTGCGATATGGGATGCGGAATAAGCCGGCAGCGGCGGGACCGACGACGCGCGAATATCCGGCGAAGTGATAAGCGAGAATGATCCAGGTACGGCTAGAGTCCATCGACGTCCGCACTCGCTCCATCATCGGAGCAAGGGACCCGCGCTCGAGCACCCGCGCCCAACCCAGGCGGCCGACGCCGTAGCTCAGCGTGTCGCCGATGATGGTGGCCGTGATGCCGAGCGCCAGCACGTACCAGATGTTGATTGCGCCGTTCTGCGCCGCCAGACCGGCCAGGATGAGAATGATCGCGCCCGGCACGAGCAGGCCAAGAAACATGCTGTTTTCGAGCAGCACACCGAAGAAGACCACCCAGTAGCCGTAGTCTTTGAAGAGGCTTTCGAGCTTGCGCAGCGTCCACTCACTGAAGCGCTGGGCGAAGTTGAGGTACTGGTTCAATCCCTCGAACGGCGAGAGTCGGGGCAGCAGGAACGCCGCAACGACCGCCGCCAGCGCCAGCCAACTCGTGTTGCGCCTGACCCAGGCCAGCGCAGGATGCTCCGGGGACGATTCTTCCACACGGTCCTTGTGCTAGGCGGCGGCATCGATCTGCTGCGCCAATGCGAAGTCTTTTTCGGTGATGCCGCCCTCGCTGTGCGTCGAAAGCGTCATCTTCACCTTGTTGTACTGGATCTTGATGTCGGGGTGGTGATCCGCCGCCTCCGCCGCACTGGCGACCTTGTTCACGAATCGCATGGACTGCATAAAGTCGGCAAATTCAAACCTCTTCTCAATTTCGCCGCCGTCGCGCTTCCACCCGGCGAGTGACTTGAGGCGCTCGTCGACATCCTTGCTGCTCAGTGCGGGCATGGCACACCTCCGGCATTCAAAAGAGCGATCGGCTCGCGGGACGAGTGGTCGCCCTGCGAACCAGTTTGCGAGAGGTCCTTGCAAATGGCAAGAGCGGACTCGATGCACTCAACTCAGCCCGCTCGACGGTGGTAGGATCGTCGCGTGAGCGAATCCGTGTTCAAGCCGAGCTTTTTCGAGCGGGAAGACGAGACACCTGACGAGCTGTTCTATCGCGAGCCGCGCCTGCTCGTCCACATCGACGAGTCGGCAATCGAAGCTGCGGAGCGGCTGTATGCGGAGGTCCTGCCGAAGAACGCCGCGCTCCTTGACCTTATGTCCAGCTATCGGTCCCACCTTCCGCCGGAACTCGCGTGGACTCGCCTCGCCGGACTGGGCATGAACGGGATCGAGCTCAGCGAGAACGACCAGCTCACGGAATACGCCGTGAAAGACATCAACGCCGATCCGGCGCTGCCGTACGGCGATGCAGAGTTCGGCGGCGCTGTAGTGACCGTCTCAATCCAATATCTGACGCAGCCGCTCGCCGTGTTTCGAGAGATTGCTCGCGTATTGCGTCCGGGCGCTCCATTCGTCGTGACGTATTCGAACCGCATGTTTCCAACCAAGGCGATCCGCATCTGGCGCGCGCTCGCGGTCATCGAGCGCGCGGGGCTCATCGGCGCGTACTTCAAGCACAGCGGCTGCTTCGGCGACGTCATTGCGCAGGATAGAAGCATCGAAGATGGGAGCCTTCACGACCCGCTCTTCGCTGTGTGGGCGCTCAAGCTCCCGGGCTAGCCAGGACTGTCTCAGGGGAGTGGGATCGTTTCTAATGGACGGACGCACTCCTTAGTGGACTAATGCGTTCTGATACGGCCGATCAGCGGCAGAATCGCATGACAACATCACAAAATTCCGTAACGAAGGACGATCAGGCGCTCAAGATCTTCTCCTGGGCGGCCGGTGCAGCCAGCTTGCGCATGGCCGGTTACGGCCTGAAGTTGGGGCTATTCTCCGCGATCGCGGCGAGTGATGCCGGGCTCACGCTCGCCGAGCTCAACGAGTGCAGCGGGCTGGATCCCCGCTATCTTCGGGCATGGGCGAAGACAGCGCTCGCGGGCGAACTCCTAGAGTACGACAGCGCGACGGAGCGCTTCAGCCTGGCGCCGTTCATCGACGCGCTGCTGCTGGATGACGAAGATTTCCAGTATTCCGCCGGACTCGTCACAAACCACGCCGTGGAATCGCGTATGGCGGATCGCGTCGAAGCGTGTTTTGCAACTGGCGCCGGTATCCCGTTCGTCGATTACGGGCAAGAGATGGTCGAGACCATCCATGCCTTCAGCAAGGCAGCATACGAACTCTTTCTTCCGACGGTGTTGCTGCCCGAGTTGCCCGAACTCACCCAACGGCTCAGCACCGGCGGGACAATCCTGGAGCTGGGCTGCGGCGCTGGAGCAGGCCTGGTATCGCTCGCACGCACGTTCCCGCTCTGCACGGTGACCGGCCTCGATTCAGACCCCACCTCGGTGGGGCTCGCACGGGAGCGAATCGAAACAGCCGGCCTGAGCGAGCGCGTCCATTCGGAGGAGATGCGCGGCGAAGAGCTGACGAGCGAGCAGGCGTTTGACTTGATCTACGTCCAGATATCGCTGCACGAAATGGACGACGCCCGCGTTGTGCTGGCGAACGCCCAGCGAGCGCTGAAAGATGGGGGCACGCTGCTCGTCACGGAGATCCGCGGACCAGCGCGCATCGAAGACTGCCGGGGCGCCTACAACGCAGTGCTCTCGCACCTCGATCTGTTCTACGAGGTGCCGCAGGCGCTGGCGAAGGGTGGCCACGCGGTCGGGTTCTTCTCTCGAGGCGAAATCGAGGAGATGGCGCTAGAGGCGGGATTGTCGGACGTGCGTGAACTCGAGCTACAACAGCCGCTCTACGCAGCCTTTGCCGCGACGAAGAAGTAGCGACTGCTGACTCGTGACCGGTGACGATAGTCGTCAAACCGACGCCGGAGAACCTCTGGCGTGCCACCTGACGCGCGGGCTAAGGCGCGCTGGGCTTGACGATCCTGTTGTTGACGAAACCAAACGTGTCGAACGGCCAGTATGAGACCCACGCCTGGCCGATAATGTTCTCCTCCGGCACGAAGTCACATTGCTGCGTCGCCGAGCAGCTGCCGGCCCACGCGTGAGAATCGAAGCTATTGTTCCGATTGTCGCCGAGAACCCAGTAGTTGCCCGGCGGCACGGTCTTCGGCGCGTACGTGTAGTTCGGCCGGTCTTTGATGTAGGTCTCGGTCAGCGGGCTGCCGTTGATGTATACCGTCTCGTCGTGGACCTCGACCGTGTCACCAGGGACGCCGATGACCCGCTTGATGAAGTCGCGAGTCGGATCACCCGGGTATTTGAATACGATGACATCGCCGCGGCGCGGCGCGCGGAAGAGATGCCGCTTCTGGCCATTGTCACCCGCGACAAACGGCAGGACGTCGTGGACCTTATCCATGTTGACCCGAAAGAAGAGCGCCTTATTGACCAGCAGGTACTGCTCGGTGTGCAGCGACGGCTCCATGCTGGAGCCCTCGACGCGGAAGTTCTGCACGACTGCCTTGACGGCGAAGAAAATCAACAGCGCGAGGATGACCGTTTCGACGAGCTCGCGACCGATGCGCCGGACCCGCAGGCCGGAACCCGACCGCCGGTTGCGTGCCGCATCGCCATACGGGATGGCTCGATCGTAGGCGCCGGGGGTCAATCCCAGGTCCGCCGCGGTGTACGCCAGTTCCAGTGACGCCGGGACATCGCTGTACGGGTCGGAATCGGCGCTGTCGAAATACCGATTTAAGGCCGGGCCAGATTGCCAGGCGGGCGCCTCCGGCTGGTCTCCGGCGGGTTCGGGTCGCCTCTCGCCGGCTGGGATCGAGGCCGCATCGACGGGCGCGCGCACGTCTGGCGAGGTGCCTAGCACCTCCTGTCGGGCAGCGTCGTCTTCAGCCGCGGATTCATCGAAGGGGGAGCGCCCTGGCGTATCGTCCGGGGCGGCGGGATCGTAGGGCATAAGTAAACCTAGTCTAGCACGCGTCCCGTGATTGCGATGTAAGCCACTCTGTTAGAATCGGCGGCATTGATGATCGACCCATCATCGGAACCTCATGTGCTCACTCCCGGCGCCGCAGTGGCGCTCGTGCAACGCGCCCGTGACGGCGACCTCGGTGCGTTCAACGAGCTGGTCGAATTGCACCAGCGCACGGTTTACAACCTCTGTCTTCGTATGCTCGGCAGCGGGATGCCGGCAGAAGATGCGACCCAGGACGTATTTGTCTCAGCGTTTAAGAATATCCGCCAGTTCAAAGGCGCCAGCTTCCGTGCGTGGCTGATGCGCATCGCGGCCAATGCCTGCACCGATGAACTCCGCCGGCGCCGCCGCCGGCCAGCCCTCTCTCTCGATACTCCTCCGCCCGGTTCGGAGGATCCACTCGATCCAGCCGACGCGGCTCCCGGCCCCGAGACGTTGACGCTGCGCGCCGAACAACGCGAGTGGGTGCAGGCGGCGCTGCTCCGGCTGCCGGCGGACCAGCGAATGGCGGTGATCCTGTGCGACATCCAGGGATTCGCGTACGAAGAGATCGCCGCTTCCATGCGGACATCGGTGGGCACCGTCAAATCGCGCATCGCACGTGGCCGCGATAAGCTGCGCCGCGACCTGGGATCCGCGCCATCGGAACAATCGGGCATCGAGGATCGTCGATAGATCATGCGGCAGGATAGTGCCTGTCGGGAAATGAATCTGTGACCAAACTGTTATCGCCCTTCCGTCGCGTGCACCCGGACATCGAAGCGCTGTCGGCGTCCGTCGATGCCGGACCGGATTCTCGTGCGAATTCAGCGCTGGCAGCGCATCTTGCGAGCTGCGCCGAATGCGGGCGGCGGTTCCAAGAACTGCGCGACGTGCGCGCCGCCTTGCGGTCGATGCCGTCGGCCGATGTGCCCCGGTCGTTTCGGCTACGGCGGGCGGATGTCGAGACGGCCGCAGCTCGACGAAGCCCGTCATCCGCGACGGGCGTCCTCCGCCTCATGCCGGCAATGAGCGCGCTCGCGTTTGTGCTGTTTGCCGCGCTCGTCGGCGCGGACCTGCTGTCAAGCAGGGAGAGCGGCTCGGCGAGCTTGACAACCGGAAGGCTGGCGAACGCTCCGAAAGCCGCCGCGCCGAAGGCCGAAGCGCCGTCGCCCGGCTCCCCGGCGGCGGCATCCAAAGCGGAAGCTGGCCCGTCAAGCTTCGCCGAGACGGCCACGGCTGGAAGCCTTGCGTCCGCGCCGGCGGCAGGCGATGCGGCCGTGCCGGCCACCAGCGATGGCGCTCTCGCGCCAAGCGCGGCTGACACCGTGCCATCGCCGAACAGCTCAACGCCTGGAACTTTCGCCGGCGCTCCGCCGTCGTACACGGTGACAGCACCGGCGGACGCCGCAGCCCAGGCGGCTCAACGCCCTCCAACGCCCGAGTCTCGCGACAACAACGTAACTCCCGGTGCGGCGAGTGATCCCTGGAGCCGGCTGCGCATTGCGGAAGTCATCGTCATCGCGCTGGCGATCGTGAGCGGCGCTATCACCGTGGTCCGATGGGCGAAGAACATGGAGGCATGAGGATGATCAATCGAACACGAACGCTGACACTGGTCGGAGTGAGCGCGGCGATGCTGTTCGGGTCCGTCGCGGCAACGTGCGGCGACACCACGACCCGTATCGACAACAGCGGCAGCGCGACACAGGGCATCGTCGTCAGCGGCAATGGCAAAGCGACCGGCAAGCCCGATATTGCGCAGATCACGCTCGGCGTGTCAAAGCTCGCGGACACGGTGCAGCAAGCGCGCGATGACGCCGCAGCGTCCCTTGACGCGATGATCAAGTCGGTGCAGGCCAACGGCGTCGGCAAGGACGACATTCAGACACAGCAGTTCAACATCTCACCCGAGTATGACTACACGAACGGGCGCCAGCGGCTCACCGGGTTCCGCGTCACGAACGTGGTCGCCGTCAAGCTGCGCGACATCAACAAGACGAGCCAGGTGGTGGACGACGCGGTGAACGTCGGCGGCGACAACGCGCAGGTTCAGGGGATCTCGTTCACCATCGATAAGCCGGAGGATCTGCAGCGTCAGGCGCGCGAGAACGCCGTCGCCGACGCCAAGAAGAAAGCACAGACGCTCGCGAATGCCACGGGCGTGACGGTTGGCGACCCGATCGCCATCTCCGAGACGAACGTGCAGGGAGGCCCCCTGTTGTACAACGGCGTCGCCAGGGACGCCGCCGCACCCGCTGCCGCGCCTTCGACGCCGATCGAAACCGGCACGCTCGATGTGACGGTCGACGTTAACGTGACCTGGAGCATCAAGTAGCCTCGTGATCCGAGGGCGGCTGGTAGTCCGCAGCGCCGAGAAGAAGGCCGGAGATCTTGTCCTCCGACCTTCGGCGTTGTCCAGGTGTCGCGGGCAAGATCGCGGGACATGCCCTCCGCTCGCTACAATGGTCGGGTGTGGGCGGACGATGGGTCCGCCCTCGCCTCAAATATGCGGGGATTGATGACGACTGACCGAAAGCAAGACTATTACGACCTGCTCGGCGTGAGCCGCGGCGCCTCGGCGGAAGAGTTGAAGAAGGCGTTCCGCAAGCTGGCGATGCAGTATCACCCGGACCGCAACGCCGACGGCGGCGCTGAGGCTCGATTCAAGGAGATCAACGAGGCGTACGAGGTGCTCTCTGACCCCGAGCGGCGGGCCATGTACGACCGCTTCGGGCACGCCGCCGCCCAGGGCGACGCCCGCGGCTTCGAGGGGTTCGGGTTTGGCGGGCTCGGCGACATCTTCGACGCTTTCTTCGGTGGCGCGAACGGCCGCGCCCAGCGCGGTCCGGCGCGCGGCGCGGATGTGCGGCGGAGCATCAGCATCGAGTTCGGGGAGGCAGTGTTCGGGGTCGAGCGCGAGCTGGAAATTGCCAGCGCGGAGGTGTGCTCTGTCTGCAACGGACTGCGCGCCGAGCCGGGCACCCAGCCGGAACGCTGCACACAGTGCGGCGGCAGCGGCGAGATCCGGCGATCGCAGCAGAGTATCTTCGGGCAGTTCGTGAATGTCGCCATGTGCGACCGCTGCCGCGGCGAAGGGCGCATCGTGGCGCATCCATGCAAGAACTGCCGCGGGACAGGGCGCGAGAAACGCAAGCGGAAGCTCTCCGTGACGATTCCCGCCGGCGTCGACCAGGGATCACAGATGCGGCTCACCGGCGAAGGCGAGATCGGCGCGCACGGCGGGCCCAGGGGGAACCTCTATTTGCAGATCAACGTGCAGCCGCACGAAATTTTCGAGCGTGACGAAGACAATATCCTGTTGGACCTGGACCTGAATTTTGCGCAAGCGGCGCTGGGCGATGACGTCGACGTACCGACGATCGACGGCGAGTCGCACGAGCTCCGCGTCCCGGCAGGGACGCAGTCGAGCGAGACCTTCGTTGTGCGCGGCAAGGGCGTGCCGCATCTGCGCGGCGGCGGACGCGGCGACATGGTCGTGCGCGCAAACGTCGTAACGCCGAAGCACCTGTCGAAGGAGCAGAAAGAGCTGCTCAAGCAACTCGCCGAGTCGATGGGGACGCACGTGAAGCCGCAGGACGGCGCCGGGCTCATGGGAAAGATCAAAGACGCACTTGGATAAGCTGTTTGTAGCCGCGTGACCGTGCCCGGCAGCGGCCGTAGTAACAGCTGATCGAAACCGACCCGCGCTCCTTGTAAGACAGGACTGCCCGTGAGCAGCGTCTTCCTCGTCCTCGCAGCCTTCCTCGCGAGCAGCGTTGAGATGGTCGAAGCGCTGACGATCGTGCTCGCCGTCGGCGTGACCCGCGGCTGGCGTTCCACACTCATCGGCGCGATGCTCGCATTCATTGCGCTGGCCGTGGTGGTCGCCGCGCTCGGACCGGCACTCACTCTCATACCGATCGATTCGTTGCGGCTGGTGGTGGGCGGGCTCTTGCTGGTGTTCGGCCTGCAATGGCTGCGCAAGTCGATCCTTCGCGCCAGCGGCTACAAGGCGCTGCACGACGAAGAGCTGATTTTCGAGCGTGAGGCAGCCGAAGCGCGGGCTGCCGGCACGGAGGTCCGCGCCGGATTGGACTGGTATTCATTCACGCTGGCGTTCAAGGGCGTGTTCCTCGAAGGGCTAGAGGTGGCGTTCATCGTCGTGACGTTCGGCAGCAGTCAGGGCAGCATCCCGCTGGCGGTCGTCGGAGCCACCGCGGCGCTAATCATCGTCGTTAGCGTGGGGCTGCTGGTCCACGCGCCGCTCTCGCGGGTGCCCGAGAACTCGATGAAGTACGTCGTAGGCGTCATGCTGACGACCTTTGGCATCTTCTGGTCGGCCGAAGGCGCCGGCGTCGACTGGCCCGGCTCAGAGCTGGCGCTCCTCGGCGTGCTGGTCTTCGTGCTGCTGTCATCCTGGGGGCTGATCGGGCTGCTGCGACGACAATACGATCTCTCGCCCGAACTTGTGCCCGAGCCCATGATTGCCGCGCCGGCGGAGCTGCCATGAAGTACGTGGTGGCGTTCATCGAGTTCTGGTACGACTTCATCGTCGGAGACGACTGGCAGGTCGCGGCGGGAATCGTACTCGCGATCGGACTGTCGGCGCTGCTCGCACGGACCGATGCGCCGGCCTGGTGGCTGCTGCCGCTGGCGGCGATCTCCCTGCTCGGCTATTCGCTGTGGCGTGCTACACGCCGTGCCAGCTAGCGGACCGATTACTTCAAGCTCCCCAGCCACTCCGTCATTGCGTCGATGGCCTCGGCCCAGACGTCATCTCGCGTCCTGCCGCTCGACTTCGGCACGGCGAAGCCGTGATCTGCACCTTCGAGAAGATGCACCTTCGCAGTGCGGATCTTCTTCGCCGCCGCCCGCAGCTCTTCGGGAGAAGCAAAGGCATCGCGCGTGCCAGAGCAGAAGAGCACGGGCACGCGGATCGCAGAAAAGTGCTCGACCCGCATCTGATCCGGCTTTCCGGGCGGGTGGAGCGGGTACGCGAATAACGCGAGCGCATCGACGGCGACGCCCTGCGCTACGACCAGCGACGCGATGCGCCCTCCCATCGATCTGCCGCCAACGATGAGGCGCCCGGCACCCGGACGCGCAGCGTCGATCACGGCACGCCAGGTCGCTTCCAAGACGGGCGGACGGTCGGGCCCGCGGCGGCCGGCCTCCATGTACGGGAACTGGAAGCGCACGGTGGTGATGCCTCGCGATACAAGCGCGGCCGCCGCGAAGGCTCCGAAGGGGTCGCGAAGGTTCGACCCGGCTCCTGGCGCATAGACGAACGTCCACGCAGCATCGCGAGCCGTCGTTCGAAGGCTTGAGACCTTGCCCTGATCGGGAACTTCGACAGAAAACAGCTTGTCTACAGACTTCATCTTCGATGCCATGGTTCAGCGTCCGTCAGTCGGTAAACGTCGTCACCCGCTGCAGCGTCTTGTCCACATAGGGCGTGAGTTCCGCCGTTGGCGGCGACTGGCCGGACCGCGCGGAGCCGACCACGGCCGTCACGTTCCCCTTGCGGAAGGCGACTATCAGCACCGTGAGATCGATCGTCGTGCCTGCTGCATCGATCTGGCCGGTGAGCGTTGCGGCGAAGGAGCCACTGCCCACCTGCGGGTAATCGACTTGCGCCACCTGCACCGCATCCGGGTTGATGAAGAGCTTGCCGAGAGCGCGCGCCAGTTCGCCCGGCTGGACGAGGCGCTGCGCCGCCTCGGTCGAGCAGTCGATCGCACCGGCGTCAGTTGCGTACGCGGTGATGCTCGAGAAGAACGACAGCGTCTCGCCGGCAAGGAAAGATGACACAACGTCGAACGGCTGGTTTATCGCCGTGCGGCTCAACAGGCGGCCGCATCGCTCGAACGATGCCCCGCCCTTCGGGTCCGTGAGAGCGGCAGCGGCGTTGTCGGCGACGGTGTCGGTCTGTAGCTTCCAGCCCGAGGGCAGGTCGGGCGGCAGCAGCGAACTTCCGTCGACGATGGTCTTCGCTTCGGCTGCCGTGTAGGTGCGGCCGCTGGTGGTTGGGGGGTTGCTTGGGACAGCCGGCGTCGCCGCACCCGACGCTGTCGGCGAAACAGCGGGCTTGGGCTCGCCGGTCGGCGAAGATGCCCCGCCGGTGCTGACGGTGGGCGTCTCAGTCTTCGTGCCCCCGCTTCCGCCGCACGCCGAAGCGGCGAGCGCCACCACCACTACGACTGCGACCGTGATCTTCGAGAGAAGGGGCATCATTCCTCCAGCGACTCTTGGCGCACGAGCGCTCATACGATCCCTGAGCGGAGTGCCGTGGGCAAGTAGCCGGCCGGTTTCGCGCGACGATGCGCCTCGATACCCTGCCCGCAGACGGAGGACCCACATGACATTTGACCCGAAACACAACTCTCGCACCATCACCGACGGGCCGACGCGCGCGGCCGCTCGTTCGTACTACTACGGCATCGGCTTCACGAAGGAAGACCTCGCCAAGCCGATCATCGGCATCGCCAACACCTGGATCGGCACGATGCCCTGCAACTTCAACCTGCGGCTGCTGGCGGCAAAGGTGGCCGATGGCGTGCGCCGGGCCGGCGGCACGCCGATGGAGTTCAATACAATCGCGATCAGCGACGGCATCACGATGGGCACGGAAGGGATGAAGACCTCGCTCGTGTCGCGCGAAGTTATCGCCGACTCGATCGAGCTATGCACGCGCGGGTACATGTTCGACGCGCTCGTGTGTCTTGTCGGCTGCGACAAGACCATCCCCGCCGCTGCCATGGCGCTGGCGCGGCTGAACATTCCTGGCATCGTGCTGTACGGTGGCTCTATCCTCCCGGGTCGGTTCGACGGGCGGGACGTGAACATCCAGGATGTGTTCGAGGGAGTCGGCCAGAACGCAGCGGGCAACCTCTCGGATGAAGATCTCGACCGGCTGGAGCAGGCGGCGTGCCCGGGAGCCGGGGCGTGCGGCGGACAGTTCACCGCGAACACCATGGCGCTGGCGATGGAATTCATCGGCCTGTCACCGATGGGCAGCGCGAGCGTGCCCGCCGTCGACGCACGGAAGGACGATGTTGGTGTGCGGGCAGGTGAGGTGGTGATGGATGTGTTGCGCCGCAATCAGCGCCCGCTCGACATCCTCACGCGAGGGGCGTTCGAGAATGCGATCGCCGGGGTGGCGGCGACGGGCGGCTCGACGAACGCAGTGCTGCACCTGCTGGCGCTCGCTCGTGAAGCGAACGTGCCGCTGACGATCGATGACTTCGACGTGGTGAGTGACCGGACCCCGCTGCTCGCGGACCTCAAGCCGAGTGGCCGCTACGTCGCGGCGGACCTCGATAAGGCAGGCGGCGTGCAACTCGTGGCGCAGCGGCTCGTCGAGGGCGGATATCTCGATGGCGAGCAGCAGACCCCGGGCGGCCACACGATCGCCGACGAAGCACGACTGGCCGTCGAGACGCCGGGACAAGACGTGGTGCGCGCCCTGAAGGACCCGATCAAGGCCACGGGCGGCCTCGTAATCCTGCGCGGCAACCTGGCACCGGAAGGTTGCGTCGTGAAGGTCGCCGGGCACGAGCGGCTGACGCATCGCGGGCCGGCCCGCGTCTTCGACCGCGAGGAAGACGCGATGGCGGCCGTGACCAGCCATGGCATCAAGCCGGGCGATGTGGTGGTGATCCGGTACGAGGGGCCGAAGGGCGGGCCCGGTATGAGGGAGATGCTCGGCGTAACGTCGGCGATCGTCGGCGAGGGCATGGGCGAGACGGTCGCGCTCCTCACCGATGGACGTTTCAGCGGCGCCACCCGCGGCCTGATGGCGGGCCATGTGGCACCCGAGGCCTTCGTGGGCGGACCGATCGCGGCGGTGCGCGAGGGCGACACCATCACGCTCGATATCAAGGCGCGGCGGCTCGACGTTGATCTCAGCGACGACGAGATCGCCGCCCGGCTGCGCGACTGGCACGCGCCGGAGCCCCGCTATCGCCGAGGGGTGATGGCGAAGTACGCCGCGCTCGTCTCAAGCGCCAGCGAAGGTGCGATCACGCGCGCGTCTCTCTAGGTTTTGAGCACACCTCGTTCCCCGCGTGTCGGGCCTGATTGACTCCCGTGAGATGCCCACCTCGCATACACTAGTGGCCCTAGACCAGCAGGACGGAGTGGCGGTCGATGTCACCATCCATGCCCGACCCAGCGAACCAAACGATGAAGGTCGACGTCCCGGCGGAGCGCTGCTTCGCCTCCGGCCGCTATGTCGTACGGCGGGTCCTGCCGGAGGGCGGGCAGAAGACGGTGTACCTCGTCCACGACGCGGCGCTGGATCGCGAGTGCGCCCTCGCGCTGATCAAGACGGACGCCCTGGAGCCGGAGGAGCTCGAACGCCTGCGGCGCGAAGCTCAGGCGATGGCGCGCCTCGACCACCCCAACATCGTCGCCGTGTACGACATCGGCGAAGAGGACGGCCGGCCGTTCTTCGTCTGCCAGTACATCACCGGCGGTGACCTGCGGGGAACGCTGCGCGCGGCCGGCGGCCCGCTCCCGATGGAGCACACGCTTGCCATCGCAGAAGACCTCTGCCGGGCGCTCGCCCACGCCCACGAACACGGCATCGTCCACCGCGATGTGAAGCCGGCGAACATCTGGCTGACCGGCGAGGGCACGGCCAAGCTCGGCGACTTCGGGTTGGCGACCGCGGCCGACCGCACGCGGCTGACGCTCACCGGAGCCGTCGTCGGCACGGCGGCCTACATGGCCCCGGAGCAGGCGCTTGGCCAGCCGGCCGACGCACGCAGCGACCTCTATGCCGTGGGCTGCGTGCTCTACGAGATGCTCACCGGGCGGCCGCCGTTCCTCGGCGACGACGTCCTCGCCGTGATCTCACAGCACGTCAACACCGCGCCGGTCGCTCCGTCCTGGCACAACCCCCAGGTGCCGAAGCCCCTCGAAGCGCTGGTCCTCCGCCTGCTCGCCAAGTCGCCTGATGAGCGTCCCGCGTCGGCGCAGAATGTCGCCACGGAGCTGCGCCGCATCCGGGACCGATCGACCGTCGATGTCGCGCCCGAGCCGCCACGTCCTGCCGGAGGCGACTTACGAGGTCTGGAATGGGGCCGCTTCGTCGGCCGGCGCGAAGAGATGGACCAGCTCAAGGAGGCGCTCGAGGAGATGCTCTCGGGCAGGGGATCGCTGGCGATGGTGGTGGGCGAGCCGGGCATCGGCAAGACGCGCCTGGCCGAGGAGTTCGGCGTCTACGCGGCGCTTCGGGGCGCGCGAGTGCTCGCCGGTCACTGCTACGAGGGGGAATCATCGATCCCGTATCGACCGCTCGTCGAAGCGCTGCGCCCGTACGCGCGGTCGCGTCCTGACGACGAGGTGCGCAGCCAGATGGACGCCGGCGCGCCGGAGATCGCGACGCTCCTCAGCGAGATCCGCCAGCGCTTTCCTGACATCGCGCCGGCTCCGCCACTCGAGGCGGAGGCGGAGCGCCTGCGCCTGTTCGAGAGCGTGACGCAGTTCGTCCGCAATGCGGCGGCCGCGTCGCCGCTCGTTCTGCAGCTCGACGACCTCCACTGGGCCGACAAGCCGTCGCTCTTGCTGCTGCAGTACCTGATGCGCAGCATCGGCGGCGACCGCGTGCTCATCGTCGGCGCCTATCGCGACGTCGAACTCGACCGCACGCACCCGCTCGCGGAAGCGATGGCGACACTGCGCCGCACGCCGCACTACCGGCGCGTGCTTCTGCGCGGCCTGCCGGAGGACGACGTGCTCGCGATGATCAGCACCGTCGAAGGCTCGGAGGCGACGTCGGCGGCCCGCCGCGCGCTCGCGGACGCGTTGTATCGCGAGACCGAAGGGAACCCGCTCTTCATCCGCGAGGTGATCAACTCGCTCATCGAGGACGGCAAGCTGTTCCGTCGCGACGGAGAGTGGACGAGCAACGTCCGGAGCGTCTCCGAGCTTGGCTTACCGGAGGGCGTGCGCGAGGTGATCGGCCGCCGTCTCTCACGTCTGAGCGAAGACTGCAACAAGATGTTGACGCTGGCCTCGACGATGGCGGGCGGGTTCACCTGGGAGGAACTGCGGGCGATCACGCGGCAGCCGGAGGAGGCGTTGCTCGATCTGCTCGAGGAAGCCTTGCGCGCCCAGCTCGTCATCGAGCGGAGGGCCGCAGCCGGCGGTACGTACGACTTCACGCACGCGCTGATCCGGCACACGCTGTACGAGGAGCTCAGTACGCCGCGCCGCGTCCTGCTGCACCGTCAGATCGGCGAAGCACTGGAGAAGCTGTACACCACCAACGTCGACCCGCATCTGGCCGAGCTGGCACACCACTTCTACCAGGCGGCGCCTGGCGGCGACGTGGGCAAGGCGATCGACTACGCGACGCGCGCCGGTGCCCGCGCCGTGCAGGCGCTGGCGTACGAAGAAGCGGCAGCGCAGTACGAGCTGGCGCTCCAGGCGCTCGAGCTGAAGGAGCAGCCCGACGAGCGCCAGCGCTACGAGTTGCTCTCTGCACTCGGACAGGCGTACCGCCGCGCGGACGTCGCCGAGAAGGCGATGGCGACAACGGAGCGGGCGCTCAAGCTGGCCGAGGGTTTCGGCGATCCACACCTCCAGGCGGAGGCAGCCATCGTCTACTGTGCTGCCGTGCAGCGCGGACCGCTAGCTAACTCTGGAGTGGAAGTACCTGCGCTGGAGCGCGCGCTGGCGGCGCTCGGCGGCGAAGAGAGCGCGCTCGCGGCGCGATTACTCGCGAGGTCGCAGGGTTCCAGCCTCCCGAAGTTTGAAACGAAGACTCGAGCCCAGCGCCTGGCGATTGCCCGCCACGCGAAGGCGATGGCGGATCGGAGCGGCGATCGCACGGCAGTCCTCGACGCGCTGTGGTTTCTCTACTTCGCTCTCATAGGGCCAGCGAACACGGTGGAGCGCATCGCGGTCGGGGACGAGCGTCTCCGCATCGCGGAAGAGATGGGCGACGTCGCGCAAATCGCCGGGACGCTCGACGCGCGCCTGATGGATCTTGCCGAGCTGGGAGAGATGGACCGGGTTCGGCGCGAGATCCCGATCGTCTGCGATCTTGCCGAGAAGACGCGCGAGCTCGCGTGGACCATCGAGCGTTTGTGGTGGAGCGCGACGCTCGCGGAAATGGAGGGACGTTACGCCGAGGCCGAGCAATATGTCCTCCAGCAAATCCCGATCGCCCTACGTCTGCAGCACCCCGGCTTTCGGCAGGTGTGGGCAACTCAACTCTACGCCGTCCGCCGCGCGCAGGGCAGGCTCGGCGAACTTGAACCTTCACTGCATCAGTTCAAGGAGCAGTTCGGAGACCTACCGCTCGTGGATGTCGGGCTCGCGTATCTCTATCTCGAGGCGGGCCGGCTCGATGATGCACGGGCGTGGTTCGAGCGCGTCGCCGCGCACGACTTCGCCGACCATTCCAACCTCACCATCCTCGCCTTGAGCGCAGAGCTGGCGCGGCGCCTTGGCGATCCCAGGCGTGCGGCGCTCCTCTACGACGCTCTCCTCCCGTACGTCGACCGCCAGATCGTCGAAGTCGGTGGCGCTCTCATGCTGGGATCGGCGGCGTATCCGTTGGGCGAGCTCGCGGCGGCGATGAGTCGGTGGGCCGATGCCGAGCGCCACTTCGACCATGCGCTCGCCTTCAACGAGCGGATCGGCGCCTGGCCGTCGCTCGCGCGGACGCGGCACGAGTACGCCAGCATGCATGAAGAAGGACCTGGAGCGCGCGCTGGCGCTCAAGCTCGCGTTGTAGCGCCACGATGACCAGATTGTGCGGGCAAGACGCTAGCCGTACGCTTCGGAGTCGGCGGCGCCGGCCTCTACGTTTGCCCGTGCCGCTCGCGTGTCCCGTTTCCAAGCCGCTGCGTACAAGTACAAACCGAAGCCGAAGGAGAGCTGCATGAAGGAACCGTTCAAGACTGACCTGGAGGCGATACGGAAGCGGGCGCGCGAGCACATGGCGGACGGCGCTGTGACAACGGCGAACAAGAAAGACGTCGACCGCCTGGTCGCCGTGCTGAACGAGGTCCTGGCCACGGAAATCGTCTGCGTCCTGCGGTACAAGAATCATTATTACATGGCCACGGGGCTCGATTCCGCAGGAGTCGCGGCAGAGTTCCTTCAGCACGCGGCCGAGGAGCAGCAGCACGCGGACTGGATCTCGGCGCGCATCGTCCAGCTCGGCGGCAAGCCGAATCTCGATCCCACAGGCCTCGCGACGCGCGCGCACTCCGAATACTCAGAAGGCGAGACGCTCGAGGCGATGTTGAAGGAAGATCTGGTCGCGGAGCGCGTGGCGGTCGAATCGTACACGGAGATCATTCGCTGGATCGGCGACGACGATCCGACGACAAGGCAAGTCATGGTTGACATCCTGCGCATGGAAGAGGAGCACGCAGACGACATCGCGAGCCTCCTCGGCCGCCTGGTCTCCGGGGGCAAATAGAGGTTTCCGAAGCGCAGTAAGGGTGGCGTCGGCGGCGCCGGCCAACCGATTGCGCGAGATGGCACGGACCCTGAGGATTCTCCCTAGGACTTACGAGGGCCGGGCCCCGCCGCTCGCTTCGAGCCGCAGAACGCACGCCTTGATGTCAGCGACCGCTTCCGCGATCGGGCGCACACGCTCCACGTCCAGCCGCTCCAGGAGCTTCCCGATCATTCGCTCGTTCTGGAGATCGAGCTTCTCGTCGGTGATCACGTCTTGCAGCATCTGCTGCAATTTCTCCTGAACGGCGGCGTTACGCTCGTCGGCTTGGGCCTGCTGCCGGTTCTGTGAGATGAGGATAAACGTGGAGAGGAAGATCGCCTCCAAGCTAACCGTCATCGTCAGGAAGTTAAAAGGAAACGCATCTTCACCGAATCCTCTCGTGCCGATCCAGATCGCAAATGCGACTACATGGACGTACACAAAGAGCATCTTCCCACAGAACGCCGTGATCGCGTCAGACGCGCGCTCCTCAAAGCTTCCGTCAGGTTGCGTCATCGCTCGCGCGCTAGATGTGGCCATCGGTTCCCCCTTTGTCTCGTCGTAATGCCTGCGGCACTCTAACAGGAGATCCAATCCGTGCCAGTCGAGAACTTCAATCACGGGGGACGGCTCCTATCAGGTCAGACCCAGGTCACTTGGCAAGCTCGGCGACACGTCCGATGAAGGCCACGAAGACCTAGCGATAGTAGAGTCAACCGAGCCCACCAAGTGCTGGCTACGTTAGCAGCAGAGGAGAAAAACTTACAGAGAAGCGATGGTGAACGAAGGTTAGCCTCTGAGGCGCTCGGCGGCCGCACGCGCCAGTGGGTTGACGCCGCGCGACGCTCCTGCGCGCGCCGCTTCCTCGCGCTCGCGTTTTGCCTGCTCGAGGTCGGCCTCGGCGCTCTCCATTAGATCCTTCGCGGACGTACCGTCTTCCGGGAAGCAGACGATTGCCACCGAGGCTTTCATTGGCCGAGACGAGCCGCCGTCGTTGCCGAACATGGGCACCTGCGCCAGGCTCGCCAGGAGCCGCGTCGTCACCGAGACCGCCGCCGCGCGGTTTATTTCCGGCAGCAGGACGGCGAACTCGTCGTCGTTGAGACGGGCCACAATCTCCGGCGGCGACACTGCCTCGGCCAGGCTGACGGCGGCGCTGCGCAGCAGACGGTCGCCCATGGACTGCCCGTACTGCGCGTTGAAGGCGCCGAAGTCGTCGATGTCGACGACCACCAGGGAGAGTGCCTTCGAATAGCGGCCGCAGCGCACCAGTTCCGCCTCGATCATCTCACCCATGTAGCGCCGGTTATAGACCCAGGTGACGGGATCGATGTCATTGAAGCGCGCCGTGGCCTCCTGCGTGGCGATGTCTCGCATTGCCAGCGTGAAGTGGCCGACGAGCAGCTCGACGATCTCGGCGTCGACGTCATCGCGGTCGAATCCGAAGACCACGATGCCGTACGGCTCGCCCTCGACGAGCATCGGCACCAGCGCGATCTTCTTGATCCCGAGCTTGTCTTCCGCTTCGTTGACGATTTCAGCAGGAACGGCATCGCCCCAGAAGTCGGCGAGCGTGCTGCACACAACCACCTCGCCGCCCTCAATCACGAGACGGCGAAAGTGGCTCATGGGTAGATCGAGTTGCATAGCCGTCAGATCTTCTTGATACGCGTCCATCACGCGTTCAAGCAGGGGATCGACGATGCCTTCCAGCGCCGTCGCGGTGAGGATGTCCCGCTTCTTATCGAGGATCATGGGGTAGACGAAGATCGCCTCGGTCACCGCGGGCGCCTGGTCGAGGAAGGCGCCGACCATCTCGTGCTTGCTGCCGGCGCTGTGCAAGAACAGCGAGAGGATGACGAGATCGAACAGCCGGCCTTCGCGGCCCGATGGGCGCGACTCGTCGAGCGATTCGATGGCGACGAGCGCGGCCGGGCTCGCCTCCTTTTGCTCTTTCTTGTGGTTGAGCCAGCGCATTGTCCGCTTACACCTCGGCCAGCTGGACGACCATGTTCTGCCCGTCGTGCACTTTGACCTTCGCCGGGCGGGACATAGCGCGTCCGATGGCGTTGCAGAGGACGTCGGGATCCAGTTCGTCCACCCTGTCGAGCGAAACAACGGCGACGCCATTGGTGTAGCTCAGGAGCGACATTTCGCCGATGCCCTCCATCGCCAATAACGCCTTGCGGAGCGAGCCGAGGTTGACGCCGCGACGCTTGCCCTCGACGGCCAGTCGATACGTCCTCGGAGACGAATCAAGTCCACGGGTGGGTTCAGCATGGAGCGTCGCCAACTGCGCGGCGCTCGGGCCGGCGTGGATAACCACTTCTTCCGGCACGGCAGCGTCTTCCGGCACAGCAGCATCTTCCAGCGCAGCAGCGTCTTCCAGCACGGCAGCGTCTTCCGGGATGGCGGCGTCTTCCGGCAACGCAGCGGCTTCCGGCTCCTCAAGGGGTTCCCGGGCGTTGGTAGCGTCTTCCGGAAGATCGCGGAAGATCGCCGGCCGCACGCTTCGGACCCTAGGGGTCGGCGGGGCAGCGGGTGTGTCGTCCCAGTCGTCTCTCTCGAAAACAGAGGAGGCATGGGGCACTTCGATGGTGGGCGTGGCTGACGTCTCCAGTGTGGCGATTCGCGCCGTGAGCGCAGCGACCGCCTGCCGGGTGTCTTCGAGATCCCGCCGAAGGTCTGCCAGAAGGAGAAGATCAAGGCGTTCGCCTGCCGTGCGCCCAAAGCCAAGGCGGCCCCAATTCACCGCGATGAAGCGCCGCACCCGAGTGAGGCTGGATCGCGACGCACCCTGCAGGGCGCCGAACTTGCCCAACCAACGCCGGCACGCCGCCCACGCGCTCTGCGTTGGAGCACGCTCCTCGGATGACTCCGGTGTGCCTTCGGGCGTTGACGGGGCTATCGGGGCGATTGATTCGGGGAACGCGGTCGGATATGGCTCTTCCACCGGCTGCTCGGCCGCAACTGTGTGGCGCTTCCGCTTGGGCGCTTCAGAGATCGATGAAGGCGCAGGCGCCGTCGATGCCCCGACCGGTGATGGTCCGTCGATTTCGGCTCGCGTGGCGTCGGCGCCAAGTGCCTCGCGCGCCGCCTTAGCCTCGGCCACGCGACGGATTGTCGCCTCGATCTCATCCTCCGGCTCATCGACCGGACGGGCAGCTTGTACACGGGCAGCTTTCGCTGCCGCGACGCGCTGCACGAGCGCTTGATCGATGCGCCACTCCTGATTCGGCGCGTCCGCCTCATCCTCATCGGGGACGGCGACAAACTCCAGCACCGGCGTGTCTCTGCGAGCGGCGGACCCGCCTCTGACGCTGGCTTTGGCGACACGCTCGATGGCGGTCTCGACCGAGTTTTCCTCGTGGGCGCGGCAGGCGTTACACATATCCACTCCTCGGCGCTCGCCCGAGCGAGCATCTCCCTGTGTAGTTTTCGGCACTACCAACGGCCCAGAGCAGCCGCGCCTTCGCCCCCTATGCGGGGTCATGCCGAATCTAACATCGCGCGCGACGGTAACACGCGATGTGGATACTGCTAACAGACGATCCAGCCCTAAACGCTCTCTCTTTGGCCCGGCGTGAGCCCGTCCTGACCCTCTGATTTGCCAAACCAAGCGGCTGACGTCGCCATCCCGGGGCGTCCCGCCAAGGGATGGGCTTAGGCCGCCTCCCGGGCGTCCGTCGCTACTTCCGGGTGGCTGAAACCAGTGCGCGCCTGCCACCCGGCACAGCGGAAGCGCAGCTGGAACTCACCATCCACCAGCTTGAAATCGAGCCACGGCGAGCCGTGCACGTCGGGCTGTCGGATCGCCATGACGGGCCCCTCGTCTCGGCGGTCGCGGTCATCCCAGTCCGGGTCGGCCATGGAGTACGCGATGTGCAGGAGCCGGTGGAGCTGTTCCTCCGCCCTCGCACGCTCAACCTTCAACGGAGGCAGCGTGATCCCCCGTTCGTTCGCGTCGGCCAGTTCCGCTTCGAACCACCCCAGCCCCGAGCCTCCCGGGCGAAGGCCCAGTCGCTCGGCGGACGACGAAGTGTGGTTTCCGAACAGCTCGTAACTCGGGTCCTCTGTCTCAAGATCAGCCATCTGACACCTCCATGAATAAGGTTCGGCCCTCGTGAACAAAGCTTGAGGGGACTACCCCCAAACACACCGGTGAGTGGACGGAACCTGGCGATCGTGAAGGTCGCGTGTGGTCCTCTCCCACAGGTTGTCGGCCTGCGGGCCTGCTTCTTGCAGCGGCGCTCACGCTGGGTGATGTTGCGGCCCTCCGGCAGGTCAGCCAGAGCACCGCCGCAAACTCATCTCGCCGCCGGAAGTCGATGCGGCCACGACGGACGAGTTCGAAGCATCGGACTATGATGCCTCGACGAGCTTTACGACCATGGTCTGCTCGTTGTGCACTTCGACCCTCGCCGGGCGGGACATTGCGCGTCCGATGGCATCGCACAGGTCGTCGGCATTCAATGCGTCCAGGGTGTCCAGCGACACGATGGCCACGCCGTTGCTATAGCTCAGGAGCGACATATCGCGCACTGCGGCCATGGCCAGTAGCGCCCTGTGGAGCGGGACGAGGTCGACGCCGCCGCGGTTGTCCTCGACCGTCACGCGATAGGTCCGGGGCAACAGATCAAGCCCGCGCCTGGGTTCAGCATGGGCCGGTGGCAGCGGCTTGGGGACGGGAGGGGTGTCGGTCATCACCTCCTCCGGCACGGGCAGACTTTCTCCCGACGCCGTAAGTCGAGGCGGCGGATCGCGAAAGATGCCGGGGCGGGGCGGCTGGCCCAGCGAAATGCGCGGGACCGATGGTAATTCGTCCCAATCTTCTTCGTCAGAGGCCGGATGGCCTTCAGGCGTCTCGGGGATGCGCGTGGGTGAGGGTTCGGACATGTCGATTCGCGCCGTCAGCGAGGCAAGCGCGAGGCGGGTCTCGTCGAGATCCCGGCGCAGCTCCGCCACAGCGCGCTCGAGATCATGGTTCACGACAGGGTCCGCGGGCTTCGCTCGCAGCGGCTCACGCCATGCGGGCGGCGTGATGATGCGTCCCATCTTGGGCTTCGGCGACGGCGGCGGTTGGTCGGCGGCCTCATCGGGTGCGGTACCTGCCGGAGGACCCTGGTCCGCCTGCGACGATTCGTCGACGGAAATTGCGGCTGCGGCCCGTTGCGCCGCCTTGGCTGCGGCCACCCGGCGAATGGTCGCCTCTATTGGGTCCTCATCCGCGACGGCCAGCAGGCCGGATGAAGGGGGTGGACCTTCGTCCGTCGCCGGAGTCGGCGCATCGAGCGGCGCGGACGGAGGATGCGCATCCACCTCGTCGAGGGACTGATCCTCCGCAACCACTTCGAGAGCCTGCTCCGCGGCTTCAACTGTCGATGAAGGCGCGGGGGCTGTCGAAACATCGAGCGGCGGCGGACCGTCGACTTCGGCTTCCGTGCCGCCGGCCGTAGCCGCATCACGCGCCCTCTTAGCCTCGGCGACGCGACGAATTGTCGCCTCGATCGGGTCTTCCGGCGCCTCGACTACGCGCGCGGCTTTGGCGGCCGCCACACGCTGCACGAGTGCGTCGATGCGCCGTTCCTGGTGGGCTGCGTCTGCCTCATCGGAGATAGCGACAAACTCCGGCGCGGGGGAGTCGCCGTCGGCCGCAGACTGACTGGCTGCGGTAGTTTCGGCTTCACGCCCGATAGCGGTATCGATCGGGCTTTCATCGCTGGCGCCGCCGGCGTTACCCATAACCATTCCTGACCGCTCGCCGGAGCGAGCATCTCCCACATAGTTTTCGGCACCGTAGGAGGGCGAGCGCACAGGCGATCTCACCGCTTTTTGGGTTCATGCCGATTCTGCCATCGCGCGCTACAATGCCGCGATGCGGATATTATTGATGAACGGCCCGAACCTGAACACGCTTGGAACCCGCGAGCCAGAGATCTACGGCACGGCGACCCTCGCGGACATCGAGCGCGCGGTGGTGGACCGGGCGAGCGCGCTGGGCGCTGAGGTGCGGGCGTTCCAGGCGAACGGCGAGGGCGCCCTCATCGATTGGCTTCAGAAGGAACAATCAGCGGCGGATGGGCTGATCCTGAACGCCGGCGCCCTCTCTCATTACGGCATGGCGCTGAGCGACGCAGTGGCCGCCTGCGAGCTGAAGGTTATCGAGGTCCACATCTCGAACGTCTGGAAGCGCGAGCGGTTCCGACACAAGTCGCTGCTGTCGCCGGTGGTTACAGGCGTAATCGTCGGGCTTGGAGTACAGGGCTACTTGCTCGCAGTGGACGCGCTCGTGTCGCAGATCAAAGGCACCAACTAGGCGGGGTTTCGGCCGCCCGCGAACTAGCGAGGAATTGCATTCCATGAACAGCCGCGTCCAACGTCTTCGGCACGCCCTCGAGAAGCACGAGTTGGACGGTGCGCTGATTTCAAACGCGCAGAACCGGCGGTACCTCAGCGGGTTTACGGGGTCGGCCGGGTATCTGCTCATCACCCCGGAGGACGCGATCATCGCGACCGACTTCCGGTACTACGAGCAGAGCGCCGCGCAGGCGCCGGACTTCCGGCTGCACAAGACCGTCGGCGGCTTCGATGCGTGGGTGGTGCCGATGGTGGCAGGGCTGGGCGGGAAGAAGGTCGCCTTCGAGGCGAACGACATGACGGTGGCTACGCACCAGCAATTCAAGAAGGCGCTGGCAACACTGCCGGACGCCGAGCGGCCGGCGCTGGTGCCGACGCCCAATCTGGTCGAGTCATTGCGGCTCTTCAAGGAGCCGGACGAGATCAAGGCGCTGCAGCGCGCCGTCGATCTGGGCGACGCGGCCTGCACGCATGTCTGCGAGCGCGTTGAACCGGGCTGGACCGAAAAGCAAGTGGCCTGGGAGATCGAACGGTACATCCGCGAGCACGGCGGGGACGGGCTGTCATTCGACACCATCGTCGCCGGCGGGCCCTGGGGCGCGATGCCGCACGCGTACCCGCGGGACCGGAAGCTCGAAGCTGGCGAGGGCGTGGTGATCGATATGGGTTGCGATGTCGGCGGCTACATGTCGGACCTGACGCGCACGATCTTCCTGGGCAAGCCCGACGACCAGTTCCGAAAGATCTACGACATTGTGCTGACAGCGCAGCTCACGGCCGAGGAGATGGTCAAGCCCGGCATGACCGGCGAAGAGTGCCACATGATCGCGCACAACGTAATCGAGGCGGCCGGCTATGGCGACGCATTCGGGCACGGCCTGGGCCACGGTATCGGGCTCGAAGTCCACGAGGCCCCCCGCGTCGGGCGGACGTCCACCGACGAGCTGAAGGACAACATGGTGTTCACCATTGAGCCGGGCATCTACATCACCGGTTGGGGGGGTGTCCGCATCGAAGACATGGTGGTGTTGGAACGCGGGAAGCCGCGCGTCATGAGCCGCGCACCTAAACTGCAATTCGTGTCGTAAGCGTCCACCCGCAGCGACGCACCGATGACGGCGAAGCGAAAGCTCGCCCGGTTGTCAAGAAAACTCTGGAAGAAGGGCGGCTATCGTGATTTCTACGGGTGATATGAAACGAGGCGCGACGATTGAGCTTGATGGTCGCGTCTACCAGGTGATGGAGTTCCACCACATCAAGATGGGGCGCGGCTCGGCGCAAATGCGCATGAAGCTGCGAGACGTCCGCCGGGGCGACCTCATCGAGCGCTCGTTTCAGGCCGGGGAAAAATGGCCCCGGGTGCGCGTTGAGCGCATCGCCATGCAGCTCAGCTACACCGAAGACAGCATCATGTACTTCATGAACACCGAGACCTACGACCAGGTGCCGCTGACGGCCGACCAGGTCGGCGAGGCGAAGCATTTCATCGCCGAGAACGGCACATGCGACGTGCTCTTTTTGGGAGACGAGCCGATCGGCATCGAGCTGCCGTCCTCCGTGACGCTGACCATCACCCATTGTGACCCGGGGGTGAAGGGCGACACAGCCACAGGAGCGACGAAGCCGGCGACGCTCGAGACGGGCCTCGTGGTCAACGTCCCTCTCTTCGTGAACGAGGGAGACACCATCAAAGTCAACACCAGTACGGGCGAATACATCGAACGCGCGTAAGCGTTCGGGCGGATGTCCCTTCATCCCCGCATTGCGTTGATCAGCGCATTTGTTCGACAATGCGTGGGTGCACGTTTACGCTGTCCATGAGATCACATCGTACTTGCGAGAGCTGTTCGAATCGAGCCCCGTGCTCGGTGACGTCTGGATTGCCGGGGAAGTCTCGAACGTCAGCCGCCCGGCTTCGGGACACGTCTACTTCACACTCAAGGACGGCGATGCGCAGCTAAGGGCCGTTTTCTTCGCCAGACGTTACGCGCCCGGCTCCAGTACGGCGCGGCTGCTCGACAATGGCCACGCGGTTGTCGCGCACGGCCGGATCGCCCTGTACGAGCAACGTGGCGATCTGCAGCTCATCGTCGATTTCGTGCAACCCGAGGGCGTCGGCGCGCTCCAGGCTGAGTTCGAGCGTCTGAAGACGCGTCTTGAGCAGGAAGGCCTCTTCGACGTCGCGCGCAAGCGGCCGCTGCCGCGGTTTCCCCGCCGGATCGGCGTTGTCACGTCGGAGTCCGGTGCGGTGTTCCACGACATTTGCCAGGTCATCGAGCGCCGCTGGCCGCTCGCCGAGATCGTGCTAGCTCCGGCGCCCGTGCAGGGTCCAGACGCCGTCGCCGGCATCGTCGGCGCCATCGCTCAGCTCAACCGCCGTCGCGACATCGAAGTGATTATCGCCGGACGAGGCGGGGGCTCCATCGAAGAGCTGTGGGCGTTCAACGAAGAGCCGGTCGCACGCGCCATCTACGGCAGCATCGTCCCGACCGTCTCGGCCGTCGGCCATGAGACGGACACCACCATCGCCGATTTCGTGGCCGACCGCCGCGCGCCCACTCCCAGCGCCGCTGCCGAGATCGTCGCTCCAGATGCACGGGAGATCCGCGCACTCCTGCATGCACACGCCGCGGCGATGGAGTCGTCGCTGCACCGCGGGATCAGGATCGAACGCGACCGAGTGCGCGCGACCCTGCAGTCGGCCGATCGGCGTGCGCCAGACGTCAACCGGGAGCGCCAACGCGTCGATGAGCTCACCCGCCGCTGCACGGGCGCAGCCGAGCATTCGCATCGAGACCGGACGCACGGATTGGGCGGCTGCGTGTGGCGCCTGAAGGCGCTCGACCCATTTGCGACCCTGGAGCGAGGGTATGCCATCGTCCAGCGAGGCCCAGCGATTGTTTCTGGCACGCGAGACGTGCGCGCCGGCGATGCACTCGACGTGCGCGTGCGCGACGGCTCATTCGGCGTGCACGTTGACGGCGGACGATCCGGACAGCGCACGAGGATCAAGCGCCGGGTGCCTGATGCACAGGCACCCCTTTTCACCATGCCGGAAGAACGGGCGTAGGAGGCACCATGCCAAAGGAAGCAAAAACGGAGTCGTTTGAACAGCTTTACGCGCGACTCGAGCAGAGCGTCGCCAAACTGGAACAGGGCGGCCTCCCGCTCGATGACGCGATTGCGCTATACGAAGAGGGAATGACGCTCGCCCGCAAATGCCAGGAGCGCCTCGACGAAGCCGAATTGAAGATCACCAAGCTGAAGGAGTCGTTCGCGCCCATCCAGCCGCGAGCGAACGGTGCAGCGCCGGAAGAGTCACGCGACGACTACGAGTACGTGCCCGACGCGGAGGCTCCGGACGAAGACGACCCGTTCGCGTAACCGCTTGCCGGGCTGGTGGCGAAGGGCTACCGTAGATCTACGGGAGGCGCGAAGTTGCTTCGAATCGGCTGGTTCTCGACGGGTCGCGGCGAGGGTTCGCAGAAGCTGCTGCGCGCGACCGTCGACGCGATCCGCGAAGGCCGCCTCGACGCGGAGATCGCGTTCGTATTCTCGAACCGCGAACACGGACGCTACGCGGCCACGGACGCATTCTTTGAGAAGGTGCGATCGTACGGTATCCCACTCGTCACGCTCTCCGACGCCGGGTTCCGCCGCGAGTCCGGCGGCGAGATCGCACACAAGGGTGACCCGCTGCCGCCGTGGCGCGCCGAATACGACCGCAGCATTGTGGAATTACTCGCGCACTACGAGTACGACATCGGCATGCTCGCTGGATACATGCTGATTACCACCGAGCCGCTCTTTTCTTCGCATCCACTGCTCAATCTGCACCCCGCAGCGCCGGGTGGTCCTGCCGGCACGTGGCAGGACGTCACCTGGGAGCTCATCGACCAGCGAGCTGACCAGAGCGGAGTCTATATTCATCTGGGCACGGCGGTGCTGGATGAAGGTCCAATCGTAACGTACTGCACGTATCCGCTGCGGGGCGCCACGATCGATCCGCTCTGGCGTGCCGTCGAGAATCGTCGCATCGACGAGATCCGCAACGCTGAGGGGGAGGCGTTCCCACTCTTCCGAGAGATTCGCAGCCGCGGCGGCTCCCGCGAGCTACCGCTCGTCGTGGAGACGTTGCGCGCGTTTGCCGCGGGACGCCTGCGGATTGTCGGAGACCACATTATGGCCGGCGAGACGAGGATCGTGGGCGGTTACGATCTGACGCCGGAGATTGAGGCCACGCTCGCCAAAGCGGTGACTGCCTAGGCAATCGTCACGTCTTTGCGCTCTTTCACCAGAGGGTCCAGTTGCGAAACTCTTCCGCTGCGTGTCCAATGCCGTGCCCGCCGCACCGTTCGTCGGGCGTCATGGTGAAAACCCTCCTTTGGCGCTCTCGGGCGCTCGATTTTGCCGGTGCCGAAACGGTAAATTACAATCCGGTCTGATAGGAGCGTTCCGCCATGGTTCATCCGCTAGTCGAACAACTCAGGTTCGCGCGTAGCGAGTTCGTCCGGGGACTTGGCGGCGTCACCGCGGCCGAGGCACAGCAACGGTTCTTGCCAATGAATTGCATCAGCTGGAACGTCGGCCACCTGGCCTGGCAAGAACAGCGCTATTGGCTTCACCGCGCCCAATCGAAGATCCTTCTGCCTGAAGTCAACGTCCAGTTTGCGTACGGCGCCCAGGCCAGCGCACCAACGCTTGACGACATGTGGTCTGCGTGGAGGGTGATCACAACCGCCGCCGATCCCTGGCTGGACTCAATCTCCGGCCAGACGTTGCTTTCCAACGTCATGATGGACGATAAGCCGACCGAGTACATATTTGGGTCGCTGCTTCAACGGATGATCTACCATTACTGGTACCACACCGGCGAGAACGCGGCGATTCGCCAACAGCTCCGGCATACCGGGCTGCCTGACTTCGTCGGCGACATCGACCATGAAGCCCCGTATCGGCCGGAGTCTGACGCCTAGAATGCGGGCCCGACAGCGCCGCTGAGGCATCCTGCCGCTGCCGCATCGCCGCCAGGGCGAGCGCCCGCTGCTTGTTCCTTCCGCTCTATGATGATGTCCTTCATGAGAGGAGAGATCGCTGCCCGGCTATTGAGGGCAGAATCTCGGAACACCAACAATTGCGCTTTCGTCAATTGACGGGTCACAAGGCAGGCGTTACGATATCGCGGCCATGAACGATGAGATCTGCTCCACTTGCGGTTTCGCATTCGATGACATCGACAACTTCTGCCGTCGATGCGGCACCTCGGTGATCGGTCGGACGTTGCCGGTCGTCCGTCCTGATGCCACGGCCGCCGTGTGGCAGCCGCAAGTATCGCCCGTTGTGAAGGGCGCCGCGGTGATGGCCGCCGGCACGGTCGGGCAGTTCTTGTTCCGCCGGATGGTGAGTAGCATGCTGGGCAACGGCAGCAAACGCCGCAAGACGCGGTCGATTCGCGTTCGTGGCGACGACCGCGAACGCGACGGTATGGTCGACGAAGCGCAGATCATCACCGAAACGATCATGATGCGTCGTGTGCGCGTCCGGCGGCAGGCATAAGCCGCCCCGTTCTGTGTGAGTGAGTGAAGCCACGGACCGCCCCGGTGGGCAGGACACCAGGAGACTGGTGGGCGATGCCGCGCCCGAACCATTTACTCTCCGCCGTCGCGATCGTTGCGGCCGCCGCGCTCATGTTAACGGTATCGCAGGGTCGCGCCACAGCCTTCTCGTACATCGAGAATGGCAGTTTCGAGAACGGCACCGATGCGTGGCATGCGGGTAGCCTCGAGCTGGTCACCGTCGGTGCGGACGATGTGCCTCCGGTCGCCGGTCAGATGAGCGCGCGCCTGTCGGCGGACGGTGGCCCTTTCACGGTGTCACAGACGCTGTTCGATGTACCCCCTGGAACCTACTCGGTATCCGCCAGCGTGCGCCGAACGATCCCTGATACGCAGATCTATCTCCGCGCGCAGGCGATCAACCCGGAAGGCCCGGGCACCAACGATGTCTACTCCCCGCTGACGACCAACCAATGGATTCAGCTGTCAGGGGAGATGACGCTAACGGCGTTCTCGCAAGTCGAGGTGGCGATCAAGGGTGACGGCTCCGGAGCGGTGTACATCGATGACGTGCGTTTCGACGGCCCTCCACCGATTACCGCGACGCACACCTCGCTCGCCACCGTCGCTGCTATTGGGAGCTCAACCGCGGTGCCAACTAGCACACGCACAGCCACGCCGACGAAGACTGCCTCGCCGACACACACGCCGACTGAAGCCGCCGCGCCGCTGATCGTTGGCACGTCGCTGCAAAACGGAAACTTCGAACTGGCCGACGATTCGGGAAGGCCCGCATCGTGGGATCGCTACGGCGGCGACCTGGCGCTCGTCTCAACACCGGTGCGTTCCGGAGAGCACGCCGCACGGTTCGAGAGCACGACCGACTCGACCAAATGGATCTACCAAACGGTCGCCGTAGAGCCTGGCGGCACGTACGTGTTCAATGCGTGGATTAGAGACGACGATCCAGCCGTGGCATCGGCGTCGCTGCGCATCTCGTGGTATGCAACCGATGTTGGAAGCGGCCAAGCACTTGCGACGTCCGACTCCACCGGAAGTCTCGATGCCCCGGCACCAGAATACCGGTACCTGACGACGGTTGCCGTGCTTGCACCCGACAGCGCGCGCTCTGCGCGCCTTCGTGTCTTGCTGGCACCGGCTTCGGCGGCACCAGCCGTCATCTACGTCGACGACGCCTCATTCGCTCCGGCAGAACCGGCGCTTGTCTCAGCCACGGCCCTGGCCGTCTCTGCTGGTCACGAGGATCCTTCCGTCGCGCCCGCGATTGGATCATCCGTCGCATCCGCACTTGCTCGGTCCGCAAGAGGGGCGAGCGGGCAGGCCGCCGCGTCCGGCGGATCAGCCGCCCCACCCGGCAGCCGAGTCGTCATCAACGAGGTGCTGTACGATCCCGCCGGTACCGAGTCCGATGCCTCTTCCGAGTGGGTCGAGCTGTACAACGCCGGCGACACGACCGTCGACCTCATCGGTTGGTCACTGGCAGACGCCGCGGCGAGCGACATCTTGCCTGAACTGCAGATCGGCCCGCACCGGTTTGCCATCGTATCCGCTTCGGATAGCTTCTCAAAGACCTACCCTCAGTTCGCCGGCACAGTTGTCAGCGTCGGTGGGCGCATCGGCAATTCGCTTGGTAACGATGGGGATCGGTTGGTTCTGCACGACCCCTCCGGAACGGTAATGGACGCCATCTCGTGGGGGACCGATACCGATGTCTTGTCGCCGGCGATCCCGGACGTACCTGCGGGGCATTCCATCGAGCGGAGAGTCGCGGGCCTCGACAGCGACAGCGCAGGCGATTTCATCGACAACGAATCGCCGTCACCGGGTGGACCAATCGGTCCCGTGTCAGCCAAACCACATCCCAAAGCCGCGTCCGATTCGCCGGTTCAAATCGTCCCCGGCACGAGCAGTTCCTTCAGTCGCTGGCTGCCGTGGGCGCTCGCATCTGTGGCCGCCACGGCGTTGCTGGTGATGCTCTCGTGGCGTGCAGGGCCCGCGCTCATGCAGCGGCTACGCACCCGAACGTGAGGGAACGGCTGCAAAAGATCCTGGCGCGCGCGGGCCACGGCTCCCGGCGCGCCGCTGAGTCACTGATTACGGCGGGACGCGTCTCGGTCAACGGTGCCACAGTGACTGCCCTTGGCACGCAGGCCGACGCCAAGATTGATCGCATCGAGCTCGACGGTAAGCGGCTTTCGCTCGCGGAAACGGCCGTCTTCCTGGCGATGAACAAGCCCGACGGCGTGTTAACGACGCTGCATGATCCCGAAGGCCGCCGCACCGTGCTCGATCTCCTGCCGCCCGCGTTACCTCCTCACGTCTTCCCGATTGGCCGGCTGGACCGCGACACGGAAGGGCTGCTGCTGTTCACAAACGACGGCGAGTTCGCGCATCGCATGGCGCACCCGCGATATGAGATCGAGAAGGAGTACTACGCGCAGGTCACCGGCACACTGTCCGATGTTGCGCTTGGCCAGCTGCGAAACGGCGTGCTTATCGAAGGCAAGCGCACTTCGCCCGCAGCCGTCGATGTGACGCTTCCACCATCGGGTCGCACGGCGTGGGAAGGGCACGTGTGGCTGCGCATCGTGATTCACGAAGGACGCAAACGACAAGTGCGCCTGATGTGCCGCGCCGTCGGACACCCCGTCCGCACGCTTGTGCGCACGCGCGTCGGACCAATCACGCTCGCGCGCCTCGCATCAGGTACGACGAGACAGCTGTCCGACAACGAAGTGCGCCAGCTGAAGAGCCTGCTGGGTTTGTCCGCCGGTGAACTGTGAACTGATGACTGTGAACTTAGAACTCGCAACCCTGCCGCTATAATCCGGCAATCTCACGGAGGCGCACCGTCACACCGGAACCCACCCGCTCACAGACGGCCTCGGTCATCGCGATCGACGGCCCTGCCGCGTCCGGCAAGAGCGCGATCGGTCTCGCGCTCGCAGCACGCCTGCGCTACCGGTTCTTCGACACCGGCGCGATGTACCGCGGCGTCACCTGGCTCGCGCTTCAGCGTGGCATCGACCCGAACGACGCCGAGGCGCTCGGCCAGCTCGCCGTATCCGTCTCGATCGACGTGCGCGATGGGAACGGCGGCGCGGTCGAACCGAGTGGCGTGCTACTCGATGGCGAAGATGCCACACCGCATCTGCGGGAGCCCGCCGTCGAAGCCAATGTATCGCTGGTCTCCCGCGTGCCGCGCGTGCGCGCCGCGCTCGTGCGGATACAGCGGGACCTTGCATCCGCAGGGCGAGTCGTCATGGCCGGGCGCGACATCGGCTCCGTCGTGCTGCCCGACGCCGGGCTCAAGATCTATCTCGATGCGTCGCGCGAGGTGCGGGCGCGGCGGCGGTTGGAACAGCTCCAGCGCGAGGGAACACAGGCGGATTTTGACGAGATCCTGGCCGACCTGACGCGCCGTGACGGCATCGACGAGAGCCGTGCTACCTCGCCGTTGACGGCGGCGGCCGGGGCTGAGATCATCAACACGGATCAACTCACGATCGAGGAGGTGGTCGCACGACTTCTAAATCTGGCAGCATGATCTGGCGCGTGGTGCCGGTGTCCTACTGGGCCGTCGTCTGGTTCATCCGGCTGTGCCTGCTGCTCTACGTGAAAGGACCGACGGTCGAAGGGGTCGAGAACATGCCCCGCAAGGGCGGCGTGATCATCGTCTCGAACCATCTGAACAATGCCGACCCGTGCGTGCTGCCGGGCATCATGCCGCGCCGCATCGTCTTCATGGCGAAGAAGGAGTGGTTCGGGAACGCCATCGGCGCGACGCTCTTCCGGCTCATCGGCGCGTTCCCCGTCGACCGTCACTCGGCCGATCTCGGCGCGCTTCGAGAGGCGACGCGCGTCGTAAACAGCGGCCTGCCGCTGCTGATGTTCCCCGAGGGCACCCGCAGCAAGGACCGCCAGTTGCACCAGGGCTTCCCCGGCACGGCGCTCATCGCCTACCGCACCGGCGCGCCGATCGTGCCCGTCGCCATCATTGGCACCGAGACCATCCCGTGGCCGTGGGTGTTCGTGCGGCCGTTCATGGGCCCGCGCGTCGTCGTGCGCATCGGTAAGCCCTTCTACCCGCCGAAGGCGGAGCGGATCACCTCCCAGGCGGCGAAGGACGCAACCGAAGACATCATGCGCCACGTCGCCGAGCTGCTGCCCGAGCAGTACCGTGGCGCCTACCGCGACGCCGTCGCCATGCACGCCGCCGAGCAAGCCGGCCTGAAGGAAACCGAGCCGGTGTAGCGCGCTATACTTCGGGCGTAATGACAACCGAGACCAAAACCGAGCACCCACACATCGTGATGACTCCCGGCGTATGCGGCGGGCGGGCGCGCATCGCCGGAAGCCGCATAACGGTGGACTTCGTCGCACGCTACCTGCAATCCGGCATCGACGCGAAAGAACTGCTCGAGATGTATCCGCATCTGAAGCCGGCAGCGGTCCATGACGCCATCAGTTATTACTACGATCACCAGGCGGACGTCGACCGCTTCAACGCCGAGAACAGCATGGAAGCGCTGGCAAAGCGCTACAACTTTGAAATCGGCGACAAAGGCTTGGTCGTCTTCAACGACAATTGAAGCCGCGTCTCTATCTCGACGAGGACATAGTGCCCGCCCTCGCCGCTTTGCTGCGCGACCAGCTGTACGATGTCCTCAGCGTCCACGATGTCGGAGCCCTCGGATTAAGCGACGACGCTCACCGGGACCAGGATCCGTCGAGCGGGCAGCGCTGCCGAGCACGGCGGCACTCCCCGCTCGAAGCGATCTCACGCATGCGCTAGTGGACGTTCCAAGTCACGCTCGCCTCGGCGCCAGCGCAACAACGCTCGTTCGACATCTGGCTTGTCGTTGTACCGACAAACGTCGCCCAGCGTTTCTTCAAGGGTGTCCGCCTCCATCAATGGCAGGAGCGGCAAAGCCCTCACGCCGCCAAATGTGAGCGGGTCTGCAAAACAAAGGCCATAGCGAATGCCATCCGCCTGTGGAACGCGCGTACCCATACCGAACAGGGTGGCAAACGTATTGGCATAGGTCAGGACGACCTCGGCGTTTTCCCGCGTGGCTAGAAGAACTAACCACGACGAGACCTGCCCTAACTCGATCTGACGTGCTGCCTTGAGATATTGCGGATAGACCAGGCCTCTTTCACGGATCTTCCGTATAACGGCGTTCACATCAGACAGACGCGTCTCAACTTCCAGGAAGTCAGCGTGGCAACCTGACATGAACGTCGGGGCGTATCGAGCGATGTCGATGACTCCGCGCACTCCGTACAGGTTGTACGGGTTCTCCGGCATTACGACGCATTCGTTCTTGGTGTACTGGGAGATGACCGCTTCGACGACAGATGCGTGAACCCAGTCGCGTGGTTGGTCGTTGTACATGGGATGGCTCCTTGGGGTCGATTAGGCGCCCAAGGTACAATGGGCGCTGACGACCGATTGCTTGATGGTGATGGGTTCGTCATCCGAGCCTAGGTGTTCCAGCACCTAGGCTCACTTCTCTGACGACGGTTGCGCCACTTTGGGCCCTCCTTTCTCATCGGTCGTCGTCTTCGGGGACGCTTCCCAGCGCGCGGCTTCCTCGTTGCTACATTCCTCGCACAGAGGTTCAAATCGATCGGCATCGGCGTAAAGCACGGGCTTGGCGCTGCATCCGTTGCACGGCACGAGCTTGAGACCGGCTTGGCGCATTAAGAGGGCTACGTCGGGTATCGGCATGTGCGCCCACCCTTGCTCGTCCACTTGATGTTCAATGGCTTTCACAGTGTCCGCCACCAACTCTGCGTTCGGGTACGTCTTGCCGGTGAGCATGTTCGCGATCTGCTCGGCTGATAGGTCTTTGACATCGTTGGACGCGCTCGGGGTGACGGGCGTCATGCGGCTGCCCAATCGAACTATTTCGCTTTGCAACCAGGCCTCGGCCCGGCGACCGACCGTTTGCCGACGGCGCTCGGTTGCTATAAATGCCCTTACGTCTTCCGGATCGACCAGCCACTTCTTTCCAAGGCGCAGCGCCGGAATGGTGCCGTCGCCGAGGAACTTATAGATGGTGTTTTTCTCGATGCCGAGCAGCTCCGCCAGCCAGTCGGGATCCTGTAAGTTAAGTTCTTCAGCCAAGATGAGCCCTCCTACCACCGATTGAGGATCGATTAGACATGTTGGAATATTACCGCACCGATTTGACCAATATCAAGAGACACTGGCCGTTATTTAGCATCCTGAGCAAACTGTGGCCTCAAGCAATGGGGGTTGCCGCTCACCAGCGCGCCCGCGACACGGCGTCGGTGGGACAACCGCCCGGCTCGGTCGACCTCGGCAATAACCCAGTGACATCCCCCGCTCCGACTTCCCCCACCCCCACCCCTACACTGGCCCCCAACCAATCTGTGTCCTCTGTGTCCATCTGTGGATAACCCCGCGTCGACCCCGAGCGACCCAATCACCAGTCACCAGCGACCAGAGGGAGCACCACCATGCCAAGAGGCGGCCGCCGCCGAGGCGCAGGCGCACCCATCGGCAACATCAACGCGCTCAGCAGCGCGAGGCGCTGGGGCAGGCAGAGCACCTCTTCCAGACGCTGCTGCATCGCGCGTTCAGTTAGTCGTCAATGCATGCTTCTGCGAACGTCCTGACCGCGCACCCCGTCTGGATCGTGGGCAATCGAGGAGGGCCATACGGACCCACTTCGAGCTGCATTTCTCCGTCGCCTCCGTAGGAGGCCAGGCGCGAAACATGGCGCCTCTGGCCCCAGTCGGTCGCGGTTCATGAAATTGAGCGCGTGGCATCACCGAGTGCTATCCCGGGACGCTTGACCGACGTAGGCGGCAAGCCTACTATCGCTATTGCTCCCCAAGAGCAGTTCCATCGCTGGACGCTGGAAGTCATCGAGCGGCGCGGAAGCCCGAAAGAAGGAGGACTAACATGAAGTTCGAGATTTACGCGGACGCGGCCGGGAAGTACCGCTGGCGCCTAGTTGCCGGCAATGGTCAAACGGTGGGATCTTCGGGCGAGGCATTCGACAGCAAGCCAAACGCCAAACGGGCTGCAGAGAACGTCAGAGACAACGCGGGGAAAGCAACCATCGTAGAAGTCTAAGTGCCCACGTTTCGTGTGTTCGTTTGCAGACGGCTCACGTCGTTACGCTGTTGGTCCTTCTCGTCACGCCACTAGAGTCGGCGCATTCGCTCCAGCCGGCGCACTAGCGATCGCTACTTGACTTCGTGTGACACGACGCAATCATGGTGGCGCCTCGCAGGACGGGGCGCCACCATGCAGATCCGCTGGCCTCGTGTCCACCTGAAAAATTAAGCCTCCGAACTGCTCATAACGTTATTGACAGCGTTCGCTGCGCGCGCTTACGCTCGTAACGTAAGGTCACACCAGCGGCGGCGGCACCCGCAACTACGCCTTCACCGATATGCTCAAGCAGACCGCCGGCCCGCGCCCGCACCATCGTCGCCGGCTGGCAGCTCAAGGTCGCCCGCATCCGCGAGGAGGTCGACCGCATGGGTGAGGAACGCCTCCTCCCCGACGCCCCCACGCTCGACCGCATCATCCGCTACGAGTCCAACCTCAACCGCATACTCTACCAGGCCCTGAACCAGCTCGAAGCCATCCAGTCCCGCCGGGGCGGCGCCCCCACACCCCTCCACCGCATCCAGGCCTTCGGCCTCCCAGGAGGCTGAAATTACGAAACAAGCCCCCTTCCAGCTTCAATTCGCCAACCATAACGAAACAGTCTCCCCCTCGCCCCTTGTGGGAGAGGGGTCGGGGGTGAGGGGCTATACTGGCAGCGCTCCGCGCGCTTGCAGGCCGAGTTGGGGCGCGAAAAAGTAAAAAGTGCAAAACAATTCCACCGAGGCACCGGGCGCCGGCTCCAACATCCAACATCCAACATCCAACATCGCCTCCGCCGTGAATCGGCTGCCCCGCTCCCACTCGCTATACTGCCCACGCACAAGCGCCGCGAAGAGGAAGCCCCCATGAAAGTCATCAAGGCGAAGGAACTCGGGTTCTGCATGGGCGTGCGCCGCGCCGTCGAGATGATGGAGGGCGCGGCGGGCGATCTCGGCCCGATCACGAGCCTGGGTTCCACCGTGCACAACCCGCAGGTCGTCGACAAGCTGCGCTCTCGGGGCGTCGAAGTGATCGCCACGATCGACGCCATCGACTCACGCCCGGTGGCCATCACGGCGCACGGCGTCGGCCCGCAGGTGCTCGAGCAGCTGCAGGCGCGCGGCGCGCAGATCGTCGATACCACCTGCCCTATCGTCACGCGCGCCCAGCAGTGGGCGAAGAAGCTGACCGACGAGGGCTTCGGCGTCATCGTCTTTGGCGACCCGGAGCACAAGGAGGTGCGCGGCATCCTCGGCTGGGCGAACGGCAAGGTCGTCACCATGAAGTCGGAGGCCGAGCTCGACGCGCCGCTCCCCGACTGGATGCCGTCCCGTGTCGGCGTGCTGTCACAGACCACCGAGACGGAGGGCCACTTCGCGCAGTTCGTGCAAAAGCTGCTCACGGTGCACATGGACCGCATCAGCGAACTTCGCGTCATCAACACGCTCTGCAACGCCACCACGAGCCAGCAGGCCGCCACGCAGGACCTGGCGCAGGACGTCGACCTGATGATCGTCGTCGGCGGCCGTGAGAGCGCGAACACGCGGCATCTCGCCGAAGTGGCGCGCGAGCAGGGCGTCGAGACCTACCACGTCGAGTCGGCAGGCGAGATCGAAGCCGGCTGGCTGCCGGGGCACGAGAAGGTCGGCGTCGCCGCCGGCGCATCCACCCCGGACGCCGTCATCGACGACGTCGTCGACCGGCTGTACGCACTGGCGCCCAGTTGACCGAAGTCCGCCGCACATCGCAGTACCGCAAACCCAACGCGGGCGGCGTCATCGATGCCGTCCGTCCCGGCAGCCTCGCCGAGGAGATCGGCCTGCAGCCCGACGACCGCATCACGTCGATCGATGGCCGTGTGCTGCGCGATGCCGTGGACTTCCAGTTCTACGCCGCCGAAGACCTGATCCAGCTCGATGTCGTCCGCGGCGATCAGAGCGAGCGCATCAAGCTGCACAAGCATCCGGACGAAGATGTCGGCGTCGGGTTCCAGGACGCCGCGTTCGACGGCGTCCGCATCTGCAACAATTCGTGCTTCTTCTGCTTCCTCAAGGGCAATCCGAAGGGCCTGCGAAAGACGCTCTACGTGAAGGACGACGACTACCGCCTCAGCTTCTTCCACGGCAACTTCGTCACGCTCACCAACCTCAGCGAAGAGGACTGGGCGCGCCTCGCCGAGCAGCGCCTGACGCCGATCAACGTCTCCGTGCACGCGACCGAGCCGGGGCTCCGGCGCTACATGCTCGGCAACGTGACCGCGCCCGACATCTGCGAGCAGCTGCGGCGGCTCGGCTCGCTCGGCATCGAGGCGAACACGCAGCTGGTGCTCTGCCCCGGCGTCAACGACGGTGCCGCCCTCGACCGCACCATCGACGACCTCGCCGCGCTCTATCCGGCGGTCCAGAACATCTCCGTCGTCCCGGTCGGCGCGTCGCTCGTCGCCGAAGAGCGCATCGAACGCGGCACGCACGCGTCGGAGATCGAGGGCTGCTCCCCCGACTATGCGCGCGCGGTCGTGGCGCAAGTCGCGCCCTACCAGCGCCGCTTCCGCAAACAGCACGGCAAGACGCTCGTCTATCTCGCGGACGAGTACTACATCATGGCGGGCTCTGCGCTTCCGCTCGCGGCGCGCTACGACGGCTTCCCGCAGTTTGAGAACGGTATCGGCATGGCCCGCTCCCTCACGGACGAATGGCAGCGGCTGCGGCAGTCGCTCGCACGCGGCCCGATGGCGGCGGCTCCGGCGCGCGTTGCCAGGATGAGCTTCGTCTGCGGCACGCTGATCGCGCCACTGCTCACCGGCGTCGCGTCGGAACTCGAGGCGCTCACCGGCGTCACATTGCGCGTCCACGCCGTCCCGAACAGCTTCTTCGGCCCGCGCGTCAACGTCTCGGGCTTGCTCGTCGGGTCCGATCTGCAGCAGAAGCTCCGCGGTTCGGATCTCGGGGATCTCGCCGTGTTGCCGCGCTACTCGCTCGACTACACCGGCACGCGCTTTCTCGACGACATGCCACCTCAGCAGCTTCAGGCGGCGCTGGGCGTGCCACTCGCGTTCGCGTCGACGCTACGCGATGTCTTGCAAATCATCCGTGAGCCGCTAGAATCCGATGTGACGGGCGCCGGAGTTGCGGCGACCTCGAACGGCAAAGCCTGGGTAGATTATGCGAAAGGAGGTGAGCCAGTAGCGGCGAGGTCAGGGATGTAACAGCAAGCGCCAGGCCCGGGTCGGCTCGAAGAGCGACCGGGTGACGAGGAAGAGGCCGATCGAAACACTCGGCGGATGGTCTCTCGGCTGCACAGTCGATATGGAACGGAACAAAACGCGGTGCGCGAGCACCCGACAGAAACCGGCCCAACGTGCATTTCGCAACGGCGAAGTCCCATCTCCCTCCTCCCGCAGACCCACAGCCGATCCAGCTCGCTCCGGCGAGGCAAGTGATCGCGCGCGGCGCCGCGCAAGGAGTCTCCATGTATTCCAAACTAAATCGACTCGTCCGCCTGACGACCCTGTCCACAGAGAACACAGAAATGCACGAGAGACGTGAGCGGGCACAACTCCCTCTGTGTCCTCTGTGGATCGCCCCGCCGGGAGTGCGCTGATGTGCGGCATCATCGGATTCACCGGCGAGCGCGATGCCGCGCCGCTGCTCCTCGATGGCCTCCAGCGGCTCGAATATCGCGGCTACGATAGCGCGGGCATCGCCGTCCTGGACGACGGGACGATCAGCATCGCCAGGGCCGCCGGAAGGCTCAGCGCGCTGCGCAGTGGGCTTGAAGGCGCCTATCCCGCCGGCCATACAGGCATCGGGCACACGCGCTGGGCCACGCACGGCAAGCCCACGACGGACAACGCGCATCCCCATCGCGACTGCAGTGGCGACGTCGTCGTGATCCACAACGGCATCGTCGAGAACTATCTTTCGCTGCGTGCTGAGCTGAAGGCCGCCGGCCACAATCTTTCCTCCGATACCGATACCGAAGTCATCCCCCACCTCATCGAGCACTATCTGAACAGCGGCGTGGATCTGCTGGCGGCGTTCCGCAGCGCCCTCGCGCGTATCGACGGGGCGCACGCAATCGTGGTCATGTCCGCGCGCGACGCGGGGCGGATCATTGCCGCACGTGTGGGCAACGCCGGTGGCGTTGTCATTGGCTACGGCGCCGGCGAGATGTTCGTTTCGAGCGATCTGTCGGCGTTGCTTCCCGAAACTCGGCGCGTGGCGTTCCTTGCGGACGGCGAGATCGCGAGCGTTACCGCGGCGGGTGCCGCATACATCAGCTTCGAGGGCGAGCCGGTGTGGAAGCAACCCCAGATCATGCCCTTCGACCCCGTGTCAGCGGCGAAAGGCGCGTACAAGCACTTCATGCTCAAGGAGATCATGGAGCAGCCGGAGTGCATCATGGATACGTTTCGCGGCCGCGCTCTGTTCGATCCGCCCGCTGTGGAGCTAGAGGACTTGCACCTCAGCGATGAGATCCTGCGCTCCGTCTCGCGCGTCGTACTGCTCGGAATGGGCACGAGCATGCACGCCGCGCTCGTCGGCCGCGCCTACTTCGAGCGCATCGCAGGCATCCCGGCGGAGGTCGATAACTCATCGGAGTTCCGCTACCGCGACGCGCTCATCGGCCCGGACACACTGGTGATCGCCGTCGCGCAGTCGGGCGAGACCGTCGACACGCTCGAGGCGATGGCCGACGCGAAACGCCGCAATGCGCCATTGCTCACGATCTGCAACACACCGGGCGCGCAGGCGACGCGCGTCAGCGATGGCTTCGTGCTGACGCGATGCGGCCCGGAAGTCGCCGTAGCGAGCACCAAGACGCTGACCGCTTCGATCACCGCGCTGTATCTGCTGGCATGCCGCATCGGCGTGCTACGCGGCGCCGTGAGCGAAGCAGAGCTCAGCGACATGCTCACCGCGCTCGCCCAGATTCCGGGCCTGATGGGGCGCGTTCTCAATCTGGAACCGCGGATCGCTTCTATTGCGCACCGCCACTTCCAAAGCCAGAACTTCCTCTTTCTCGCGCGCGGCATCCAGTACGCGATGGCGATGGAGGGCGCGCTCAAGCTGAAGGAGGTCAGCTACATCCACGCCGAGGGGTATCCCGCCGGCGAGATGAAGCACGGGCCGATCGCGCTGATCGATCGAGAGATGCCGGTGGTCGCGATCGCGCTCGACGACGGGACGCGAGGCAAGATGCTCTCGAACATCGAGCAGGTGCGCGCGCGTGATGGCATCGTCATTGGCATCGTCTCCGAGGGCGACCGCGAGATCGCCGCCAAATGTGATGAAGCGCTCGAGTTGCCGCGCACGACACCGCTGCTCAGCCCGCTGCTAACAGCGATACCGATGCAGATCCTGTCATACCAGATCGCTATCCGCCGCGGCTGCGACGTGGATCAGCCGCGTAACCTGGCGAAGACCGTGACGGTGGAGTAACAAGCGCTTCGAGAGGAGCGCGATCACGGCGCAGCTGACCGCGCCGTCGGTTGGCCTGCGACACGCGCTGCGTTTCTCGTCCTATTCAGTCCTCAGGCATGCGCCGATGATCTTAAGGGAGTTCAACGGCCCATGCAGCTGATTCGGGGCGAACGCGGCGAAAGCATCATGGAGATCATCGGCTATCTGGCGGTGGCGGGCGCGCTCGCCGCCGTCGCCTGGTACTTCGTTGTGTACGACAAGGAACGAAAGCTGTCGCCCGCGGAGCAAGCCTACGTCGTTGCCGTCGCTACCCAGCGCGCTGACGCGTACATTCGAGCCGTCGCGACGCAACAGGCGTCGGCTTCGCCACCCGCGGCGCCAATCGAGCCTCCCGCGTCCGTCGCGCCGGTGGTCGCCGCACGGCCACCGGCGCCTCCACCCGCTCCGTTAGCACCCACAGCGGCGGCTCCACCATATGTGCCGCCGCCGGCGCCAACATCGGCGCCGCCACCACCGCCGCCCAGGACGAAGCCGCCGATGGGGACGTGCGTCGGCTACATGGCGGGGCTGACCTCCACGGGCATCGATGCCTGCCAGCAACTCACTGCGGACGCGAGCCTGCACGTGACGGTGCGCAACTGCATCGGTGACGTCATCAATGGAAGCGCAACAACCCCGATCGGGAAGTCGGACTGCGTCAACGCCGCGCTCCATGCTGGGGACGCGAACCTCTCGGACTGTCTGCTGGGACTATCGGGACAGTCGCATTTCGGCCCCACGTCCTGCAAGCAGTATTACGGCAGCGTCTAGCAACGCACGGGGCTAGCTGTAATACTTCTAACGCTTCTTTACTTCCGCCGTCACGGGCAACCCCCTGCGTCCCCGCCCGACCTAACCCCCAACCCCTTCCCTACGAGGGAAGGGGAGCTCCGCGACGGGGATCTGAAGCGCGAACACAACGCATCAAGCTAACGAGAGGTCGGAAGCACAACACTATCGCCTTCGCGCCACCGCGATCTGGTCGAGATATAGCGTGGCCTCGTGTCGCTTGAAGATCGTTGCCGCCCGATCGAGGTCCGCGGCCGCGGAGGCGCCATCGCCGGCCGCAGCCGCGACGGATGCCAATCCTTGCAGGCACCGCCCGGCATCGATGGGGCAACGCTCGCGATCGGCCCAGGCGAGCCCCGCATTGAATAGATCGCGCGCGTGGTCGCGATAGCCGAGCCTGAGCGCGATGACGGCGCGCACGTACGCCTCGCCCCGGCCTTGCAGCGTCGAGTAGACGACCGGCGCCTTGCGGTTTTCGAACTGATCGTGGATCTCACGGACCAGCGCATCGCTGCCGAGACTAATGAGACAATCCGCCAGCGCCGGCGCCTCGTCGCAGAAGCTCTGGCCCTCGCGTGCGACGCTCGCCCACACTTCGAGCTCGTGCCGGGCGGCATCTTCCCGACCGGCGTGATGCAGCAAGCCCGCCGCGGCGGCGTGCGTCTGCGACAGCGCCGTCGTCGCGCCGCCGCCGCGCTCGGGATCGACCATCAGAGCGAGAGCCGCAGCCAGGTCGCCGCGGAACTCGGCAATCCACATGCGGTAGAGATCGCCGCGGAAATCGGTCTCAGCGGGCCTCTCGGCGATCAGCGTCTCACAACGCGCGAAGTCGCATCGCGCGAACGCTACGCCCACCAGGTCCATCAGCGCCAACTGCTCGGTGAACCGCAAGTGCACCTTCCGCGCATACCCGACCGTCTCGGCCGCCCACCGCTCGCCATCATCCAGAAGGCCCATCGCCATCGTCTCGAAGCCCGCGTATCGCAGAACTCCCGCCGCGCCCTGATAGTTGCGCGACCGTGCGTGCAATTCGTGCACCTGCCTGAGAACGTTATTCGCGTCTTCCACGCGGCCGTCGTCGTACGCGCCGTAAGCATCGCGCTCCTTCTCGACGATCAGCACCGAGTCGAAGCCATGCTCGCGCGCCAACGTCAGAGCCTCATCCTCGCGCCGCGCGCGCCACAGCAACATCGACCGAAGGTGCGCATCGCGGTCGCCGAGCGCTTCGAGCGCTTCCTCCGCCATCGACTTCTGGCGGTCCGGTGGGCCCCAGATGCGCAGGATCTCTAGCGTCGCGCGCGCCATACCTACACCGTCGTCGCGGTCACGGTAGAGTGCGATCGCCCGGCGAAGCGTGCGCCAGGCCGTCCTCGCATCGGACAGGTTCCAGTAACAGCGCCCGAGTGCCGTCAGCAGGTCTGCCTCATCGGCCGCCATGCTCGTGCCGGGAATGAGCGAAAGCGCGGCCTCGTAGCGCTGGGCCGCGACGTCCCAGAGTGTTTCCTCCTCGGCCCGCTCGGCAGCGGCGTGCGCCGCCTGTGCCTTACTCGCCGGTGACGGTTCGCTCATCGTCGTTGTCCTGGTCGTAGCGGATTCCGACGACCATCGTCAGCCACCTCGCGCGCGAAGTCAAACCGGCGCGCCCTCAGTCAGCCAACTCTATCTTCAGCTGGCTTGACCGCAGTGCTGCCTGTGAGTTAGTGTAGTTGTGACACTAAGTCCCAGCCGGGAGCTACCATGCCTCAGAGGTTCGACTACATCATCGTCGGATCCGGTATCGCCGGCCTGTACGCGGCGCTCCTCGCACGGCGCCACGGGTCGGTGTGCGTGCTCACGAAGGGCAGCATCGATGAGTGCAATACCAAATACGCGCAGGGTGGCATTGCTGCTGCCGTCGGCGTCGACGATGATCCGGGGCTACACCTTCGCGATACGATCGACGCCGGCGCCGGTCTGGTGGACGAAGAAGCGGCGCGCATCCTCGTCGAGGCGGCCGCCGACCGGATCCATGACCTCGTCGACTTTGGCGTGCCATTCGACAGCTCCGACGGCGAGGTCGCGCTGGGGCGCGAGGCGGCGCATAGCCGCAACCGCATCTTACACGCGGGCGGCGATTCCACCGGAGCGCACATCGAGATCTCGCTCAGCGGGCTTGCCCGCATGTCTCGAATCACGATCGAGGAACACGCGCAAGTCGAGGAGATCATCGTTGAGAACGCCCGCGCGACGGCGCTCGTCGCGCTCGATACGCGGGCGAACAGCAGCCAGAGATTCGATGCCGGCGCCATCGTGCTCGCGACCGGCGGCTGTGGCCAGCTCTTTCGCGTGACCACGAATCCGGATGTCGCGACCGGCGATGGGATTGCCCTCGCGTATCGCGCCGGTGCCGAGGTGACAGACATGGAGTTCATGCAGTTCCACCCGACGGCGCTGCGCTTGCCCGGCGTCCCGGTCTTTCTCGTCTCAGAGGCGGTGCGCGGCGAAGGAGGCATACTGCGCAATTCGACCGGCGACCGCTTCATGACGCGCTACCACGACAAGGCGGAGCTGGCCCCGCGCGACATCGTCGCCCGGGCGATCGTCAGCGAGATGCAGCGAACCGGCACGGACAAGGTGTATCTCGACATCACTCATCTGCCCGCCGGACGCATCACCGCGCGCTTCCCGCAAATCTACAAGTACTGCATGGACCACGGGATTGATATGACGCGGGAGCCAGTGCCTGTCTCGCCCGCGGCGCACTACATGATGGGGGGCGTCCGGACGAACGTCTGGGGCGAGACGACGCTACGCGGGCTCTACGCGTGCGGCGAGGCGGCCTGTACCGGCGTGCACGGCGCGAACCGCCTCGCGAGCAACTCATTGCTCGAGACGGTCGTCTTCGCGAAGCGCATCGTAGAGCGCATAACTTCGGGCGTCGAAAGCGCGGCGCCGCTTTCGGAGGGCACTCGCAATCTTCCGCCCTTCGCGAACGAAGCCGGCGGCGTGGCAGACCGCGCTTCGCTTCAGTCGCTGATGTGGGATAAGGTAGGCATCGTGCGTGACGGAGGCGGCTTGAGCGAGGCATCGCAACAGCTATCCGCCTGGCGCGCGGCGCCGGCGGAACCGAACGATAGACCGTCGCACGAGCTCGCCAACATGCTCCTCAGCGGCGGACTGATGGCGGAAGCGGCGCGTTTACGCGAAGAGAGTCGCGGCGCGCACTTCCGTACGGATTCCCCGGAACCGCGGGAGGCATGGCGCCGGCATATCACCTTCCGGACAAGCCCGGTTCCCCACCGAGTCCATTGACCTCATTGATCAAGATTCGGAGCCGCGATGGCGGACCGCCTAACCCCGATCGCTCCCCATGTCGTCCACCAAGCCGTTCTCGCGGCGTTGGATGAAGATGGCGCCGGAGATGACCTGACGACACGCGCGCTCGTCTCACCTGAGCAATGGGGCCACGGGACGTTCGTGGCGAAGGACATCGGCGTCGTCGCCGGCCTGCCCATCGCCGCGGCGGCCATGACGGCACTCGACGAGACGGTCTCCTTTGATACGCTCGTCCCCGAGGGCGAACGTGTGGCGCCGGGCACCGAGTTGGCCGAGGTGGAAGGGCCGCTCTCGGCGATGCTCGCGTCGGAGCGTGTTGCGCTCAACTTCCTCCAGCGGATATCCGGTATTGCCACGCTCACGCGCGAGTACGTAGACGCCATCGCCGGCACCGGCGTTCGCGTGCTGGATACACGCAAGACGGCGCCCGGCCTGCGCCCGTTCGACCGATACGCCGTGCGGGCGGGCGGCGGATACAACCATCGATTCAACCTCAGCACCGGCATCCTGATCAAAGACAACCACATCGAGGGAGCCCGGCAGGCGGGCGTGCCGGATCTCGTCGCCGTTCTGGCTCGCAGCCGGGCGGCTGGCCCGCACACGATGCGGATCGAGATCGAGGTGGCGAGCGTGGACCAACTCAAGGAAGCCATCGAGGGCGGCGCTGACATCATCCTGCTCGACAACATGAGCGCCGAGCAAATCCGCGAATGCGTCGGCATCGTCGCCGGGCGCGCGCAGATCGAGGCGTCCGGCGGTGTTACGCTTGAGAACGTCCGCGCGATTGCTGAGGCGGGCGTTGATTTCATCTCTGTCGGTCGGCTCACTCATTCGGCGCCGGCGCTGGACATCAGCCTCGAACTCGGCGACCTCTGATGTCGCAGATCGTGATCATCTCCGGTCCGCCTGGAGCCGGGAAGAGCAGCGTCGCAGAATCTCTCTGCGGGCGCTATGACCGCACCGTGCACCTGGAGACAGACCGGCTCTACGAAACAATCCGCATGGGCTTCATCAAGCCGTGGCTTCCCGGTTCGGGCCGCCAGAATGAGATGGTGACGCGCGCCGCTGCGCGGGCGGCGACGGCATACGCAGAAGAGCAATTCGCAGTGTTCATCGACGGAGTCATCGGACCCCATCTGCTTCCGATCTACATCGACGAGATGCGATGCGCCGAGGTGCCGATCCACTTCGCGCTGCTGCGCCCCACGCTGGAGGAGACTGTGCGGCGGGGGCTGACGAGAGAGCCGACCCGGCGCGTGCCCGAGGCGCAACTCAGAGACGGGCACGCGCACTTCGCAGAATGGGGAGACTTCGCCGGGCAGACGATCGATAGCAGCGGACTTACTCCCGAAGAAACGGCAGACCTCGTCATGGATGCCTGCGGCAAGGGCGAAACCCTTGTATCTCAGCCAGAGTAACCGGACCTAGTGACGTGGCCGATCCAGGTCGTCGCTGTCGATGACGATCGTCACAGGGCCGTCGTTGACCGATTCCACGTGCATCATGGCGCCGAACCGCCCTGTCTCCACGCGTGCACCAAGCTGACGCAGCACCTGGGCGAAGTGTTCCACGAGCGGGGCCGCGACTTCCGGTGGCGCAGCGGCTGCGAAGCTGGGCCGGCGCCCCTTCCGGACATCGCCAAGCAGGGTGAATTGTGAGACGACAAGCGCCTCGGCACGCGTGTCGAGCAGAGAGCGGTCGAATCGACCCGCGTCGCTGGCGAATACGCGCAGCTCCGCGCATTTCTGGGCCATCCGGCGGACTACCGAGTCGTCATCCTCCGATGCGATGCCCACGAACAAGAGCAGGCCTGGGCCGATCCGGCCAACGGTCTCGTGGCCAACTGTGGCGCTCGCCCGTGTTACCCGCTGGATTGCGATGCGCATCCGCGGCTAGCCGGCGGCGGCGGCCTCAGTCGTCGATGAGTCCGTGCTAGCCGGCGCTGGCGTGGGCTTGGCCCTGGAATCAGTCGCTGCCGGTTTTGAGGCGTCGTCGGATGATGCAGCTGTTGCGGTCGAAGGCGCAGAGCTATCGGACGAACCGCGACTGTCGGTCTTGTAGAAGCCGCTGCCCTTGAAGACCACGGGCGGAGCGAATAGGACGCGTTGCGCCAGACCCTTTCCGCACACCTGGCACTTCTGCCTCGCGGGCGCATCGAAGCCTTCACGCGTTTCGTAGCGCTTCCCGCAGGCGGCACAAGCGTATTCGTAGGTTGGCACGTCCAGTCTTCCTCTCCCGTCGGGTAGGTTCACTGAAAGTCTACCAATTCGGTCAGGAATGCGCCAAGAAGACGGCTAATCCTCGCCTGGAGGCCGATTCGGATTGTCGGCCTGGGGCCCTGCGTAGATATCATCGAAAAGGACATCAGCCGAGGCCGGCGCATTGTTCGGCTGCCTGCCGTCGAGGCGAGCGCCGACTCCGATACTTATGCCCTGCCAATGCGTGGGCACTTTCTCGAAGCGGGATTCGAATGCCTGGCGTACCGGGTAGCTGAAGTACGTCCATTTGTGGAGAACCGGAGGGGCCCGCGAGACGAAAACGTAGCTGACATCGGGCTCGATCAGCGGCTGATCAAGAGCACCGATGGAGAACCGCAGCTCCCTCGACTGGCCTTCTTGATCGAAATCGGCGCCCTGCACGCTGACGAGAAATTCGAGGTATTGGACGTCGGCATGGGGCGCCCAGCGGTCGACGCGATAGAAGCCGGAGATGAACTCCGGGAAGGTGTCGGTGCCGATGCCCTGCACGGCAAGGCTTGAGCGAGTGCCCTCGTCCGCATCTCCCGCCGTGAGCTGAATCTGCAGGCTCCGTCTGCCAGAATGCGGTCGATCAGGAGACACCGAGAGTGTGACGGGGACGGCCGGAATGAATGCGCCGGACCACCCTGCGGTCCCGTCTTCGAATCCAGAATTCGTGAGAAGATTGGAGTGCGGAGGCACTACGGTGGGGAGCGGCGGAGGCGCGTCGTAGAGGCCACAGCCCGCCACGAGTCCGGCGATCAAAAGCAGGATGACAGCGCGAAACGCCCGGCCTAGCCTCCTCCCCGCACGGTGACCGGCCACATCCATCGCGCTGTTGGTACACGCCGACCGCGTTTGCGTCAAGAATGACGCGGCCTCCAACGTGCTGGGTGAGCACGCTGGATGGCAGTAATCCGTATAGTTCGACGAGATGACCACAGACCATCCTGCGACCGGGCGACGGCCTATGTTGGGGCGCCCGGTCGTGCGCCTGGCGATGGCCGTGCTGCTGCTCGCCGGTCTGGCGGCGCTCGCGTTCCTCACGCAGCGGCGTGGAGCGAGCGCACCGGGAGACGGCGACCTCATCGCGCCTTCGATCCAGCGCACGGCGACCGATGAGGCCGGCCTCGGCGCCATCGGCGATCGGGCGCCTATTCTGGGCCAGCCGGCACCGGACTTCGTGCTTCGCGACCTGGAGGGACGCGTGGTCAAGCTGTCGGACCTCAAGGGGATGGTGGTGTGGGTGAACTTTTGGGCGTCGTGGTGCGTCCCCTGCAAACGCGAGTTGCCCGACATCCAGAAGCTCTACGACGAAAAGCGCGACGCTGGGCTCGTGGTGCTCGAAGTGAACTACCAGGAGGACGCGGACACCGCGAGGGGATTCTTCGAGGCGCGGTCGCTCCGCTTGCCGCTGCTCCTCGATAACAGTGGCTCAGTTTATGAGGAGTACCGGCTTCAAGGGTTACCAGACAGTTTCTTCGTCGACCGCGAAGGCGATCTCGCCGCCATGCAGTTCGGGTACCTGACCGAGGCCAAGATGCGCGAGCGCCTCGCCACCGCAGGGCTGCCGTAGGGCTACAGTGCGTCCTTCACAATGACGCCCGCCGTCGCCACGAGCACGACGCGCGACGGCTCGCTCAAGATCGCGATATCGGCGAGCGGGTCACCGTCGACGAGAATGAGGTCGCCCAACTTACCCGCCGCGAGCGAGCCAATCTCTTTTTCCATGCAGAACAACTCCGCATTCGTCCCGGTCGCGCTGACGATCGCAGCCATCGCCCCCATATCCTTGGCCTTCTCCGCTAGTTCGCTGGCCCGGCGTCGCTGCGCCGGGCCGAGCAGATCGGAGCCCGAGCCGATACGCACACCCGCGGTGCCGGCGATAGCCAGACTACGGCGCATCTCGCCGCGCACCAATTGCAACTTCTGGCGGCTGAACTCCGGGATGCCGCTCGCCCGGGCGAGGATCTCCATGATCACGAGCGTCGGCACGAGATACGCGTCCTGCTTCGCCATCTGAAGCGCGACACGCTCTTCCATTACGCTGCCATGCTCAATGCTGCGGACGCCCGCGGCGAGCGCGTTCTCTATCGCCCCGCTTGTGTGGCAGTGCGCCATCACGTATTTGCCGAACGAGCGGGCTACCTGGACCGCGGCCGCCATCTCTTCCACGGTGAACTGCAGGCTCTCGATCGGGTCGTTCGGCGACATGACGCCACCCGAAGCCATCAACTTCACCTGCGTCGCGCCGCGGCGGATCTGTTTGCGGGCAGCGCGCCGCACCTCACCGGGACTGTCGCAGATCTCCGAGTGGGCACGGAGGCCAGCGATGGGTTGTAGCGGAGCGTCGTCCCAACGGCCTCGCGGGTCGCCGTGGCCGCCCGTCTGCGAGATGAATGAGCCAGCCGGGAGAATGCGCGGGCCCCGGATCTGACCGTCGGCAATCGCCTCGGCGAACGCCGGATCGAGGCCGCCTGCATCGCGCACGGTGGTGAAGCCTTCATCAAGGGCGATTCGAATGTTTTCGACCACCTTCAGCACGTAGCTGACGTGACTTTCCGGCTCGCTGAGCTGCGAAGCGGCGGTGAGCCCGAGGTGGACGTGCGCATCGGTAAGCCCGGGCATCAGTGTGCGGCCGCCGCAATCGATGGTGCGGCATGGGTCTGGGGCCGCGATCGTCCCCGCGGCGCAATCTTCGAAACGCGAGCGTCTTCGACGAGCAGGCTGACCCGCTCACGGGGATCCGCGCCGGTGCCGTCAAGCAACGTCGCATCGTTCAGCAGCAGGTTTGTCATACGATCTCCCCTTAGTTTGTGGTCGGTAGCATCACCGTGATGAAGCCGGTGTCGCCGATGCCGATACGGAACTCAATATCTTTGAACTGCTCGAAGCGATACTCTTGCTGATAACGCAGGCTGCCTAAACTGTCGTAGACGCTGAAGATCTGTGGAAACTGCGTCCGCTTTACGGGCAGCGTCTGCTCCCGGTCCGGCTCGAGGTCCGTCAGCCTGCCGTCCTGGAAACGCAGCTCGACTGGTGATGACGTCAGGTTCTTGAAGACGAGGCCGCGTTCGTTTCCCGCCACGCCGCCGAAGATCAGCCATCCGACCAGCACGGTCATGGCGATGCCAAAGAGCACCATGCCGCCGGCAAGCGCCACGCCCTTAGGCATGAGGGCGGGGTTTGCCGTCGCCGTCCGCGCGCTCGCGTTTTCGGCGGCCCTCCCATCCCTGGTCACCGGCACGATAGTACGTGTGCCCCACCACACGGTCGGGGAGGTGCTGCTGCTCCATGCGCGCGCCGGGGTAGTCGTGTGCGTACTGATAGCCTTTACCGTAGCCCATCTGCCGCATGAGGCCAGTGACCGCGTTCCGCAGATGAAGCGGCACGGGGTCATTGCGGGTCGCCTGCACGTCGCTCAGGGCTGCCGAGTACGCCTTGCCGGTGCTGTTGCTCTTCGGCGCCAATGCGAGGTACAGCGCCGTCTCTGCCATCGCGTAGAACGCCTCGGGCAGACCGATGAAGTGCACGGCCTGCTGGCACGCCGTGGCGACCATGAGCGCCATGGGGTCCGCGAGCCCGACATCTTCCGAGGCGAGGATGACCATGCGCCGGACGATGAACAGCGGGTCCTCGCCCGCTTCGATCATCCGAGCCAGCCAGTACAGCGTGGCATCGGGATCCGAGCCGCGCATCGACTTGATGAACGCGGAGATCGTGTCGTAGTGCGCGTCGCCCTGGCGGTCGTACAGATACGTCCGGTGCTGGAGCGCCTCCTCGATGTCCTCGACCGACACGCGGGCATCTTCGCGCGATGCCGCCGCCGTCACCGCGGCCTCGAGCGCATTGAGTGCGATGCGGGCGTCGCCGCCGACCGAGGCGGCGAGCGCGGCGATGGCGTCGTCGGCGACGACGACGCCTGTTCGGCCAAGCCCGCGCTCCTCGTCGGCCAGCGCCGCACGCACGATGCGCTCGATGCTCTCCGGTTCTAGCTGCTTCAGCGCGAAGACGCGAGAGCGCGAAAGCAGCGGGCCGATCACCTCAAAGGACGGGTTTTCGGTCGTGGCGCCGATCATGGTGATGGTGCCGTCCTCGACGTACGGCAAGATGGCGTCTTGTTGTGCCTTGTTGAAGCGGTGGATCTCGTCGATGAAGAGCAGCGTCCGCCCCTCGCCGGCGTTATGCCGTTCGCGCGCTTCGCCGACGACGCGGCGGAGGTCGGCGACACCGGCTGCAACCGCTGAGATCGGCGTGAAGGCGGCATGCGTCGCGGCGGCGATGATGCGCGCGAGCGTAGTTTTGCCGGTGCCGGGCGGGCCCCAGAGGATCATGGACGGCAGACTGTTGCTCTCGACGAGTCGCCGCAGGATGTGGCCCTCGCCGACGAGATGCTCTTGCCCGACATATTCGTCGAAGCTGCGCGGGCGCATCCGGGCGGCCAAAGGCGCACTCGCATACGGCGCGGCGCCGTCATCGACGGCCGGCTTCGCAATTGGGATACCGCGGGACGCAGCTTTCCTCGGCATACGGTCAGTGTACCGGGAGGGTGATCCGTCGTACCGGCGTGGCCCTCAGATGTTGTTGAACCTGTCGAGGAACGGGATGTCGCTGAAGTATCCGTTGAAGATCGTCATGTGGTTCGTGAACAGAAGCGCACCGACGAAGATCACCAGCGCCCCGGTGGCGATCTCTACGAGCGGCATGGCGCCCCGGATGCGACGGAAGAAGGCGGTGATCGGCACTACCGCCATGCCCGTGATGATGAAGGGAACGCCAAGGCCAAGCGAGTAGACCAGCAGCAAGTATGTCCCTTTCGCAACGGACGAGCTCGCCGCCGACAGCGTCAGGATCGCGCCGAGCACCGGGCCGATACACGGCGTCCATCCGATGGCGAAAGCGGCGCCAACGCCGAACGACTTCGTGTAGCCGAGAGCATGCGACCAGCCGCCGCGGGGAATGCCTGCCGCGGTCATGGTCACGGTGCCGCCGCCGGCGCCGGCACTCATCGCTAAAGGCGCGCCCGCCGCCTCGAGTGAGTAGGTGCGGTAGAGCAGCGGGATCTTGATCACGCCGACCAGGTTTAGTCCCATGACGATCAGGAACACGCCGCCGATTCGCGCCAGCAGGACGTGATGATCCTGGATGAAGTAGCTGTTGTCCTCGCTGGCCAATGCGCCGATCAATCCGGTGGACGCGCCGAGCAACGTGAATATCGCCGTGAAGCCGAGGACGAAAGCCGCGGCGTGCGTAACGGTCGTCCGGCGGCTATCGCGCTCAGGATCGGTCGCGGCCGTCCCGGTGAGGTGCGCCAGGTAGACCGGCACGAGCGGCAGCACGCACGGTGACAGGAAGGACAGCACGCCCGCCGCGAAGGCGAACGCGAAGCCGTACGGGCCCGTCAGATAGTCGACCCAGCCCTCGGTCACCAGGTGGCTCCGTTAGTCAAATGGCGACTCGCTTGCGGCGCGGATGCCGAGCAGCTCGAGACGCGCCTGATCGTATTTCCCTTTGGCTCGCGCCTCCCTGTTTAGCAGCCCTTTGAACTGGTCACCGACTGGCGTCCTGGTGCCGTCGAGAAAGACCTCGTGCAATTCCTGCAGCTTCTTGTGCCAGTCTTCGTACGCCGCCAGGTACGCCTGCCGGCGCTCATCGCTCACCTTCATCTATGCCTCCGCGCGGTACCGGTCAGACAAAACGCCAGCCCATTCAGGCTACCGCCTGGCGGCGGAAGGCAGGAAGCTGGACGACGGATGATAGACGGGAGGACGGAAAACGGAGGCGGAACGTCGTGGGCGGCGTGGACGCTACGCGAGCGGTGGTGGGCGCGGAAGCGGTCGGCGTTGCCGGCTCCGCGCCCACGCGCACGACGAAGGACAGCCCCGCCACGACCGCCACCAACAACATCACCAGCACAAACGCCACGGTCCGCATGCGACACCTCCACGTCGTGACGGCGTCATCTTCGACTGAAGCTGAATTCGCTACCTGACGCCACGCCGACGCCTGCCCGACGCTTGGACGACAGCCTGGGCGGGACGCTGTTTGCTTGGTTCAGACTCTCCTACAATCTGAAACACGTCGAGCATCGAAGGAGCCTGAGGCATGGCCGCCGACCCGCCGCGCATCGACTGGGACGCGATTACGGAAGAGGCTACGCAACTCCTCTCCGATTTCATTCGCATCGATACGTCGAACCCGCCCGGTCGCGAGCGGGCGGCTTGCGAGTGGTTAGCCGGGCTATTCCGCAAGGAAGGCATCGCAGACCTCGCGTTCTACGATGCATCGGACTCTACCGAACACGGCGCTGACCGGATGAACATGACGGCAACGCTGGCTGGCGACCGCACAAAGGCGCCACTCATACTCCTCAGCCACACGGATGTTGTGCCGGTCGAACGCCAGTACTGGGATTTCGAGCCGTTCTCCGGCGCGGTCGTCGACGGCGTCATCTACGGTCGCGGCGCGCTGGACATGAAGTCGATGGGCATCATGGAGCTGATCGCGATGTTCATCATCAAGCGCCACGGCCTGCCGCACACTCGCGACATCGTCTACATGGCGCTGGCCGACGAGGAGGCCGGGGGTGTCTGGGGCATCGACTGGATGGAGGCGCACCATCCCGAGCTGCTCGATGCGGAGTACGTCATCAACGAAGGCGGCTGGGGGAGCGCTGAGGTCTTCGGCACGCGGCGGCCGGCGTTCAACTGCTCGATCAGCGAGAAGGGCCCGCTGTGGCTGCGCCTGGTCGCGGAAGGGCGGCCCGGCCACGGTTCGGTGCCACATCCAGACAACGCGCTCGACCGACTGGTGCGGGCGCTGGCGAAGGTGCAGGAGTTCGCGCGACCCGTGACTGCAGTACCGGAACTGCGCGAGTACTTCGACCGCCTGTATCGCGCCCGAGTGCTCGCCGACGAACCGTCGCCGGAGTCGATGCAGAAGCTCGCGGACGGGAATCTGCTCGCGCGGGCGATCCTCACGAATACGATCAGCGCGACGACGGCGCGCGCCGGGATGAAGCACAACGTTATCCCGGGTGTCGCCGAGGCTACACTGGACTGTCGCCTGCTTCCGGGCGAAGATCCGGCCGCGTTCACGCAACAGATCCGCGATGTTATTGGCGACGACAAGGTGCGCATTGAGACAGTGTTCGAGTCGAATACGCCGGCGTCGTCGACCGATACCGAGCTGTTCGGGATCATCGAGGACACCGTCCATGAACACGTGGAGGAAGCGCTCGTGCTGCCGAGCGTCTCCGCGGGATTCACGGACTCGCGGGCATTTCGCAGGCACGGCATCACCTCGTACGGTTTCATCCCTTACCTGCTGGAACAGGACGAGGCGATGACGGTGCACGGCCACAACGAGCGCATCACCGTGGACAACCTCCGTCTCGGCAGCCAGATCCTCTTCGAGACGGTACGGAGGATATGCGCGTGACGGGTTGCGCCGTTACGCTTTACAGTTCACGGTCAAGCATGATCTGGACGTAGCTCGATTAAGGCAGACAGGGAGAGCGACATGGCGATCGATGACATCAAGCTGGTGGGCCTCATGGGCGGCGGCGTCATGGGCGGAGGCATCGCGCAGTCATTTGCGGCGCATGGGTTCCAGACGATCATCCGCGACCTGAACGACGAGTTGATCGAGAAGACGCGAGAGTCGATGGTCGACGGCCGCTTCGGACTCAAGGGCTCCGTCGAGCGGGGCAAGATGACGCACGCGGAATTCGATGCGGCGTTGAAGCGGTTCTCCTTCACCAAGGCCGTGGATGGACTGCGCGACTGCGACCTGATCATCGAGGCGGTGCCGGAGAACCTCGATCTGAAGAAAGCCGTTTGGTCCGAGCTGGACGGCATTGTCAAGAAGGGCGCCATTTTCGCGACCAATACATCCGGGTTCGCAATCTCCGACCTCAACAAAGCCGTCTCCCGCCGAGATAAGTTCATCGGATTCCACTGGTTCAGCCCGGCATTCATCATGAAGCCAGCCGAGATCATCTACGCGCCGGAGACATCTGAGGACACGATCGCGACGATGGAAGCGGTTGGCGCCCGGCTCGAGAAGGTGACGATCCGTGTGAAGGATGCACCGGGCAAGTACGGATTCGTCGCCAACCGCATCTACTTCGCCATGGTGGCCGAGGCACGGCGCGTGCTGGAAGAGGGTGTCGCCAGCGGAGAAGACATCGACACGGTGATGAAGCTCGGATTCAACTGGCCGGTGGGCCCGCTGGGCATGACGAAAGGCGCCCGCGGCGGATGGCAGTGACCGGCGCGCCGAGGCGCGTCGCAAAGCGATACCGCACTAGGGCCGCCAGTCACTCCTGTCGACTTCTGCCTTCTCTCCTCACTCGGGCGCAGGCGGGATGCTGATTGACCTGCATTGCCACACGAAGGTGTTCTCGCCTTGCAGCGCGCTGACGCCCGAGGCGCTCATCCGGGCCGCGCGTGGTCGGGGACTCGACGGGCTATGCATCACCGAGCACGATGCGCTGTGGCCAGCGGCAGACATCGCCGCCCTGGCGCGCGAGATGCAGTTCCTGGTGCTGAGGGGCATGGAGGTAACGACGGAAGTAGGCCACGTACTGGTCTTTGGCGTCTCCCACCACGATCCCGGCATGGCCATGCTGTCGCAGTTGCATCGCACCGTGCGTGCCGAAGGAGGTCTGATGTACCTCGCGCACCCAAGCCGCCGTTACGGCTCGCTTCCACCTGACGACCTCGCTTCCGTCTTCGACTCGGTCGAAGTGCATAACGGAACCGAGGGCATGCTCCAGAACGACACCGCCGCCGGGCTCGCACGGCAAATGGGGCTTCCGGGCATCGGCGGCAGCGACGCACATTCGGTTCGGGAGGCCGGCATCTGCGCCACCGAGTTCTCGCGGGTCATCACAGACGAGCGCGTATTCCTAGACGCGCTTCGAGCGGGGCGGTATGTCGCGCGGCGGGTGTGAAGCTCTCCGGATCATTGCTACGCGTCAGCTTTGTGCTTTCGGGAATATCTCGAAGAAGAGTGACCGTCACCCGTAGTAAATCTATCGCCCTTCTGTTAGCCTACGCCCTCGGGTCGATGTGAGGACGGGCGGGCAAGGAGGTCCGAAATGGGTGGCGGCAAGTTCGATCGGGCAATTCATCGAAGGCAGTTTCTTTCCGCGGCGGGCGTCACGCTCGGAGCGGCTGCGCTCACGCTGGCTAACACACAGTGCGACGCGGCGCTGGTCCGCCGCCTGCAGCAGCAGAAGACGGCGTCTCCACCACGCCATCGCGTATGGGTATGGCAGTTCTCGGCCGACGGACGCGCGGACCAGATCGCAGCGAACCTCGCGGCCGATTCCTGCGCGGTCATGGTCAAGACGCACGATGGTCTAGAGTGGATGTCGACATATGACCATGCGGCGGGCGCAATCAGTGGCCCAGCGCAGGTGCAGACGATCGCATCGATATTCGAGCGTGCCGGCGTACCGTTCCACGCGTGGGCGGTCGTCAAAGGCGTGAACACGGCGCGCGAGGCGCAGATGGCCGCCGACGTACTGGCGGCCGGCGCCCGAAGCCTGACCTTGGACCTTGAGGGATCGTCCGGCTTCTGGCTCGGCAGTAAGGACGACGCGCTGCGGTTTGGCGACGAGTTGCGCCAACGCACACCGTTCGGACGCGTCGATATCTCCATCGACCCGCGGCCGTGGCGTATCAACCTCGTGCCGATGAACGAGTTCGTGGCGTTCACCGACGCCATTTGGCCGCAACTCTACTGGGACACCTTTGACACTTCCGCGAACATCGACGGTTACCGCGCGAGTGGCTATTCTTCGCCCGGCGGCATGTCGCCTGAGTTTCTTCTCAATGCGACCGCCTCGATCCTGCAGCCGTACAACCGGCCGGTGCTGCCGGTCGGCCAGGGCGCCGCTGCGGATCCGGCGTCATGGCCGAGATTCGCGCATCGTGCCTGGGAATTGAAGATGGAGCTAATCTCGGTATGGCGCTATGGTGTCACGCCTGCGGCCACTCTCGGGTACCTGGGGGCGAACCCGCCGGGGCAGGAACCACAGGCGCCGCCGGCGACGGCGACGCCATCGGCGGTGGCCACGCCGACACAGGTCCGCACGAACACGCCGACGGCAACAGCGACGCGCCGGCCGACGAGAACGCCCACCGCGATGCCGACTCCCACGAGCACGCCGACGCCGCCCGCGGTCGGTCCGACGCCCTAAGAGGGGAGGAGCCTCCACTGCAGCCATCGACGCGCGATCGTGGCCATTCCGCCAACAATGTGCTCATGGTGGCGCGATGACCGTCGACTTCGACGTGGCGCGCGGCATCGACGCGCAGTCCTTCGGGCAGCCCGGCCAGCGGACGTTTCGGCTGCGCATTACCGGCGGTTCCGGAGAATCGGCATCGTTGTGGATGGAGAAGGAGCAGATGCAGGCGCTGAGCATGGCGCTGAAGCAGATGCTTTCACAGCTGGAGTACCACCAGGCGCCGCCGGCGGCGGACGTCGGAGAGTTCCCGGTCGTGGCCAAGCACGACTTTCGCGTCGGTCGCATGGGCATGGGGTTCAATGCGGCCGATCGTACCGTCGTCGTCTATGCGTTCGAGCTCGGTGCGACCGACGACGATGACGATGACCCAACGCTACGGGTGCGCCTCACTCAGGAGCAGTGCGCGTCACTGGGAGTCCAACTGGACGAGATCATTGTTACGGGACGGCCCGTGTGCCCCCTGTGCGGGCTACCAATGGACCGCGGCGGTCACGCCTGTGTCCGATCGAACGGCCACTCGAAGCAGGCGATACCGGACGAGCAGTCTGACGAGGATCCGTAGCCCGGTCACAACTGCCCAACCGGCCGAGCGTTATGTTGGTTAGTGGGCGTGGATCAATCCCATTCGACCGGGCGTGGCCGACGCTATGGGATTGTCCTGATGCCAGAGGACCGACTGCTGGCCGAAATTCGAAGGGAAGTGCACGTGTGCTAATCTCAGATTGAGAGCGGCGTGGCCGCCTCTGGAAGATAGGCCGTTGGGAACCCGCACCACCCTGCACCGGCCCGGACTCACGCCCTACCAGGACGCCTGGCAGCTGCAGCAACGCATCGCCGATGATGTGCGGATCGGCGGCGCGCCCGCGCTGATCCTGATCGAGCACCCGCCGACGTACACGCTGGGGGCGCGAGGCAAAGCGGAGCATCTGCTGCTTGGCGAGGAAGCCCTTCTCTCGCGCGGCGCGCAGGTTCTGCGAACGGACCGCGGGGGCGATGTGACCTTCCACGGGCCAGGCCAGGTCGTCGCGTATCCAATCATCAACCTCCGCGCGTACGGCCAGGGCCCGGTGTGGTACGTCCGCACGCTCGAGGCGCTGCTCATCGAAGTTCTCTCCCGCTTCGGGATCGTCGGCGCGCGCTCAAAGGGACGCCCCGGCGTCTGGGTGGGAGAGGCGAAGATTGCGGCGATCGGCGTGCGCATCTCCCGCGGCGTAACGACGCACGGGTTCGCGCTCAACGTCAACACGGACCTCGCGTATTTCGAGCACATCGTCCCTTGCGGACTGAGCGGCATCACTGTCACCTCGATGCGAAAGTTGACGGGTTCCAGCTTCGAGATGCGTGCGGTCGAAGATGAGATCATCGAAGTGTGCGCACAGCGCTTCGATCTTGAGTTCGATACGGTGGACGCAGAACGCGCGGGGCGAGCCGCGTTAGCAGGAGCGTCCGTTGGTCGCTGAGACACCTTCCGTCCCGAAGACGCCAGACTGGCTCAAGGTGCGTTTCCCCGCCGGAGAGCGATATCAGCAGCTGAAGCGGCTGATGCGCGAACAGGGACTGCACACCATCTGTGAAGACGCGAAGTGCCCGAATATCGGCGAGTGCTGGAACGCAGGCACAGCCACGTTCATGATCCTGGGCGACGTCTGCACGCGCTCATGCGGGTTTTGCGCCGTCACGACGGGGCGGCCTCACGAGTTGGACCTGGTAGAGCCATACCGTCTCGGGCAGGCGGTGCAGTCGTTGGCGCTCGACTACGTCGTCATCACATCAGTGAACCGCGATGATTTGACGACCGGTGGTGCCGAGGTCTTCGCAGCCTGCATCAAGACGATCCGGCGCAACGACTCAAGTGTCCGGGTCGAGGTACTCATTCCCGACTTCAAAGGCAACTGGGACGCATTGGCTACCGTTGTCGAAGCGCGGCCTTTCGTGCTGAACCACAACATCGAGACGGTGCCGCGACTGTATCGCCACGTGCGCCCGCAAGCGGTGTACGAGCGCTCGCTCGAGCTGATCCAGCGCGCGAAGGCCGCTGCGCCTGACATGCTCACGAAGTCCGGCTTCATGGTGGGCCTGGGGGAGACGCAGGACGAACTCTTCGGCGTCATGCGAGACCTGCGGGAGAACCAATGCGACATCGTGACGATCGGCCAGTACCTGCGGCCGTCGCTGCAACATCTTCCGGTCGAGCGCTACTACGACCCGACCGAATACGAGGCGTTCCGTGACTACGGGCGCGAACTCGGCTTCACACACGTCGAGGCCGGCCCGCTCGTGCGGTCGTCGTACCACGCGGAGAAGCAGTCGATGCGCCCGCGGACGGCGGGCATAGAGCTGATCCCTCTCGAGCAGGTGGAACGTGCCTAAGCACGACATCGCCATCATCGGAGGCGGTCCGGGCGGCTACGTGGCGGCGATCCGAGCGGCGCAGCTCGGCAAGAGCGTCGTGCTGGTAGAGAAGGAACGCGTCGGCGGGCTCTGTCTCAACTGGGGCTGTATACCGAGCAAATCGCTGCTTTGGAACGCCGAGGTTGTGAGCCTCGTCCGCGACGGCGAGACCTACGGCATCTCGATGGACAATGTTCGCTTTGACATGGGCAAGGCGATCGAGCGCAGCCGTGGCATTGTCGACCAGATGGTGAAGGGCGTCGAGTTTCTGCTGGCAAAGAACGGGGTGCAGACGATCATCGGCGAGGCGTCCTTCGCATCGCCGAAGCAACTTCGCGTACGCGGGATGGACGAGGCGATCGAGGCCGATAGCGTGATTATCGCCACCGGCGCACGGCCACGGACGCTGCCTGGTCTGGCGACCGACGGAGAGACGATCATTAACAGCCGGGACGCGCTGGCGTTGCGCGAGCAGCCAGAGAAGGTTGCGATCATCGGCGGTGGGCCGATCGGCGTGGAGTTCGCGCAATTCTGGCGCGCTTACGGTGTCGACGTGACGATTCTCGAAGCGCTCGACCATCTGCTTCCGCTCGAAGACGAAGAGATTAGCACTCAGCTTGAGCGGGCGTACAAGAAGCAAGGCATCACGTTTGTCACCGGCGCGAAGGTGAGCGGCGCGTCGGCGAAGAACGACCGCGCCACGGTGTCGTTCAGTGCCAAGGGCAAAGAACAGGAACTGGACGCCGATAAAGTGCTCATCGGCATCGGATTCGAGGCCAATGTCGAGGCGCTGAGGCTGGACGCAATCGGCGTGCAGGTGGAGCGAGGCTACGTACAGGTCGATGATCAGCTCAAGACCGCCGCTGATGGCGTGTACGCCATCGGGGACGTGACGGGGATCATGAACCTCGCGCACGTGGCGTCTGCGATGGGCGTGATGCTCATCGAGCGGCTCGCAGGCATGGAGTCTCCGGCACTGAACTACCACCACATGCCGCGCGCGACCTACTGCCAGCCGGAGGTCGCGAGCATCGGACTCACTGAGCAACAGGCGCGCGAAGGAGGCTTCGAGGTGAAGGTCGGAAAGTTCCCGGTGAGGGCAAACGGACGCGCCAAGGCGCTCAACGCGACCGACGGGCTGATCAAGATCGTCGCCGACGCGCACACCGGCGAGACACTGGGCGTTCACATGGTCGGCCCGATGGTAACGGAGTTGCTCGGGGAAGCTTCCCTCGGCATGACGCTCGAAGCGACGCCCCGTGAGCTGGGCTGGACTGTGGCCGCGCACCCGACGCTGAGCGAGGCGGTGAAGGAAGCCGCACTGGCCGTCGACGGCGCAGCGATCCACTTCTGGACGGAATGACTATGGCACGCATGGCACAAGAACACCGATCTCGCACGTCCACGAGCAGCGACGCCGCCGCCGATCCGATCGAGCTGCTGAAGACGATGATGAAAATCCGCCGCTTCGAAGAGAAAGCGGCGGAAATGTACGCCAAAGGTCGCATCAAAGGCTTCCTGCACCTGTACATCGGGCAGGAGGCCGTGGCGACCGGGGCGATATCCGCGCTCCGGCCGGACGACTACATCGTCACGCATTACCGGGAGCACGGGCACGCGCTCGCGCGCGGGCTCGATCCGAAGCGGGTGATGGCAGAGCTGTTCGGGCGCGAGACGGGTGTCAGCGGCGGCCGCGGCGGCTCGATGCATCTCTTCGACGTTGAAAAGTCGTTTCTGGGCGGCTACGCCATCGTGGCCGGCCACATGCCGCTGGCCTGCGGACTGGGCATGGCGGAGCAGTACAAAGGGACGGATCGCATCGCCGTCACCTTCTTCGGCGACGGGGCGGTCAACGAGGGGGAGTTCCACGAATCACTCAACCTCGCGGCGGTCTGGAAGCTTCCGGTGCTCTTCGTCGTCGAGAACAACCTGTACGGCATGGGCACGGACATCCGCCGCGTCTCCGCGGAAATCGAGATCTACAAGCGTGCCGCCGCGTACAACATCCATTCGGAACAGGTCGACGGCATGAATGTGCTGGCGATGTACGACGCCGTCAGCCGGCTGGCAGCGCGCGCGCGGGCTGGCGATGGCCCGGTGTTCCTGGAGGCGATGTGCTACCGCTTCCGCGGCCACTCGATGGCCGATGCCGAGTTCTATCGCTCTAAGGATGAGGTCGAGCACTGGCGGCATCTCGACCCGATCGATCAACTCAAACGCAAGCTGCTCGCCGACAAGACCATCAGCGAGAGCGACATCGAGAATCTGCAGTCGGAGGCCGACGATATGGCGCGTGACGCGGCCCAGTTCGCTGAAGAGAGCCCTGCGCCACCCATCGAAAGTCTGTACCGCGCCGTGTACAAGGAGCCGGGCGATGCCTGAGGTCACGTATCGGGAGGCGCTCCGCCAAACGCTGCGCTACCAGCTTAAGCATGACGAGCGGGTGTTCCTGATGGGCGAGGACATCGGCGCGTACGGCGGTTCGTACGCGGTCACCAAGGGCTTTCTGGACGAATTCGGCGGCAGACGCGTGAAGGATACGCCGATCGCCGAGTCCGTCGTCGTCGGCGCTGGAATCGGCGCGGCCATGGCGGGACTGAGGCCGATGGTTGAGCTGATGACGATCAATTTCAGCCTGCTCGCCATCGACCAGATCGTCAACAACGCCTCCAAGTTGCACTACATGTCGAACGGGCAGGTCAGCGTGCCGCTCGTGATCCGGATGGCCGGAGGCGCCGGCAGCCAGCTCGGCGCGCAGCATTCGCACAGCCTCGAGAGCTGGTACGCACACGTGCCGGGGCTGAAGGTAGTCGTACCGGCGACGCCATACGACGCGAAGGGCCTGCTGATGACGGCGTTCGAAGACGACAACCCCGTGATCTTCATCGAGCACACGGCGCTGTACACCGCAAAGGGCGAAGTGCCCGATGAGCCGTATTCAATTCCGTTCGGCGAGGCGGAGATCTATCGCGAAGGGGCCGATGTCACCCTCATCGGCTACTCCGGCAGTTTGCACCAAGCGCATCGCGCCGCGCAGCAGCTGGCGAGCGAAGGCATCGAATGCGAGGTGCTGAACCTGCGCACGCTACGGCCGCTCGATGTCGAAGGCATCCTGACGTCGGTGCGCAAGACGAACCGCGCGATCGTCGTCGAAGACGATTGGGAGTTCGGCGGATTCGGCGGCGAGGTCGCGGCGATCATCCAGGAGCAGGCTTTCGACGACCTCGACGGTCCGGTGCTGCGCTGTTCGGGCGCCGACGTGCCGATGCCGTACGCGGGCGCACTCGAGCAAGCGGCGCTGCCGCAAGAGGCGGACATCATCAGGCTCGTAAAGACGATGGTATAAGGTGCGACCATGATCTCTGAAGTCGTCATGCCCCAGATGGGAGCGGATATGACCGAGGGAACGATCCTCCGCTGGCTCAAGCACGAGGGCGATCCGGTCGCGCGCGGAGAGATCATCGCCGAGATCGAGACCGATAAGGCGAATGTCGAGATCGAGGCCTTTGAAGGCGGCACCTTTCGCAAGACACTGGCGTCGGAGGGCGATGTCATCCCGGTGGGCGGCGTGATCGCCGTCATAGCTGCGCCGGAAGACGATGTCTCGAAGTACGAGGGCGCCACGATGCCGCCGCAAGCAGCGCCCGGAGCCAAGGCGCCGACGCCCACAGCAGAGGCCGCGCCAGCAACCACGCCCCCAGCAACTGCCAGCGCCGCTAGGCCGAGCAGTTCGCAGTCGACGGCATCCGGCGAGCGCCCTCCCGTGCCGACCCCGCCGGCGGAAGTGCGCAAGCCTCGGCCGGTAGCTCCGGAGCGCTCGAACGGCGCCGGTGAGCGGCTGCGCGTGTCGCCGGTGGCGCGACGCATCGCCGACGAGCGCGGCATCGACCTTCACCAGGTGCACGGAAGCGGGCCAGACGGTCGCATCATCCGCCGCGATGTCGAATCACTTGCGAAGGGGGCCCCGCAATCGGCGCAACCAGCGCCTCCGGCACTCTCGCCAACCGAATCAGGAGAACGGCGATCCGCTGCCGCTCCGCCACAGCCCATGACAATGAGCAAGATGCGGCAGACGATTGCGCGCCGGATGTCGCAGAGCAAGCGGGAGGCGCCCCACTACTACCTGCTAATCGATATTGACATGACCGACGCTGCCGCCTTCCGCGCGCAAGCGAACGAGTCACTGCCCGAGAACCAGCACCTCAGCGTGAACGACCTGCTGGTGAAGGCAAGCGCACTTGCGCTGCAGTCGCATCCGATGTTCAACGTCACGATGATGGACGGCGGCACGCCAGAGCAGCACGCCGAACCGAACATCTGCATCGGCATCGCGCTGGACGACGGGCTGATCGCGCCGGCGTTGCTCGATGCGGGGCGAAAGCCGCTCTCGCAGCTCGCGCGCGAAGCCAAGGACCTGATAGCGCGTGCCAAAGGTGGCTCGCTGCGGCCGGACGAGGTCAACGCCGGCACGTTCACCATCTCGAACCTGGGCGCGTACGGCGTCGAATCGCTGATCGCGATCATCCAGCCGCCGCAGACCGCCATCCTTGGCGTCGGCGCGCTGACCGAGCAGCCGGTGGTACGCGGCGGTGTTGTGGTCGTCCGCCAGATGATGATAGTGGCGCTGTCAGCGGACCACCGCGTTACGGACGGGGCGCAGGGCGCGCAGTTTCTCGCCGAGATCAGACGGCTGCTCGAACACCCACTTTTGCTCGTACTCTAATCCGCCTCGTCCCGCGCTGCCGCCGGCTACGTGTTGGGGCTACTGGTGATCTACTGCTGCACGAGCACGATCGCGTTCTCCTCGGGATCCGCGATGCCGGCGATGGTGGCGCCGCCCGGGATGTGGATTGGTTCGCGGGTCACGGCGCCACCCAGCGTCTTCGCCCGCTCCATCGACGCGCCGAGATCGAGCACCTGGATGTAGAGCACGACTCGAGAGCGCTCAGCGGGCAGGATGTGGCCGGTGATCACTTCGGGCGCGCCGACCGCCGGGCCGATCTGCATGATTGGCGCGTCGCCGATCTCCCAGTTGAACATCTGCCGGTAAAACTCGCGTAGCCGGCCCGGATCGCGGGCCTGGATCTCCCAGTGCACTACGGGTCTTGCGCAGTCCTGTTCCATGCGTCCTCCTGATTCGTAAGCTGACCCTCTTTCGCCCAGGCTTCGATCGAATGTCACTGACTGTCGGCACTGATTTCAATCGGGCGTTGTGAGCCGAGCCTCGCGCCATGTCCAGTGTACGTTCCGATCACGGAAGGCGTCTTGAGCTACGTGAGGTCGAACTAACCCAACAAGTCAACCGGCGGCGCTTCGCACAGACGGTTCGAGGAGGCCGAGCTTCTCCATGCGCGCCTGGATTGACGTCTGCTGTCGTTGCAGCTCCGCAGCGATCTCTTCTACGCTCTTGCCCTCGCCGGCGAGCGAAGTCACGCGCTCGTCTTCGCCGTCTGTCCAGCGCTCGAAGGCGCGGGCGTGAACGAGGCGGACCTCGCGCTGGTATTCGCTGAGATTGCGGAGCTTGCCGTCTTCCATCAGCACCGGCTCCAGGCGAAGTACAGCCGCAAGGTGCGGCGGCGGCGCAATGCGGCGCTCGGCGAGCTGATGCTCGGACGCGTACGCGGTCACCTCAGCAAGGATCTCCGTGCCATAGCGCTCCATCTTCGCGGGACCGATGCCATTGACCGCGACCAGATCGTCGGACGAACGGGGAAGCGCAGCGGCGATGCCGCGCAACGCGGCGTCGTGGCAGATCACGTACGCCGGCACCTTGTCGGCCTCAGCGCGGCGGCGGCGCCACTCCTTGAGCAGCTCGAACAGCGCCAGCTCATCGCCATCAAGGCTGCCGGCGGCGACCGCTGTGCCCGCACCGCGGCGCGCCGGATGATCGTCGGGTGGGAGCCGGACGGAGTTCGGGCGCGTACCGGCGACCACTTCGGCGGCCCGTTTTGTGATGCACAGGGTAGCGCGTTCCAGATCGATAGCGAGGAGGCCCGCCGCGACGAAACGCCGCAGCAGACGGCGCACCCACTCCTCACGCCGGTGGCGGAGCACGCCGAATCGGTCGCGGGACTGCCAGCTGTACTGCACGACCTGCTTTGAGGCGTAACCAATGAGATAGCTCGAGATCACGCCGGCGCCGACGGCGAACGGAAGACCGCGGATCGCGGAGAGCGCGTCGCGCACCGTGGCCGCCGAGGCTTCTTCGTCAGGCTCAGGACTAAGGCGACCCTCTGCTGATGCGACGCAGTTGTCGCACTGGCTGCACCCGCCCAACTCTTCCGCGGCGTCCTCGAAGTACTCGAGGATCTGGTCGTGACGGCACGCCGACGTCTCGGCGTACGTGATCATCGCCCGCAGCAGCTCCCGGCGATGGAGCGCCTGGTCGGCCGAGACTTCACCGTCCGATGCCATCAAGCGAAAGCGCAGGGCGATGTCCGGGTCGGAGAGAAGCAGCAGCCCGTTCGCCGGCTCACCGTCGCGTCCCGCGCGGCCGACCTCCTGGTAGTAGGCCTCGACGGACTCGGTGATCGTGTGATGGACAACGAGGCGTATGTCAGGACGATCGATCCCCATGCCAAAGGCGTTGGTCGCGGCGATGACGTCGAGCTTCGCGGCCTGGAACTTCTCCTGCACGGCCGTGCGCTCGTCACCTGGCATGCCGGCGTGGTAGTGGTCCGCGCGCCAGCCGAGTGAGCGGAGGGACGCAGCGACACTCTCGGCATTCTTGCGGGAGCCGGTGTAGACGATGGCCGTCCCCGCACCTCCGTCCGGCTTGCCGAGGCGCAGCTTGACTTCGGCGGCGATGCGTTTCTCTTTTTGCTTGAGGCCGCTCACCTCTTCGGTGGCGAGACGGAGGTTGTGGCGCGCGAAACCTCGTAACACCTGGCGCGCCTCCGGCATGTGCAAGCGCTCGAGAATTTCGTTGCGGACGGCCGGCGTCGCTGTTGCCGTGCAGGCGAGCAACCGCTTCGGGTTGAGGCGTTGCACCAGGTCGCCGAGGTGCAAGTAATCAGGCCGGAAGTCGTGGCCCCAGTGACTGATGCAGTGGGCTTCATCGATCGCGAGCAGCGAGATCGGCAGCTTTGCGAGCACGTCTTCTACGAAACGCTCGGACGCGAGCCGCTCGGGGGCGATGTACAGCAGCTTGACGCGGCCAGCCATCGCTAGCTCGATGCGGCGGCGCAAGGTCTCGGGATCGAGATTCGACGCGAGGTAGGTCGCGAGGATGTTCCGGGCGGTCAATGACTGCACCTGGTCGGCCATGAGCGCGACGAGCGGTGTGACCACGAGCGCGACGCCGTCAAGATCGACAGCGGGCTGCTGAAAGCACATGCTCTTGCCGCCGCCGGTCGGGGCGACAACGAGCACGCGGCCGCTGCCGGACATCAGTTCATCGATCGCCTCGCGCTGCCAGTCGTAGAGCTCCATCAGTCCGCCTCGTTCGCATCGGCGGGCGACCACTTGCGCTTGCCGTCCGCGGTCTCGCTCATGTAACCGAGGCCGGGAAAGGGACAGTGGACGGCGACGACGAGCTGGCGCTCGGCGATGGCGCGCGCGACGACAGCCTTCTTCGTTTCCATTGCCTCGAGCGGATAGAGGTCGAAGGACGATACCCACGGCGCGCGCTCGAGTTGGACGGGATGCTGGATCATGTCGCCGACATAGATCGCCTTCTCGCCGCCTGACATCAGGACCACGCTGGCGTGATCCTGGGTGTGTCCGTGGGTCTCGATAATCGTGATCTCGTCCGTGACGGCGGTCTCGCCGTCGATCAGTTCGAGCTGACCCGCCTGCTCGAGCGGCAGCAAGTTCTCCGCGAGATAGGTAGCGCGCGTACGCTCGTTCGGGTGCGTGGCTGCCTCCCACTCGCCGCGCTGGATCAGGTAGCGGGCGCGCGGAAATGTCGGCACGAACTCGTCTGCTCCGGAAGCGCGCGTGTTCCAGCCGCAGTGATCGGCGTGCAAGTGGGTGTTGGTGACGACATCGACCTCCTCGGGAGCGACACCGATGGCACGCAGCTCGTCGAGCAAGTTGCCTTGGGCCAGCGGTGTTGACTGCGCGCGAGGACGCTCCTTATCGCCGACACCGGTCTCGATCAAGATGGTTTTGCCTTGAGAGCGAACGAGAAGCGAATTGAGCCCAAGCGCCATCTGATGGCGCTCGTTGAGCGGAATACCGAGCCGTTCCCACATAACCCTCGGCACAACGCCGAACACGGCTCCGGCGTCCTGATAGTACTGGCCGTCGGAGAGCAGATGCAGGTGGATGTTGCCGAGCCGATGGCGCGCGGGCACGTGGCCTCCATGCCAAACTAGAACCTTTGTGCGATTACGATACCCCGGGCAGGCAGGCGCGTCAACGATGGTTGTGGCGATTTGGTCTCTCGGAAGCAAGCGACCCAAGTCATGCCGTAGAGTAGGCGCGGAACATAGGGGAACGCGGTAATCAGACATGGAGGGGATTATGGTGGGCACATCGCGGCCAGCCGATCTGGTGACGGCGGACGTACCACAAAGCGGGCTGCAGGAGCGGGCCTCGGACGTGATCACTGGTTTCTGCGGCGACATGAAGTTCGTCTATGTGCACGTCGCGCTATTCGCCGTCTGGATCGGCACGCGAGGCTTCGGGCAGGACCATTTTCCGTTCAATTTTCTGACGATGGCAGTGAGCCTGGAGGCGATATTTCTCTCCACGTTCATTCTGATCTCGCAGAACCGGCAACAGGCGATCGCCGACGCGAACAACCAGCTCATCCAGCAGCGTCTGCTGCAGATGCTCGACGACGTGATCAGCGACGAGAAGCTCGACCTGAAGAACGAGGACCTGATCCGCAAGCTGCTGACCCGCATCGATGTTGAGCGCATCAGCCCGATCATGGCGCACATCAAGGACATCAGCGAGTGCGTCGCGCGCATCGAGGCGGGCGTCCAGTCGAGCGGAACCGGCTGACCGCGGACGGTCGAGCGTCAAGAGGCCGGCATGCACCAGCCGCGACAACTGCCGAGGCTCCAAATCCCGCCGGCTAGGGCGATCTGTACAACTGGAGAGAAGATGCGACTCGAAGGAAAGACCGCGCTGATCACTGGCGCCGGCAGCGGCATGGGGCGCGTGGCATCGATCCTGTTCGCGAAGGAAGGGGCGAACGTCGTGGCGACAGATATCGGACGCAAGGGCCTCGACGAGACGGCGCGGCTGGTGGCAGAGCACGCGGCCGGCAGCATCCTGCCGCTCACGGGCGATGTCTCGAACGCTGCCGATGTCGACTCGTGGGTGCGCGCCGGCGTCGAGCGCTATGGCGCGCTGAACGTGCTTTACAACAACGCCGGGATCTTCCCGGACGACGACAAGAGCGTGCTCGAGATGAACGACGAGACGTATCACCGTACGCTCGATGTGAACCTCAAGGGCGTCCTGCTGTGCTGCAAGTACGGCATCCCGGAGATCGTGCGCGCGGGGGGCGGATCGGTCGTGAATGTGGCGTCGTTCGTGGCGCTCGTCGGCTGCACCGTGCCGCAGGATGTCTACACCGCCAGCAAGGGTGCGGTGTTGGCGTTGACGAAATCGCTGGCGGTGCAGTTCGGCCGTGACCACGTGCGCGTGAACGCCATCTGCCCGGGACCGATCCTCACGCCGCTTCTTGCGGAACTCTTTCCGAACGAAGAGGAGAAGATGAAGCGCCTGAGCCGCATCCCGCTCGGCCGTTTCGGGCTGCCGGAGGACATCGCCTACGCGGCGCTGTATCTCGCGTCGGATGAGTCGTCGTGGATGACGGGCACGGAGTTCGTGGTAGATGGCGGGATCACAGTAAATTATTTTTGAGGCGACCGCGCAGCCAAAGCTGCACGCTACCGATCGGACACCAGCGTGTGTCGCTCCGCGATGACCGGACGGAGCTGAAGCTTCGTCCCTTCGGCGCGCGCGAGCCGGCTAGAGCTTCGCCGCCGGACGGATGATCTGCTCTGCAACTGCCTCTATGGTCTCGGGCCGCTCAACGTTCGGCATGTTGAAGATCAGCTGGTCGACGCCGGCCTCACGGAACTGGGCCAGCGTCGCCAGTGCCTGATCCGCAGTTACCCATGCACCCTTGGACTGCGGTTGGTTCGAGAGCCAGAGCGTCGCGAGTACCGTCTTCTCGATCGCGTCATAGGACCGCCTTTCTCGCTCGCAGTGTTCCTTGAGTACCGAGAGCTTGTGCTTGGCGATGACAACGCCGTCGTCATTGAATCCCATGGAGATGTTCGTGGCATCGGCGTACTTCGCCACCAATCGTAGCGTCTTCCTCTCGCCGGTGCCGCCGATAAGGATCGGCGGATGCGGCTTCGATAGGGGCATCGGCACGCAGATCGCTTCCGCAAGCTGATAGTACTTGCCCTCGAAGGGGCCACGTTCGCCGCTCCACATCTGGTGCGCGATGCGGAGGGTCTCTTCGAGCCGCTCAAAGCGCTCCTTGAGCGGCGGGAAGGGGACGCCGAGGCCGAGATGCTCCTGCTCGAACCAGGCGGCCCCGACGCCGAAATACGCGCGTCCGCCGGAGAGGACATCGAGCGTGGTCGCGGTCTTGACGAGCACACCGGGCTGGCGATAGGTGATGCCGGTGACCATCGTGCCGAGCTTGATCGTCGATGTGCGCGCGGCCGCAAACGAGAGCGCGCTGTAGCCTTCGAGCATGTCCTGGTCGGGCGCCCCCAGCCCCGGGAGTTGAAAGAAGTGGTCCATGACCCAAAAGCTGGCGAAGGCGGCATCTTCGGCACGCTTCGCGAGGGCGCCAAACTGTTCGCCGAGCTTCTCGGGGCCGCTCGGCCAGGTGAAGTAGGGGACCTGTAGACCGATTTTCATCTGGGCGGTTCCTTCCGGCGGGCTGCGGTTAGCGAATCGATGCAAATGATACCCGGCACGCCACTCACGCGTGGAACATGGGGCGCGGGTGGTGACGCTACGGGCAGTGGCCGGCTTTCATGGCGAGCGCGGGAGCGTCGGTCAAGAACCAGCGCCACTTGCCGTCAACCAGGATCTCGTGCCGCGTGTCGGTGACCGTCTTGCCGTTCTGCGTGTAACGAAAGGTGACGGCGGTCGATGTTTTGTCGGGCACCGTCTGCAGGCTCAGCGCGTCAGCGTACGTCTCAACGATCGTGATGTTGCCGTACTCCAGACTGGCGCCGCCGGCGGCCTGGAAACATTCGCCGAAACGGGTGCGGTCAACGATGGCCTGCTGCGCCGGGTGCAGCTCGTCCCACTCGGGTCCGTACTGTCCCTTCGACTGGTAGCCGAGCTGGCGCTTGAGCGCGTCGCCGGCGCTTTCGGACGGCTGCGCAGTGCCCGCATCAGCGGGTGTGGCAGTGGCCGAGATCGCCGCGGTCGACTGCGCCGGCTGCTTCGCGCTCCCGCCGCTGCATGCGCTGAGCAGCGCGGCCGCGGCGATTAGGATCAAGATCGTTCGCATGGTGTACCTCCGTGGGAGCCCAGCATACGGGCCGCGATCGGCAGTGTCGATGTTTGTGGCTCCGCCACGACCGCAACACTGCTATACGCGCATCGCCACAGGCGCGACGACGAACGTACGCCCGTTTGAGCCTAACGGGGGTGCGTGATACGGTTCACATGCCTCTCGGAGGGGCTGCACCGTGGTCTTCCACTCCCGCAGTCACCAGCGTCCCATCATCCGATGCAGCTTCGGTCGAGGCACCTCTTTCACCCATCGAGGGTTACCTGACATTCCGACGCCGCGCGCTCTACAAGCCTGGGTGCGTCCGGATTCGGAGGCATAGGAAGCGCATGGCGGTCTACGAGCACGATGTCCTCGTCATCGGCGGCGGCCTCGCGGGCATGCGGGCGGCCATCCAGGCGCAGCAGATGGGCGCCGATGTCGCGATGATCTCCAAGGTGCACCCTGTGCGCTCGCACTCAAACGCGGCGCAAGGCGGCATCAACGGGCCCGGCGTCGGCGAGGACGGCGGGCCGTGGGAAGAGCACGCGTACGAGACGACGAAGGCTTCGGACTACCTGGGCGACCAGGATGCTATCGAGGTGCTGGCGAAAGAGGGCGGGCGCGAGGTGCTCCAGGCCGAGCACTGGGGCGTCGTCTTCAGCCGCAAGCCGGACGGGCGGATGGCGGTGCGCCGCTTCGGCGGCATGGGTAAGGCGCGCACATTCTTCGTCGGCGCGATCACCGGCCAGGCGATCCTGCACGTGCTCTACGAGCAGTTGATGAAGCCGACGGTGTACCAGGCGATGCGGAACTACGAGGAGTGGTTCGTCACGAGCCTGATCATCGATGAGGGCAGCTGCCGCGGCTGTGTCGCTATGAATATCCGCACCGGCGAGCTGCACGCGCTCACGGCGAAAGCGACGATTGTCTGCACGGGCGGGCTCGGCCGGGTTTACGAGCCTTCCACGAACGCGCTCATCTGCACCGGCGACGGGATCAGCCTGGCATACCGGGCCGGCGCGCCGATCATGGACATGGAGATGGTGCAGATCCACCCGACGACCCTCAAGGGCAGCGGCGTGCTGATCACGGAAGGGGCGCGCGGCGAAGGAGCATACCTGCTGAACAAGGACGGCGAGCGCTTCATGCAGAAGGTGGCGCCGAACCTGATGGAGCTGGCATCGCGTGACGTCGTCTCCCGTGCCGAGCAGATCGAGATCGATGAAGGACGGGGCGTCAACGGCTCGGTCTTCCTCGACATGCGGCATCTGGGCGAAGCGCTGATCAAGGAGCGGCTCGAGGAGATCTACGAGATCGCGCGCGACCTGGTGAACATCGACATCACGAAGGAGCTACTGCCGATCCAGCCGGGCGTACACTACATCATGGGAGGGGTGAAGACGGACGTCGACGGACTGACGCCTGTGCCTGGCCTCTACTCGGCGGGGGAAGCGGCGTGCGTGAGCGTGCACGGCGCGAACCGCGTCGGAGCGAACTCGCTGCTGGACACGCTGGTCTTCGGCCGGCGGGCCGCGGAGCACGCGGTGCCGTGGCTGCGTCAGCAGAAGTGCAAGCCGATACCGGAGAGCGTCGTCGAGAGGGACCGGAAGATGATCCAGTCGATCCTCGACCGGCCGCAGAGCGGCGAGCGGGTAGCACACATCCGGCGCGATATGGGCGTGACGATGAGCGAGAACGTCGGTCTGTTCCGGTCACCGGACAAGCTCGAAAAGCAGATGGGTATCCTGAAGACGATCCGCGAGCGTTACGAGAAGGTGGGTGTTGAGGACAAGGGCAAGGTCTTCAACACAGACCTGCTCTTTCACATCGAGTTGGGGTACATGATCGATTGCGCTGAGATGATCACGAAGAGCGCCATCGAGCGGAAGGAGAGCCGGGGCGCGCATACGCGGCTCGACTACCCGGAGCGGAACGACGAGGAGTGGCTGAAGCACATCGTCCTGACGAAGCAGCCGGACGGCACGGAGAAGATGAGCTACATTCCCGTGACGATCACGCAATGGCAGCCGCAAGAGCGGAAGTACTAAGCCGGTCTTCAATCGCCGGTGACTCGTCGCAGGGGAGATATGACATGAAGGTGAAGTTGAAGGTAAAGCGCACCGCCCCGGACGGAGGCGCCGCCGCATACAGCAACTACACCATCGATGCCGAAGAGAACGTGACCGTGCTCGATGCGTTGATCCAGGTGCGCGAGTACGAAGACGGCACGTTGGGGCTGCGCTGCTCCTGCCGCAGCGCGATCTGCGGATCGTGCTCGATGCGGGTCGACGGGCAGGCGCGCCTCGCCTGCCGGGCGAAGGTGATCGCGCTGACGCGGAAGGATGAAGAGCACGAGATCACGGTCGAGCCAATGGGCAACATGCCGGTAATTAAGGACCTGATCGTCGATATGGAGTCGTTCTGGTCGAAGATCCGGCAGGTGGACCCTTACCTTCAGCCGGTTGGAACTGAGCCGACGGACGAATATCGCGTGCCCAATGAGGCGATGATCGACCTGACGCACACGATGAACTGCATCATGTGCGGCGCCTGCGTCAGTGACTGCACGGTGCTGGAAGTCGACAAGAACTTTATCGCGCCGGCGGCGCTGGCCAAGGCGTACCGTTTCGCCGCAGACCCGCGCGACGGACACGAGCACGACCGGCTGGAGAAGCTCAGTGAGTACAGCGGCATCTGGGACTGCACACGATGCAACATGTGCGTGGAGGTTTGCCCGAAGGGCGTAGCGCCGATGGACCGCATCCTGCAACTGCGCGAGATGGCGATCGAAGGCGGGATCAAGAACAACTCGGGCGTGCGCCACACCAACATCTTCACGAAATCGATCGAAGACGGCGGCAGGCTCAATGAAATGTGGATGGTGCCTCTCTCGATCGGGCTTTTCAACGTGCCGCGGCTGATGAAGGAACTGCTTCCGGTGGTGCTGAAGGCGGTGCGGGCGGGCAAGCTGCCGCCCATCGCGCAGGCGGTGCCGCCGGGGTTCCCGGGCTCGCACAAGATCAGTGGCATGGACCGGGTGCGGAACGTGATACGGAAGTCGGCGTCGTTGAAGGCGCCAAAGGCAGAGGTGAAAGACCCATGACCCTGAAGTACGCGTTCTGGCCCGGTTGCGTCTCGAAGGGCGCGGCACCCGAGTTATACCTGGCGACCAACCGCGTCGCGAAGGAGATCGGCATCGAGCTGGTCGAACTGGACCAGGCGACCTGCACGGGCGCCGGCATTCTCCAGGAGCAGAACCCGGAGATGGGTGACGCGCTCAACGCGCGGACGTTCGCGATGGCGCAGCAATTGGGCCTGCCGCTGATGAACATCTGCTCGACGTGCCAGGGCATCGAGAGCATGGTGCAGGACAAGCTGACGAAGAATCCTGAGTACTGCGCGAAGATCAACGCCATCCTCGCCGACGAGGGGCTGCACTACACGCCCGGGCTCGAGATCAAGAACTTTCTGTGGATCCTGGTCGAAGACTTCGGACTTGACCGGCTGAAGAAGCTGGTAACGCGGCCGCTGAGGGGGTTGAGCATCGGGCCTTTCTACGGCTGCTACATCCTGCGGCCTAGTTCGATCCTCGGCATGGACGAGCACCGCGACCGCGACAAGTATCTCGAAATGGTGATCGAGGCCGTGGGCGCGACGGTGGTCGATTATGAGGGCTCGAAAAAGTGCTGCGGCTTCCCGCTGCTCACAATCAACCGCGAGAACTCACTCAAGCAGGCCGGCGGGCACATCCACGAGGCGCAGGACCTGGGCGCCGATGCGCTGGTCTCGCCCTGCCCGCTCTGCCACCTGAACCTCGACGCGCAGCAGCCCGCGGCGAAGGCGGTGACGCAGTTCGACATCGACCTGCCGATCATCCACCTTCCGCAGATGATCGGACTGGCCATCGGCGTACCGCCGAAGGACATGCGGATGGACCACCACGTGGTTTCGACGAAGAAGCTGCTGGACAAGCTCGCTGCGCCCGCGACGGCGTAATCCGCGCGAGAGGGCACCGGCGTGGTAGAGTTAGATGTATCGAAACGGCAACACCGGCCCGCGCCTCAGATCTGTACTCAATCATTTCTGATTAGCGTCGAAATCGTTGAAGGCAGATCACGGAGGGACGAATGCGTAAGTGCGGCGACCTGAACGACGAACGAATCCGGACCATTCTCGGCAATGTGGATGTGCTGTCACGTCCAGAGATCCGCGATCTCGAAGCGCTGCTCCGCAGCCTCAACTCAGTTGACCACTACCGCGCCCCGCTCGTCGCCAAGGGTTACGGCAAAGCAACGGTGAATGATTGTGCGCGTTCCGCGGCCAAGAACCTCGAGGCCCTAATCGAGGACCGCCATAAGATCCGGGGGCTGGGCGCGCTCGATTCCGCAAAGATCAATCACGGGCTCGCCCGTCTCAATCTGGCGTGCCGGAACTTTGACCTGGCGCAGCCGCTCACGGAGTGGGAACCACGGCTGCGTGAAGCGATGGCGAACTACCTGTCATCGGCGATGGCCGAGCCCGACTTTGCGGGCGCGGCCTTTCGGTAAGCCGTCAGCTCATACTTCACGGTTACCCGCCACATCCGTCACTGTCTCTGCATCCCGATCTGCGCGCACAATATGGCGTGGAGAAGAAGCACCGGCTTGATCTCGCCATGGTGGAGCGCGGGCTCGTGTCCTCACGCGAGCGGGCGCGCGCGCTGATCCTCGCTGCCAACGTGCGCGTGGCGGGCGAGACGGAGACGCGCGCGAGCGCTATGGTTGCGCCAGGCGTGGCGATCGTAATCGAAAAGCCGGCGCGCTTCGTGAGCCGGGGCGGAGAGAAGCTCGACCACGCACTCACGGCGTTCGGAATCGATGTGACGGGCCGGGTTGCCCTTGATGCCGGCGCATCGTCCGGCGGGTTCACGGACTGCCTGCTGCAGCGCGGGGCAAAGCGAGTTTTCGCGGTCGACGTGGGGTACGGACAGCTCCATCAGCGGCTTCGGAACGACGAGCGCGTCGTGGTCGTGGAGCGCACGAACATCCGGGAGTTGGAATCGCCGCCAGAGCACCCGGATCTGGCTACGGTTGACGTCTCGTTCATCTCGCTGACGCTCGTGCTACCGAGAGTGATAGAACTGCTCGGCGGGGGCGGCGACATCGTCGCGCTCGTCAAGCCGCAGTTCGAGGCGGGGCGGAGCGAGGTGAGCAGGAACGGCGTCGTACGAGACCCGCTGGTGCATGCAACCGTGATCGGGCGGGTTGCGTGGTGGGCTGTGAACCACGGGCTTCGCGTGCGCGGCGTGTCGATGTCACCGCTGCTGGGCCCGGCGGGCAACCGCGAATTCTTCCTCTGGCTCCGGTCGGCTGTCTGAAACTGGCAGCCACGCAAGGATCATGACTTGGCGACCTTGCAAGTCGAAGCGCCGCCTGACGGCCAGACAGCCTCCGTGTTATCGTTTCTGCACCACGCCGCAGTCGCCGAGGCTCTATGAAGAAGATTGGCGTTACGTATCATCCGAAGTCTGAAGCGGCGCGCACCGTCGCTGAGGAGATCGAGCGGCGTCTGGCGCCGCTCGTGCCGGATGTCTGGCTGGCGTCTGCATGGGATGACGGACCACAAACGCGGGAGATTCCCGCGACCGAACTTCTCATCTGCTGCGGAGGCGACGGCACCGTACTGCGAGCGGCGCGCGCGGTCATCCCGCATCCGGTGACGCTGCTCGGCGTGAATCTTGGTCGCCTCGGGTTCTTAACGGAAGTGACGCCGGCACAACTCTTCGAGCAGCTCGAGGCGATCACCGGCGGCGCCGGGCGTATTGAGGCGCGCACCATGATCGAGACGGAGACGATGCGCGCGGGCGAGGAGATGGGCCAGCACTATCACGCTCTCAACGACGTCGTCGTGGGCAGAGCGGCGATCGGCCGCACGGTGCAGTTCACGGTGCGGACGGACGACACGCTCATCGGCGGTTATCGCGCCGACGGCGTGATCATCGCCACAGCGACTGGCAGCACGGCGTATTCCCTCAGCGTGGGCGGGCCGATCCTGCATCCCGAGTCACGGGAGATCATCGTGACGCCAGTGGCGCCGCATCTGGCGCCTGCAAACAGCGTCGTGCTCGCGCAGGGCTCCCAGGTGGAAGTGCAGATCGCGCCGCGCCAGAGCGCCATCCTGAGCATCGACGGAGAGCCAGACACGAATCTCGCGGGCGGTGACATCGTGCGTGTCCGCACGAGCGGACACACGGCCCGGTTCTTGCGTCTTGGGCCGCCCGGCGACTTCTTCCTGCGCGTCGGGCGGCGGCTCAACTGGCTGAACGAGTAGAGCGATAGCGACGCGGGGAGACACCATGATCACGCGCCGCGGTGGAGCGGACGGTGAATGCTCCGCCAATACCGATCCGGATCGGCTCTACGGAACAGCCTCGGAAGGAACTCTTGCATGACAACATCGAGCCACCAGCTCGTGAAGGCGTCGATTAGAGACGCCCAGGCGATACATGACGTTGTGAACACATTTGCGCGGCGCGGCGAAATGCTGCCGCGCACGATGGCCGAGGTGTACGAGAATCTGCGCGACTACTTCGTCGTGCGTGACGGCGACGACGTGGCGATAGCGTGCGGCGGGCTCCACATTCTCTGGTCGGACCTGGGCGAGATCAAGTCGCTCGCGGTACGCGAAGATCTGCAGGGTCAGCGGCTCGGGCAGCGGATCGTCGAAGCGTGCGTTGACGAAGCGCGCCAAATCGGGTTGACGACAGCGTTCGCGCTCACCTATCGCCCGGGCTTCTTCGAGAAGATGGGATTTGAGCAGGCCGATGTGATGACGCTGCCGCGCAAAGTATGGGGAGAATGCTATCGCTGTCCCAAGTTCCCGGGGTGCAACGAAATCGCCATGGTGCGGCAGCTGTGACTCAAACGCGCGCGCATAGCGATCGGAGCGGCATGAACGGGGATCTGGAGATCCCCCGCGTCATCGAGACGCAGCGCAAGTTCGACGGCAAGATGATCGGGGTGCGCGTCGACACGCTACGGACCGCGAGCGGTAGCACCCACACGCGCGAGGTCGTTGAGTACGGCGTGGCGGTCGTGCTCGTGCCCGTCGATTCTGACGGTCGCCTGCTGATGGTGCGGCAGTACCGCCATCCATGTTCTGGTTGGGGCGGCGCTAGGGGAGCACGTCGTCGATGATGAGCGAACCGCCGCCGGACGGGTGCAGCACCAACCGCAAGGGGTTGCCCGGGTGTACGCTACTGCGCGCGGGCAGGTCGACCGTCAGCACTGCGTGCTCGCCCGGATCAAGGCTGCGATCGCCGTTGCCATCGAGCCAGGTGACGGAGTAGGTGGCGGGGACCGCCGCTGACGCGGTCTCACTCATCGATGTCTCGGCGCGCATACTCCCAGACTCGTCCGTGAGCACGACGCTGTCCTCGCCGCGGACGGCGAGCGGGACCATCAGACGGGTCACGACGTCGTCATGGGTCTCGACCTGCACTTCCCCATCGACGAGAAGCGATGGCGGGAGGGCCGCGTTGGCGTCACCGCCGGGATTGGAGCCCGGCCCCCAACCGCCGCCCCAGGGGGCCAGGAGCCAGAGAGCCACGCCAACGAAGGCGGCAAGAAACACCAACGATATAGAGCGCGTAGAGTACCTGGCACGATGCATGACCATTGTCGCAAGCCTCTTGGCCTTCCCGTCGGCCGGTTCAACCAGTACAACGCACGCGAGCGGTGCAACGTTACCCGCGGCGGAGTTCGTTTTCGCTAACCCGGGGGCAACAAGTGACATCCCTGATCGCCCTGAATCTCCCTTCTCCTCCTCTGCTCCGGCGCTGCCCATTCCTAGCGCCGGAAATCGGCCTCGGTATACTGATTGGTGCCCCGATTACCAAGGATGTATAGATTTGCTCATCGATCTGCATACCCACACGCGCCCGCTCTCGTGGGATTCGTATCTGTCGCCCGACGACCTCGTCGAGCGGTCAAAGCTGGCCGGGCTCGATGGCATCTGCCTGAGCGAGCACGACTACCTCTGGGATCCAGCCGAGGTGCTCGCGCTCGGGAAGCGGCATGCCTTTCTGGTCTTGCCGGCGATCGAGATCAACACCGACGACGGGCATATCCTGGTGTACGGCATCACCAAATACGTCTATGGGATGCACCGCTCGCATGAGCTGGCCCGCCACGTCGGCGAGGCGGACGGCGCGATGGTGGCGGCGCATCCGTACCGCCGCCAAATGCCCTGGTACATGGACAACGACCGCGACTATGAGGAAGCACTGGCCCGCGCTGCGAAGAACCCCGCCTACGGGCACTGCCAGGCGCTGGAGAAGCTCAACGGGCGCGGCACCGTGAAGGAGAACGCCTTCTCGGCGGCGCTCTGCGAGTTCATGAACGTACCGGGGACGGCGGGGACCGACTCCCACTCGCGGAGCGACATCGGGCGGGTAGCGACAGACTTTGAGCGCGACATCCACACCGTCGAGGAGCTGATCGCGGAGCTAAGGGCCGGCCGCTTCGACGCCATTGACCTCGCCGGTAAGCCGCACCGGCTTGACCTGACGGCGATTCACGCGCCCGAAGGTGGCGCGCTCTAACCTGCGGAAGGCGCGCGCAGCGCCGTTATTTCTGCTACACTATATCTTATACGCAGCACTATATTTAGTGCTCTTAGCGAGCTTGATCGCCCGCCGCACCCGGTGGGAGCACTCACCTTGTTCACCCCATTCGCGGGTAACGACAGGCGGGGAGGCCTGAAGCATGACTGACGAGACGAGAGGACTAGCCCCGGTGGCCAACCAGCTCCTGCAAAACGAGGTCACCCATGTGATCTTCATCCTCGATCGCAGCGGATCGATGGCGGGTCACGAGGCCGACGTCATCGGCGGCGTCAACGCGTACGTGGAGGGCCTGAGGACGGCGCCCGGCGCCGTCGGAATCAGCTACGTGCGCTTTGACAACGTTGCGGAGCTGGTCTGGAACGACGTCGCTCTGGCGGACGTGCCGGCGATGACGAGCGACGATTTTCTGGTGCGCGGGTCAACCGCCCTGCTCGACGCTATAGGTAAGACCATATCAGCGGTAAACGCTCGCGACGACCATACGTACATCGTCATAATCCACACCGATGGCCACGAGAACGCCTCGACCGAATGGACCAAGAAGAAGGTCCGCGCGCTGCTGAAGGAGCGGACCCAGGCCGGCAACTGGACGTTCCTGTTCTTTGGCCAAGATATCGACGCGTGGGCCGAAGCGGCCGACGCCGGCTTCGCCGCCGGAAATGTCAAAGCATACGGTGCGGCCGAACGGCGCGGCAGATACAGGATGGATTCACGCATGACGAGCATGATGCGCGCGCAGAAGATCAGATCTACCCAGCACTGGTCCGCGGCTTCCGACGCGGCGGAACGCGGCGCCTCGGATGAGGAGGTGATCCAGATCCTCAAGGGCGAACAGTCTGGCCGCAGTGTCAGCGACGATCCGAATCAAGCCTGATCGCTAGCCGTTGACCTTCGGGCCTACGGAACGTACGCTCGCGGCATGTATGCGATTGCGCCGGGAATCCTTGTCCTTGAGGGACTCAAGACGGGCCGCAGCTACCTGGTCGAGGGCGAGGACGGCATCGCGCTGGTCGACACGAGCAGCGCCGATGTATCGAAGCGCATCGTGGGGGCGATCGAAGAAGCGGGGCACAGGACCGAAGACCTGCGCACGATCGTCGCCACCCACTACCACTCCGACCACACCGGCAATGTAGCGGCCCTGATCGAGCACAGCGGCGCCCAGCTGTGCGTGCACGCCGACGATGCGCCGTACGTCGATGGGCGCTTGCCGTGGATGGCAGCCCGCCCGCCGTTCCAGATACTCGATCAGTTCGGACCGAAGCCCTTCAGCCTCAAGGTCGACCGCGTCTTGCACGACGGCGACGTGCTCCCGTTCGCCGGCGGGGCACGGGTCCTCCACGCACCGGGGCACACACCCGGACACATCGCCCTCTATTCGAAAGAGCGGCGCGTGCTATTTGCCGGTGATGCGCTGATGAACATCGCCGGCTTGCGCTTGCCGCTGTCGATGTCTTCGCACGACATGGCGGCCGCTCGCGCCAGCGTCCATCGCCTGGCCGAACTGGAGTTCGACATCGCGCTGCCCGGACACGGCGCGCCGATCATCGGACGGGCGAGCGAGAAGATCGCCGAGTGGGCGCGGAAGTGGTTGTAGTCGCCAGTCGCCAGTTGGCGAGGCGCGCCACCCGGTGCATCTCGCCGGTCGCGCGATATGGCCCTTCTCCGTTCGGCAGCAAGAAGCCCGCCGGTTGCGGGCTCTTGTCGCTGCAATTCAACGATGCAGTGCGGCCTAGCGCTCGAGGATGTGCACGCACATGGCCGCCGCTTCGCCGCGCATCATGCCGCCACCATTCTGCGCCATGCCGATCTTCGCATTGCCACCCTTCACCTGGCGCTCGCCTGCATCACCGCGGAGCTGCCAGAAGATCTCGGTAAGCTGGGCGCATCCCGTCGCCCCGATGGGGTGGCCCTTCGAGAGCAGACCCCCGCTCGGGTTCACGGGTGTCTTGCCCGTGAGCGACGTAGTGCCCTCTTCGATGAGGCGGCCGCCTTCGCCGACCTTGCACAGGCCCAGCTCTTCGTACTCCATCAGCTCCGCCGGGGCCGAGGCGTCGTGCAGCTCGATGACATCGAGATCGTCGGGCCCGACACCGGCGGCCGCGTAGGCCTTGTTCACCATGCGGGTCGTCACACCGGGCTCGCCGGGCGCGCGGTCTTTGCCGGAGCCGAGGATCGACGCCGTCACCCATACCGGCTTCGTCGTCAGTTGGCGCGCCTTCTCCTCGGAGCAGAGGATCAGCGCGGCGGCGCCGTCGCCGATCGGCGAGCACATCAGGCGCGTGAGCGGTTCGGCGACCATCGGTGAAGCGAGGATGTCTTCGACGCTGTAGGTCTCACGGTACTGTGCGTAGGGATTGAGAGACGCATTCTGGTGGCTCTTGACGGCGACCTTCGCGAACTGCACGGCGGTAGTGCCGTAGCGCTTCATGTGCTCGCGCGCGCCGGCGGCATAGAAGTCCATGAACATCGAGCGCTTCTCGCCGGCGCCCTCGCCGTCGTCGCCCGCAGCTTGGCCGTCTTTGCGGCCGCGCGCGGCGGTCGCCTTGCGCAGCTCGTCGAGCGCGGTCATGTCGACGGCCGAGCCGATGGCCTGGAACGAGCGGCGTTTGTCCTCGTGGTAGAGCTTCTCGACGCCGAGCGCGAGCACGCAGTCGTACATGCCGGATGCGACGTACATCCACGCCAGGTGGAAGGCCGTGGACGAGCTGGCGCAGGCATTCTCGGTGTTGATCATCGGGATGTCGCCGAAGCCCATCGAACGGAGCACGACCTGGGCGCGGATCATCTCCTGCCCGGTGATCAGTCCGGCAGTAGCGTTGCCAACGATCGCCGCCTCTATCTGAGGCTTGTCGACACCGGCTTCCTTCATCGCGGCCTCGACCGCTTCGCGTCCGAGGTCCTTGATAGTCTTGTCTATGTACTTGCCAAAGCGCGTCATGCCCGCGCCAACCACTGCTACCTTGCGCATAGGAACTCCTGTCCTGGCGCGGCAACCGGTGCCGCGGCTCATTCCATCTTACGACGCAAAAGCGATTGTGTCATTCGCTCGTCGGCTGAATCAGGCTGATCGCGGCCGCTCTCGAAAGACAATCGCACGGCCCCGGT
>JALYKW010000007.1 GCA_030774575.1 Chloroflexota bacterium | reverse complement strand
CACGGCGACGGAGAACTGGTTCCCCTGGGCCCGCGAGTACGACAGGACCCAATGGCTGGACCTGCTTCAATCACGCAGCGACCATGTCGCCCTTGACTCTGCTGTCAGAGAGCGTTTGTTCGAAGCGATCGGGGCGGCCATCGATGACCACGGTGGCTCTTTCGTCATGAGCTTCGAGACCGGCCTAATCACCGCGACCCGGCTGGCGTAGTCGTCGGCCATAGCAATGAGCGCTCTCCCGACGTCGGTTCCGGGGTGCCGCCCACCGCATGCCGCCCGCGCCGTGGAACCGCCGCGGAAGGTGAACATCGGCGGGCGTCGAATTCGAGGATCGCGGGGGAGCGCCAGCTCAAGGGCATCGACGACGCCGTGCGCGTGTATGCAGTGCGGTAGCAGGAATGAAGAACCACAGCAGTTTCCGCGCGCGTTTTCCAGTTGATAACTGTGCGGATTTTGCACAGCGTTCGGAAGCTGAGTGCACAGCGGGTGCGATGCGTGTCCTTCTAATCCGACGGTCGTAGGTTGTCACCGCGGGACCTTGCGTTGCCCTGGTCCGAACCCCTCTGAGCCCGCGATTCCGCCATCGTGTTTCCTGTCTGCTAGACTCGCACCGCGGAATGGCGTCGTCGCGCGCATTGAAAAGCTTCCCGGTATTGAGGGTTCCCGCCGGGCCATGCCGTACGGCTGAAGGGCGCCCTAGCGAGGTCGCTGATGAACTTTCGCGGCAACCCTGTATACGTTCTGGGCGCTGGCTTCACGAAGGCGTTCGTCGACCGGGCGCCGTTGATGGTGGGCCGGTACGAGCCCGTACTCGAACTCGCGGAGAAATACAGCGCAGATCGATTTCCGCATGCCCACTCGGTGCTTCAATCATGCAGATTGGGCGACGACAGGATCGACATCGAACAACTGATGACGCGACTGGATAGCCAAATGCCGTACGACGCCGAGGTTGGTGCGAGCGACGAGCTGAGCCTCCTTTTGTCGGACGTCAAGCGCGCATTCATTACGACCATTGAAGAAGCAAGGAAGGGCGACGTTCAAAGCGACGCGCTACAAAGCTTCGCGAAGGTCTCCATCGAGCTGAACGCAACGCTGGTCACGTTTAACTACGACGATATTCTCGACGCGGAACTCTACGCCAGCGACTCAGCGCACCGCTGGAGTCCTGATGCTGGCTATGGATTTCGCTGCGAGCCCTCACTGAGTTCGGTGCGCGGCGGCGGGTATGACACCGGGTACTACACGGCTCAGGCGCCGCTCTTGCTGAAGCTCCACGGTTCTATGAATTGGCGGACGAGGCGAGGGTACGCGCCACCTTACGCTCTGGACGCTATCGTGCACCACGAGGACTGGTCTACGCAGATGACGTTCAATGAAGAGCACTACGTATCGTTCCACATCGCGCCGGACCAGTTCATCGTTCCGCCTATTCTAGCGAAATCGGGTGTATCGGCTCAGCCCGTCTTGCGCTTGGTCTGGTGGCTGGCCTTCAGGGCTCTCTCAGAGGCACGACGGGTTGTGTTCGTCGGGTACTCAATGCCTGCAACCGACATCGCGGCAAAGTTCTTGTTCCGGGAATCCATCCGCGATCCGAGGCAGATCAGGATCGTCAATCTCGCACAAGACTCGTCCGAGTCGAGCGAGCTAGAGCGCGCGTATCGACGCGTGTTCCCCGACCTCAAGTCCGAACAGTTCGACTATCGAGGGGCAATGTCTTGGGCCATGCGTCCGGGGTAGCGACCGCACACGATCTGGTCATGGTGATGGGCGACGCAAAAGCATTACACGCCGCTCGGGAGTGATTACCCCCGCCTCAGCGGTGCTGCGTCACGTGGCCGCCGCTTCGACCGCGCGCAACACTCCCGCCCGATCGAGCAGCGCCTTCATGCCGAGCGCCTTCGCCTTCGTGGTCGCCTCGTCGAGTATTGCGATCGCACGCTCGCGGTCGCCGGCGCCACCACGGAGCAGAAGCATCGATGCATATCTGAATTGCGCCTCCGCCACCCAGGTGGGTGCTCGCAGCCGGAGATTCATTTCAATCGCTTCCGCGAAATGGCGTTCGGCTTCGTCAAACCTACCCAGCATCGCTGCCAGTGAGCCAAGAGGAGCCGACGCAGAGCCTGTGCAGTTAATCGGCCCGACCCCGATGCACTTGTCCGCCAGCGGGAGCAGCATCTTGTACAGCGCCGCCGCCCGCGGCTGATCGTGGAGGTAGCAGCACACCTCCGCCAGGAGGACGAGCGATATCGGACCCGTTGCGTCATCGGGAAAGGCAGCGAAGTCGTCCATGGCGAGTTCGTCGAACACGGCTCGCGTCTCCGGGAGGCGGTTCTCCTCGCTGTAGACGAATGCGAGCGCTGCCCGGTAAGCCGGAAGGACGGGAACTTGCTCGGCGAGTACTTTGATCACACCTTCAAGCTCAGCGATGCGTCCTTGTACCCGCCGCAGATCAAGCATCTGCGCACCGAAAAACTGCAGGGCGCTCTGAGGCTCCAAGCGTTGAAAATCGACAAGCCCCTTTTGCACGAGCGCCTCTACCACGTCAAGGCGACCATCGAGGCGGGCCTGCATTGCGCGCAACTGTGAAACTAATCCGGGCGTTCGCAGCTCGCCATTCAACCGTTCGTTCGCATCGATCGCGGCGTCCGCAGCGTCGCGCTCGCCGAGCGTGAGGCTGACCATGGCCCGAAAGATGTATGCGTTGGCCGCGGTCATCTTATTTCCCATCTCCTCGGCGACGCGGATGCACTCGTCGATCAGGTCGGTGAATTGCGCGGGACGGGAGTAGATGTCCGCCGTGAACATGAGTCGTCCTATCGTGTACGCTAGCGCCGGTTTATCTCCGACGCGGCGCGCAATGGCAAGTGCCTCCTGTTCAAGGGCGATGGTCCGTTCACGCTGGCCGCCTGCGTCGAGTTCCTGCGCCAGTTTCGCAGTGACCATGGCGCGAAGCGCGCTGTCCCCTGGCGGCAGGAAATCGAGCGCCTCCTCCAGAAGTCCGATGATCTGCGGATCGGACACAGGAAGTGGCGCGGCGATCCCAAGCGCCGCGTGGGCGAACGCCGTCGAGTCCCCGACACGGCGCGCAACGTCGGCTGCTCGGATAAACGCTTCCTTGTTGCCCGCTCGGTCGCCCGCCCCCATGAGCGCTTCCCCCAGCGCGAGCAGCAACTCCGCCTGCAGGTGTTCATCACGCGCCGAGAGCAACTCCAAGGCTTGGAGCGCACGCTCGTAATGGCCGGCGGCCTCCTCCCATGCCACGAGCGAAACAGAGCGGTCGCCGGCACGACGTGCGTACTCGATTGCCTTCTCCGCCTCGCCTGCCACGGCCGCTTCATAAAAGTGATACGCCAGCTCTGCCAGGTGCGATTCGACATCATGTGCATACAACGCTTCTAACGTTTCGCCGATTTGCTTGTGCAGGCGCACGCGGCGGGTCGTCGACACCTCGTCGTACAGCGTCTCGCGGATCAGCGCGTGCGAGAAGGCGTAGCGCCCGATGACGCCGCGTTGGCCGTGAACCTCCTCAACCACACGGGCGGCCTCCGCCTCCTCGATCAGCTCTAATAGCGGATCGCCATCGCGCTGTGTCAGACGCTCCAGAGCGTCAAGGCCGAACTCTCGCCCGATCACCGCGGCCGTAGTGAGGATCCGGTTGCACTCCTCTGAAAGACGGTCAAGCCGCCGACCTACAACTTCGCGCACGCTCTGCGGGATCGACACGGTCCAACGACCGGTGTCCGCGCTGTCCTGCAGCCGTCCGTCAGCGACAAGCAGACGCACTACCTCGCTCAGGAAGAACGGGTTGCCTTCCGTCTCGCGGAACACTGTTGCCACCAGCGCATCGGACGGTGTTATGCCGGAGGTCATCTCGATGTAACGCGCCACCTCCGGCTCGCCGAGGCCGCGCAGCAGCACGCGCTGGCCGACTTGTTCGCGCGCCAGCTCCGCCAGCGTCTGCGCTAGCGGATGCTGCCGCCCTAATTCGACGTCGCGGTACGTGCCGAGCACCAACAGCCGCGTGCCCGCGAGATTGCGTGCCAGAAACTGCAGCAATAGCAGCGATGCCTTGTCAGCCCAATGCAAGTCGTCGAGCAGCAGCACGAGAGGCCGCCGCCGCGCGGCGTTCTTAAGGAACGTGGTGATGCTGTCGAAGAGTCGGAAGCGCGCCTGGTCCGGCTCGATGGTTGGCGGGGTCACGAGGCCCGGCAACTTTGCGTGCACCTCAGACACCATCTGGGCGATATCGGCCGCGCCCGGACCCATATCGGAGCGCAGCTCACCCGCATCGCATTCCGCAACGTAGGAGCGCAGCACCTGCATCCATGGCCAGTATGCGGGGGCGCCGTCTCCCTCGTAACAGCGGCCCGTGGCGATCTGCGTCCCGCGCAGCCGCGCGTAGGTGCACAGCTCATTCGCGGTGCGCGTCTTTCCAATGCCCGGTTCCCCCACGACCAACATCAGTTGTCCACGGCCGGACAGCGCCTCGTCGAGTCCGAGACGCAACTCGCCGACCTCCCGGTCACGCCCGACGAAGACGCCGCCAGCAATTCGTTCGAGCGGGTTGGACCGCGCAGGCTCGACGAGTTGTTGGACGTGCACGCTGGTGAGGGCGTCGAGCTCGGCGAGAAGCGCCTGGGCGCTCTGCGGCCGCTCCTCGGGCGACTTCGCGAGCAGCTGGAGGATCAGCGTGTCGAGCGCATGAGGCACCTGCGGGTTGTGCCACGAGGGCGCGACCGGCGCCGTCTCGATGTGCTGTGAGATCACCGAGACCATGTCGTCGCCGGCGAACGGCACGCGTCCCGTCACCATCTCGTAGAGGACGCAGCCGAGCGCGTACAGGTCGCTGCGCGCGTCGGCGCCGGTACCCAGCGCCTGTTCCGGTGCGATGTACGCGGCGGTGCCAACAAACGTGCCGTCCTGCGTCAACCGCGAGCGGTCCGCCCCAAACGCGAGCCCGAAGTCGCCCAGCTTGGCCGCGCCGTCCTCCATCAGCCAGATGTTCGCCGGCTTGATGTCGCGGTGTACGATGCCGCGCGCGTGCGCGAACGCGAGCGCGCCGGCCACGTCGCGTGTCACCGCCAGCGCCCGATCCAAGGGCAATGGCCCGGCAGCGGCGCGTATCTCGTGCCGCAGTTCGCCGCCTGCCACGAATTCAGAGACGATGAACGGACGCCCATCCTCCTCGCCAATGTCGAAGATCGTTACGAGATGGGCATTCGTGCCCAAACGCGCCATCGCCTGCGCTTCGCGTCGCAGCCGTTCGAGATCTTCTGACTGGAGTTTGTCAGATTTGATCAGAGAGAGTGCGCAGTCGCGGTCGAGCTCGGTGTCGCGCACTAGGTAGACGATCTTCTGCCCTCCTTCGGGCAAGACACGCACGACGGCGTAGCGTCCGGATGCAAAGGTGCGCGGCGGTATCGCGCCGTGCGCCACGGTTGCATCAGAAGCTTCGAGCTCAGACGCGGGCGCCATACTAGCTCCGTTGGCATCTTCTCACAGGCCGCGATCATATCACAGCTACTCGCCCCAATCGGTCTGAGGATTGGACGCGAACGGACGCCGCACGATGTTGTCATCGTGTCGCCTAGGGTCGCGTTAGGACGACCGCACGCTAGTGGCGCATCATTCAGCGAGCCCGCGTCCTGTTCCAAGTCACGAGGCGCATTCGGTACCAGTTCCGTTCCTGATGACGTCGATGCAAGGAACCTGGAACGCGATCTCTCCGCGTACCCACCCGTCTCGGTCTGCGGTGTCCAGGATCTCTTCGCCGTCCCTCTGCCAGCGGTACAGCGGCCTGGTGTGCACGGCCCCGGTCGATGGCGTTCCATACGCAAAGAAGGCCGGTGTCGCAACAGGAGAGGGCGCATCGAGCGCGTAGCGATATGCGCCAGCTGATGTGAATTCGTAGATCGGGACTAACCCTGGCAACGCCGCGTCTGACGCATAGAACGCAACGCCGGCATCTGTGTACGATCCGTCTGGCCGGACGGGCCCGTAGCGGACGACCTTCCTTTCTCCAGTCCAGGCATGGATGGCGACGCCGAGGCGCAGTTCGACGAGGGAGACATCGTACGGTTCCGGATTGGCGAACGTCACGTAGATCGTCGACCCGTCGTGAGGCGAGAGCTCGCCATGAATCGCGCTGCTATAACAATACGGATAGTGCTCGCCGGCGAGCGGCTGGCAATCGAACCACGTGATCGGTTGGGACCACGGACCCCACGGCTGGTCCGCAAGCCGCACCTTGACGCTCCAGAAATCGGCGTTATACACAGCTAACCATTTGCCTAAGTGTTCGTTGAAGGTGACGCTGAGCCCGTTATCCGATGGCAACGGTGACGGCTCGGGAGTCCACAGCGCCTGCGCCTCGTCCGGATGGGCGCTCCAGTTGCCGCCATCCCAATACGTGTAGGCTGACGCTTCGCCGATGCGTTCAAGCGGTGCGCGAGCGAGATAATTGCCGGCGTCCGTGTTGATGTAGACGAGGACGTTATCTCCGATAAGCACGGGTGAGCGGGCACCCGCGAGTGTGCCGTGGAAGCCGGAGCCTGCATCCCAGATGCGCTCGACGAGCCGGGTCCCGCTGAATGAGCCCGGTGGAATGACGCCCAACCCGATGGTGCCGACATGCCACTCCGTCGGCGATTGGCGGTACGTCTTCACCATGTAGAACATGATGTTGCCGTCGGGAAGTGCCAGCGCGCCGTCGGGCCATGCGGTTGTCTCGTCGGAGCGCGGGAACATCGGCGTGACGATCCCATCGGCGTCGGTCTTAAACGTGAGATCGACGCAGTCGTGGCCGTCAAAGTCGGTACTCGTGGCTAGGCCGGCAGGGATCACATCGCGCCGCCCCCCGGGTCCGTGACGGAACGTGTCGCCGAACAGCCAGTACTGCTGCCCGCCCGCAACGACGCTGGCGGCTCCGTCCACGCCCAGCACCGTCGCATCGGCAGCGGCCGGATTATCCGCGACCAAGCGGCATACGCGGCGGGCGGCGACGGCGACCGGCAGGTTCGGCTCTACGCCGTATGTCAGCGGCGGTTCCGGCGGAGGCGCTTCGCCAGCGATCCCCGGAGAAGTGGAGGAGGCCGTCCACGCCGCGACGAGCACAAACAGCGCGACGGCTGCAAGCTTCAAGTTCCAGTCCTCTTGGCTCGTGGCAGGTTCCGTATCGAGAGAGGGGGATCATAGCAGGCTGCGCTGTTAGAAGCGCAGCGAACGCGCCGGGCCCGGGCGATGCGACACGATCGGCAGGATTCGACCCTGCGACCATCGGATTGGAAGTCCGGTGCTCACGTAACACGATGTGTGGATCGTGGTAGTCAGTCGGTGAGCCAGTTCACGGCGTAGACCGCGTGCGATCCGGACAGCCCCTTCAGCTCGAGCTCGCGCGGCTCGCCGAACTCGACGTCACTCGCCCCACCGAGCTCGCGGACACGCGCCGACACGACGATCTCACCGCCATGTGCGGTGTCGGCGATGCGATACGCGAGCGTGACGTCCTTGCCGTAGTAGTCGCCGCCCTCAGCGACGGGCGTACCGGTGTGGATGCCGATGCGGACGACCAGCGGATGCTCAGCGTGCTGCGCGTTGTGTGCGGAGAAGGCGCGCTGGATGGCGATGGCGGCTCGAAGCGCTTTCAGTGGCTGCCGAAATGACATCATGAAGCCGTCGCCGGCGGTCTTCACCACGTCGCCGTCATGCGCCGCGATCTGCTCGCGGATGATCGCGTTGTGCGCGCGCAGCAGCTCCATCCATCGCTGGTCGCCGAGCCGCTCATTGATCAGCGTCGAGTCCTCGATGTCGCTGAACATGATCGTCACGCTGCCGTCGGGAGCCGCGTGCGGCCGCAGGTCGGTGCCATCGCGCTGCACGGCCGACGCGACGGCGCTGATCGACGTCATCAGATCCGTCGAGCTGACGCCCTGCGCCTCCACCTTGCGGCGCAATGCGCGCTCGAGAGACGGCTGCATCTTCATGTCGCGGAACTCTTCGATGGCGA
>JALYKW010000006.1 GCA_030774575.1 Chloroflexota bacterium | reverse complement strand
GAGTTCGGATGCGCGGCCCGGCGTCCCTTTTATGTCACTTCACAATCTCACTGAGCGGGATCTTACGGACGACGTTGGCTGAAGAGTCAGCTACCAGCACGGAGGTGCCGTCGCTGGCGATGCCGATCGGACGGGCGAATGCATTGTCGGGTTCCTTTGGCAGATCGTAGCTCCCGGCGGCATTACCGGACGCATCGAAGACGAGCACCTTGCCGCTCTCCGGCGATGGGCACGAGGGCGCCGTCGAGCACGGATTCGGATCAGTGACGAGCAGGCGGCCGTCGGGCAGGAGCGCCATATAGGCGCGGTCGGCGACGCTGTTGCTGCCCCAGGTTGGGATCTTGATCTCGCCCTTGGACTTCAGGTCCTTGTCGAGGTGAACGATGCGCTGGTTCCAGAAGTCAGCGACGTAAATATCACCATTGGTCGCCACCGCGACGCCGACCGGCTCATCGAACTGCAGGGGATCGCCGGACTTCCCCGCCGAGCCGAATTGGCGGACGGGATCGCCGTCCTGCGTGTACTCGATGATGCGTTTGTTGCCGGTGTCGGCGACGAGCAGATGCCCCTCGGCAGTAAGGGTGATCTCGCGCGGGCCGAAGAGCTTGAGCGGATCACCGCCGCCTTCGACCTGGCCGCCGACACCCCACTCCTTCACCTTCTTCAGGTCGTTACCGAGCTTGACGATCTTGTGATTCCAGGTGTCGGCGATGAACACCGTACCGTCGCCGGCGACCGTCATCGACCATGGCTGGTTGAGCAAGAGATCAGCTGAGCTGAACCCGCCCGCCGCGGCGATATAATCTCCAGTCGCCGAGTATTTTTCGATGCGGTTGTTGTTGGTGTCGGCGACGTAGATGTTGCCACTCGAGTCGAAGGCCACGTCGGACGGCCCGTTGAGTTGCCCGGGGGCCGATCCCGACGAACCGATAACCAGTTGCGCGCCCTCGGTCTTTACCGTCGGACCGACTGGCACTGTAGGTACTGACGAGAAGCCCTTCGGGAAGAAGGCGACGCCGTCGACGGTCCCGAGCTCGGCGGGTGGCTTGCGCTCGACCCAGTATTCGCGCCACTTGTTGAGCTCGCTCAGCGAGAACAGGTCGCTGAAGAAGTCGTGCGTCGAGTACTTGCCATCATCGCCGCGATACTGCTCGGGGAACCAACGCCGGTGATGATAGGGGACGGGCTCGTCATACAACCCGCCAGCCTGCACGTTTCCGGCGTTGGTCTTGCTTGCGAGCACGATGGCGTTCAGCGGCGGCTGGTAATTCGGGCCGATCTGCGGGTACTGGGCGGCGGTGTAGTGCCGCAGGTACCAGGCCCACGGCCAGGAATACCCGTCGGAGGAATCGACGACGATCGGCGTCTGCGCGCCCAATCCGGTTTCCTTAGCGTACTGGTCGATCTTGTCGCGGAGGACCGGAATGTCGCCGGAGGTCTGCGTGTAGACGAGCAATTCGTCCGGGACGTCGCCGTAATCTCGCTGGGCGAGCACGCTGCCCTTCAGGAGCGGGTTTGGGTTCGGGTGGCCCCACGACGCGAGGATGCCCGCCCGAAGCGAGAAGACGGTAAACGCGGCCACCGCGCCGACTGCGGCGACTTGCATCGCGGTCTTACGGCTGTAGCCGCTGTACGCCCAGTACACGGACACGCCGGCGACGACGGTGAGGATCCAACCCCCCACAGACGCGAATGAGAACGGGCCGACAATGACGAAGACGAGGATCGCGAGTGCGGAGGCTATCGCCGCGTAGACGAATGGCGCGAGCCGCTCCAGCTTCGGTAGATCGTCGCGGAGGTCCGTGTTTTCCACCATGTCACCTACGAACCGTCCGGCAACTACGGCCAGTGGGAGCGCGATGTGTACGTTTAGCCACGGCATCTTCTCGCCGGCAACAGTGAGGGCGAAGGCCGTGATCACCGTCCAGAACAAGAGGAAGCGGTTGAAGGCGTCCATGCGGAACGAAAAGAGGCCGAGAAGGACGAGCGAAAACGGCAGAATGATGTGAAAGAGCGAGACTTTCTGCAGATCGGGGCCGGGCGGAAGGATGAGCAGGACGAGAATTGCGAGCAGCCCGCCGGCTACAAAGAGCGCATTGCGCAGCTTCCCGCGGATGGCGTAGTAGGCGCCGGCCGCCAGCGTGATCACCAGAGGCAGGAATTCGTACACAGGGATCGTGATGAAGTAGTAATAGTCGGGCTGATTACCACGACGGACGTCCTGCTGGCTGATCCAGTAGTCCATCGACCCCCATATGCCGGAGAGGAGGCCGGGCATGTTCGAGAAGAAGGTGGTGTACAGGAGGACGAACGGGATCCAAAACGCGGCCGCCGCGATGAGCCAGGTCTTCGGCCGCCACCGGATGCCGACCGCTGTTGCCACGCCGATGAGCGCTAAGATCGTGATGATGGCGACGTGGAACTCCTGGGTGGCGATGTGAGAGTTACTGTTGTCGCCGGCCCGATTACGCCACTCTTTTCCGAAGCCCGGCAGTAGCTGCACGCCGGCCGCGTACTGCGGGAGCGATAACGTGCCGAGCACGATCAGTAGGTTCGCCTCGGGCGGCATCTCTTCGAGGTCGTATTTCTTGCGCCAATTCGCGATCAAAGGCCAGGCTACGGCGATCAGCAACGCTCCGGGCAGGAGGGCAAGCACGAGGAGCGTGTACATGATCGGCGTGATGTCGAGCGTCTTCGCGCGGATCTTGTCGGCGATATGGACGGCGAAGAGGTAGTCCATAAAGCCGATGAATGCGGCCGCAGTCATGAACGTGGTCTCCTTCGTGCAGAAGGAGCCGGCGAGGAAACCAGCCGTCAAGAAGAGATAGCGGTCTTGCTTCGTGGCAATGTAGCGCCACATGAAGATGACGATGCCAAAGGTCCAAAACGCGGCGTAGATGTCTTCGCGGGTAAACCGGCTGAAATAAAGGAGCGTCGGCGAGAAGGCGATGAAGGCGGCCGCGGCCAGCGCGCCGATCGTACCGAGCTGCTTGCGGAGCAGGAAAGGCATGAACACCATGGCGGTGCCCGTCAATGCGGCGAGCATCCGCACCTGATACTCACCATCGCCGAAGACGGCCATCATGAAGCCGTTGCCGATGAACTGGAAAGGCCCGTGCATGAAGGGGACATGCCTGTAGGTGTCGACCGGCTGATTGAGGGTAAAGAGGTCCCTGACCCCCTTCGTGAAGCCGTAACTATAGACGCCGTGCAGGCTCTCGTCGTGGTGCATGGCGCGGGCGCCGAGGTTGTAGAAGCGCAGGACCGCCGCGAAGATCACGAGCAACGCGTAAGTAGCCGGTTCCCAGTAGCGGGAGGCAAGGACGCTGATCCGCTCGCGGGTCTCCGCGTTGACGGTCATCGCCTTCAGGCGATCGACCGTCGTCCCGCCGTAGGGGATTTGTGGTTCCTGTGTGCTCATGGGGCCGCCTCAACCTCGCCTGTTACGCTGTTTGCCCGATATATCGTAACCGTTCCCGACTGGAACGCGACTTGCATCTTCTGGAACTTGGCCATGCCGGGGTCGCCGTACAACTTCCGTTCGAGATCCCCCACGTAGATATACGTGATGTCGTATTTCTTGAGGATTGGCCCTATAGCGTCAAGGTCGGGAGCGGTGTAGATCTCTTTCACATCCTCAAATCGTCCGGCACACGGCGTGCACTTCCCTGATCGCCACTGGTCCTCGTGTCCCTGCCAACCGAGGACGGCAGGGATACCCGTCGCACCAGAGATACGTCCGGCACCGGTGTAATCGTTTCCTGCGGCTTCGGCGATCACCAGATCTTGGCCCTGGGCGCGATCCTTTAGCCAGTCGATGGCCTTGATCTCGTCCGGCGGGTAGAAGCTGATTCCATGCAATGCGCCGTTGGATCTGGCGCCCCTGCCGGCCTCATCGTGCGTCCGGTTGAAGGCACCGCCAAGCGGGTAGAGCGCGGCGCCAGCAAGGACGACGGCCACGACAGCGCCCCACACTGCGCGGTACCCGAACTGCCGGGGGAAGCTGAAGCGCCAGCGGCTTACGAGATAATACAGCGCGAAGCCGCTCGCCAGCGCGAGCAGCGTCCATGCCTCGTAATAGAGCTTGAAGACCGTGTTCATGCGGGAGTTGAAGACGTCGCCGACGTAAAAGAACTCCGTGCCGAAGATGAGCAGGGCGGCGGTGGCGATTAGCAGCAACGCAAAGGTGGGGCCCTCCCGCTCCTCTCGCTCATCGCGGGCCGTCAACTCAAGCCGGAGGGCGAGCAGCGCGGCGGAGAGCACGAAGGCAACGATCAGTGCGGTAAACCAGGCGCTCCCTCGGTCGCCGACCTGCGTCGCGAGCCCGCCGGTACCGGCCCCAAGCTTGCCGTTTCCCTGCGCTTTCTCGAAGAGAAAGAGCAGCGCCCAAGCCACGACGATAGCGACGGCTGGCACGCTGGTGATGGCCGCCATCGCCGGCGTAACGCGCGAACGGGCGGCGATCAGGCGGGCAGCGATGAACGGCGCGACGGCAAGGAACATCGGTCCCCAGAACAGCAGCGCGTGGACCGGCCGGGTCGCCGGGACGGTGATGGCGTTGTTGGAAACCACCGCGCCGATGCCGTTTGCCTGCGATGTGAAGCTGGTGTAGAAGGGGAGATAGAGGACGATCGCCAGGACGAGCAGCGGAAATGCGAAGGTGATGATCTGCACGAATAGGTCAAGGGTGATTGCACGGACGCGGAGGAAGTTGCTGACGAACGCGGCAGCGACGATGACGAACGCCATCGTCGCGATGTCCCAGGTGTTGAGGAACGCAAGCCCGCCGATCAGCACGCCTCCTGCGATGAGCGCCAGGGGGCGCTGGATCCAGAACGTGATGTCGAGCGGTTCGCGGCTGCGGTAGAGCGAGAGCGCGGCACCGACGACCAGCAGAACGAACGGCAGCGCCATGACATGCGGGTGGAGATCGCCCAGCAAGAAGCTAAACATCGGGAACTCGGTGATGACACGGAAGTCGTGTTGGTCCAGGGGGTAGATTCGGGAGGCGTTGAAGAAGAGGAAAAAGCGCGAGGGATACCACGAGTGCCGTGGCTCGTCGGCGCGCAGGTTCGAGACGTCGACCCATTCGTAGAAGCCCTTGCCGCCTATGCCGTAACTCGAAGCAAAGGCGAGCACCCAGACGAGATTCCCCATGACCACGAGCATGAGACCGCCGCCGATGCCGAAGACAGGGGCGCGCCAGTTTCTCACGGGGCGCCCCTCCGCCGTGACGACGGGCTCGGGTTGCGTCGCGGGCTCGGGCGCGGCGACGGACGCCGGAGCAGCCGCGGGCAGAACCGGCGGTCCATCTGAGACGACGCCGGCGTCGTACGCCCGGCGCTGATCGGGATTGGAGAGCGCCGCATACGCCGCCTGCACTTCTCTGAGCCGGCCAACAGCCTTCGCGTCGCCGGCTCCAGCGGCGGGACGCAGCTTGACGGCAAGGCGCTCGTAGGCGCGCTGGATCTCGGCATCGGCCGTGCGCGCGCCGACTCCGAGCACCGAATAGTGCGATGCGGCTGCCGGGGCTCTCGCTGAGGCCTCCCGGCGCTTCGGACGACGAGTGGGAGTTGTTGGGGAGGGTCCTTCGCCCTCGATCGCCGCAAGCGCGCTCTCCCGGATCTGCACAAGGTTGTATACGAGGCCCGCGGCGCCAACGAGGGCCATCGTGGCGATCATGGCCAGTCCGATGTTGTAGGCGACATCGGTGGGCACGCCGGCGAGGCGGCCGGTGATCGCGACCAGCAGATATCCAAAGTAGTAGTAAGCGACGGTATGGCCGGACAGCCACGGGTCTTTCGGCGGGAAGTGAGCGGCCGTGGTGGCGGCGTTCACGAACATCAGGTCCATCGGCTGCTCGGTGCCGCTGATCTGGCCGATCAGCGATCGCAACCAGACGGCGACCGCGAATACCACCAGAAAGAGCACTTCGACGCCGACGATGTACTGCCAATGCTCGCGGGCCCATTCGATGAGGCCGTCGCGCTCCCGGTAAGCGAACCAGGCGGACACCACCGCGAGCAGGAGGAAGGCGCCCAGTACGCCGGAGTTCGAGTTCGGCAAGATGTGGAGACTATTGAGAAACCAGAAAAGGTAGCCGGTGAACAGCAGCCCAAAGGGTTTTGAGAGGGCGTACCCACGGTCGGGGAGCCGGCGAAAGAGGGCGAGGCAGAGCGGCAGCAGGGCAACGCCCAACAACTGGAGAATCAGCCACCATCGGATCGCTTCGTTCATGAAGTCTCTTAGCTTAAACGCACCCTGAGGGCGCGTCTAACAACGTACGCGCGTAGGAACCCGCGCGAGCAGCGAGCTAGGCCAATCGAAAGAGAGACGTGACCTGCTATTGGAAAAGCGCCTCCACAAACTCCTCCGCGTCGAAGGGCGCAAGGTCTTCGGGCTTTTCGCCGGTGCCGATGAAGCGGACTGGAATCTGAAGCTGATCCGAGACCGCGAAGACGATGCCGCCTTTCGACGTGCCATCGAGTTGGGTGAGGCAGAGGGCGGTGATGGGGACGACTTCGGCAAAGGCCTTCGCCTGCACGAGGGCGTTCTGACCTGTGGTCGCGTCGAGGACGAGCATGACCTCGTCCGGACCTTCGGGAAGCTTGCGCTCGATGACGCGGAGGATCTTGCCGAGTTCCTCCATGAGATTGAACTTCGTGTGCAGGCGGCCGGCGGTGTCGATGAGGACGACGTCGGCCTTTCGGCTGTCTGCGGCCGTCAGGGCGTCGAAGACGACGGCGCCGGGGTCGGCGCCCATCTTGTGCGCGACGACGTCGGCGCCGACAACTTCGCCCCAGCTTTTGAGCTGCTCGATGGCGGCGGCGCGAAAGGTATCGGCGGCGGCGATCACGACTTTCTGGCCGTCCTGTCGATACGCCTGCGCGAGCTTGGCGACGCTGGTCGTCTTGCCGGTGCCGTTGACGCCGACGACGAGGATGACAGCGGGCCGGCCGGCAGGGGGCGGGTCTTCCTCACCCCAGATCCGGCCTTTCTCCCGCCCGATCTGGAGGGTCTCGATCAGCGTCTCCTTGAGGATGGGGCGCACGTCTGCGGCGTCTTTGATGCGCTCGTTCTCAACGCGGAGCTGCACCTGACCGAGGATCTTCTGCGTGGTGGAGACGCCGGTGTCTGCGCCGATCAGCAGCTCTTCGAGTTCCTCCCAGATCTCCTCGTCGATCTTTGCGCGGTCGAAGAGGCCAGAGATACTGCTGAACCATCCCTTGCGCGTGCGCTCGAGCGCCTGCTCTGTCTTCTCGTCTGTCGCTTTGGTGCGGTTGAAGATACGAAGAATGGCGTCCCTCCTGACCCGCCATTCTATCGGCCCACGTCGCGACGGCGAGGTTACTCCGGGCATTTCTTTGCCTGGCGGTTCTGCTCATTTGTGCGCCGGGGACGCCCCTTCAGCCGCCTGGCGACGTTCGGTCAGCGCTACCTCGCGTCCGAGGCAGCTCGCTCGTCATCGCGCGCGTCACGTCCGCGAGCTTCTCGGGCGTGGGCGCTATTGACGTTGACGTTGAACGCGTGACTTTCATGCTCCGTCCCTCTGGCGCGCCTCGGCATCCGACGCGGGGGCAAGCTTTCGCCGCGCCGTGGCACATGGGAGAAAGATTTGGCCCGGGCGTTTCCGCCCGGGCCATTTCGTTCTGTTGCCAGGCCTGCTGCCCGGCTGCAACCCTCGGAGGGCCTGCTACGAACTGGCCCCCGAGGTGTTGCGGACGTTGGTCGGCACGCAGGCCTCACAACTATGATCTTGCATCCGCATCACCTCCTTTCCCGCATTGAGAATATCAGCCATCGGCGGAGGGAGTCAATCGGCGTGCGCAGTGCGTGAGCGAACGCTGACGACGGCCACCGCAGGGCATGGGAGCCAGGCGCCTGAAGGCGGCGTTAGGTGAGGAAGTTCGACATGGCGTTCCGGGGCAGGCCGCGCCGCAGCGCGTAAGCAATGCCCAGACCCATCATCGAGACGAGGGCGCCGGCCGCCGCGTCGAGGAAGTAATGGTTGGCGGTGAGCACGATGCCGCCAAGCATTATTACCGGCAGACATACCGCGAAGATGCGGAGTGCCCGCATTCGCACGTTGTAGCCGATGGCGATGGCGACGAGGATGTCCCAGCCAAAGTGGAGGCTCGGCATCGCCGCATACTGGTTGACGATCTTGGGGTTCTGGAACGCATAGTAAGATTGCGCGTGGACGATCGTATCGGTGAAGCCGAACTCTGGCATGTATCGCGGCGGCGCCAGCGGGATCGTGCTGAAGCCGATGAGCGCGATCAGGCCCGAGATGAGGAACGCATTGCGGAAGACCGCGTAGTTCGAGCGATGGGATGTGTACAGCCATACAGCCACGGCGATGATCACCGGCAGATGTCCCCAGATGTAGAGGTAGTTGAAGAAATCGACAACCCACGCCTTCGGCAGGATCAACTGCTGGAGGAAGGCCTCGTGGAAGATCCCCAACTGCTTTTCGATGTGGATGACGCGAGAGGAGTTATCGAACGCCGTGCCAGCCTTGCCGTGCACGGCGCCGCGGACGAATTGGTAGGCGATGTAGGCGGGTACCACAAGCAGCAATTCAGCGACCAGCCGCCAGGACTTCTCGGCGAAGCTCAAGAGCCGATTTGATTGCGGGACCGCGACGGCGGCGCGGGGCGCCATTCCTTGCATTTCGACAGTATACCGCGACTTCAGGGAAACCAACCTATTCCCGCCCTCCCAGTGTTGCGTCGATCGCCTGGGCCGTTACATTGACGATCGTGTCGATTTGCTCCTCAGTGACGATCAGAGGCGGGGCGAAGAGTATGCTTTCGCCCTTCACACGCGTCACGACGCCGCGGTCGCGCATGGCCCGGGCGAGCTTCGCGCCGATGCCCTGCGCCGGTTTATAGGGCGCCCGCGTGGACTTATCGGCCACGACTTCTACGGCCGCAATCAGCCCGAGTCCGCGTACGTTGCCTACTTGCGGCATCTCGATGAGACGGCCCAACCCCTCGTGCAGGCGGCGTCCCATGCGCTCGGCGCGATCGATGAGATCCTCGTCCTCAAAGATCTGCAGGTTTCGGAGCGCGACGGCGCACGCGGCAGGATGGCCGGCGTTGGTGCAGCCGATCATGAACTTCGTGTCCGCCGGGGCATCGAGAATCGCCTGATGCACGCGCTGGGAGACGATGAATGCGGACAGCGGTACGTATGCGCTGGTGACCGCTTTGGCGATCGTCATGATGTCGGGCTGTACGCCCCAATGTTCCAGAGCGAACCACTTCCCCGTGCGTCCGAAGCCGGTGATCACTTCATCCGCGATAAGCAATACGCCGTGCCGGTCGCAAATCTCGCGCAGACGCGGCCAATAGCCGGGATCCGGAGGAATCACACCGCCGGCGCCGTGCACGGGCTCAGCGATCACAGCGGCGACGGTGCCAGCGCCCTCACGCTCGATCGTGGCCTCGATGTTGTCGGCGCACGCCAGGGTGCATGACGGCTTCGAGCTGCACCACTGGCATCGATACGGATAACAGGTGGGCACCTGGATGAAGTCCGGTGGCTCGGGGCCGAAGCCGCGGTGGAACGGCGCCATGCCGGTGATGGCGGTCGCTGCCATCGTGCCGCCGTGATAGGACTCCTGACGCGAGATGATCTTCGTTTTGGCCGGCTGTCCGGAGACGAACCAGAAGTAGCGGGCCGCCTTCATCGCCATATCATTGGCCTCGGAGCCACTGTTGGCGTAGAAGATGCCCGACATGTTGGGGTAAACGAGGCTCAACAGCTTCTCGGCGAGCTGGATGGACGGCGCGTTGGCGTAGCCGGTGTAGCTGTTCGAGAAGGCGAGCTGAGTCATCTGCTGAGCGGCGGCCTCGGCGAGTTCGCGACGGCCGTGCCCAACGGCGACGTTCCAGAGCGACGACAGTCCGTCGATGTATTGCTTGCCATGCACGTCGGTTAGCACTGCGCCCTCGCCGCGGGCGTAGATCACCGCATCGCGATGATCCGCCACGTTGAACTGCGGGTGGATCACGTGGCGAATGTCGAAGTCGGCGAGTTCCTCGATGCTGGTGTCGTTCAATTGTTCATCCGCATAAGCGTTCACTAATTCACCGATTATACGCCAGCACTCCGGCACGGCAACTACTCGAGGTCTTATGTAAAGCCGCCGCTACGACTGCTCCAACGGACGTTGTGCCTGCAGCAGATCTCTCGCGACGCCCCGTTCGTCCCAGGGTGAGTGCGTGGTCCCGATGACGATCGACTGCTCGGTACCTTTGCCGGCGAGTAGCACGGTGTCGCCTTTCCCCGCGCGACCGAATGCCAACTCGATCGCCCGGCGGCGGTCCGTTTGCACCGCGTAGTTGCCGCCAAAGCCGTGCCGATGGAGGGCGGTTACGATCTCGTCGGCGATGGCCTGTGGGTCCTCGGAGCGCGGATCCTCGTTTGTAATTACGGCGAAGTCGGCGGCGCCTGCGACCGCGCGGGCGATGCCGGTGCGCCGGCCCGGGTCGCGCTCGCCGGCCGCGCCAAATACCACGATCAGTTTCCCTTTCGTCAGTGGCCGGAGCATTCGGAGGACGTTCCTCATCGACTGCTCGGTGGACGCGATATCGACGACGACTCGAAACTCTTGCCCTGCGTCGATCAGCTCCATCCTCCCGGGGACACCCGGGAACGTTTCGAGCGCCCCGACCGCCGACCTGAACGGAACTCTCTGAGAGACGGCGGTGGCCACCGCTGCGAGGCAGTTCGAAACGTTATATTCCCCCATGAGCCTCGTCCGCGCGGGTACCGACTCGCCGGACATTTGAGCGGCAAATCTCGTCCCGAAGCCATCAGGGACGATATCGCGCCTGGTTACGTCTGCTTCGGCGTTTAGCCCGTAGGAAAACACCGGGACGGTGGTGACCAAACGTAACGAGTGGGATGCGGGGTCGTCGTCATTTAGGATGGCGGCTTTCGGGAAGCCCTTGGCCACTGATGCGCCCAGCATACGGAAGAGAATCGCCTTCGCCTCGCGATACTTCTTCATGCTGCCGTGATAGTCCAGATGGTCGGGGGTGAGGTTCGTGAACACGCCAACATCGAACTCGCACATGTCGACGCGGTGGAGATCAAGGCCAATTGACGAGGCCTCGACCGCCGCATAGCGGCATCCTGCATCGCGCACGCTGGCGAGATACCGTTGGATTTCGGTGGCTTCGAGAGTCGTCATGTGGGAGGCGTTGAGCTCGACACTGTGGCCGGTGCCGAATTCGACGCTGCTGAGATACCCGGTGGCGACCCCATTCTCGTTCAGCACGTGGGCGATGAGATGCGTCGTAGTGGTTTTGCCATCGGTGCCAGTGACGCCGATGGTTCCGAGAGTGCGAGCCGGGTAGCGGTAGAACGCTGCGGCCGCCTCGGCCAGCGCCACGCGCGCGTCTGGGACGGCGACGAAGGCGGATCCCTCGTTCATGAAGGGCTGCCATTCCTGGAGCAGACCTTCCTCCACGACGATGGAGCTGGCACCCCTGGCGATGGCGTCCGGAATGAAGCGGTTGCCATCGACCGTCAGCCCGGGCACGGCCACGAAGATCGCTCCCGGCACCACCAGGCGGCTGTCGTGGCAGATAGCGACAGCTTCGACCGGGGAGCCACAGACGAGGCGGGCGTTGCTCAGATCGCCGAACCAGGTGGGCTGTCCGAGGGGTGTTTCGCTCGCCACGGGACGAGTGTAACGGTCACTCTGGCTTCAGAGCTACTTTCCAAGGGCCGATAATCCCCGAGGAAGCTGTCCCATGCTGTCCAAATCGAGTGGAGATTCGCCCATGATGGCACTTCGGTCATTCCAGGGGCCGGACGAACATCCGGAAGGCTACCTGGCGAATGGACCACGACCGGAAGCGGCGGACTGGCTCCCGATGCCGCAGGCTGCGTGCGAGCTGGGCGTCTCCATGAGCACCGTCCGGCGGATGATTCGGACGGGACAACTGCGCAACCGAATCGTGCCTCGCCGCGGCGGGTTTGCTTACCTCGTCTATCTGCCCGATTCGCGGCACGCGCGCTTCGACGGCGATGCGGAGAGCCCCGCGGACGTCCAACACCTTCGTGCCGTGCCCCCGTCCGATGCGGAGAGCGATCCGGCCTCGCCAGGTGTTGATGATTCTTGTTCGGGCGACGATCGAGTTGCGGCCCTCGAAAAGCAGGTAGAGCGGCTCTCCGAGGCGCTGTCGCGGGCGCTCCGGCTCAAGCAGCGCGACCTGCCGGTGGGCATCGGAGACCCTGCCGAGCGCATGGCCGATCCCTACGCCCGTTACCGGTGGCTCGTGCGCCGCCGCTGGTGGTGGCCGTTCTAAGCCGGACGAGCCCTCGTCACAACGGATAACCTGCGGTCTGAGTTTCCAGGCACACCGGGGCGTTAACGGGTAGGCACGCTCACCGAGGCGACTGCCAAAGCCGCGCTACGCAACGCGGCCCATGACCTCAAGAATGTCGTAGCCGGAGACTTCTTTTGATTTCGCGGACAGCTCCGACAGGTATTCCGGCGAGACCTTGCCGGCCTGCACCGCCTTCGCGAGGTCCATGAGCATGCCCTTGGTCGTCGCCTCGTCGTAGAACTCGCCGGTCTCCGGGTCGGCGATCGATCCGCCGCCGAGGCGGTGGTAGACCTCGAGCGACCGTTTGGTCTTGGCGATCTGCTCGTCGTCCGGCGTGAAGACGTCGTTCGCAATCTCCGCCTGCTGCGGGTGGATCACCCACGTGCCATCCATCCCCAGGTCGCGGGAGCCGACGCTCTTTTCGCGCAGCCCCGCCTTGATCGTCTCGGCTTCGTCCGTAGGCGTATCGGGGCGGATCAGACGCAGGTAGGCGTTATCGATGGCATGTAGCGCGGCTGCTTTCGCCGCTACCGCCGTCGCCTGCTTGGCGTAGTGGAAGTTGCGGTTCTGGTTGTCGATCATCTCCCGCACGCCCATGGTCGAGCTGAAGTCCGCGATGCCGAAGATCAGTCCCGCCATGCGCGTCGACGCCTTCGCGATCGGGTATGCGTTCACGACCGCCAGCGGCGTCTCGATCAGCGCCTCGATTTGCACGTGCGTCGTCCAGCCGCCCTGCTCCTCGAGCGCGTCGAGCAGCCGCGAGAGGTGCACAATGTCTTCGGGAGTTTCCGTCTTCGGCAGGATGATGCCGTGGAAGCGGTCAGGAGCGCCGAGCATGATCGCCTGCACGTCGCCCAGGAAGTACTTCGAACGGATGTTGTTGGGGCGGATGGCGATGACCTTCGTGCCGTAGTCGATGGTGTTCAGCGCCTCCACGAGTACTTTGCGCGAAGCGTCGCCCTTGAACTCATACGGACACGCATCCTCGAAGTCCGGCATCACGTGGTCGACCGGCGCCTGGGCCGCCTTCTCGTTCATCTTGAGCGTGTGAGCCGGATACGTCAGTTCCGTGCGCGGGATCACGATCCGCCCCTGCTTCTGCATGATGTACATCTGCTGGTCTCCTGGTCTCCTAGTAGGGACGAAGCTTCAGCTCCGTCCGTACGCGCGTTGGACGGAGCTAAAGCTACGTCCCTACGTTCACAATCCCGGATCGCGAGCCATCCCGCATCTCGTCTCTCGCTTCCCGCTTCCCCGTTCTAACCGCCCGCCACCAACCACCGCGCGATCACCTTCAGCTCCAGCGTCGCCTTCACGCCCTCGAAGATCGCCAGCACCTGCGCGTCCGCGACGTAACGGCTGATCCGGTCCTCCTCGGCGTAGCCCCAGCCGCCGTGCAGGAGCTGCGCTTCCTGCGTCGCCCACACCGCCACATCCGACGCGAACAGCTTCGCCATCGCCGGCCCCACCGGCGCCCGCGCCCGCGGGTCCGTCGTGCGCGCCACGTCGTACGTCAGCTGCCGCGCCGCCGCGATCCGCGTCGCCATCAGTCCGATCTTGTACTGCGTCAGCTGGTACTCCGAGATCGGCTTGCCGAACTGGACGCGCTGCGCCGTGTACGCGCATGCCTTCTCGATCGCCGCCTGCGCGACGCCGAGCGCGCGGCCGCCGGTCTGGAGGCGGCCGATCGCGAAGCCGCCGAGCGTCAGATAGAAGCCGCGGCCTAGGCCGGCGTCTTCGCCGACGAGGTTCTCGGAGGGCACGAAGAAGTCCTCGAGGTTCAGGATGTACGAATGCATGCCGCGGTAGCCGGGCGTCGGGATTGCTTCGCCAGTCATGATGCCGCCGGACGCCTGCCGGTATTGGAACTGATGCCCCTCGAAGGCATCCTTCGGCACGATAAACAGCGAGAGCCCCGTGTAGCCCTTGCTCACATCCGGGTCGGTGCGCGCGAGCAGCGCCAGCACGTTCGCGCGACCGGCGAAGGTCGCCCAGGCCTTGGCGCCATTGAGCAGCCAGCCCTTCCGGCCATCGACTTCGCCCGGGACTGCCTTGCACTGCACCGACGCCACGTCCGACCCCACATCCGGCTCTGTCACCGAGATCCCCACCAGCACGTCGCCCGACGCGATCTGCGGCAGCCACGTCTGCTTCTGCGCCTCCGTCCCGCCCTCCAGCAGCGCCCGTGTCAGGATCTCCGAGCGCGTCACCAGGCTCCCCGCGATTAGCGACGCCTGCGACAGCTCCTCCGACAGCACGATCATCGTCAGGTAGCCCATCTCCGTGCCGCCGTACATCTCCGGCACCGAGCTGCCGAAGAAGCCCAGCTCCGCGAACTGTTTGATCAGCGACTCCGGCACGAGCAGGTCGCCACGATGAATGCGGTCCGCCAGCGCAACGCCGTCTTCTTCGCGCAGCACCTCCTGCTTCGCGAACTGGCGCGCGAAGGACCGCGTCTGCGCCGCGTCTTCGTTCTCCAGCTCGACCGAGTTCACCGCTCGCGACGCGATCACCCGCTCGCCAATGCCCCGCAGCCGCGCGTCGTCGAGCCCGGAGCGGATCAGCGCGCGCGCGTCGTCGCCCACCGGCGGCAGGTCCGCGAAGTCGCCCGGGTGCGCCTGCCGCAGCCCGATGATCTTGTGCGCCACCTCGGCGGCGTACGCGAACGCCTCGTCCTCGCTCACGCCGTCATTGCGCCGAGCCGCCGCCTGCCTCTCCGCGTACCCGACCAGCGACCGCGCCGCGCGGGCCTCCGTCGCCAGCACCGCCAGCCGCTCGCAGAGCACCTGGTGCGCGTCCTCATCGGCCCGGCGGCGCGTCAGCTCGGCCGCGCGCGCCACCGCGGCCGCAGCGCCGGCCTCCGCCTCCCCCGCCAGCCGATGCGCCGCTACGAGCGAGCTTGGAGCTACGGCTTCCATGTCATTCCGTCTCCGCAACGTTGTCCCCGCGCTCGATTTTCGGGCGCGACGCCCCTCATTCTAAGCATCGGGAGCGTTAGGTTCACCTTGGGCCTCATAGAAGGAGAGCGCCTCCCGGCTCCACTCCCCATCGTCCGGCAAGAACAGACAACCGATTCGCAACACGGTCGCTGAGCGACGCCCGCTAGAGTATTCATATCCGTTGCGATGCGGATGCCGTCGCACTCAGGCGAGAGGACGTTGCTTATGTTCACGTTGCGGCGCGTGCTGATCGGAGGCGTGCTCGCGGCTGTGGCGCTGGTCGTCGTGGCCTCGGCCGGGTGGTGGTTCTTCATCCGCGAGGACAACAAGCTGGCCACGGCGTCGCCGAATATTCCGCAAGATCTGGTCGGTGCGACCAGCGCATCGGACACGCCCGCGGTCGCGGCGGATCCGCTGACGTACAAGATTCTTCCCGACCGCTCCGAGGCGGCGTACTTCGCCGACGAGAAGCTGGCAAGCCTGCCGCTGCCATCGAAAGCGAAGGGCAGCACGAAAGACATCTCAGGCGAATTCCATCTGACGGCTGACGGCTTCGACCTCGATACGACGAAGACCTCGCAGTTCACGGTGAATCTGAAGACGATCAAGAGCGACAAAGACATGCGCGATCAGCGGGTGCAGAACATCGCGCTCGAGACGAGCAAATTTCCGACCGCCATCTTTACCGCAACGAAGGTGACGGGGTTCGACAACAGCATCCCGGCGGGACAGGAGCAGACGCTTCAGCTCACGGGCATGCTCGACCTGCACGGGGTGCAGAAGGAAGTGACCTGGGAAGTCCTGGCCCGTCGTGAAGGCAACGTGATCACCGGCCTCGCGACGACGAGCTTCAAATACGGCGATTTCAACATCCCGGTGCTAAAAGTCGCGAACTTCGTGTCGGTGCAGGATGGCGTGACGCTGCAGGCGACGATCGTGGCGCAGACGTCGTAGCGCGCCCGCTGCTAGATCGGGTGATCGTCCGCCGTGGGTTCGGGATGCGGCGTCTGAGTCGCCGCGGGTACATGGGTTGGCTCAGCGTTGTGCGTCGGTTCGACAATCTGCGTCGGCTCGGCCACGTGCGTCGGCTCGGGCACCCTCGTCGGTTCGGTCACGTGCGTCGGCTCGGGAACGTGCGTCGGCTCGGCTAGGTGCGTCGGCTCCTCCCCGTCGTGAGGCTCGGCGCCTTCTGTCGGCTCTGCGCGCTCCGTGGGCTCGGCCGCGCCGGCCGGTTCTGCGACACGGGTTCCCTCCGGGTGCGCCGTACGCGTGGCCTCCGCAGTCCGGCCCGGTTCGTTCGCCTCATCCGTTGAATCGGCATCCGGAGTCTCTGTCGATTCCGCTCGCGGCGCGTCGGTCGGCTCGGCTGACGCAGGTTCAGCGATAACCGACGGCTCGTGCGTCAATCCCAGGACCGCGCCTGCGCCCGTGAATGGGTTGCCGCCACCGTGCGCGGCCGCCGCGCTTCCGACCGCAATGATCGCGATCAAGCCCCCCGCCACCGCTCCCGTAAGCAACCGGCTTTCCAGCACCTTGTCGACGATCTTGCGCATGCGTCCTCGGCCTCCCTAGTCCGTCCGTTGAGCTATCAATCGGCCGGCGCGATGACGGCTGAACAGCGTCTCTTCCCGGGTGTGGGCCTGGAGGGCCGTCGCCCGCTCTCTCTTATCCGACGCCGATTCTCGCACGACCAACGGACATCATGTGTAACCTCGGTACTGAACCCATACGCTATCTTTAACAGCCCGGGCGTCTGCGGTAGATAAGCGCCACGGGTGGGGGAGGGTCGTAATTCCGCTGAGGAGCCTGCGCTGCGCCGCGTACCGCCCGCCCCTGGCGCGCCGAAGGACCAAACGACCGCACGGTCCGCCACATTGGCGCGCCTCGCCTGGCTTCAGGCCACTTCGGTGACCCGGCGTTGGCGTTCGTCCGGCCGCTTTCCGCTCGCCGAGGCGGCAGCACAAGCGCCTCCGAACTGGTCCAGCATCCTGACGCTCCTCACGCCGGCCGCGGCCGTGGCGTTGCCGGTCGCGCTCTACATGCGCACCCTGGCACCAAATGTCGGCGATGGCGACAGCGCCGAACTCGCGACGGTGAGCGTGACATTCGGCACGCCGCACTCACCGGGCTATCCGCTGTACACCCTGCTGGCCCGGGCGGTGTGGTATGTGCCGTTCGGCAATCCCGCGTTTCGAGTAAACCTGCTCTCGACCACGGCCGCTGCCGTCGCTCTTGCCTGCACCTACGCGATCATCGCTCGCGTATCCGGTCGGCGCCTTCCGGCCCTGTTCGGGACGTGGCTGCTGGGGCTTGCATTGCCGTTCTGGTTCTACGCCACCGTGGCCGAGGTTTACACGCTTGACGCCGCTCTCTTTGCGGCGACTATGTTGTTCCTCCTTCGCTGGCGCGACACCGAAAACACCCGCGATCTCGTCCTCGCGTTCGTTTGCTTCGGTCTAAGCATGACGAACCGCACGACGAATCTGCTGAGTCTTCCAGCGATCGCGCTCTTTCTGGCGCCCGACCTGTGGCGCACGCCCCGGCGGACCGTGATCGCGAGCCTGGCCACGCTGCCGCCTCTCGCTCTCTACGGGCTGCTGCCGCTTCGCTCCGCCATCGGCGGAGGCTACCGTTGGGCGAGCCCGTATCAGCTGGACGGGACGCGCGTGCCGCTTGATCTCAGCGATCGCTCGAATTTTTGGTGGATGCTCTCGTCCAAGCCTTTTCAGCAGTGGCAACATGTCTACGGGTGGTCCGAGCGCATGGCTCAGGCAGGGATCTTCGGACACGACGTCTGGGCGTCGCTGATGGCTCCGGGCCTCGTGCTGGCAGCTGCCGGCGTATGCGCAATGGTCGCGAAGCGCCCCGGCGCGTTTGCGCTCGTACTGCTGATGGTGCTGCCGCAAACGCTGTTCTTCATCAACTATGGCGTTCGAGACAAGCGCACGCTGTTCATCAATACGTACGTGGGTCTCGCTGTGTTCGCGGGCTACGGGCTGGCTTACGTCAGCGATTTTCTGGAACGCGACCTGCGCCTGCGCTATCACACGGCGGCTGTCGCGTGTCTAGTGGCCGTTTTTGCCGCCGTGCTCGTGCGGGCGAGCTACACCGAGCTCGACCGGAGCGGCGACACGGGCGCGAGGGATCAGAGCAAAGCACTGCTGCGGATCGCGTCTCCGGGCGCCGTCGTGTTGGGCGACTGGCAGGAGGTGGCGCCCCTCGAGTACGTCCAGGCCGCCGAGGGGCTGCGGCCCGATGTTTTGCTCGTCGAGTCATGGCTGGTCAGCGACGAACAGCAGCGCGCGATGATCGCGCACGCCATCCAGGGCGGCCGCAACGCATACATCTATGGCCGCTTTGGCCGCGAAGAGGATTTTGCCGAATACAAGCAGACTGCTGCTGGCGCCGGTATCAGCGGTTGGATCCAGCTCAGCGCGCCTGCGCCAGGGACGCCTTAATCGGAGCGTCCTTCGGAGAGCGAACGCTCAACAATACTCGGGTGTGTTCAGGCCTCCGAGGTCCGGCAGCGCTGGAACCTCCATCCCATCACCTATAACCTTCGGGCATGGCGCATGAACTGCGGGCGAAGGCGGCGATTAGCGGTCTCGGCATCTCCGAGATGGGGCGCGTCTACGGACACGATGCCCAGCACTTCGCCGCCGAGGCCATCCAGCGCGCCGTCGCCGACGCTGGCCTGAAGAAGGCGGATATTGATGGCCTGCTCGTGAACCCCGGCGTCTCACCGCTTGGCGGCATGGGGGGCGTCGGGCTGCAAAACTACCTCGGCCTCACGCACCTGCGGCTGCTGTCGAGCATGAGCGTCGGTGGCGCCACGGCGAACGTGATGGTGCAGTACGCCGCCATGGCAGTGATCCACGGCATGGCCAACCACGTCGTCTGCGTCTTCGCCGATGCGCCGCTGCGTGAAGGCCGGGGCGGCGGCGTGGCGTACGCGGGCATGGGCAGGCCGGCGCGGCCGAGCGGCATGGGCGGGCTCTATCCGGCCTTCGGAGTATTCGGCATCAACGCGCATTACGCGCTGGCCACTCGCCGGCATATGGCGATGTACGGCACGACGAGCGACCAGCTCGGCGCCATCGCCGTGGCCGAGCGCAAGTGGGCGGCGATGAACCCGATCGCGGAGCATCGCGAGCCGATGACCATCGACGACTACCGCGCATCGCGCTGGGTCGCCGAGCCGCTGCACCTGCTGGATTGCTGCCTCGTCTCGAACGGCGCCGTGGCAGTGGTCGTGTCGCGCGCCGACGAGGCGGCGTCGTTGCAACAGCCTCCGGCCTACATCTGGGGCATGGGACAGGGCCACCCGGGCGACATGCGGCGTAAGGGTTGGGATGTGGAGACGCAGACGGGCGCGCCGATGTCGAAGGAGACCGCGTTCGCGATGGCGGGCATCGGCGTCGAGAACGTCGACGTCGTGCAGGCGTACGACTGCTACACCTACACCGTTCTCGTGACGCTCGAGGACTACGGCTTCTGCAAGAAGGGGGAAGGTGGACCCTTCGTCGAAGACGGCCGGCTTGGCCCCGGCGGCGCGCTGCCGACCAACACCGGCGGCGGCCAGCTCAGCGCCTACTACATGTGGGGCATGACGCCGCTATCGGAGGGCATCATTCAGGCGCGGGGCCAGGGCGGCGAACGCCAGGTGCCGAAGCACGATGTCGTGCTGGTAACCGGCAACGGCGGCATTCTCGACCATCACAGCACGTTAGTGCTTTCGGACAGACGGTAGGCGGTGTCCATGCATTGGGGCCGAATAAGCAACTGATAACTGATGACTGACAACTCCACCTACACCCGCCCCATCCCGCAGGCCGACGATGAGTCGCGCGAGTTCTATGACGGCGCGCGGCGGCATGAGTTGATGCTGATGCGCTGCCGGTCGTGCGGGGCGCACCGGCTGCCGTCGAGGCCGCGGTGCCCGGACTGCTGGTCCACCGAGACAGAGTGGGTACGCGCCAGCGGTCGCGGCAGCCTGTACAGCTTCGGCGTCATGCACCAAAAGTTCCCCGGATTCGAGGGCGAGACGCCGTACCAGTACGCCATCGTCGAGTTGGAAGAGGGCCCGCGCATCGTTTCCGATGTCGTCGGCGTCCCACCCGCCGACGTGCGTGTCGACATGCCGCTGGAGGCGCTGTTCGACGACGTCTCGGACGACACGACGCTGGTGCGGTTCACGCGCCGGCCGTCATGACCGGAAGATGGGTGCGCGGTGGCGAGCGGCCGGCGCCGCAGGCAGGCGTGATCCTCCAACTACGAGCCTATGAGCTGCACGGCACGCCGTACTACGCCGTGCAGTTCCGCCTCGACAGCGACCCCGAGGGCGGCTCGCGCGAGGCCCGGCTCTCCGCCGATATGATCTACCCCGAGCCGCAGCCCGGCGACCGCGTGCTCGTGCAGTCCGTCGTCGGCGTGGTCGACCGCATGGAGAAGGCGTAGTAGCCCTTGGCGCCTACCCGGTTGGCAGCGGCGTAGGTGTCACAGTCGCCGTTACGGGCGTGGCGCTGCCGTTCGAGCCCGAGCCGATGGTGACGATCGCCGGCGGCGGACACGGGGCTTACTCGGCGCGCGGGATGACGACGAGACGGAAACGGCGGTCGTAATGGCCGCCGGCATAGGCATCGCAGCAAGCGCGGCAGGCGACCTTGTCTCGCCGGCCGCGTCGGTAGGCGCGGCGGCAACGGGGGCACATCATGTGCCAATAGCGCCGCTGGGCGCGCTCTTTCGTAGCGAAGGGTGGGCAGGTGATGGTAATGCGCACGTCCAACTCCTCGGCGACAACACGGAACTCCGGCCCGTGCGGCGCGATGCGGCGGCCGTAGCGCCAGCGCGCCGCCCAGTGCGCCAGCTCGTGTTTGAGCACCAGCAGCGTCTCATCGATGCCGTGGTCGCGATGATAGAGCGTGGCGATGCGAATCTCACCACTGTCGGGATAGCATCGGCCGGCGCTCGATGTCATGCGCCCGCTCAGCTCCAGGCGTGGGTACGGCGCGCGCGGCATCGCCAGCACGTCGCGGAACTGGGTTTTGACGATGCGGTCCATCGCGTCCTGGAGCTCCGCTTGAAGCCAGAACTCGGGGCCGCCGAGGGGCAGCATGTAACCTTCGGCGTTTATCGATCGGTTGACCAAGGCGTCCCCTAACTAAGCTGCGGGATCACGTCGTGAGCGCTCTCCCCTATGTTGATATCATCGGAGAAAGACGCCGGTGAGCCACTACGGAGAGGTGGCCACTGGGCGGCCGCCGTAGGACACGGTTGCCTGCGCGCATTTTACATCGAGGGGTACGGCGGCGGCAGTGCCGTAGGCCGTTTTTGACGACGAATTCTCCATAACGATCGCGCTCTTTGGCACCGAAGTCAATCTCGCCCGGCCACCGGACGTGGTACCGAGCCGCGACGAATTCGATACATCTATCGCCCATCGGATGATAGCACAAGTGTTCTGATGACCGCTCGGCCCTGTTCGAGGGAATGGAGCGTGGTTGGAGGATCGCGTCCTCACCACGTGACGGATCGAATGCTGTAGCGCCCCAACTCGCCGATGAGGAATTGTGGCGACGGTCCGCGCTACGGGCGGCGCCGCGCGTAGAATGATCCATAACATCGCAGAGGTGATCGGATGACCGTCGATAACTACAAGTGGCTGCCGCCATCGCTGAAGGGTTACTTCGCCGCGATGCAGATCCCCACTCCGGACTCGATGCCGTGGACGCCGCTCACGAAACCACTGGCCGAAGCGCGCATCGCATTGGTAACGACGGCCGGCATCAACGTCCGCGGAATCGAGCCGCCGTTCGATTACGAGCGCGAGCAAACGCATCCGCAGTGGGGCGATCCGACGTACCGGACGCTATCGCGCGACCTGAGGCAGGAGCAGGTGCAGACCGGCCACCTCCACATTAACAACGAAGACATCGACCGCGACTTCAACGTCGCCATCCCGCTCTCCCGGATGCTCGAGCTCGAGGCATCGGGCGTCATCGGCTCGCTCGCGCCGACGAACTACTCCTTCATGGGCTACCAGCCTGATACGACGGAATGGCGCGATCGCTACGCGCCCGAAGTGGCCGCGCGCATGAAGGCGGAGCAGGTCGATGCCGTGCTCCTGACCCCCGTCTGACCGGACTGCAGCCGCGCCGTGAATGCGCTGGCACGAACGTTCGAGGCCGCCGGCCTCAGCACCATCACCGTCAACATGATGCCGGTCTGGGGCGAACGTTATGGAACGCCGCGCACCCTCGGCGTCGAGTTCCCGTTCGGCCACCCGATCGGCCTGCCGGGCGAGCCAGAGCTGCAAACCCGCGTGGTGCGCGCCGCGCTCGACCTGCTGGTGAAGGCGAGACCGCCGCCGCCGGTGGTGGCCGACTTCGACGAGCCGTGGCCCGGCGAGTTCGACGACTGGAAGCGAGCCTGGCAGCCCACCGAGCCCTCACCGATCATCCGCTGGATGCGCGAGCAGGCCGCCGCCCGCCGCCAGGATCAGAGCGGGTAGCGGCGACCGGTTCGCCATCGCCCCATTATTCTGTGCACCTTCTCTGTGGATAAGAGACGAAACTCATTCTGTACCCAGCCGCTGCCGCTCCGTCGGCTCCCACGTCTGGTATTCGATGGCACCGACGCAGGTGAGGAACATCCGCGCGGTCGTGTCTCCCATGTGGCTGAAGTGCTTCTTCACGTCCCTGATCAGCGCCGTCGTGTCGCCTCCATAGCCGCGCAGCCAGGGCGTCATGCCGCCGTGCGCTCGCTTGATCACCCGTATCGCGCGCGCATTGTCGATGGTGCCGGTGATCTTGCGGCCGTTGCGGATAATGCCGGCGTCGTTCAGCAGGCGGTCGATGTCCTCCTCACCGAACATGGCGACCTTGTCGATGTTGAACTTCCTGAACGCGCGCTGGAAATTCGGCCACTTCGAGCGCATGATGCGCCAGTTGAGCCCGGAGCCGAATACGAACCAGCAGAGCATCTCGAAGTAGGTCCGGTCGTCGTCTGGCGTCTGGCCGACGGAAAACGGGAACATCTCCGTCGGACTGACGCCCTCGGGCCCGCTTCGCGGCATGATGGTTGCTCCTCGCCTGCGCGCATGACCTGCCCGCTCTACTCTACGCTCGCCGGGCGCGGCGGCGCACGGGCCGGTTTGGTATTATCGCCCCTACGAGGAGAAGCGACGTGACGCTAGAGATCCGACCCTATCGCGAAGAAGAGACCGAGCAGTTCTTTCGGGTGCCCGCGATCGTCTTCGGCAACTACACCGGTCAGCCGCGGGACCCGGCGCACGGCGTCGACATGCCTCTGCAATGGACGCTCTGCGCGTTCGAGGACGGCGAGCTGGCCACTGCGTACGGGGCGTTTCCGATGGGCATGCGGCTCAACGGCGCGAAGGTGTCGGTCGCCGGCGTCAGCTTCGTCGGCACGTTGCCGCAGTTCCGGCGGCGCGGCCACCTCCGCAAGATTATGGAGGCGGACTTCCAGCGCCGGTACGAAGAGCGGATGGAGCCGCTCGCCATCCTGACGGCATCGATGGCCGCGATCTACCAGCGATACGGGTACGCCGTCGTCACCAACGCCGTGCGCTACGCCATCGACCCGCGCTACATCAACTTCGCGCCATCGGTACCGAAGCCGGAGGGCGCCTGGCGGGAAGGCTCGAAAGACGAACTGCCGCTGCTTCAGGATATGTACCGCGAGTTTACGGCGCCGCGCACCGGCTACCTGCATCGCGGCGGCATCCTCTGGGACACGCAGACCTTCGGGATCGGCGGCCAACCCGGCGGCGCGCCCGACTTCGGCCCGAGCATCATCTCGATCTACGAGGAGCACGGCGAGCCGAAGGGTTACGTCGCCTGGGCGGCGAAGTGGTTCACGTCATTCCTCGATGGTGCCGGTATCGGGCAGCGGTTGTGGGTCCGGGACTTCGCCTGGCTGACGCCGGGTGCGTACCGCGCGATGTGGGAATTGTTCCGCACGTTCGATCTCGTGACGCGGGTGATCATCGACAACGCCCCCATCGACGACCCGGCGCCGCAGTTGCTGCTCGATCCGCGCGAACTCAATGCGACGCATCGCGACTGGCTCATGGGGCGGATTATCGATGTCGAGCGCACGCTGGCGCTGCGCCCGTACGGCGCCGAAGGCCACATCGTCTTCGAGCTGCGGGACGAGATGTGCCGCTGGAACGCCGGCCGCTGGGCGCTCGATGCCGCGCCCGAAGGGGCGAAGATATCGCGGACGACGGAGACAGCGCAGCTCACGCTGGATGTCTCGGCGCTGGTGCTGCTGCTCTTCGGGCAGATCTCTGTGACGAACGCCGTGCGCTACGGACGCGCGGAAGCGTCGCCCGGCGCGCCAATCGCGCTGTGGGACGCCATCTGGCGCACAGCGTACGCGCCGGCCTGCTCCAACATGTTCTGATCCGCCGTGATGACGAGAGCGAAGTAAGTGAATCGGCACAACCACAACTCGCCGCAAGAACGGCGGCGGAGATAGCTCCCCTTCCCTCCTAGGGAAGGGGTTGGGGGATAGGTAAGAGGTGGCGCATGAAGACAATGACAATACCAGCCGGCCCGGAAGCGCTCACCGCTGAGTGGCTGACCGACGCACTGCGCTCGACCGGCGTGCTCAAGAGCGCGCGCGTCACCTCCTTCGAGCCGGAGATTATCGGCGAGGGCTCCGGCTTCATCGGACAGCTCGCGCGCGTGAAGCTCCACTACGATACGCCCGAGCTCGGTGCGCCAGCATCGCTGATCGCCAAGTTCCCGGCCGCCAGTCCCGCCGGCCGCGAGATCGGCAACCTTTTCGACTTCTACCGACGCGAGATCCGCTTTTACGAAGACATCGCCGCCGAGGTGGAGCTGACGACGCCCGCCCGCCACTACAGTGCCTCCAATCTCGATACCGGCGAACACATTCTCTTGCTCGAAGACTTGGCGCCCGCGCGCGTCGGCGATCACCTTGAAGGCTGCACCATCGCCGAGGCGGAGCTGGCCGTGCGGAGCATCGCGGAGTTCCACGCCACCTGGTGGGAGAGCCCGCGGCTGGAGGAGATCGCCGACTGGATGCCAGTCGTCGACGCGCCGGTGCACCAATCCGCGGAAGCGTCGTACCAGCAGGCCTGGGCGCCATTCGTCGAGAACTTCGGGGCCGGCATGTCCCCGGAGATCCGCAAGACCGCCGAGGCCATCGCGTCGAACGTCATCAAGCTGCAGTCGTCCATCGCGGACCGGCCTCACACCATCGTTCACGGCGACTACCGGATGGATAACCTCTTCTTCGGCACGCCCGAGGGCGGCGCTGACTTCACCGTGGCGGACTGGCAGATCGCCTGCCGCGGGCGAGGCATCTTCGACGTCGCCTACCTGCTCTGCGGCGGTCTCGACCCGGAGCCTCGCGCCGCGAACGAAGAGCGGCTCGTGCGGCTGTATCACGACACGCTCGTGAAGAACGGTGTGAAGGGCTACAGCTTCGAGCAGTGCTGGACGGAGTACCGCCGGATGGCGCTGTACGTGCTGGTCTACGTCGTGATCTCGCTCGGCACGCTGGATTTCGCGAACGAGCGGGGCCTCGCCCTCATGAAGGTCTGGCTCAAGCGCTCCGCCGCCGCCATCGAGCACCTGAAATCGGCGGAGCTAATGCCCGCATAGCGGCGTTCATCAGCAGCAACGCCGCATCCATCGATGGATGCGGCGTTGCTGCTGAT
>JALYKW010000005.1 GCA_030774575.1 Chloroflexota bacterium | reverse complement strand
GCCTCGATCGCGCGGTCCGCCAGCTCGAGGCGCATCTGCCGCTCCGTACCGTCGCGGCGGCCGTGTTCGCGCACGTAGCTGATGATCTCCCGCACGAGGCGCTGCAGGCTGACGCCGTTGATGATGCCGCTGCGCTCGAAGTCGAGCGTGGTCGTAGCAACGTACCAGCCGCGATTCAGCTCGCCGAGCAGGTCCTTCTTCGGGACGCGGACGTTGTCGAAGAAGACTTCGTTGAAGCTCGGCGTGTCGGCCATGTTCGTCAGCGGCCGGATGGTGATGCCGGGCGACTTCATATCGAGCAGGAGGTAGCTGATGCCCTTGTGCTTCGGCGCGTCGGCATCGGTGCGCGCGAGCAGCATCATGCGCTGAGAGCGATGGGCACCGGACGTCCAGATCTTCTGGCCGTTGACGATGAAGTCGTCGCCGTCGGCCACGGCGCGCGTCTGCAGCGAGGCCAGATCGGAACCGGCGCCCGGCTCGCTGAATCCCTGGCACCAGAAATTCTCGCCCGAAAGGATGCCCGAAAGGTGCTCCCGCTTCTGCTCTTCAGTACCGTGCACGATGATCGTCGGCCCGGCGAGGCCGATCGCCAGGAAGTTGGGACGCGGCGCACCGGCGCGCGCCATCTCTTCGTTGAAGATGAACTGCTGCATGACACTGAGGCCGGCGCCACCGTACTCCTTGGGCCATGCGGGCGCGACCCAGCCGCGCTTCGAGAGCGTGCGCAGCCACTCCCGCTCGCGCTCGTCCTCGCCGATGCCGACGCCGAGGATCGCATCGTCCGCGGCGCGCAGGTCCGCGGGCATGTCCGTCTCGAGGAAGTCGCGAACCTCTTGTCGGAAGGAAGCGTCAGCCGGCCTATCTCTAAAGTCCAAAGCTACCCTGCGAGGCCGCCGAGGAATTGTCGGCGGTTAAAAGAAACTCCCGGGTCAGCTGTTCCAAAGGCGGCTCGGGTGTCGGCAAATATATGGACGATGGGATACTCATTCCCTCCAGGTAGCGGCACATCATTGGCCCCACTTGATGCCAAGTTAGGTTTCCTAACCCGCATCCGAGTGCCGGCAGGGCGAGCGAAGATATTCCTTCGTCGCGATAGTGATCCCGCAGCCAAATCAGACCCTGCTCTATTCCAACTGGATCGGCGTTATTCCTCCAATGATCCTTCGTGGCAAACAGAAGGAACCACGTTTCGTGTGCCCCGTTTCCATTCACGGAGGCAGGATCCTCGGCCAAATCTTCTTCGACCGAGCGCTCTCGTTTCACTACGACGGGTTTACCCATCTTAAGGATTTTCCTGCGACACAGATCTTGATATTTGACGTAAACGTCAGGGAACCGCCATTTTGCGGTCGACGCTAGGCCTTTGCCCATCACCCCAGCCGTGTTGACGCTGATTGTTAGCGTCTGCATCCCTGAAAAGAAAAGATCTCCGTCGCTGAGAGTTAGGTGATCGCTCACGCGAACGAGCCGCTGAGGGAGAAAGAACATCGAAGGTTCTCGCGTTGCTTGCGTGCTCGTCCCGCGGAGGTCGGCCTGAACTTTGGCTAGCGCCGTCGTAGTGCCGACGTATATTGCGGCGAGATCCTCGGCGGCAATGGCGTCCGGAACAAGACACTCTGCCATCATTTGGCGTTTTGACCCGTCCAGATCGCTCCACCATTCCTTATCAGTGTTCCTGATGATCTCGCGAACTCGTCTGTTTCCGGCCGCCTTCGGGAGGATCTCTGATTGGTAGCTCGCCGCGTTTCCAGTCGTTATGAACACATCCGGCCTGTTAAGGACGCTCTGGCGTACCCCAACTACACATATATCGTCGAGAGAAGTTTGCCGGCTGACCTGATACAGCATGGCATTACGCGGCTGGAAGTAGAGGTTAGCGTAGTCCCAAAGTGTTCTTCCCTCCGGCGTCGTGCGGTGCTGTCGGCCCTCCACTATCGACTGGCTATAGATCCGCTTAAACGGTAGGCCAGTTGACACGATTTTCGAGTGCGATAGGATCCCATGCTCAAGCATCGAGGGGACATTGTCGACATGTGTGATGTAATACAAGAACTGAGGTGCGCGCTTGGTAACCATTACTGGCGCGGCAACCCCAGGCCGCGCTGGGCGATGATGTTGCGCTGGATCTCCGACGTGCCGCCGGCGATCGCGCTGCCAACGGTGGCGACGTAGCTCTTCGCGAACCGGCCGCGCAGTTTCGCCCAGGGCCCTTCGCCCCACAGGCCGCCGTAGAGTCCCAAGATGCTGATCGCGAGGCGGGCCTGGCGCTGGCCGTATTCAGAGCTGAAGACCTTGATGATCGACGCCTCGTAGTTGGGCACCAGGCCGCGTGCCTGCATGCTGACGACTCGATACGACAGCAGCTTCGCCATCTCGAGATCGATCCAGAGATCGGCGATGGCGCGGCGCACGATGGGCTTGTCCCAGATCAGGCGGCCCGTGCCGGCTTCGCGCTCGGTCTTCGCGAAACGGGTGAGGTCTTCTAGGGAGCGCAGCGCTTGCGACATGCCGCCGATCGACGAGCGTTCGAAGTCGAGCGTGGTGGTGGCGATGTACCAGCCGCGGTTCTGCTCGCCGAGGAGACCGGAGCGCGGGATGCGGACGTTCTCGAAGAAGACTTCGTTGAAGCCCGCGCCGTTCGCCATGTTGATCAGCGGCCGCACCGACACGCCCGGGGTCTTCATGTCCATGAGGAAGTAGCTGATGCCTCGGTGCTTCGGCGCGTCGGGGTCGGTGCGGGCGAGCACGAACATCCAGTCTGCGTAGTGCGCCTGGCTGGTCCAGATCTTCTGGCCGTTGAGGATGAAGTCGTCGCCATCTTGCACGGCGCGCGTCTGCAGTGACGCGAGGTCCGAACCGGAGTTCGGCTCGCTGTACCCCTGGCACCAGACGATATCGCCCGAGGTGATGCCGGGCAGATGCTGCTGCTTCTGCTCGTCGGTGCCATAGAGGATGATCGTCGGGCCGAGATAGCCGACGGCGGCGGTGTTGACGATGGGCGCGCGTGCGTAGCCCATGGCCTCGTTGAAGATGACCTGATCCCACAGCGACATCTCGAGCCCGCCGTACTCCTTCGGCCAGGCCGGCGCGATCCATCGCTTGGGGGCGAGCTTCTTCAGGAACTCGCGCCCGAACTCATACGACTCGTCGTCGATCGCGTTGTCAGCGCCTTGCCAGTCTGCGGGCAAGTTTGCCTTCAGGAAGTCGTTGACTTCGCCACGGAAGGCCTCTTGTTCGGGGGTGAAGGAGAACCTCATGGCGTCTCCGATGTTAGATGTTGGATGTTAGATGTTGGAGGTCGGCCATCGGAGCGCCAACGAGTGATAAGCATGTGCAGCTGCTTTCCAAGCGCCGCGTACGCGTCGCTAAGTGACGCACAGTCCTCGTCGTTGCCATAGCCGAGTTGGCGGCAGATCTCGAGATGCACGACCATTTCGTTTGCCGAGCCCATCGCTATTGCGAGAAAGTGCTTGAAGTCCTTCGCGGAACTTCGCCGCGAGTATCCCTCGACGATGTTGGTTGGCACAGAACGGCACGCGCGCCGCATCTGATCCGCCAACGCGAACTTCTCATAGTCCGGGAGGCTCAGTGCGAGCTTGTGTATCGGACCAAGCAGCTCCATGCTCCGCTGGTACACGCGGAGATCGCGGTAACTGCGAATCGGCCGCGTCTCCTGCTCCAACATCCAACCTCTAACATCCAACATCCGCTGCTTTGAAAAGCTGCGATTTCTTCTGAGGATCAGTCCCGCGGCAGCCCCAGCCCCCGCTGGGCGATGATGTTCCGCTGAATCTCCGACGTGCCGCCCTCGATCGTGTAGGCCTGGGAACGCAGGTACGTCGCGAGCCATCGGCCCTTATTTGGCGCGTCGTCGCCCTTGAGCTGGCCGTACAGGCCGAGGATGTGGACGGCGCTTCGGGCGATGCGCTGGTTCAGCTCTGTAGAGAACAGCTTCAGCGACGATGCCTCGTAGTTCGGGATGAGGCCGCGCGCCTGCATGCTGGCTACGCGGTACGAGAGCATGCGGGCGACCTCCGTCTCGACCATGCGGTCCGCCAGCTCGTAGCGCAGCATGGGGTTCGTCTTGAGGGTGCTCGTCGCGTCGCCGACGTGCCGCTTCGCGTACTCGATCAGCTCTTCGACGTGCTGCTTCATGCCCGTCGCCGAGCCGATGCTCGAGCGCTCGAAGTCGAGCGTCGTGACGGCGGCGTACCAGCCACGATTCTCTTCGCCGATGACGTTGTCCTTAGGAATGCGGACGTTGTCGAAGAAGACCTCGTTGAATTCGTGGCTGTTGCCGAGGTTGTAGAGCGGCCGCACTTCCACACCAGGCGACTTCATATCGAGGATGAAGTAGGTGATCCCGCGGTGCTTCGGCGCATCCGGATCGGTCCGCGTGAGCAGGATCATGTACTTCGCCATGTGCGCGAGCGTGGTCCAGATCTTCTGGCCGTTGATCACGTAGTCGTCGCCGTCGCGGACCGCGCGCGTCTGCAGCGCAGCGAGGTCCGAGCCCGCGCCCGGCTCGCTGTAGCCCTGGCACCAGATGTCTTCGCCTTTGAGCATGCCGGGCAGGTACTTCTGCTTCTGGTCGTCGGTACCGTGTACGATCAGCGTCGGGCCGGCCATGCCGAGGCCGATGATCATGTGCAGCGGACGGGGCGCCTTGTTGAGCGCCATCTCCTCGTTGAAGATGAACTGCTCGACGGTGCTCATGCTCGCGCCGCCGTACTCCTTCGGCCAGGCGGGCGCGATCCAGCCCTTCTTGCCGAGCTTGAGGAACCATTCCTGGTTGGTGGCCCAGCCGCTTACCAAAGCTTCTTGCGCCGACTCGCCGGCCCTAGGCTTCGGCGACTCCTTTTGGATGAAGGCGCGAACCTCCTGCCGGAACTTCGCCTCTTCCACTGTGTCTGTGAAATCCATGCACTAGTCTCCTGGTGATTGGTTACTGGTGATTGGTTTCTCCTGTGATCGCCAGTACTGGATGAGCTTCGTCAGCTGCTTACCGATGATCTGATACTCCCCCACAAAGTGCTCGAATTCGGGTTGCGCAATGTAATCGAGCTCAAACGCTGTTTTCAGGTGGACTTCCATTTCGTTGGCGGAGCCGGTCGCCACTGCGAGGAAGCTGCAGAATTCCTTCGGCGACCTTCTTCTGGCGTATCCCTCCGCGATGTTGGCGGGGACTGACTTGCATGCCCGTCGCATCTGGTTCGCTAGGTCGAACTTCTCGTAGTCCGGAAATCGCAAGACCAGCTGGTGAATCGGCTTCTGCATAGCGAAGCAGCGCCGGCACACCCCAAGGTCTTCATAACCCGCTTTGGCCACGCGACCACCAATCACCAGTCACCAACACACTAATCACGCGGCAAACCAAGCCCCCGCGTCGCGATGATGTTCCGCTGGATCTCCGATGTGCCGCCGGCAATTGTGGATGCGAGCGAGGTCATGTAGGAGCTCTCGTACGTGCCCTTCATTGGGGCGCCGTCGCCGTACAGTTGGCCGTACAGGCCCAGCACCTTCATGCCGGTGCGCGCGATGCGCTGGTTCAGCTCCGACGCGAAGAGCTTGGTCATCGAAGCCTCGTGATTGGGGATGAGGCCCTTCGCCTGCATCGTCACCACGCGGTACGACATCATGCGCGAGACGTTCGCTTCGATGTATCGGTCCGCTAGCTCTGTCTTTATCGACGACATGTACCGCGTGCGGCTGACGCCCGATGACTCTTGCTCCTTCGCGTACTTCACGAGACGGTCGAGCTGCAGGCGGATGCCGACGGCGCTGCCGATGCTGGAGCGCTCGAAGTCGAGCGTGGTCGTGCCGACGTACCATCCGCGATTGAGTTCGCCGACGATGTTCTTCGCCGGCACCCGCACGTCCTGGAAAAAGACCTCGTTGAACATGTTCTGGTTTGCGAGGTTCGTCAGTGGCCGCACTTCGACGCCGGGCGATTTCATGTCGACGAGGAAGTAGCTGATGCCCTTGTGCTTCGGCGCGTCGACGTCGGTGCGCGCCATCATGAACATCCAGTGGGCGTATTGCGCGCCGGAGGTCCAGATCTTCTGGCCGTTGATGACGTAATCGTCACCGTCCTTGACCGCGCGCGTCTGCAGCGATGCGAGGTCGGAGCCGGAGCCTGGCTCACTGAATCCCTGGCACCACTGCACCTCTCCCGAGAGGATGCGGCTGAGGTGCTCCTTCTTCTGCTCCTCGGTGCCATGTGTGATGATCGTCGGCCCGACCATCGACGTACCCATGCCGCCCATGGGCGGCACGCGGTGCTCAGCGAACTCTTCGTTCATGATGAACTGCTGCATCACGGAGAGGCCGGCGCCGCCGTACTCCTTCGGCCACGCGGGCGCGATCCACCCTTTGCTCGCGAGCTTCAGGCGCGTGTCCTTGAGCTTCTCGAACGCGCCGCGGTACATGCCGCGCTCCATCATGTCGCTGTTCTTCGCGTCGGCGGGCAGCTCCTTCTCGATGAACTCGCGCACTTCGGTGCGGAACTGCGCTTCTTCGGTGTTGTCCTGGAAATTCATCGCTCAGTCTCCTCGTGATTGGTTACTGGTGATTGGTCGCTCCCGCAATCGCCAGTACTGGATCAGCTTCGTCAGCTGCTTGCCAATGATCTGATAACCCCCGATAAAGCGCTCGCACGCAACTTCTAAGCGCGAGGCATCCCCAGCCCCCGGCTCGCGATGATGTTGCGCTGGATCTCACTGGTGCCGCCTCCGACGGTGCTGGTGGTCGCGTAGAGGTAGCTGCTGCCGACGCGGCCGCTCGCCGCCGCGCACTCGCTGCCCGTCATGAGCTGCCCATACGGCCCCAGCACGCGCATCGCCGTGCCGGCAATACGGACGTCGAGCTCCGAAGAGAACAGCTTCGCGATCGAGGACTCTTTGTTTGGCACCAGGCCGCGGTTCTGCATCGAAATCACCTGGTACGACAGCATCTCCTCGACGCCCGCCTCTATCATCCGGTCGGCCATCTCATTCTTCACGTTCTTGCTCTCGGAGATGAATCCCTGGCCCTTGTTCTCCCGTACGAAGGTGACGAGGTCCTTCACCATCAGCGAGTGCGAGATGCTCGTCGCGATCCCGGACCGCTCGAAGTCGAGCGTGGTGGTGCCGACGTACCAGCCGCGGTTCTCTTCGCCGATCATGTTCTTCGCCGGCACGCGCACGTTGTCGAAGAACACCTCGTTGAAGTCGTGGTTGTTCGCCATGTTCACCAGCGGCCGCACCTCGATGCCGGGCGATTTCATATCGACGATGAAGTAGCTGATGCCCTTGTGCTTCGGCGCGTCCGGATCGCTGCGCGCCAGCAGGATCATGTACTTGGCGACGTGGGCGCCGGACGTCCAGATCTTCTGGCCGTTCACCACGTAGTCGTCGCCGTCCTTGATCGCGCGCGTCTGCACCGACGCCAGGTCGCTGCCCGCCCCCGGCTCGCTGAAGCCCTGGCACCACACCTCATCGCCCTGGACGATGCCCGGCAGGTACTTCTTCCGCTGCTCCTCCGTGCCGTGGAGGATGATCGTCGGGCCCGCCCATCCGGTCCCGATGCCGAAGTTGCCGCCGCGCGGCGCGCCGGAGAGCGACATCTCCTGGCTGAAGATGAACTGCTCCATCACGGTCATGCCCGCGCCGCCGTACTCTTTCGGCCACGCTGGCGCGACCCAGCCATGTTTGGCCAGCTTCTTCACCCAGCCGCCGTTCGTCGCGAAGTACTCCTCGCGCGACATGTGGATGTCGTCCCAGCCGCCACCGCCAAACGCCGCGCGAAAGCCGCGCCGCTTGATGCCGGGCGGGCACTCGTTCTCGATGAATGAGCGGACCTCGGCGCGGAAGGCGGCTTCAGGGGGCGTGTCGTGGAAATCCATCAGCTGCCTTCGATCGTGGTGCAGTGCGCGTGAGCCGGATGATCTTCCACAAGTCTTACGTTAACGTCAACTTCCGGCACGCGATCGGCGGGACTCACAGGACACCCGCCGGTGCCCGCATCGGCTTCGCTTCGGGGTTGATGTAGCGGGGGCGCTCGCTGCCGGCGCGTTGCACCGCATCGAGGTAGACCCGGCCCCAGAGGTCCGCCCGCGCCCGGTCCATCTCGTCCTTCAGGCCGAGCATGTGCATCATGTCCAGCGTCATGCCAATGCCCAGGAACTGCCAGGCGACGAGCCGCGTGTTCACTTCGGCGCGCACGATGCCGCGCGCTTTGCCTTCCTCGAGCGTGTCGGCGACGAAATCGACGAACGCCTCGAAGTTGTCGCGCAGGGCGGCCTTGATATCTGGGTCGTCCGCTTCCGACAGCGCTCGGAACTGCAGCTTCATGTTGGTGGCGTGTGACTCGAGGTGGTCGTAGTAATAGACGCCGATCGCCCAGAGCGTCTCGATCGGGTCTTCGTAGTCGACGGAGATCTCCTCCCAGATGCGGAGCAGTCGCGGCCCAGTCGCGCGGATGGTGGCGACGAACAGCTCCTTTTTGCCCGAGAAGTAGCGGTAGAGCGCGGGCTCGGAGATGCCGGCTGCTTTGGCGAGATCGGCGGTGCCGACGCGGGCGTAGCTCTGCGATGCGAAGACGCCGCGCGCGCTCTCGATGATCTGGCGCTTGCGCTTGGCGGCCGGGAGGCGTCGGGCTCGTTGCTGGACCATGGCCGTCCTTGTGAGTGAGCGCTCACTATCGCTTCCGCAGCGATCATATGCCGTTGGCAGAGGGAAAGTCAATGACACCGAACCGCAAACGGTGCTAGCATCGAACCGGGTGTCGTATCGGAGTGCGACAGCTTCATTCAGCGCCTGTGCGAAGAGTATTCCGCCCGGTTCGCGAGCTAACATTCATGACCACTCGCCTCTCGCCCTTGGCCTATGTCCCAACGCCGCTCGACGAAGCGCCGCGGCTCTCCGCCGAGCTTGGCATACGACTGCTCGTCAAGCGGGACGACCTGACGGGGCTGGCGCTTGGCGGCAACAAGGCGCGCAAGCTGGACTATCTGCTCAAGGATGCGATCGAGAAGGAGTGCGACACGCTGGTCACCGCCGGCGGGGCGCAGTCGAACTTCTGCCGTATGACCGCGGCCGCCGCGGCGCGGTACGGCATGGCCTGCCATCTGGTGCTCAGTGGCGATGCGCCGGCGCGGGATTCGGGCAACCTCGTGCTCGACCGCCTGTTCGGTGCCGAGCTGCACTTCGCAGGCAGCGACGACTGGAGCGTGCTCGAGGCGGACGTGAAGCGCATGGCCGCCGAGCTCGGACCGAAGGCGTATCCGATGCCGATCGGCGGCGCGACGCCAGTCGGTGCGCTGAGCTACGTCGCCGCAGCAGAGGAGCTGCTTTCGCAGATGGATGCGCCGCCTGACTGGGTCGTGCTGGCCGACGGCAGCGGCGGTACACACGCCGGCCTGCTCGCGGGGCTGCCGGCGTCGGTACGCGTGCTCGGCATCGACGTGTCGCGCCCAACGACGCCGCTCTCCGTGTCGGTGCCGAAGCTCGCGGCCAGGACCGCCGCGCTCGCGGGACGCGAGGCGCCGCTGGGTGAGGTGATCATCGCCGACCACTGCGGGCCAAAGTACGCTTCGATTACGGAGGAGTGCCGCGAGGCCGTGCGGCTCGCCGCGCGGCTGGAGGGCCTGGTGCTCGACCCGGTATACACAGGGAAAGCGATGGCGGGACTGATCGCGGCGGCGCGCGACGGCCGCATTGGCGGCACGGTGGTGTTCCTGCACACCGGCGGCGCCGTCGCGCTCTTCGCCGACGAGTTCGCGGGCTTCTAGCTTCGCGCTGCTCGCCATCGAGGCCCGTTTGGCGGCAACTGCCTACTTATGACCCTAGCCCGCGAAGTCGACGGCGCAATACACGGTGACGGCGTCGGCCGGCGTGAAGTAGCAACCGGCGCCGGCGCGCCTGTAAAGCGGGCTGAGGATGTCCGCGCGATGCGGAGGGCTGGCCATCCAGGCCTGCACAAGCGACTCCGGGGACCAGGATGCGGTGCCCCACGCGAGGATCTCGCCGAAGGGCACCGTGAAGGGAAGACCGGCAGCCTCGATGCGCTGGACAAAGGTGCTGCCGTCGGGGCCGGTGTGCGAGAACCAGTGGCGGTCAGAGAGCACCTTCGCGTAGCCGGCGGCGGACTGGACCAGGCGCGCGTCGACAGCGACCCCGGGCAGGCCGGCGCTCGCGCGGTGTGCATTGACGAGATCGAGGACCTGCGCGATGTAGGCGTCGTCGTACCAGCCCGATGCGGTTGGCGCCGCCGCTGCCGGCGGGGGCGTGGGCGCCGGTTGCGGCACGGGCACTGGTGACCGCGGTTCGGCGGGTGCCGGCGCTGGAAAGTCCTGCGCTTGTGCTTCCTGGCGTGCGCGCGCCTCGCCAAGCAGATTGACGGCGGTGAGAATCTCGAGCATCGATGGCTGAACCTGCGCGGGCAATAGGCCGGCGTCGGCGAGCGCCTGCGCCGACTGGAGGATTTCGAGCATCGAGGGATGAGCTGTCTGAACGGCGTTCGCGCCGGCGTGGCTGTTGTGATGATCTTCCGACGCAAGGACTTCGAGCGCTGGCGCCTCAGCCTGCCCGTGCGCTGAAGGTTGGCTGATCGCCGGGTGCGCGGAATGGCTGCCGGCGCCCGCGACCAGAGCGATCGATGTGCTGAGAACGGCCACGATGAGCGCGTTGCGGGTGATCGCGCGGCTCTGCATTGGAGCGCTTCCTTCCCGCACCACCGCTTCGGGTGCCTCGTCGCGCCGCGCTGTTTGCGCCCGTACGAGAGTGATCATGCTGTTAGGGGAGGAAGCGATGGGAGAGCAGAAACCCTGACGAGTACAGGTGGCGGACGCCACATTCGGCTGCGCCCGACGCCTACGGGTCTTCCCTCGGTGGGTGGGCCGCAGGAGGTTGGGGGGCTGGAGGTTGGAGGTTGGAGGTTGGAGGTTGGAGACGCGGGCGCGAGGCGGCTCGTCAGCCGGTTTGGAAGATCGGCGGTGTACTGGGTTGATCGCTGCCGGCTACGGATGCGATGGTCACGGCGATCGGCCGGTTGCGGAGACGTTCTGGGAGGCGCTGCTCGTGGGCTTGGCGCGGGTCAGAGGCGCGCTTCGTAGTAGGCGTTGATGGGGTGAGGTAGATCGACGCGCCGGAAGCGGCTGAAACCCGCGCGTTCGACGAGCCGCTGCATCTCTGGCTCGGGAAGCCCCAGCGTGCCGTAGCCGGCGCCGTCCGGCTCCGACATGGCCGATGACATGCAGGACATCACAGAGACGGCGTAGAACAGCGCCGCCATGCGGGTGCGTCGCAGGTTCTCTTCGAACGTCGGCGCGCCGTTGATGTCGGCGATGAACCAGGATCCACCCGGCTTGATCGCCGCCCGAATCGCCAGGGCGACGGCGTGCGGCTGAGTCATGTCGTGCAGGCAATCAAAGGTGGTGATGAGGTCGAACGCGGGTTGCGGAGGCAGCGGCTCGATCGCAACGTCGTGGAAGGTAATGTTGGGCAGGTCCGCCGCATCGACGTAGCCGCGCCCTCGCTTGATCGCTTGCTGTGAGGCTTCGTAGCCGTGAAACTGAGCGCGTGGGAAGCGCTTCGCCATCTCGATCATGGCGATGCCCGTGCCGCAGCCGACATCGGCGGCCGCGCCGCCTGCATCGAGACTGACGACGACACCATCGAGCATCGGCAGCGCGACGGGGACGAGCACCTGCCGGTACCAGTTGCGAAAGTTCGTCTCGCTCGCGGCGGCCGCATCCGGGCCGCGGTCGTCCGACGCGATGCCGATGCCGCTGCGGAACGCCTCCGGCAGGCGGTCGAGAACGCCGAACCGGTACGTCAGGCCAGCGAAGCTCGACTCCATCGACAGCAGATGATCGGGATCGGCGAGCAGTAAAGCCATCTCCGCCGAGAGCGTGAAGGCGGCGGCAGCGGCGTCGTAGTCAAGGACAGTCCCGGCGGCCTGGCCGCGCAGCCATTCGCGAAGCCATCGCTCGTGGAGGCCCGTCGAGGCGGCCAGCGTCTCGCTGGTCATCGGGCCGGCGCCGCGCATCGCCGCGTAGAGGCCGAGCTTCATGCCGACGTAGATCATCGCCGAGACATGAGCGCCGATGGAGAACCCGGCGAGCAGACCCTGCTTCGCCCGAAGTACCGTACTGTCGATGGTCTTGTCGCTCAATTGACGGCTCCTTCATCAGCGGACGCGCGATGAGGTGATCCTATCATGGCAATGATCCGGAGACGCCCAGCGTCACGCTCGGCCCCGTCCCCTTGTTAGACTGCTTCTGTCTGAGCGGAAAGGACGCACTCCGTGGCCGAACTGAGACGAGTCGTCATCACAGGCATCGGCGCGATCACGCCCATCGGCAACGACGCGGAGACGTTCTGGCAGAGCCTGATCGCGGGGAAGAGTGGCACGGGGCCGATCACGCACTTCGATGCTTCGGAGTTCCCCGTGAAGGTGGCGGGCGAGATCAAAGGCTTCGACCCGGGCGAAGTGATGGAGCACCGCGCGGCGCGGCGGTCGGGGCGGTTCGCGCAGATCGCCGTCAAGGCGGCAAAAGAAGCGCTGATCTCGGCCAGGCTCGAGCTGGACCACGCGACGGCCACCGAAATGGGCGTGATCCTCGGCAGTACCGGCGGCGTCTTCGAGATGGGGCGCCAGGAGACGATCATCGACCAGCGCGGGCCGAACCGCGTCGACCCGCTGATCATCCCCAAGTGGGGGCCGCACATGTCGTCGGGGCGGGTGGCGCGCGAGCTGGGGCTGCGCGGACCGAACTCTTCGGTCAACTCCGCCTGCGCCTCGGCGACGGACGCTCTCGGTCACGCCTTCAACATGATCCGTACCGGCAGCGCCGACATCCTGCTTGGGGGCGGCACGGAGGCGATCATCACGCCAGTCGCCATCGCGACGATGGGGCTGATGGGTGCGCTCTCGAAGGGCTACAACGACACGCCGGAGCGCGCGTCGCGGCCGTTCGACGCGGGACGCGACGGCTTCGTGCTGGGCGAGGGCGCGGGCGTGCTGGTACTGGAGTCGCTGGAGCATGCGGAAGCGCGCGGGGCGACCATCCTGGCCGAGTACATCGGGCATGGGTGGTCCTTCGACGCAGCCGACGACGCCGCGCCGGACGCAGAAGGGCAATCGCTGTCGATGATTCGCGCGCTGAAGTCAGCCGGCATCGCGCCGGGCGAAGTGTCGTGGCTGAATGCGCACGGCACGGGAACGCCGTACAACGACAAGACCGAGACCGCGGCGATCAAGCTGGCGTTCGGCGATGCCGCGTACCGCGTGCCGCTGAGCAGCATCAAGTCCATGACCGGGCACTCGGCGGCGGCGGCAGGAGCGCTGGAGGCCGTAGCTTCGGTGCTGGCGATGCGCGACAACAAGATTCCGCCGACGATCAACTATGAGACGCCCGATCCGGAGTGTGACCTCGACATCGTGCCGAACACTGCCCGCGACGCCCGCATCGATGTCGTGCTGAGCAACAGCTTTGGCATGGGCGGGCAGAACGCGACGCTCGTACTGCGCCGGTGGCGGGAGTCAGTGTAGGGCTGCTAAACGCTCCTCAACTTCCCGCCGTCACCGTCAACCCCCTGCGTCCCCGCCCGACCTAACCCCCAACCCCTTCCCTACGAGGGGAAGGGGAGCTCCGCGACGCGGATCTGAAGCGCGAACGAAGCATCAAGCTCACGAAAGATGGGAGCAATGACCGACCTAACTCCAAACCCCTTCCCTGTGAGGTAAGGGGAGCTCCGCGACGCGGATCTGAAGCGCGAAACACAACATCAAGTTCACGAAGGATGGAGAGCAATACACTAGAGCGCGCGCTCAGTGCCGCGGACCAAGCATGCTCAACTGAGGAACGGCCCGGCCGCCATTTTCGTGAAGCCCGACTACGGAGAGTTCCAGGGTCACCAGTCCACGCGAGGAGACCGAGCAATGAGAGATTACAGCGAGCTCGAACGCTACGTCGCCAGCCACATGCCGGCCTGGACCGAGGAGCTCGCCGACTTCTGCTGCTTCCCCTCTGAGTCGACTGATCTGGCCGCCCTCCGCGCGGCGGCAGCGTGGATCGAGGCGCGGCTACTTCGGCTCGGCGCGACCACCGACGTCGTCGAGCTTCCGGGGCGGCCAGAGGTTCCGCCGCTCGTGATCGGCGAGATCGGCGACGGACCAAAGACGCTCAACTGCGTGCAGCACTACGACGTGCAGCCGGCAGCCCCGTATGAACTCTGGACGACGCCCCCGTACGAACCGGCGGTCCGCGACGGCCGGCTCTACGCCCGTGGGGCGATCGACGACAAGGGCGACCTGATGTCGCGCATCTTGGGCGTCGAGGCCTACCTTGCGACCTTCGGCCCGCTCCCCTGCCGGATCCGTTTCCTCGTGGAGGGCGAGGAGGAGTACGGCAGTGCTCATCTCGACGAGCTGCTCGACCTCCGTCCGGGCATCCGTCAGGTCGATGGCGCGCTGATGGAGGGTGGCGAGGTCGACCTGCTTGGGCGGCCGAAGATAATCGGCGGGGTGCGGGGCATCATCTTCGTCGAGCTGGTCGTGAAGTCGATCGCCTACGATGCTCATTCGAGTCTGGCGACGGTGCTTCCAAGTGCCCCTGTTCGGCTGATCCAGGCGCTGGCCACGTTCTGGGACGAGGCGGGGCGCCCCGTTATCGATGATCTCGATGCTGGCCTGCTCCCCCCGACATTGGCGCAGCTGGCCTTGGTCGACGCGACGCCGACGGAAGATCTCGAAGATCTCCGGCGTGAGTTTGCGGTCGATCGGTTTGTCGGTGGGATCGATGGCGTCGAGGCGATCCGGGCGATGACCTTCGCTCCGACCTGCAACGTCCAGGGCCTCTGGTCGGGCTACTGGGGGACCGGCACCAAGACGATCACCCCTGCCGAAGCGCACGCCCGGCTCGACCTCCGGCTCGTGCCGGAGCAGGATCCGGCGGTGATCCTGGCCAACCTACGCGCTCACCTCGACCGACGGGGGTTCAGCGACGTGGTGATGCTCCCGCAAGTCGTGATGGAGAGAGCCTATTGGACCACACCGGACGATCCGCTACTAGACGCCGCGGCGCGCGCGTCGGAAGCCGTCTTCCACAAGCCAGCCGTGCGTCGCGTCTCGGACCCTGGAACCGCCCCGATGTGGCAGGTGTGCGGCCGCGACCGCGTCCGAATGACGAGCCTCGGCGGCGGACACGACGACTGCCGCGCCCACGCCCCCGACGAGAACTATCGCCTCGACTACGCTGGAGCCGCGGCTGTCGTCACCGCTCGCTTCTTCGACGAGTTCGCAGCGATCGAGAGCTGACCCAGCGCGTAGCCTCGTCCAGGGATCGACAAGTCGGGGACCGAGAAGTCTCCCGCCGGCCGCAACGATGTCCTCATCGTGGGCGAGGGTGACGCCGGCGTGGGTGAGAGCCGCGTGTCCTGGTCGATGACGTCGGGGTGTGGCTACTGCCGGTCGTCAAGCGCCCTTGTTGCGCAGACGTCGCGGTCGTCCGCACCGCCGCCTGGCGGCAAGCGCGTACGCCGCGCGGTGGTCAGCAGAGTCAGTCGAAGTCTGGGAGCGGCGATCACTACATCCGCGACGCGGATCTGAAGCGCGAAACACAACATCAAGTTCACGAAAGGCCGGAGCAATACACTGGAGGGCGCACTCAATGCTGGCAAAGACGTGAGTGAGAATCGGCCGGTTGGGGGCGGTATACTGCGCCATCCCAGCAGTCCGGTGCGTGAAAGGAACCCTCTTGGCCATCGAATGGCAGATCGGGAAGCTCGCGAACGGCCTCCGCGTCGTGACGACGCCGGTGCCGACGGCGCAATCGGTAAGCGTGAACGTGTTCGCGGGCATTGGCTCGCGCGGCGAAGACCGGCGCACGAACGGGCTGTCGCACTACATGGAGCACATGCTCTTCAAGGGCACACCATCGAGGCCGGACGCGATCATCATCGCCGAGGCGATCGAGGGCGCGGGTGGCGTGCTCAACGCCTATACGTCGAAGGAACTGACCTGTTACTGGAACCAGGTGCCGTTCGACAAGCTGCCGGTGGCGATGGACGTGCTCGCGGACATGTATGGGAACTCGCTGCTGGAGCAGGACGAGATCGACCGCGAGCGGACGGTCGTGCAGCAGGAGATCCGGCGCGCGTTCGACCAGCCGGGCGCGTGGGCTTCGGAGCTGCTGTCGCGGGCGACGTTTGGCGACCAGCCGATCGGTTGGCCGATCGCCGGCACCATCGAGACGGTCGAGGCGATGAATCACGACCACTTCGTGGAGCACGTGCGGACATACTACGTGCCGTCGAACACCGTGCTGAGCGTCGCAGGCAACACCACGCATGATGAGGTGATGCAGCACGCGGAGCGGCTCTTCGGCGGGATGCCCGCTGGCACCGCTCCGGCGCCGCCGCCGGCGCAGCACGAGTTCGATGCGGACCGCGTGGTCGTCGAGAAGCGAGAGATCGCGCAGTGCAACATGGGCATCGCGCTGCACGCGTTGCCGCGCAAGGATCCGGACCGCTACGCGCTGATGGTCATGAACACGATCCTCGGTCGCGGCATGTCGTCGCGGCTGTTCAAGGAGGTGCGCGAGCGGCGCGGCCTGGCCTACTCCGTCGGCTCCGGCGCGAGCCGTTACAGCGATATCGGCGTGATGAGCGTGAGCGCCGGCGTGACGTTGGAGAATCTCGAGGAGGCGACGCAGGTCATCCTCGACGAGTTGTTTCGCATGGCAGACGAGCCGGTGAGCGAAGAGGAGACGACGAAGGCGCGGGACTTCTCCATCGGCAACTTCCGGCTCGGGCTGGAGTCGACGATGGCGCTGGCGCAACGCGCGGGCGAGTCGTTGCTGATGACGGACGAGATCGAGCCGATCGAGGACGTGGTCGCGTCCATTGCGGCCGTGACGCCGGGCGAGGTGCAGCGGGTGGCGAAGCGGCTCTTCCATCCCGGCGCGTTTTCGATGGCGGTGGTTGGCCCCGGCGGCGATGCGGACCGCCTGCGGGAGATCCTGGCGCGGACCTAACACGGGGCACCTAACCCCCTTCCCCACTGGCTTGGCCAGGGCCACGGCTGGGAGGGAGGGGAGCCACGACGCCAGGACGGAGTTCGAAACGGGCGCGGAGTTGATCTGGGCCTCTGTTTAGGGCGCAAGATCCGGATAGAGCAGACACCTGCGCCGTGGCTATCATCGCGGCGGAGGTGATGCCCATGAGTGCTATGCCCGCACTGATTACGACCGACGAGGACGACCCGCGCTGGCTCGCGATGGTAAGCAACGACCGCGCGTATGACGGTGCGTTCGTCTGCGCCGTGCGGACGACGAAGATCTACTGCCGGCCGACGTGCCGGGCGCGGCTGCCGAAGCGCGAAAATGTGAGCTTCTTCGACACACCAGATGCGGCAGAGCGGGCGGGATATCGCGCCTGCAAGCGCTGTCACCCGCGGGAGGCAGCGGGCGGCGATCAGCAGGACCTCGTGGGCCGCATTTGCGCGCGCATCGACGCGAGCGAGGGTATGGCACCGTCGCTCGACGAGCTTGGGAGCGAGTTCGGCCTCAGCCCCTTCCACCTCCAGCGAGTGTTCAAACGCATCGCCGGGGTGACGCCGCGCCAGTACGCCGCGGCGCGACGCGTCGAGCGGCTGAAGATAGAACTGCGGGCGGACGGAGCGGTGGCGGGCGCGATCTACGGCGCAGGATTCGGATCGAGCAGCCGCGTGTACGAGTCGGCGGCGTCGACGCTGGGGATGACGCCGGCGGCCTACGGCAAGCGCGGCGCCGGTATGCGCATCCGTTACACCATCGCCCAGTCGCCGATTGGGCGCGTGCTGGTGGCCGGCACCGAGCGCGGGATCGCGTCCGTGTGCATCGGCGATGACGATGCCGAGCTGGAGGAGACGCTGCATAGCGACTACGCAGCGGCGCAGATCGAGCGCGACGACCTCAGCAGCGCGCGCTGGCGCGACGCCGTACTGCAGGCGATCAGCGACGGTGGCGCGGATCCGTCGCTGCCGACCGATGTGCGCGCGACGGCGTTCCAGGCCCGTGTCTGGCAGGCGCTGCGCGAGATCCCGGCTGGCGAGACGCGCGCGTACCACGAGGTCGCGGCGTCGCTCGGGCAGCCGAAGGCGACGCGTGCGGTGGCTCGAGCTTGCGCCATGAACCCGACGGCGATCGTCGTCCCGTGCCACCGCGTTGTGCGCGCCGATGGCGATGCCGGCGGCTACCGCTACGGCACGGAGCGCAAGCGCGCGCTGCTCGAGAACGAGCGGCGGAAGCACCCGCCCGGAAGCGCGAGTAGCGGTCTAGAGCCGGCGGCCGAGCCGATATGACACGAAGACGTTTGAGTGCGTATCCGGCTGTCGTATGATGCGCCCGCACATCGGAGCGCCGTCTTCGCGTGGACCATCCGCGCCTCGGCCGACTGGAGAGCGAGAACCAACGCTGCGAGGAGAGCGCCCAGGCCGTCAAAACAGTAAAACTGCCGAACGAACTCCGGCACGACGTTTGTGATGAGAACACTGCGGAGCATTTCCCCGCGAGCGGCGGCGATGACCGAGTCGGAAATCAAAAACTGCCGACCAATCTCGGCTCGGATCGTGCCGTGCGCCCAAATCTCCCCGCCGTGGCGCCGCCAGAATGTTTCACGTGAAACATTCGCATCGGCGCGCGGCTATTTTGGCCAGAGATGAATCGCCGATCGACGTCAGCTGACCGCGAGTGGAGACCGATGGGTTCCGCAGAGGCCACAACAAGAGCCCAACCTCCGGGATAGTCTCGCCGACGGCTGACAAGCTCGCTCACGGGTGATTGTCCTCGTACCCTTCTCGCATGGAACGCCACTTCACCGTATCCGGGTTTCTGGTCGAGCACGGGCGGACCGCCCTGCACTGGCATCGCAAGCTGCAGATCTGGCTGCCGCCGGGCGGGCACATCGATCCGGATGAAGACATGGTGCAGGCGGTGGTGCGTGAGGTGCGCGAGGAGACCGGCATCGCCGCGGAGATCGTGCCCCACGTCGAACTGCCGGCGTTCAGCAATCTTCCGCAACTGCCGCCGCCACTCGCGATCATCGTTGCCGACGTGCCAGACGGCCCCCACCAGCACATCGATATGAGCTACGCCTTGCGACCGGTCGCCGGTGCACCGCGCATGCCGCCGGAAGAAGGTCACGAGTTCGTCTGGGTGAGCGAGGCGGAGCTGCGGAGCAACGACCTGCTGCTCGTAGCGTCGTGCGGAGTCGACATACCAATCGCCGAAGATGTGCGCGTGATCGCGCTGCAGGCGATCGCGCTGGTGCAGGAGAAGTCGGTCTGAGGCGCGACGCCAGGTCGGCGTCGCCGTTCATCTACAAAGCTCCGCGTCCCGCGTCCCGCGTCCCGTTTCGCGCCTCTCAACCAGTACCCTGAAATCGATGATCCGTGCGCTAATCCTGTGGCTCTCGCGCAGTGGCACCGCCGCGCACATCGCGACGAATGTTCCGGGCTTTCGCGGGTTCTCTCGGCGGTTTGTCGCCGGCACGCGGCAGTCCGACGTGATTGGAGCTGTGCGCCGGCTGAACGCCGACGGCTTCGACGCGACGGTGTCGTACCTGGGCGAGGCGGTGACGACCGAGGCCGAAGTGCAGGCGGCGGTCTCGGAGTTTGCGTCGTACGCGGAAGCCGTCCGCGCTCAGTCTCTGCGCAGCCATCTGTCGATCAAGCTCACGGAGCTGGGGCTGGCGTTCGACCCGGAGCTGGCGGAGCGCAGCCTCGATACGGTACTGGCACGCGCGGCTGACGCCGGCACCTTCGTGCGCATCGATATGGAGGACTCGCACTACACGGAATCGACGCTGGCGATCTTCCGTCGCGCTCGCGCGGCCCACGCGAACACCGGCATCGTCATCCAGGCGTATCTGCATCGCAGCATCGACGACATCGAAGCGCTGGCGCGCGAGGGCGCGTCGGTGCGGCTGGTGAAGGGAGCGTATCGCGAGCCGCCGAGCGTGTCGTGGCAGTCGAAGGAAGACGTGGACGCGAACTACGTGCGGCTCATCGACGCATACTTCGCGCATGCGACGCATACCGTCCAGCTCGCGATCGCTACGCACGATGGGCGCATGGTGCGGGCGGCGCTGCGGATCGCAGACGAGCGCGGCATCGGTCGCGAGCGGATGGAGTTTCAGATGCTGTACGGCATCCGCGGCGAGCTGCAGCGCACGCTGCGCGACCAGGGGCATCGTGTGCGCATCTACGTGCCGTACGGCAGCCACTGGTACCCCTACCTGATGCGGCGACTGGCGGAGCGCCCGGCGAACCTCTGGTTCTTCTTGCGCGGGGCGCTGCGGAAATGACGAGCCGCGCGGCCTTCAAAATGCTCCGGGAACGTGTGGAGCGCGACGAGTTGACCTTGACTCTGTACGACTCCTACCCTCGAATTGCCTAGACTGGTGAGTCACGAACACCGGAGGAGTTACAGATGCATGCAAACGAAATGATGCTGCGCGATCTCTACGGCCGATTCGCGAGGGGCGACATGGAGGGCGTGCTTGCTCTCTGCCATGACGACATCACGTTTGTCGTACCGGGGAAGACTTCGTTCAGCGGCACGCACACGAAAGCCACATTCCCCGTCTGGATCGGGAAGGTGATGGAGGTCTGCGGCGGTGACTTTCGTGAAGAAGCCGTTGATATCATCGCGAACGACGAGCATGGCATCGTGGTGCTCGACCACTTCGTCGGACGGGCGGGCAAGCGGATCTCGTACCGGACCGACCACATATGGGGCATTCGGGGCGGGAAGTGCACGAGCTTCCTCGAGCGCCCGGGCGATGAAGAGCAGTTCAACCGTGCCTGGACGTAGAGCCGGTAGTCGGTCGTCAGCAGTTAGTGACGAGCTTCGGGGACCGTAGCGATGGTGACTTACATCGCGCTCCTTCGCGGCATCAACGTCGGCGGCCACAAGAAGGTCGCGATGTCTGATCTGCGAGGCTTGCTCGCAGAACTGGGTTTCGATGATGTTCGTTCCCTGCTGCAAAGTGGCAATCTCGTCTTTCGCGGCAAAGCGCGAACCGCCTCGGTCCTGGAGCGCTTGCTGGAGGACGAAGTGGAGAAGCACCTGGATCTTGGCACGACGTTTCTCGTCCGGACTGCCAAAGAATGGGAGGCGATCATCGCGCGTAACCCCTTTCGCGAGGAGGCCGAGAGCGACCCCGGCCACCTTGTCGTCATATGCTTGAAGGACGCGCCGCATCTGAACGCAATAAAGGCGCTGCAGGCCGCAATCAAGGGGCCGGAGATCATACGCGCCGACGGCAGGCACCTGTACGTCGTCTATCCGGCAGGCATTGGCCGCTCTCTTCTGACGAACAAACTCATCGAAGACAAGCTTGGTACTCGTGGCACGGGCCGCAATTGGAACACCGTCCTGAAGCTCGCCGTACTCGCCCATGCGTGAAATACGCGTCGAACATGTTGAACCTTGTGGCCGCATCGAAGCCGACGCTCCGCGCGTGACTGGCCTATAAGCCGAATCCCGCGGCCGGCCATGCCCTCCCTTCGAGGCTGTATGAAGCCAGCGTCACCTGGCGGATAAGCGCTAACAGCCTCCGGCGCTCTCCGCCTCTACTACAATGCACGCATGGCGCGGATCGAGGCCTCGATCGAAGACTTCAGCACGCGGGTCGCGACGCTGCCGCGCAGCCTCTGGCGGCGGCACGGTGATACGTCGCTGGCGACGCTGTCGGGCGGCATCCGCATGGCCGTGCTCACATCGCCGTTCATCGTGCGGTGGGCGGCGTGGCTGGTGGCCGTGCTCATCATCTTCATCTCCGACGTGCCGCATTACACGCAGCGCTTCGAGCCGTGGCTGCTGCTGGCCACGATGGTGCAGACGGCCTTCGTCACCTTCTATGTGCCGGCGATCCGTCCTGTGCTGTTGCCGATCCTGCGCCGGCGCATCGCCGCGCCAGAGAACTCCGATGTGCTCGCGCTCGGCCTCCTGGACCTGGCGTTATCGATGGGGGCGGTGTATCTCAGCGGCGGCTGGGGAAGCCCCTACTTTCACTTCGCGCTGACGGCGCTGCTGATCCCGGCGTTCTTCCTCACCTTCCGCGGCACGGTCGTGATGGTCGCCGCGTACATGGTGGCGTACATCGTCGGCGTCGCGACGTTCGGTGAGGGGCTGCACGGAAGCTGGAAGGACACGAATCTCAACGCCTTCATCGGCGCCATGATGACGCCGCTGCTGGTGGCGCTGGTGCCGAACTATCTCGGCACGGTGCTACGGGAGCTGGACACGGCACGGCAGGACGCGGTCGATGCGCTCGGTGACAGCGAGCTGCTGTACAGCGTCGCGCGGGCGTTTCTGGAGGGTGGCCGCGCGCTCGACGAGGTATTGCCACGCGTGTCGGCATCGACGCTGGCAGAGTCGCGCTTTGACGAGCTGCTGCTCCTGATTCCCGATGATCTGCGCAGCGGTGGCGAGACGCGGGCGTACGGCAGCGCCATCGATGCGCCGCCAGAGCCGGCGACGCTGGCCGAGGCGTTCGAGAGCGATGGCGCACGGACGTACGCCGTCTTGGCGCTGCCGCCGCCCATCGACACCGTCTTCGCGCGCTGCGCCTGGGCCGGCATGGTGCCGCTTCGGTCCGCCGATGCGGTCGAGGGATGGCTGATTGCCGGCACGCACGAGCGTCCCGATGCGATCATGCACGAGGTGCGGCTGCTGGACGCGATCGCCGGGCAGGTGGCGTTGGGGGTACGGAATATCCGGCTCTCAGCGCGCATCGCCGAGTTGGCGACGGAGGGCGAGCGCACGCGGATCGCGCGGGAGATTCACGATGGCATCGCGCAGATGGTGTACATGCTGTCGCTCAGCCTGGAGACGGCGATCGACCGCGTTGGCTCTGACCCCGACGAGCAGCGGCAGCGTCTGAAGGATCTGACGGGACTGGCGAAGAACGCGCTGTGGGAAGTGCGGCAGTACATCTTCGACCTGCGGCCGCTGTTGAGCGGCGACGAGGGCATCGTCCGCGCGGTGCAGGGCCAGTTGAAGGAGTTTCAAGCGGTGTCCGAGATGCCTGTCGAGCTGACGGTCACCGGCACGCCATCACGGTTGCCGATGGCGACGAGCGCGGCACTCTACCGCATCGCGCAGGAGGGGCTCGGCAACGTCTTCCGGCACGCTCGCGCATCGAAGGTAGAGATTGGGCTGGACTTCCACGGCGACTCCGTCACCCTGACCATCGCCGACGACGGCGTGGGCATGGCAGAGACGGCGCCGGGCGCGCGTATTGGATACGGCATGGGGAACCTGCGCCAGCGCGTCGAAGACCTGCACGGCACGATCGAGGTGTGCAGCGAACCCGGCTCCGGCACGCGGATCGAGGTTTCGGTACCGACAGGAGGCGACGAGTGAAGACGCGGCTGATGATCGTCGACGACCACGAGGTGGTGCGGATGGGACTGCGCGCGGCGCTGGAGGTGGAGTCCGACTTCACTGTTGTCACCGAGGCGAGCAGCGGCAAGGAGGCGGTCGATAAGGCGCGCGCACACCAGCCGGACATTGTGCTGATGGACGTACGGATGGACGGCGGCCACGACGGCATCGAGGCGTGCCGGGAGATCCGGAGCGAGCTGCCGGCAACGCAGGTGCTGATGCTCACCTCCTTTGCGGAAGAGGAGACGGTGGTGGCGGCGCTCCTCGCCGGGGCGGCGGGCTATGTGCTCAAGAACGTCGCACGCGCGCGGCTGCTGGAGGCGTTGCGCTCAGTGGCGCGGGGCGAGTCGCTGCTGGACTCGAAGGTGACGAAGGCGGTGCTCGAGAAGCTCGTTGGCATGCACCAGCGGCCGGGTGACGACGATGACCTGACGGCGCGCGAACGCGAGGTGCTGGCGCTGATCGCCGAAGGCGCGACGAACAAGGAGATCGCCGCGAAGCTCGTCGTGAGCGAGAACACCGCGCGCAACCACGTCAGCCACATCCTCTCGAAGCTGGGATTCAGCCGGCGCAGCGAGGCCGCCGCGTACGCCGCCAAGAAGGGGCTCACCGGCGAGCGGCCGTGAGTCTGGAGGCGAGAAGCGGGATGCCGGAAGCCGGACTATTCTGTTGAGCCCGAGTCGGCGTCGGCGCGATGGGGCCTGCCGCTCTTGCCGATTTTGCGGCCCTGCTTCTCTTCGAGGCGGCCCAGGGCGCGGCCCTTGTCGGGCTGCTCATCCTTGATGACGCCGTAGATCTCCCGTCCTTCGTGCCCCTCTGGCAAGTGCTCGGTGATCGGAAGACCTTCCGAATTACAGAAGAGCAGTCAATGGCAGTACTTGTACTTCTGCATCTCCTCGCAGGCACAGATCCACGTGCTGCTCTTGGCCTCTTCGGCCTTGTCCTCATAGAAGTTGCAGGGGCAGAGGGGGCGGCCGACTTCATCGATGTGCTTGGCGAGGCCGATGACCAAGAACTCCGTGATCTCGCGCTGCGGGTGGAGGTACGTGCCGCTCTTGTCGGCGAACTTCTCGACGAACTTCCACATCTTCTCGACATTCTTCGGCGAGGCCTGGTTGCGGTCTTCGTCGGTCGGCTTGTCGATGGCCACGCGGAGTACCTCCTGCGGGCAGTATAGCGCTGCTAGTTCGCCGGCACCGGCTCGGCTGCGTCTTTGAGGTAGAAGGTCATCGATTGGAGTGCCAGGACCGGATCGATGTCCTTCACGTGGACGTGCGGCGGCACCTGCGCGGCGATGGGCGCGTAATTGAGGATCGCGCGCACGCCGCAGTCCACGAGCGCGTCGATTACGTGCTGGGCGGCTGCGGCCGGGGTGGCGACGATCCCGATGTCGACGGCGCGGCCGTCGATATCGCCCTTCATCTTCTCGACCGGCTGGATGATGAGGTCATTGATCCGCTCGCCGATCATGATCGGATCGCTATCGAATGCCGCGACGATCGTGAAGCCCTGCGGCGCGAAGCCGCCGTAGCGGAGCACAGCGCGACCGAGCTGGCCGACTCCGACGACCACCATACTCCAGTTGCGGTCGAGGCCGAGGATCTGGTGGAGCTCTTCGAGCAGGCGCTTCACGTTGTAGCCGCGTCCCTGCTTGCCGAAGCGGCCGAAATAGCTGAGGTCCTTGCGGATCTGCGCCGGTGTCACGCCGAGCTGCTTGCCGAGCTCCTGCGAGCTGACGACCTCGCGGCCATTGCGCTCCAGTGCTGTCAGTGCGCGGGCGTACACAGGCAGGCGGTCGATGACGACGTCCGGTATCTCGATGGGCATCTGGCTCCGTGTGCGATCCCGGGGCGGGCTACCGGAAGCTGATTGCACAATTCGGCGCAATGTAGCACCGGCCCTGACCACGGTCAACGAGTGGGGCAGCGGTTACATCAAAGGCGGCAAGTCCGCACTCAGGAGATGGGGAGCGCCAGGATGTCGCGGTAGACGTCGCCGTTACGGCGAATGTGCAGGCGCACGTGGATGATCCGCAGCTTCATCCGCTCCGGTTCGTCGAGGAAGACTTCGTCGCCCTTCTCCAGCCGGTATTCGGTATCGAGGCTCGCGAGCAGGCGCCCCCTCTTCGGGGTGAACGGGTCCGACTCGTAGATCTCGGTCTTCAGGCGAACGCGCTCCTATTCGTACCGAAGGGCCTCGGCAATGGGGATGCTGGATGCCTGGCGCGACGGGATCAGCGTCGTAAGCACGGACACGACGAACACCAGCAGCGCCATGATACCGATTTGCGTCCACGGGACGAAGAACGACGTGAAGCCGGCCGTCTTGAAGGCGCTGCTCGACAGCAAGCGGCTCGCCAGCAGCAGCGCGAGCCAGATGCCGTTGACGATGCCGAGCAGCGCCACGAACGCGGACTCCAGCACGAAGCTCAGCGCGATGCTCGCCCGGCTGAAGCCGATGGCCCGCATGAGTCCGATCTGCTGCCTTCGCTCGACGACGGTGCGGAACGCGATCACGCCGAGCGATGCGATGCCGACGAAGAGGCCGAGCGCCATGAAGCCCTGGATCAGATAGAAGAACGACGTGTTCAGCCGCTGGTCCTTTTCGACCTGGGCCTTTATCGAATGCGCCGAGATGCCCTGCTGCGCGAGCTTCGCCTGAATACTCGCGGCTTCGGACTCTGCGTCGACGCCCGGCTTCATGCGCACGTAGTAGCGGCTGAAGAGCGGCGGCAACGCTTTGTTGAAGGCGTCTTCGCTGACGATGATGCCGTTGTACGTCTCGCTCGGGCCGCGGTTCATGATGCCGATGATGCGCACGGCCTTGCGCTTAGTCGTGCCGCTGTCCTGGATGACGAGCGGAAACGGCGCGAACTGGCGCTGGCCGCTCTCGTAGTCATCGAGCGTAAAGCGCGACTGAGTGACGTTGCCGTAGTTGATGCCGGGTACGGCGCTGCCGTCGATGATGGCGTTGTTGGCCTCGTCACGCACGGCGTCCCAGACCGCGCCGTCGGTGGCGTACCCCTTTGCGCGCGCCTGCAGACCGATGGTGTTCTGGTCCAGAAAGATCTGATCGGCGCCGAGCACCTGGAAGCTATGAGGCGCAGACTCAGAGCGGTCAGCGTGGACTTGCGTGATCTGAGTTGTGCTCGGGTGCCCCACGAGCACGCGCCCGACCGAGTCGATGTTCGCGGTGTCGTAGGAGGCTTTCTGGAGCGCGTCGCCGAGCGGACCGAGAGGGTTTCCGTCGGGGTTGCTCAAAGTGTTCGTGGGCAACTCGGACACCTCGACGTCCCAACCGCCGCGTGAGTCTGAGCTGAGGAAGAGTTTCTGGAAGTTCAGGCTCATCGTGGAGATCATGACGAGCGCGAAGATCACCAGCGACATCATGGCGATCGTCATGCCGGTCCGGAACTTGTTCGCGAGCGGATAGGCGATGGCTGTGCGGACGGCGGGCACGGCGCGCGCGAAGACGACGCCGAAGACGCGCATCGAGCTCAAGAACAGATCTGCGTTGTAGATAACGATGAATGTCGCCGCGGCGACCATCAGCACGCCGCTGATGAAGAAGGTCTCGATCCCGACGTTGAGCTTGCCTGTGATCGGATCGAGGGTATCGCCCGCGATGAGACCCCACAGGATCAACACGACGGCGCTGGTGACCGTAAACACCGGCCGCTCTGGAAGGGCGAACGATCGCGAGACGAAGGCGGCGCCGATGGCGATCAACGACACGCCCGCACCGAACGCATAGGCCTGGCCTTGCCGCAGGCCCCAGATTGTGAGCGCGATACCGACCACCGAGACCAGGGCGCCCGCGATAGCGGCCTCGCGTCCGGTGGCGCGACGCGGCGGCTCATTCACTTCGCGTATGGCCGCGACGATGCTCATGTTGCTGATCCGCCATGCGGAAACGACGAGGGTCACGAACGTCAGCACTACGCCCAGGCAGTACGAGATGACCAGGCTCTGGACGGTCAGGTGAAAGACGATGTTCACGTCGAACGAATGGAAGATGTAGGCCATGGCGCGCGCCATCACCAATGAGATGAGCACGCCGAGCGCGGCGCCGGCGACTGCAGAGGTCAGGCTGTAAGCCATGCCTTCGGCCATGAACGATTCGATGAGCTGCACGCGGCGCATGCCGATGGCGCGCGACATGCCCATCTCAGGCCGTCGCTCCGCGGCAAGCATCACGAGGATGAGGAAGACCAGCAAGAGTCCCGCGGCAATGGAAAACAACCCGAGCACGACGAAGATGGCCGTCATGTTCGAGCCCAGTTCTTTCGCGCGCTCGATGCGGTCGCTCTTGATCGCGTTCACCTCGAAGCGCGAACTGCCGATGGAGTCGCGTACAGCCTTCTCGGCCGCAGCGGTCAGTCCAACGGAATCACGCACGCCGCCCCTGTTCGAGATGGCGAGCATGCCGGCGCCGATAATTCCGAAGAAGGTCTGCGCGGTCGACAGCTTCATCACCACGCCATTCGGCTGCCCCTGCGTCCAGCCCGTGAGGAGCGTGTCGTTGACAATCCCGCGGACGCGGAAGGTCCGGGGCTCGCGCTTGATCCAGAGGTCGATTTGGTCGCCGGGCAGGAGGCTCAGCGTGCGCGCCGTGGAGGCGTTGATGACGACCTCCGTGCGGCGGAGCTCGGCGATGTTGACGCGGCCTGTGCCGTCAGCGGCCGTGATGTCGTCTTCAAAGCCGCTGAGAAATCGCTCGTCAAGCCCGATAGCAACGACCTCCGGTGCGCTGATCTTCGCGGCCGTATTGGTCGCCGGTACGGGGAGGCGGAGCGCTGGCAGCACGCCATCGATATCGTCGTTGCCGTTGGTGCCGGCGAACACCAGATCGCTGATTTGCGGCGGGATTCTTCCGGCGGGAGTGATCTGCTCGCGGGTCAGGTCGGGAGTGCGGCGGTTCTGCTGGACCTGCAGCAGTTCATCGACGTGTCCGAGCTTGTTGTAGGTTTCGTTCGTGATGCTGTAGTTCACGGTGTCGCCGGTGGCGAACGCGGCGGAGACGATGACGGTAGAGAGCATCAGCCCGAGGACGATCAGCACGGACTGCGCTGGCCGCCGCGGGATGTTGCGCAGCCCAATTGAGAAGAGGACCCGGTTGCGTATGGCGACGTAGGCGACGGTCGCGACAGCAATCGCCAGAAGCGCCAGGAGTCCAATCATGATCCATGTGAGGGAGATGCCAAAGAGTTCTGTCATGGCGCCGCTCGCACTGTCTGGCGATGAAGACTGGACACCAACATTAGGTCCCGCATGCGCCCACTGCTTGCCCCCCTCTATTCGTATCGGAGTGCTTCGGCGATAGGGATGCTGGATGCCTGGCGTGACGGGATGATCGTCATAATGAACGACGCGACGAAAGCGAACGCGCCGATGCCGATGATCTGGAGCCACGGGATGTAGAAACTGCTGACGCCGCCGGCCGCAAAGTCATCGGTGCGAGTGAGCTGATAGGCGAGCAGCAGCCCCAGCAGAATGCCGCTCAGCACGCCGAGCAGCGTGATGAACGACGACTCCATGATGAAGCTCAGGGCAATCGCCCGGCGGGTGTACCCGATCGCCCGCAGCATGCCGATCTGCTGACGGCGCTCGACGACCGTGCGGAAAGCGATGACTCCGACTGCCGCGATGCCGACGAACAGGCCGATGCCCATGAACCCCTGAATCAGATAGGTGAAGCCCTGGTTTTGCGCGCGAGCGTCGTCGATGAGCTTGCGCAGCGAATCGGCCTGCACGCCCTGGCTTTGAAGCGCCTTCTCGATCGCTTTGGCTTCGGCGTCCGCATCGATGCCGGACTGCAGCTTCAGCAGGTGCGAGGTTGACTCCGGTTTCGCGAACACACTATCGAAGGCGGGTGGCGCTAGGTATAGACCGGCGTAGATGAGGCTTGCGCGAGTAGCGATTACGCCGACGACCTCGACGGTGCGCGTCTTCGACGGATCGCTGCTATCGCGAACTTCAAGTTCGACCGGTTTGAACGTCCGATCTTTGTTCTTGATGCCGTTGACCGAGAACTCGCCGCCGCCCGGTCCACCCCCGCCGCCGATGGCGAAGGCGTCCACGATCGCGGCGTTCGGGTTCGTTTGGAGCGCGTGCCAGACGTCGGCGTCCGAATTGAGACCTTCGGCGCGTGCCTGAAAGACCACGCCGTTGTGCTCGATGAACCCCCGGGTGAGGCCGGAGATGTTGTAGCGCGCGAAGTCTTCGCCCGTTTCGCCTAACGCCGGCTTGTTACGGACTTCGGCGATACGGCTGTTGGCGTGGCGGACATCGTCGACCTGGGTGATCGGGCCGGTGTCGACGCCCTGCCGGGCGAGGGCTGCCTTCACATCGGGGATTGGGTTCGTCGGACTCTCGCTGATGACGACGTCGTAGCCGCCGAGCGCGTCGTCGCTCAGGAAGATGCGGCTGAAGTTGGAGTTCATGGTCGAGATCATAACCAGGGCGAACATCACCAGCGAGATCATGGCGACGGTCATGCCGGTGCGGAACTTGTTGGCCAGCGGATAGGCGACGGCCGTGCGGATGGAAGGGACGAGCGTCGGGAAGACGTTTCCGGCGCGCGTGAGAACCGCGAGCATCAGGTCGGCGTTGTAGACAAGGACGAAGGTCGCGGCCAGGACCATGGTGATGCCGCTGAGAAAGAACATCTCGATGCCGGCGCGGAGATGCGGCGGGATCTTGCCGCCGGCGCCCAGTAGCCAGTAGATCAGCAGGACGAAGCCCATGGCCGTGAAGATCAGCCGCTGCTGGAACTTCAGCATCACCAGCGTCACAGATGCGCCGAGCACGACAAGCGATATGCCGAGCGCGTATGGCGCGCCCCGGTTCGACAGCAGCCCCACGATGATCAGCACGATGCCGAGAATGACGGCGAGCGCACCCGACTGGAAGGTGCGATTCAGGGCGATCCCGAGCGAGACGATAGACGTCATGGCGAGCAGCACGCCAGCCACGCCGACCAGGACCGCCAGCACACTCGCGAGCGGCGTGCCGCCATAGAGGGCGAATGCCGCGACGAACAGTCCGACGGTGATCAAGATCTGCGCGACGGCTGCAAGCAACAGCAGCACCGCGATCCCCCACTGACGCCACGTCGTGGGCTTGACGAAGAGCCAGCGCACGAATGAGGCCGCGCCGAGGATCCCGCCCCGCCACTGAGGGCGGGTGTCGACCGGAGGCGGGTCCGGCGTGTCGCGGATGGCGCTGACAATGTTGAGGCTGCCGATTCTCCAGGACGAGAATGTCACCGTGAGGAAGGTGAGTGCGACTCCAAGTGAGTAGGACACGATCAGGCTGCGCGGCGTGACGTGGAATGCAATCGAGAGGTCTTCACCGGCGAACAGCGCCGCCATGATCCGTACCATGATCAGAGAGACCGCGATACCAAGTACGCAGCCCACGGCAGCCGCGAGCGTGTTATACGCCATGCCTTCGGACATGAAGATCTGCACGAGGTGACTGCGCCGCGTGCCGACGGCGCGGAGCATGCCCATCTCCATCTTCCGCTCCGCCGAGAGCATCACGAAGATCAGGAAGATCAGCAGCATGCCCGCAGCGATGGAGAAGAGTCCTAGCACGACGAAGAACGTCGTAAAGAAGCTCGAGGTCCGGTTCGCCGCGTCGACGAAGTCTTGCTTTACGGGCGTGGCCCGCCACAACGAGCCTCTGAGCACCTGGTTCACCAGGGCGGTGACAGTCTCCGATCCATCGATGCCGGAATGCACATCACCCAGGTTGGAGATGGCGATGAAGTCCACCTCATTCGGGCGGCCCAGCAGCTTCTGCGCCTCCGGCAGCCCCATGACCAGGCCCTGCTTCACGCCCGCCGCGGCGCCGGTCAGGACGCGGTCCTTGACGATGTCCTTGACGACGTACTCATGCGGCACCTGGGCGATGAAGATCCGCAGCGTGTCGCCCTTCTGGATCGCGAGCTTGTCGGCCGCCGACTGGTTGGCGTAGAGCTCGTCCGGGGCGAGGTTCTCAACCTTCGCTTCGCTGCCACCGACGGTTTCGATGTCGCTCTCGAATCCGTGCAACAGGCCCGCATCGACGCCCAGGAGCACCACCAGTGGTTCGCTCTGCCCTGATTGCGCATCGCTGACGGGCACGGGCGCGCGGATCACGGGGACGGCGCCGTCGACGTCGGGCAGGCGATTGAACGCGGCCGTCATCTTGTTCGCATCGGCCTGGGTGATTGGTCTGGCGGAGACCACCGATGCTGCCTCAAAGGGGTTGTCCGCGTTCTTTCCGGTGTCCGCCTGCACGATCTCGTCGATGCTGTGCAGACGGCTATACACCTCGTTGGTGATGCTGTAGTTGACCGTGTCACCGATACTGAATGCGGTGCTGACGATCAGCGTGCTGAGCATCAGGCCGATGACGATCAGCACGGTCTGCGCGCGGCGCCGGGGAATGTTGCGGACGCCGATGAAGAACATCACGCGGTTGCGCAGGACCACCCAGCCGACGGTGGATGCCGCGATCGTCACGATCACGAGCAGAGCGATCATGATGTAGGTCATCGAGAGACCGAAGAGGTCGTTCATCCACGCGCGCCTGTGAGGATCTCCTCGCGTACGATTTGGCCGTCTTTCATGTGGATGATGCGGTGGCAGCGCGCGGCCACCTCGGAGGCGTGCGTGACGATGACGAAGGTCTGGTTCTGGCGCCTGTTGAGGTCGACGATGAGTGCCATGATCTCGTCGGCGTTGGCCGTATCGAGGTCGCCGGTCGGTTCGTCTCCCCAGACGATCGCGGGGTCGTTAACCAGCGCGCGGGCGATGGTGACGCGCTGGCGCTGTCCGCCGGAGAGTTGCGACGGCTTGTGGCGCGACCACTCCTTCAGGTGTACGAGATCCAGCGCGGCCGCCGCTTTCTTGCGAGCCTCGGCGGTCTTCGTGCCGGAGACGAGGAGTGGCAGCTCGACGTTTTCGATAGCGCTCAGGACCGGCAGCAGGTTGTAGAACTGAAAGACGAAGCCCATCTGGCGCGCGCGAAACTCCGTCCGCTTGTTGTCGGAAAGGTGATTGATGTCGTCGCCGTTGATGAGGATGACGCCTTCATCGATGGTGTCCAGGCCGCTGAGGCAGTTCAGCAAGGTCGTCTTGCCGCAACCGGAGGGCCCCATGATGGCGACCATCTCGCCGCGGGCGACGCTAAAGGTGACGCCGCGCAGGGCGTTCACCGTGACATCTTCGGTGCGGTAGGTCTTGACCACGTCGCGCGCGTCGATGATCAGGTCAAGGCCGTTGCGCGATGGCGGTTCCACCGGTTTCATTGGTTCGGTCGTCATGTTCGCTTTCTCCGTCGCACGCCACGCGACATTGCGGATTTCTTCTGTCCACATCGTTCAGCAACTTAGCCTACGAAGCGGGCGGCCCCAGCGTCAACGACGGCACGCTGCGTTTACCGCAGCAGGCGCCAGTTCTGGGGAAGGGTTCACGAATGTTGCCGTGGTGCTTGCCGCCCGCGGCGCGGGGGCGAAGATCAAGTCCGTAACATCCGTTTCATCTAGCGTTGGTGTCGTATTTCGGCGGTGGCCCGCCGCTCGCTCCTGTGGCGGTCAGTAGCTTGCGACGAGTGTCTCTTCCTCGGTCGGCAGGCTGCGCTTGATCACGTCCAGGTACTCCAGGGCGACACCGGAGCCGATGGCGACGCAGTCGAGCGGATTCTCGGCTACGTGGCAGGGTATGCCGGTCTCTTGCGTCAGCAGGATGTCGAGGTGGCGCAGCAAGGCGCCGCCGCCGGTCAGCACGATGCCGCGGTCAATGACGTCGGACGCGAGCTCGGGCGGTGTGCGCTCGAGCACTGTCTTGACCACCGAGACGATCGTGGCCAGCGAATCTTGAATCGCTGCGGTGACATCGCTTGAGGTGACGGTCAACATCTTGGGCATGCCGCTGATCTGGTCGCGTCCGCGGATCTCGAGCTTGAGATCCTGTTCGAGCGGCACGGCGGCCCCGATCTGGATCTTCATCGCCTGTGCCGTGCGATCGCCGATCATCAGGTTGTAGCGCCGCTTCACGTAGGCGACGATGGCGTCGTCGAGCCGGTCGCCGGCGACGCGGACACTCTCGCTGACGACGATGCCGTACATCGATATCACGGCCGCTTCGGTGCGCCCGCCGCCGATGTCGACGACCATGTTGCCGCTGGGGAGATTGATGGGGATGCGCGCGCCGATGGCGGCGGCGAGCGGCTCCGGCACGAGGTGCACGGGGCGGCGGCCGCCTGCCTGCTCCGCCGCGTCGCGTACTGCGCGTTGCTCGACGCTGGTGACGCCAGCCGGGATGCACACCATGACTTCGGGCTTGATGATGTTGAACCGGCCCACCACCTTGGAAATGAAATAGCGAAGCATCGCTTCGGTGATCAGGTAGTCGGCGATGACGCCGTCGCGCATGGGGCGGATCACCGAGATGCTCCCCGGCACGCGTCCCATCATCTCCTGCGCCTCGCGCCCGACGGCGAGGACGCTGTTGTCGCGATTGGCGAGCGCCACGACCGAGGGCTCGTTCACGACGATGCCGCGGCCCTTGACGTACACCAGCACGTTGGCGGTACCGAGATCGATTCCGATGCGCTTCGGAAGCATGGTTGCCCTTCCAATTCTGGCGGGAGTATGTGGCTGCGGGGGCCGGCAACGCGTCGCCGGTCATCCTGCGTGGTCCCGTTGGTCCTGGCTCTGTTGGGGCTAGATGCGCTCGATGTCCGCGCCCAGCGCCCGAAGTTTACCATGAAGATCTTCGTGCGCGCGGTCGATGTGGCGAACGTTGCTGATGATGCTGGTGCCCTCCGCCGCGAGCGCCGCGAGCACGCAGGCGCTGCCGGCGCGCACGTCAAGCGCGCTGACCGGCGCCGCGCGGAGCTTCGTTGGCCCGCTGATGATCGCGGTGGGGCCGGCGGCGACGACGTTGGCGCCCATCTTGCGCAGCTCCGCGATGTAGAGCAGGCGGTTGTCGTAGACGCGTTCGTGCACCGTGCTGGTGCCGTTGGCCTGCGTCAGGAAGGCCGCCAGTTGCGGTTGCAGATCCGTCGCGAGGCCGGGGTACGGCAGCGCCTGTGCTGTCACCGCCTGGTAGTCGCCGTCTCCGCGCACCCGCATGCCGGCGCCAGTCGCCTGGATCTCGACGCCGGTCTCGCGCATCTTCGCGATGAGCGCGTCGATGTGCTCGGGCACCGCCTCTTCGATCTCGACGTCGCCGTTAGTGATTGCGGCAGCGAGCGCGAATGTCCCCGCTTCCAGGCGGTCGGCGATGACCACATGCTCGACGCCATGCATCTCGCGCACGCCTTCGACCCGGACGATCTGCGAACCAGCGCCCGCGATCTTCGCACCCATGGCATTCAGCATCGCGGCGAGGCTGGAGATCTCCGGTTCGCTGGCGGCGTTGATGATCGTGGTCACGCCGTCGCTCAGCGTGGCGGCCAGCATGACGTTGAGCGTGCCCATGACGCTCGGGTAGTCGAGCACGACGCGCCCGCCGCGCAGCGCGCCGTCCTCGTACACCTCGAACGTGTCGCCGTGCTGCTTGACAACGGCGCCGAGCATGCGGAAACCGGCCAGATGCACATCGAGCGGGCGGATGCCGATGGCGTCGCCGCCCGGCGGCGGGCACGACGCCCGGCCGAAGCGCGCGAGTAGCGGCCCCATCACCAGGAAGCTCGCGCGCAGGCGCGCGGCCATCTCCGCCGGCACGGCCCAGGACTTGATGTCTGCGCAGTTGATGCGCAGAGAGCGCGGAGACGGATGCTCTATCTTCGCGCCGAGATGTTCGAGAATGTCCTCCATCTGGCTGACGTCGCCGATCTCAGGGACGTTGTGCAGCAGCACATCATCTGCGGTCAGCAGCGCCGCGGCGATGGCGTAGTCGGCCCCGTTCTTCGAGCCGCTCACGCGGATGCGCCCGGATAGACGATTGCCGCCGGTGATGCGATAGATTCCGTCGGGATGACTCATGGTTCAAGAGTACCGGCGCCTGATGTACGCGGGTAGGAGCGGCTCGGCGGTGGCGCCGCGGGCAGAAAACGGGGACTTGGCGCCGCCGCCGGTGAAGAACTGTCCGATGCGCGGGCTCCGAGGAGTTGATTCACAACTGTTTCGTCACATTGTCCGTCCGGCGCGGGGGTATTCTCAACGGAGACGCCTGATCGGAGCAACAAGCATGAGCGATATTTCGGTTGGATACGACGACCTCCTTGACGGCGAAGAACATAATCTGCGCAACCGGCTGCTCGCCCTTTCGGTGGCCGGCGTGGTCGTCGTCGCGGCCGCGGTTGCGATCTGGATGTCGTTCTTCCGGGGCGGCGGGGCGACGGCGGCGCAAGCGCAAACCGCCACCGTCACCATGGGCGACGTGACAAAGAGCGTCAGCACCAGCGGTACGGTCGCGGCGAAGTCCAGCACCAACCTCAATTTCACCACGACGGGCACGGGCTCCGCGCGTATCACCAAGGTGGACGTGGCACTGGGTCAAAAGGTGACGCAGGGCGACGTGCTGATGGAACTCGACCCGACCAATGCGCAGACCGCGCTCGATTCGGCAAAGCTCAGCCTCTCCATTCAGCAATCGAAGCTCAGCGCGTTGCTGAAAGGCGGCACGGCGTCGGCCCTGGCCTCGGTGGACCAGAGCGTGGTCCAGTCGCAGGCAAGCTACGACACCGCCGTGCGCGCGATGCAGACGCTCCAGACGCCGCCGGATGCCACAACGCTCGAGACCGCCCAGCAAGCCGTGACGACGGCGCAAGCGCAGCTTCAGCAAGCCACCGACGCGCGCGCAAAGATCGATACCGACCACACCGCCGCCGTGAACGCGGCGCAATCGGCGGTCACAAAGGCGCAGAACGCGGTCACCGCCGCGCAGCAGGCGCAATCTAACGCCGTCGCCAACATTACCACGGCGCAGGCCACTCTGTACGGTGCGGAGACATCGTACTGCGGACTACTCCCGCTTCCGTCCCCGGCCGTGGCTTACTGTCCCGCGGGAGCGACGGCCCCGATCTCGTCCGGAGATCAGTCGACGTTGTTTGGCGTCAGCAGCAGCGGCACCGCCGACCAGGCTAAGGCCGCAACATCCGTGCTTTCGACGAACACGGCCTATAACAAAGCGGTTGCCGACGAGCAGACCGCGAACAACGGCGTCGCCACCGCGCAGAGCGCGCTCTCAGACGCGAACACCGCACTGGCCACGGCCGAGGCCGGCCCAACAGCCGGCCAGGTCGCCGTCGCTAACGCAGCAATCGGTTCGGCGCAGGCACAGTTGGATGCCGCGCAAGCCAAGCTCGTCACCCTGCAGTCGGGTCCCACGCAGGACGCCGTCGCCGCCGCACAGTCCGCCATCGACAACGCTGGGGCGTCCCTCACGGCTGCTCAGGCGAAGCGCGATGAGACCTATGCCGGCCCGCTCGCCACCGACGTCCAGCAGCAGCAGGCAGGCGTGAGCCAGGCCCAGACCGCGGTAGCCACGGCGCAGCAAAACCTCGACAGCACGAGGCTCATCGCACCCTTCGACGGCACCGTCGCGGCGTTGAACAGCCAGGCCGGAGATCTCGCAGGCTCGGGCACGTCGTCGACCACCGCTGCTGTCGTGCTGAACACGCCGGACCAGGTGGTCCTGAACATGACCATTGGCGAGACGGATTACAACTCGGTGAAGGTGGGTCAGACCGGTACGGCGGTCTTCGCCGGGATCCCCGGCCGGACCTTCCCCATCATCATCGACTCGATCGGGTCGAGTCCCACGACAACTCAAGGCGTCGTGAGTTACGTCGCCCAGGCGCACTTCGTCGCGGGCGGGCCGGGCGCCGGTGCACAGGCGGGCGGGCCGGGCGCCGGTGCACAGGCTGGCGCGCCATCCGGTACGCAGGGCGCGGGTGCGCAGCCAGGCGGCGGATCCGGTACGCCGGGCGCCGGCGGACAGTTTGGCGGGCGACGGGCCACCG
>JALYKW010000004.1 GCA_030774575.1 Chloroflexota bacterium | reverse complement strand
CTGGTGACTGGTGACTGGTGACTGGTGACTGGTGACTGGTGACTGGTGCTTGGTGACTGGTGACTGGTGACTGGTGACTGGTGACTGGTGACTGGTGCTTGGTGACTGGTCCGTGGCCACGGGCGGCCACGTGCATAGATCGCGGGATCTTCTTCACGATATCTCACGACGGTTAATGGCGGGTTACCTGCGGGCTAAGACCGAAGAATGAGACGGGAATTCAGTCAGGCGATGCCGGTCCAGACGGCAAGCGCGAATCCGAACGCCAGCAGCGCGCCGAAGAGCATGTGCAGGCCGGCCGTCTGCGCGAGGACGAGGTTGAGGCCGCGTGATGACTGCTGCCGCGCCTCGAGGCGGACGATGCGCAGGGCCAGCGGCAGCGTGAGCAGCGTCACGAGCACGGGCCACGGGGCGGCTCCCGCCAGGGTCATGGCGACGACGACGGCATAGCCGCCGAGCATGAGGGCGAAGTATTCGTAGTCGGCGACGGGCCTGCCGGCGAGCGCGGCGAGCGTCCATTTGCCGTTCTTGCGGTCGTTTTCGATGTCCCGCACATTGTTCGCTTGCAGGATCGCCGCCACGAGCAAGCCAATCGGCAGCGAGGCGACGAGCGGCGCCCACGACCATGACTGCGTCTGCACGTAGTAGGCGCCGACGACGATCACGGGGCCCATGAAGATGAATACCACGACCTCTCCGAGTCCGCGGTATGCGAGCGAGAACGGCGATGCGGTGTAGAAGTAACCCGCGGCGACGCTTGCGACTCCGAGCGCCAGCACCGGCCACCCCGTCAGCGCCGTGATCCAGAGCCCGATCGCCGCGCCGACGGCGAAGCACGCGACGCCACCGGCCAGCACGGCGCGCGCCGACAGCAGACCGCGCTGGATGACGCCGCTCTGACCGAGCGACTCTTCGTTGTCGGTGCCTTTGACGTGATCGAAATAATCGTTGACCAGATTCGTGCCCGCATGAATGGCGACTGATCCGAGAAGAGCCAGCACGAAGAGGAGCGGGTGGAACTCTTCCTTCGCGGCAATCGCAGTGCCGAGCAGGACGGGTATAACCGAAGCCGTAAAGGACACCGGCCGGAGCGCGGCGAACGAGGTGCGGAGCCAAGCCATCACGGATATTTCAGCGCATCGAGAGCGGGGCGGCAATGTGCGCGCTGCATAGCTGCAAAAGGGTCCGCGAGCCAACCCGTTGCGCGCGTCCAAGGCGAACGCGACGACATAACGGGCCACTGCTCACGATGATGGCATCGCCGTTTGCGAGCTGCCGGGGAACTGATCGCGCGCGGGGATGCGCGTCGCGTGGTCGCGGCGTATAATGGCCGAAAACCACGGGCGGCTGAACTACGGCCACGCGCACTTCATCTCCCAACAACAGCGATTGCTGAACCGCAGCTGCGGCGCGCGGATCTGCGTTGTTGCGCGATGTGCCGTCGGGGCATGCCCTGCACGACAGCGAACCGCATCATCGATGGTGCGTGCAGTCCAGGGAGTGACATGGCCGTTCGCACATGGGTGGGGCGGTTCTGCGTCGCGGACGGCGAGGTCCGCGAGGAAGGGCCGTGGCTCGGCTCGCTGATCCGTGAGGGCGCGGACGACGAGGCGGACGAGTTATACGTCCTTATCGAGCCGGCTTCTCCGGCCAGCGCTGAGTTCACGTCGCAGCTCGTCGATGTGATTACGCAGCTCTATCACAAGGATCCGCTCTCGCTCACCGGCGCGCTGACGCGCTCATTGCGCGCGGCGCACGAGCACTTGCGCGAGTGGAATCGGAGCAGTCTGAAGGAACATCAGGTGGGCGCGGGCGCGAGTTGCCTGGCGCTGCGAGGAAGGGATGCGTATCTGGCGCAGGCCGGGCGCGGGGTCGCCTACGTCCGCAGCGCCGATGGCGAGCTGCGCCGCATCATGGCGGAGGAGACTGATTTCGATCATGCGCTCGGCGTGGCCGAAGAATTCGAGCCGCTTCTCACGCGCATCCGCCTGAAGCCGGGGGATCTGGTGCTCGTCGCCTCGAGCGCGATCGACGCGACGCTTGCGCAGAGTCACGTCGAGCGGATACTTGCTCGCGGGCCCGATGAGGCGCTCGCGGAGCTGTATCTGCTCTGCCGCGACATCCCCGACTTCGCGCTTGTGCTGCTCTCGTGCTTCGAGGCAGCGCCCGAATCGCCGCCGGACTTTCTCACACACGACGGCGGGGTGCCGGCCGGGTCGGCGTTGCCGCTCGACGACGCGCCGTCCGCTCCGGACGCGGCGCTTGTGGGCAGCGGCGTCGCCGGCGGCCCTGATGTCGCCGAGGCATCGTTAGCGGTGAACGCGGCGGACGGGTTGATCCTGCCGCCGCGGCCGATTCACGAGCAGGTGCGCGAGATCCACGAGTCGACAGCACCATCGCCGTCGACGGGAGTGCGCCTGCGTGGTGATGGCGCCACGCCGCGATATCGACGCTCGACGGGGCTTTCAGCGCTGCCGCAGTTTCAAATTCCGAAGCTGGCATTGGTAGCGGTGGCGGCGCTCGCGATCCTCGGGCTGCTGGCCTATGCGTACATCCCGGGGTCGGTGAAGCAGAGCCGCGAAGACAAGTTCACCGCCCTGGTCGCGGCTGCACGCGAATCGAACGCCCGCGCCCAGGCGACCGGGGACGCGGCGGCGAAGCGCCAGATGCTCGTTGAGGCGGGGGCAAAGCTGAATGACGCTTCGAAGATCCACAAGGACAGTGCGGATGTCGCCACGCTGCGAGCCGACGTGAAGTCGGCACTCGGCGTGCTGGACGCGGTCTTCGAGATCAAAGAGTTCACAACTGTCGCCGATTTGCCCCAGGTGGTCACCGGATCGCTCTCGGTGACGCACGCGATACTCGGCGGCGGGGACGCATACCTCCTTGATACGAAGGGGAAGCGCGTGCTCCGGGTTCCGCTCAATGGAAGCGGGCCGCCCGAGACGATCCTTCAGGAGGGTCAGCCAGGCGGCTTTTTCGTTGCGGGGAAGCCGGTGCAGATTAGCTGGTCCGAGCAGACGCAGACGCTGACGATGATCGACGACAAGCGTCAAGCATTCGGGTTTACGGCTGGTGGCGCTAAGCCGCTCACGGTGCGCGGCGTCGAAGGCATCGGTTCGGTCGACGCGATCACCAGCTCGGGCGGCAACCTCTACGTGCTCGACGTGAAGCAGAACCAGGTATGGCGGTATCTGCCGGGCCAGAGCGGCTTCGACAGTGAGCGGACAGCGCTCTTCGATAACGCGGATCTGCAAAACGCGACCGAGTTGGCCGTTGGGCAAGACATCTACCTGCTCGATACCAAGCTGGGCGTGCGGCGCTTCGCGGGTAAGGCGGAGGGATCGTTTCCGCTGGCGGGGATCGACACGCCGATGATGTCGCCGGCGTCAATTGCGGTGCTGCCGGGCTCGAACCGCATCGTCATCGCCGACCGCGGCAACAAGCGGGTGATCGTGGCGTCGGCGGACGGGTTGTTCCTGCGGCAGATCGTCAGCCCGGCGTTCACGGATCTGCGTGCGGTGGCAGTCGATGAAGGCGCGAGCATCATCTACGTGCTCAACGGCGATACACTGCTCAAGGCGCCGTTCCCGCCCTGATACCGCCGAGCGCTCACGATGCCTGAGATCTGCCGGTTTTATGGCATCGTCATCGGCATGTTTTATGACGATCATGGCGTGCCGCACTTCCACGCAGACTACAGCGGAACGGAAGCCTCGATCGCCATCGAGCCGCTTCGGATTCTCGAGGGAGAGTTGCCCCGCCGAGCAGAGAGGTTTGTCTTAGAGTGGGCGACGTTGCATCGGGATGAGTTGCTTGAAGACCGGCGGCGGGCGCGAGAACGCAAGGCGCTACTTCGAATTGATCCGCTAGACTAGACACATGAAGAGCTACTGCAGGGCAACCGTGGTCGAGGTGCTTCGCCCGTACGCGCTCAGAGTTATATTTGAGGACGGTACGGAGCGCGAGCTTGATCTGAAGGCGGAATTGTACGGTGAGATGTTCGAGCCGCTGAAGGACTACTCGTTCTTCTCGCAGGTTTCCATCGATCCGGTGTTCGGCACGATCTCGTGGCCGAACGGCGCCGACTTGAGTCCGGAGTTCGTCTATAGCGGCGGCGAGCTTCCGGCGACGACGCAGTCTGCCTGAGATATCGCGTTGTTATTCCGGTGAACCGGGATCATCGCTGATACCATAACTTCCACCGCCGAGCTCAGCGATTGACGCCACTACGCGATGAGGCTGCACCGGCGCGGTCGCCGGTATGCCGGTACCAGCGGCGTCCACCCAGACCGTGTGCATCCCGAGGCGGCGTGGGGTGGCGATGTCGGCCTCAAGACTATCCCCGACCATCCACACTGATGCGGGCTCGCACGAGACGGTATCGAGCGCGTGGCGGAAGACGCGTTCGTCCGGTTTCCCGCAGCCGAATTCGCCCTCGATGATGATGCAATCGAAATGACGTGCGAGGTCGAAGCGCTCGACCGCCTGCCGCTGCGCCTGCGCGTTGCCGTTGGTGATGAGCGCCATCTTGATGCCGCGAGCGCGCAAGGTCTCGAGCGTTTCGATCGCGCCAGCGTAGGGGGAGATCGCGTCGGCGCGTAGCGACCGGTAGAAATCAGCCAGACGGTGGGCGACATCATCGACGGTATCGAGACCGAGGTCGCTAAAGGCATGACGGACGATCGCACGACTGGAGCCGTTGAGATCCATGCGGCCGCGATACGCGCGCTCGGAGTCTTCCCAGAACCAGGTCCGGCGGGTGCGGATGGCCTCGTGCACCTGCACCGGACTATGGCTGGCGACGCGGTGCGCCTCGCACGAAGCGAGCCACGACTCCTCCATGCCGGTCTGCCAGTCGAGGATGGTGCCGTCCATGTCGAAGAAGATGGCGCGCGGGCTATCAGTCATCAGTTGTCAGTCATCAGTTGTCGGTCGCCAGTCATCGGTCGGCAGTTGTCAGTCTTAGAGATGCGCTCTCGTAGGTATGGCCTGCCGGGCCATGACGAGTCTATGGCGCCGCACCGTACATGCCGTAGGTGCGGGTGGGTTCGAACTCGTAGATGAGCCTTTGCTCTTCGACCATAGTGGCGAGGAACTCTGCTTCGGTGCGCTCGGCACCAAACCACATGATCTTGCCGGGTGCGGGCGCCGGCGTCATGCCCGACTGCATCGCCTGAAACAGCCGCAGACTTTGTTGGGGCGCGCCCGGGCCATCGAGGATGTTCACCCGGCACTCGAGGGAGAGCCAGCGGAACGCCGGGTCGAAGACGAAGAGCGTCGAGCGCGGATCGCGGCGGAGATGCCGGGTGCGCACGCGCGTTTGCGTGCCGGAGCTCCAGATCTTGCCGTCGACGACTGCCACGCCGACGCGGACGGTGTGGGGCGTGCCATCCGCTCGCAGGGTCGTCATCGCTGCCGAGCGGGTCTGGTTAATGAAATGAAGCGCATCGTCGTCCATCGTGACTCCGGTTTAGATCGCAGGAAATATGGCGGGCTCGCGCTCGCGCGCTATTGGGTCTGCCTACGCCAGGCTTCGATCTGGTCGCTGTGCTCGCGGTAGTGCGCGTCGGTATCCTCCCGGATGAATTCGAGCATGAGCGGCCCCTCGGTCGAACCCCAACGCACGGGCAGTCCGAGCTGTTCTTCGCTCAGCGCGCCGACGGCGGCGAGCATGGCTTGGTATGACCGCCGCGCATCTTCTCGGACATCCACCAGTGGGCGGGCGCGGTTCGCTTCGAAGACGGACTCATTGAACCGATGCATGTCTGCCTCGGTGAAACCGCCGTCAGACGCCTCTTCTGCCGCCGACACATCGCGCGTGCTTCCTTCGCGGATCTTCGATGCGCAGCGCTGCTCCCATGCCGTGATGTGGGCGAGCACGTCCTTGACGGAGCGATCGCCTTCCAGCGCGGGCGCGATGGAGGCGCGGTCGTCGATGGTGGCGATGAGCGCATCGAGTGTGGCGCGCTCGCTGCGAATGTTGTGGAGGAGTTCTTCCTTGTTCATGTGCTCCGCGCGGACCGCAAGCCAGCGTCAGAGGCGAGCGGCCGCCATCACGAGATGCGCGGCGTCGCCCACGCTCAGCGCATCGGTGCTGACCGTGAGATCATAGTGGGTCGGGAGTTCCTCGCGCACGTTGTAGAAGCGTCGGAGGAAGTCCTGCCGGTCGCGGTCGGATTGTGCCACCGCCTTGCGCGCACGTTCGATATCCACCGAGCTTGCCTCCGCGATGCGCGCGGCGCGTAGCTCCGGCGATGCCGTCACGAGCACGCGCAGCACGCCGCTCGTGCGCGCAAGGCAGATGCCGGCGCCGTGGGCGACGATCACCACGTTGCTGGCGGTAGCGGTAGCGAGGATCACATTGCGGATCAGCTCGTCGTACCCGACAGAGGGCTCGACCGCCGGCATCGATAGCGCCTGCCCGTAGTACAGCGATGGCTCCACCGGCACCGTCGCCATCACATCGAGGATGCGCGCGATGAGCCCGGGGCGACGTTCCGCCCGCTCGACCGCGCTCTTGTCGACGCCGGCCCGCTCGGCCGCGGCGGCAATGATCTCGTCGTCTGCGTAGCGGAATCCCAACTGTTCGGCAGCAGCCTGCCCTACGTCTTCGCCACCGGCGCCGAGCGTCCTCGCGATGGTTACGATCTGATACCGCATGCTGGGCCCCTTTTACGACTTGGCGCTTTGCGCTGATCGGCGAAGTAGATCGAGCCTACGCGACGGGCATCGCTATGGGAAGCGAACGTTTCGGCCCTTCGCGGCTGCGCTATTCGAGCGGGCGGGTGTGTGTTCGCCTCCGGCGGCGTTCGTCCGGTTTGCTCATGGCGACTCCTTCTCAGTGGAATCGGCGTCTGCGCTCCAGCGCCGCGCCCACGGGTGGCGGCTTGGCGGGCACACCGGGCGCGGGCGCGTGCGCCGCCGCAGCGACGCGCGCTAGTTCAATGATCCACTCGACATCGCGGGGCGACGTGAAGAGCAGCGTCATCCAATCGGCGCCGCTTGGGCGCAGGACCACGCGATGGTCAGGCTTCAGTTGCGCACGCCGTGCGCTGATCTCGCGCCGGGTCAGGCGCAGCTCGATCGTATCGTCGCTCATGAAGTGGGCGATCTGCGTGCCGTTGATCCAGAAGGCGTCGCCTTTCGAGAAGGCGCTGCCGCTCTCGGCGATGCCATCGATGCGCAGCAGGGCAGTGCGGAGGCGGCTCGCGATCGTCTGCGGCATTAGCGGCGTCCGCGTGCGAGCTTCTTCTGTGCAGGGGGCTTCGCGCCGTCGGACGCGCGACGGCCGTTCGCGGCAGCCGGCACGCTCGTCTTCTTGGCGGGCGCAGCGGCGTGATTGCCGTTGCCTGGTGCCTTCGCCCCATTCGCGGAGGATTTGGCGCGGCCGTTCGCTCCAGCCCGGGACCTAAGCCCCTCGCCACGGCGAGTCTTCGACGGCCCCTTCCCTCGCAGGGAAG
>JALYKW010000003.1 GCA_030774575.1 Chloroflexota bacterium | reverse complement strand
GCGTAGGCACGAGGCATAGGCTTAGCGGGATGCGAGAAGAAGGCCGCTAGATGCGGCCTTCTTGCTTGATGTCAAACCGCGGTGGGCATAAATTCCGGACGCTTCGACTCAAACCTCGCGATCACGTCGTCCTCCAGCAGCGTCAGGCTGATATCATCGAGGCCGTTGAGGAGGCAATCCTTCACGAAGGGGTCGATGTCGAAGTGCCGTGACTTCCCATTCCCGAGGCTCACGGTCTGCGACTCAAGGTCGACTTCCATCTCATATCCCGGCGAATCCTCAGCCCGCGCAATCAGCCGGTCGATGCTCTCTTGCGGCAGCTCGACGGTCAGCAGCCCGATCTTCGAGCAATTGCTGCGGAAGATATCGGCGAACGACGGAGCGATGATCGCCCTTAGCCCCATCTGCTGCAGCGCCCACGGCGCGTGCTCGCGCGAGGAGCCGCACCCGAAGTTGGGGCCGGTCACGAGGATCTCCGCGCCATCGTAGCGATGGTCGTTCGTGACGAACGATGGGTCTTTGCGCCACTCATCGAACGCGAACTCACCGAAGCCGGTCCGCTCGATGCGCTTCAGGTATTTCGCCGGAATGATCTGGTCCGTATCGACGTCGGCGCGAGGCAGCGGTAGGATCTTGCCGTGTATCTTCCTGATCGGCTCCATCAGTCGCGCCCCCACGTCCGGATATCGACGAAGTGTCCCTCGATCGCAGCGGCGGCCGCCATCTGCGGGCTGACGAGGTGCGTACGCCCGCCGCGGCCCTGACGCCCCTCGAAGTTGCGGTTCGACGTGGACGCGCAGCGCTCGCCGGGCAGCAGGAAGTCCGGATTCATCCCGAGGCACATCGAGCAGCCGGCGTCGCGCCATTCGAACCCTGCATCGGTGAACACGCGGTCGAGCCCCTCCTGCTCCGCCTGTGCCTTTACGAGCCCGGAGCCCGGCACGACCATCGCCCGCACGCTCTTGGCCACCGATTTACCCTTCACGACCGCGGCGGCCGCGCGGAGATCCTCGATGCGTGCGTTCGTGCACGACCCCAGGAACACGCGGTCGAGGGCAATGTCCTCGATCGCTGTCCCCGGCTTGAGATCCATGTAGGTGAGTGACCGCTCTGCCAGCTCCCGCGCGCGCGGATCGGCCATGCTGTTCGGGTTGGGGATGCGGCCCGTCACCGGCACGCTCTGTGCCGGCGTCGTCCCCCACGTCACGCACGGCTCGATGGCGGCCGCATCCAGCGTCACGGTTGTGTCGAACCTGGCGTCCGCATCCGACGGCAGCGACCGCCAGTAGTCGAGCGCGCGCTCCCAATCCGCGCCCTTCGGCACGAAGGGCCGGCCCTCCATATACGCGAACGTCGTGTCGTCTGGCGCGACGAGCCCGGCCCGGGCGCCAGCCTCGATCGACATGTTGCAGATCGTCATCCGGCCTTCCATCGAGAGCCCGCGGATGACCTCGCCGCGGTACTCCATCACGTGCCCGATGCCGCCGGCGACACCAATCTTGTTGATGATGGAGAGGATCACGTCCTTGGCCGTTACGCCGTCGTGGAGCGCGCCGCTCACCTCGATCGCCATCGTCTTCGGCATCGCCTGCGCCAGCGTCTGCGTAGCGAGCACGTGCTCCACCTCGGACGTGCCGATGCCGACGGCGAGCGCGCCGAACGCCCCGTGCGTCGAGGTGTGGCTGTCGCCGCAGACGATGGTCATGCCCGGCTGCGTTAGCCCTTGCTCGGGCCCGATGATGTGCACAATGCCCTGCCGCACGTCGCGCACGTCGAACATCGTGACGCCGAATTCCTCGCAATTGCTGCGGAGCGTCTGCACCTGCTGCACCGAGAGCGGGTCCGTCCAGTCCTGATTGCGGCCAACCGTGGGGACATTGTGGTCTGCCGTCGCGAGCGTCAGTTCCGGCCGCCGCACCTTGCGTCCGGAAAGCCGCAGTCCCTCGAACGCCTGCGCCGAGGTCACTTCGTGTACGAGATGCAGGTCGATGTACAGCAAGTCCGGCTTGCCCCCGGCCCGGCGCACGAGGTGCCCATCCCAGATCTTTTCGGAAGTTGTCTTACCCATGACTCGTGGTTCCGTCCCCAACCGTGCGCGAACTACTACGCCTTCGCGTCCGACTGCTGCATCTGCTGCACTGAGAGCATGCGGTTCAGCGCGTTCATATACGCCTTAGCCGACGCCACGATGATGTCCGTATCCGCGCCACGACCGACGTAGCTGCGGCCGCCGCCCTCGACGCGGATAGTCACTTCACCCTGCGCATCGATGCCCTCCGTCACACTTTTCACCGAGAACTCGCTCAGCTCGTTCGGGATATCGATGATCCGGTTGATCGCCCGATACACGGCGTCGACGGGTCCGGTGCCAATCGCCGCGTCCGCGCGAATCGCACCGTCCGGCGCGATCAGCCGCACGGTCGCCGTCGGCGAGGCATGATCCCCGCACGACACCTGCACGAAGTCCAGCCGGTAGATCTCGGCCGTGGTCCGTAGCTTGTCGGCGACGATCGCCTCCAGGTCGCGGTCGTCGATCTCGGCCTTCTTGTCGGCCAGTTCCTTGAACGCCATGAAGGCTCGCGACAGCTCCTCTTCCGTCAAATCGTAGCCAAGCTCTTGGAGACGCGACTTGAAGCCGTGCCTGCCCGACACCTTCCCGAGCACGATCTCGGCACCGCCCGACGGCCAGCCGATGTCTTTCGCGTCCATGATCTCATACGTCTGGCGCATCTTCAGCACGCCGTCCTGGTGGATACCGGACTGATGCCGGAAAGCGTTGGCGCCGACGATGGACTTATTCGGCTGCACGCTCATGCCGGTCAGCGTCGAGACGAGGCGGCTCGTCCGATACAGCTCCTGCGTCTTGATGTTGGTCTCGACGCCCATGAAATCGCGGCGCGTCTTGATCGCCATCGCCACTTCCTCGAGCGCGGCGTTCCCCGCACGCTCGCCGATGCCGTTGATGCAGGTCTCGATCTGACGCGCGCCGGCGCGCACCGCCACCAGCGAATTCGCGACCGCAAGCCCCAGATCGTTGTGGCAGTGGACAGACACCCGCGCTTTGTGGATGTTGTTGACGTTCTCGAAGATGTCCTTGATGAACTGCGCGAATTCCTCGGGCACCGTGTAGCCGACGGTGTCCGGGATGTTCACGGTCGTCGCGCCGGCTTCGATGCATTGCTCCAGCATCCAGTACACGTATCCGCGGTCGCTGCGGGTCGCGTCCATGGGGCTGAATTCGACATCGGAGCAGTAGCCCGCCGCGCGCGCCACCATGCTGCGGGCCATCTCCAGCACCGTCTCCTTGTCCTTCACCAGCTGGTGCATGATGTGGATGTCCGAACTCGAGAGGAAGACGTGAATGCGCGGCTGCGTTCCGACCTTCACGGCATCCCAGCAAGCATCGACCGCCTCCGGGTTCGCGTGCGCGAGGCCGGCGATCTGGCTGCCGCGGATCTCCCGCGCGATCGCTTGGACCGCCTCGAAGTCGCCGGGCGACGTCTTCGGGAAGCCGGCTTCAATGATGTCGACGCCGAGCTTCTGGAGCTGGCGCGCGATCTCCATCTTGTCGGCAGCTGTCAGCGCTACGCCGGGCGACTGCTCGCCATCGCGCAGCGTCGTATCGAAGATGATGACCTTTTCCATGACGAATCCTCCGCCGTAATCACCGCCAGTGGCGGTCCGCTCGCTCGTTGCCGCACGCCCTCCGACCGTCAGGCGGTCGAGGGCCGGCGAAGTGTGAGCAAACCAAGCGCACGGCGAGCGATCGGCTGAGTGCCAACGCGGGTTCCAGGCGCCGTAGCCATTCTCACGCGCTAGCTGACTCCATCGCACGTGCCATCATTCTTCACCGACTCTATGCTCCAGCCGTCCTTCAGCTTGGAAGCGACGTACACGCGGCTATGGTTCGCGAAAGGCGTCACGTTCTCCCTGTAGGCGTACTCCACGCAGTAGCGCAGCTTCACCGACTGCTTCTTCTGATCGCTGTTCACAGACAGCGGGACGATATTCTTCGCTCCGACGGAAGCGACGTTCGTGCCCTCCGGCAGCTTGCCGCCGTTCGACTCTTGCACGAAGTACGTCGCCGTCGCCGATGCGGCCGCACCCTCGTTGTCCTTCGAGGCGTTACTGCTCCCGCCGCACGCGGACGCCCCAACAGCCCATGTCAGAACGATGCCGAACAACACCAAGCAAACACCTCTACACATGATTAGCGGCTCTTTTTCAGCCAGGTCATCATGCCGCGTAACTCAGCACCCACTACTTCGATTGGATGAGCGGCGTTCAGCCGGCGCATCGCATTGAAGCTCGGGCGGCCCGCCTGGTTCTCGAGTATCCACTCTCTGGCGAACGTGCCGTCCTGGATCTGGCCCAGCACCTTTTTCATGTTCTGCTTCACCTGCGCATCGACCACGACCGGACCGCGCGTGTAGTCGCCGTATTCCGCGGTGTCGCTAATCGAGTAGCGCATATACCCCATGCCGCCCTCGTACATGAGGTCGACGATCAGCTTGAGCTCATGCATGCACTCGAAGTACGCGAGCTCCGGCTGGTATCCCGCCTCGCACAGCGTCTCAAACGCGTTCTTTACAAGCGATGTGACGCCGCCGCAGAGCACGCTCTGCTCGCCGAAGAGGTCGGTCTCGGTCTCCTCCTTGAACGTCGTCTCCAGCACGCCGCCGCGCGTCGCGCCGATGCCCTTGGCGTACGCCAGCGCAATCTGTCGTGCCGACTCGCTGGCGTTCTGGTGTACGGCGAACAGCGCTGGCACCCCGCCACCTTCGGTGTAGACCCGCCGCACGAGATGCCCCGGGCCCTTTGGGGCGACCATCGTCACGTCGACATCGAGTGGAGACTGCACCTGGTCGTAGTGCACGTTGAAACCGTGCGCCCACATCACCATGTTCCCTGGCTTCAGTGCATCGGCGATGTGCTGGTAGTAGACCTCTTTCGCGACCTGGTCCGGCACCAGCAGCATGATGATGTCTGCCTGCTCGGCGACCTCGCGCACGTTGCCGACGCGCAGGCCCTGCTCTTCGACCGCCTTCCAGGATTTCGATCCCGGATACAGCCCGACGATGACGTCGCAGCCGCTGTCCTTCAGGTTCAGCGCGTGCGCGTGCCCCTGGCTGCCGAAGCCGACGATGCCGATCGTCTTCCCCCTCAGAAGGCCGAGGTCAGCGTCTTTGTCGTAGTACATCTGTGGCATTCGTTCTTCCTTGGCTTTATCCCGGTTGTTCGCACGCCCGAGGTCTAGCGTTGCACGACGGCACTCGGCGTGCCGATCGACATCAGATCAGGCTTCCCACCTTCGGCTTGCCTTCGCCGGCGGACCGATAGTGATGATAGGCGCCATTCGCTTGCGCTTCCGGCATCGCCGGCGTGCCGCCGCGCACCATCGCGACGCGGCCCGTCCGCACGAGCTCCTTGAGCCCATACGGGGTGAGCATGCCGACGAGCGCATCGATCTTGTCCTCCATGCCCGTGGCCTCTATCACAACTGAGTCCGTCCCGACATCGACGATCTTGGCGCGGAAGACATCGACGATCTCGATGATCGAACTGCGATTCTCTTTTGTTGTCGACACCTTGATCAGCGCCAATTCGCGCGCCACCGTCTGGTCATCGGTGACGTCAGTGATTTTCACCACTTCGATCACCTTATAGAGCTGCTTCGTCACCTGTTCGATGTCGTGCGCCGCGCCGTCGACGGTGAACGTCATGCGGGACAGCCCGGGCACCTCGCTGTGTCCCACAGTCAGGCTCTCGATGTTGAACGCGCGCTGGCGCCACTTGCTGGCGATCTTGTTGAGCACGCCGGGCCGGTTTTCCACTAATGCGACGATCGTGTGTATCCGCCCGCTCATCGTGCAAACTCCCGCTGCCTCTGCTCCACAGGCGGCTGATCGACGGTGTCCGACAGGCTGACGCCCGGCGGCATCATGGGGTAACAGTCCTCCGCCTCTTCCACTTCGAAGTCCAGCACCACTGCGCCGGGGTGCCGCAGCGCCGCCTCGATGGACGACTCCACCATCGACTTGTCGCTGATCCGGATGCCGGTGATGCCCATCGCCTCGGCCAGCTTCACGAAGTCGGGCTGGAACATCCGCACGGACTCCTTGTTGCCCGCATAGAAGGTGTCCTGCCACTGGCGCACCATGCCGAGGTAGTGGTTGTTGATGATCGCGAACTTGATTGGCAGTTCGTATTCCGTGCACAGCGCCAGCTCTTGCATCGTCATCTGAAAGCCGCCGTCCCCGCAGAACGCCCACACGGTGTCCTTCGGCCGCGCGAACTGCACACCGATCGCCGCTGGTATTTCGAAGCCCATGGTGCCCAGACCGCCCGAGGTCACGAACGAGTACGGGTTATCGCCCCAGAAATACTGCGCCGCCCACATCTGGTGCTGTCCAACGCCCGTCGCGTAGTACGCGCCGGGGCCCGACAACTCGTAGATCTTCTTGATCACGTATTGGGGCACGATCTTGTCGGTCTCCGGGATGGCGATCGACGGGTGCTTGGCCCGCATGTCCGCGAACCAGCGGCGCCACGCATCGTGACGCGCCGGCGCCACGTTCGCGAGCAGTTGCCGCAGCACTGTCTTCACGTCGCCGACGATCGGCACGAGCGTCTTCACGTTCTTGCCGATCTCCGCCGGGTCGATGTCGATGTGGATGATCTTCGCGTTGGGCGCGAAGTCCTTGAGCGCGCCGGTCACGCGGTCGTCGAATCGCATGCCGATGCCGATGACGAGGTCCGCTTCCTGGATACCGATGTTGTTCCAGTACATGCCGTGCATCCCGGGCATGCCCATGTTCAGCTCATGCGTGCCGGGGAACCCGCCCAGCCCCAGCAGCGTGGTGATCACCGGGATCTGCGCCTTCTCCGCCAGCTCCCGCAATTCATCTGCGGCGCGCGAGATGACGACGCCGTGTCCGGCCAGGATCACCGGCTTCTCCGACTCGGCGATCAGCTGCGCCGCCTTTTTCACCTGCTGTGGGTGGCCCTTGATCGTGGGTTGGTAGCCCGGCAGGTCGACCTTGTCCGGATACTCGAATTCGCACATCGCCTGCTGCACGTCGCGCGGGATATCCACGAGCACGGGACCGGGACGTCCGGTCGTCGCAATGTGAAACGCCTCGGCGATGGCGGGCGCGATGTCCTCGACATCGAGCACGAGCACGTTGTGCTTGACAATCGGGATCGTGATGCCTGTGATGTCCGCTTCCTGGAAGCCGTCGCGGCCGAGCAGCCACGACACCACCTGCCCGGTGATGCACACCAGCGGCACGGAGTCCATCCACGCGTTGGCGATGCCGGTCACGAGATTCGTGGCGCCCGGTCCGGAGGTCGCCCACGCCACGCCGGCCTTGCCGGAGACGCGCGCGTAGGCATCCGCGGCGTGCGCCGCCGACTGCTCGTGCCGCACGAGGATATGCTTGATGTCCGGGTATTTTTTCAGCGCGTCGTACATCGGAAGGTTTGCGCCGCCGGGATAGCCGAAGATGATTTCGACTCCCTCTTTGCGCAGGCACTCCATGATGATTTCGGCGCCTTTGAGCTTTGTCATGTTGAGGCTTCTCCTGGTCTCTCTCCGCCACGGCAGAGATTCGTCGCTCACCCGATGTCGCTGTGGAATCGTCCCCTTCTCACCGTCATGTGGCTGAGGGGACGTTAAAGCGGAAGGCCCGTGAGCAGCAGAAGCGGCAGCAGACCGCCTGCTACAGGGCGTCGGGAGCCAGTTACCACGCGGCCGCGGCTAATCCGCCGGGAGCGGAGTGCCGGGGCCGGTATGACCTCGAAGGAAGCGCTGGAGTCGTGCATCTTCACCACGTTATGTTCGGCCACCCGAGCCAACAAAAAAACCCGATCCCGTAAAGGGACGGGTTTCTGGCCCGCGGTGCCACCCTTCTTCGCCCGCCGTGGCGGACGCTCTCGGAGCGATGTAACGGTCGCGACCCGGCCGAGGCTACTGCGTTCACCCCGGCGGCTCCACGCTGAGTTCGGTCCGCACTGGCCGCCGGTCTTCCACCTGTCGCCGGCTCGCTTGGGCTGTGCCTGAACCTAGTGGCGCGCTTCTACGCCTCGTCCGGCGAGTATATCGAGCGTATAACAACCCTGTCAAACGGGCAGATGGGCACTGAATCGGCGGGCGATCGGTGTGCGGTCAGTCCGCGGACGGCAGTACCTTCGGCTGCTGAAGCTGCATCGGCACGCCGCAGCATTGCACTTCGCCGTCACCCGGCTTGATGCAGAGCACTTCGGTGGCGCATGTCTCGCACTGGAATCGTTTGCCCAGCTGGTTCGGCATCCGGCGCTCCTAACTCTTCTGCTGCATGAGTTCGCCGCAGCACTGGAGCTCGCCCACGCCGCCCTTGGTCACGATCATCTCTGAGTTGCACTTGGTGCACTGGTACCGCTTGCCCACCTGGTTCGCCACGATTCTCCTCCGGCCCGGCGTAACTTGCGCGACGCATTCGCTGCGCCTCGCGATCGAAGTCTAGGTTCCGCCGTTTCCGCGCGTCAAGGCGTCGGCGTCGCCGCGCCCGCGGTCGGATTGGCCGCCGCCGGAGTCTGTGCCGTCTGCGTGCCGCCGGACGACGGCTGCGCAGCCGGCCCGCCCGCGCTCGCCGCATCGGGCGTGGCACCAGCGGCCGGTGTAGCCGCGCCCGCAGCAACCGTGGTCAGCTTGCCTTCCATCTGCCCGGGGTGCACATCGCATTGATAGTAGTAGTCACCGGGGTCCAGCGGGTCAAGCTTTAGCGTCTGCACAACTGGACCGGCCGCAATTTCGGTGCTCCCGCCGTCGGGAGCCGTAGCGTCGGCACCTTTGAAGAAATGGATGTTGTGGGCGATGCCCGAGTCGCGGTTGTCGAAGGTGATCGTTAGTTCCTGTCCCGCGATGCCCAACAGTTCCGTCTTGTCGAATGCCGTCCCCTGTCCGATGACTGTTAGGTCGGCAGCCGGCGTGCTCGGGCCCGTTTGCGTGGGCGAGGCCGCCGGAGCCGTCTGCCCGCACGCGGACTGCACGATGGTCGGCGGGTCCGGAGGTACCGGCGGCTTCAGCACTTCGGCACCGGCCTCGTGGGCGACGGGGTTGGTGGTGCCGACGCCACGCTCGACGACCACGCTGTTGTCGTCCTTGTTCGGCTTACCCGTGATGAGCATAATCTCGGGCATTTTTGTGTCCTTAGGCCCAGGTTCGTCGATCTCGAGCCGGACGCCCTTGTCGAGCCCCTCGATCTTGTTCAGCTTCACCGTCGTGCTTGAACCGTCGAGCGCCTCCGCGAGCCGGAACCCGTCCACGGCATAGCCGTTGATGTGATACTTCTCCTCACCCCGCACGGCGAACTCGTCGACCTGATCCCATGCCGTTCCCTGCGTGATCAACGTCGCCAGCTGAGACATCTGTTGATCCGTCAGCGTGCCGCCTTGAGACTGGCCCCACGTTGGCATCGCCTTCCCGACGCGGCCGCAGGTGATGGTGTTCACGACCAGCTTGAACGCCTGGTCTCGCAAATTCTTGCTCACCTGTCCGGTCTTCGGGTCAACGCCCTGGAGGTCCGGGCGGTTCAGCGGAGGCGCCTGCTTGAGGCGGTTCGCTGCCGAGCCTCCCTCGCCCTTGTTCCCGTGACAGGCAATGCAGTTCTGCGAGAAGAGGAACGCGCCGTAGGTGACCTGTTTTTCGGTCTGGACCGTCTTCGCCTCGGACGAACGATGCGGATCCCAGATGGTGTAGGCGGCGGTAGCGATCACGGACGCGAAGATAAGCAGCACCATGATATTGACCTGCTTGCTTGTGTTCATCCGTAGCCTTTACCGCGCCGAACTAGCCTGGCAGGATCGCACGAGTGGGATTCTCAGTGTTTCCGGCCGTGATCTTGCCGGTGTTCACCGTCATCTTCCCGTCCTTGATGATCAGCTCGAAGGTGTCCAGCGACCTCGGCGCCGGCCCGAACACGCGGACGCCGGCATCACTGTACGTCGATCCGTGGCACGGACAGAGGAACCAGCCGGCGTACGTCTCGCCGTTGCGCGGGTCCTCCCGCGAAAAGTCGGCGCGGTACGGCACCGTACAGCCGAGGTGTACGCACTTGTGATAGAGCGCCAGGATCGAGCCTTCCTGTGCACCGGGGTTGCGCCTCGCCTGCTCGGCATCGAACCGCACTAGCCAGACCTTCGCATCGAGATTGCGAAGCTTTTTGCCCGGCTCCAGGGCGGCAACGGCGCCGACGAACACCGCGCTGCCGAAGCCCGTGACATTACTCGGATAGACGATATCGAGCATGGTATAGACCACGCCAAGGAGCATCGTGCCGAGCGCGGCCCAGAAGCCGATCTGCAACACCTTCCGCCGCGAGACCGGCGGAAGCTGCGGCCCGGCCGGACGGGGCTGCACGACGATGATGCCGGGCGGCGCCTGGGCCGCTACCGCACCCGCGCCACCCGATGCCTGCACGACCGCGCCGGCGGCGGGCTGCTCAGCCTTCGGTGTCGGAGCCGGCTTTGGCTTCGCTTCTTCGACATTTTCGTCAGGCATGCGTACCGTTTCTCACATCGACAAGTCCATAGGGAGCGCTCGGCTGCGGGACCTCCCGCCGGATGCTCGGATCGTTCTCGAGATTGGGGACCTTTGGCGTCGGCACGAGTTGCTGGCCACGCCCCCGGAACGCCGCGCCAACGATCGTCAGCGAGAGGTAAACCATGATGAAGCCGGTAAAGATCGCAATCCAGGCGTCACGCACGGTGTGCAGCCAGCCGAGTTTCCTCAGCGCCACGAGCAGGATGATCATTGACACCAGGATCGTTGCGATCGGCATCACGAACTCCGCCGTGATCGCCGGGATGCTGATGTCGGAGTTGTACCAGTAGAGGTGCAGCATCCAGCCCGGCATCCAGCTCGGCTGATCCCAGTGCCAGATCCACGTGCCGTTCAACGGGATCGGAATCTGGGCCAGGTCCTGCGGCCAGTCGAGCGAGCCGTCGTGTCCGCTTCCGCCCAATTGCAGGGATCTCGGCACCGGCAGGCTCCAGTGCCACTCGTCTCGCAGCGCGACGCGGTTCTTGAGGAACGCCAGTTCCCATACGTGCTGGGTGAAGTTGCCGAGCTGACCGGGCAACCATTCGAACGGATGCCTGTCGCCGAGCCACTTCCACTTGTGGTCGGACAGATGGAGTGTCCTGGGGAGCTCCGCGAACACGCGCACATGGGCACCGTCATCCCAGAGAATGCAGAGAGGAATGACGAGGCCGGAGTAGACGGCGCTGAAGATCGTGATGCGGATGGCGTTCGCCGTGCCGAACCATGTCCCCTGCCCGTCGTTGCTTCGGTCGGTGTACGGGATGGCCGCCAGCACCAGCAGCGCGACCGTCGGCACCGTGACGCCGGCGAGGCCCTTGTCCATGTGCAGGAGCAGTTCCTGCAGGTTCATCAGGTACCACGGCGCCTTCGACGGATTCGGCGTGATGTTGGAGTTCGCTTTGTCGAGCAGCGGCGCATTGACGACCACCGAGAGAATGACGAACGTGATCGTGAAGAGGACCGCGCAAATGAATTCGACAAAGACCAGATCCGGCCAGACGAGGAGTTCCTGATCTCGTTCGCGCTTCTGGCGTACCGTCTCCTTCGCGCCGGCGGCTGGGGTAGCGATGGCCATGGCTATCCTGCCTTCAACACTACAGCGGGCGGGCGAGGCCGCCGTCGCGGCGGATGCGCCAGAAGTGCACGGACATGAAGATGGCGGCGAGCAACGGCAAGCCGATCACGTGCAAGGTATAGAACCTGATCAGCGCCGGTTGGCTCACCTCGAATCCACCGATAAGCACGAGCCTCACCTGCCCCCCCAGCACCGGCGCCGAGCCGCCGATGTTCGTCCCGACGGTGATCGCCCAGAGCGAGAGCTGGTCCCACGGAAGCAGGTATCCCGTGAACGAGAGCAGCAGTGTCAGCACGAGCAAGATCACGCCAACGACCCAGTTGAACTCACGAGGCGGCTTGTACGCGCCCGTGTAGAACACGCGCATCATGTGGAGCAGCACCGTGATCACCATCGCGTGTGCCATCCAGCGGTGGAGGTTGCGGATGAGCATGCCGAACCGCACATTGGTCTCCAGCGCCGCCACGTCGGTGTAGGCGCGATCAACGGACGGTACGTAATAGAACATCAGCATCACGCCCGTCACCGTCAGCCCCAGGAACATGAAGAAGCTCAGCCCGCCCAGGCAGTAGGTGTGGGTGATGCGGACGTGCGTCTTGTGGATACGCGTCGGGTGCAGGTGGAGGAAGACGCTGGTCGCGACCGCGAGCATCTGGTTTCGGGGCGTATTCGGGTAGCCGGAGCGGAAGATCGAGCGCCAGACGTAGTTGTGGAAGAGCTTGTCGTAGATGAAGTCGCCGAAGCCGGGACCCTTGGGCTGCTCAGTGACCGCCATCCGTCACCTCCTCCGCTAGCGCTGCCACCACTGGCCGAAGGCGACCATGATGCCGAACGACAGGAACAGCGTCGTTACCACGACGATGAGTTCGCCGGCGTCAGAGGTGCCTTGCGGAGGCCAGTGGACGAGATCCTTGAAGTAACTCACCCAGGAAGAAAGGGTGGCCACGGCAGTCGGGACCTGCAATAGCATGGATCGCTCCTCGACCACCTCGCCGCCGAGAGTTCATTCCGGCTCGGCGCTCGATTGTGAATCCCGTATCAATCGGGAATCTAACACCGGCCTATAGTAGTGTCAAGCGAATTCAAGCCCTTCTCGAAGCTAGCCGCCGAGCCCATTAGCACCTTCACCAGCGGTGCCTGTGGTGCCTACCGACTCCGTTGGCGCCAGCTAAACGGAGTGGCACTTCATGGGCGAAAATACGCCTCGATCCCGTCGCGATAGCCGCCAGCGATGGCCTGCTGCACGTCGTCCCGCTGGAGCAACGCCGCTTCTGTGTCGTTGGACACGAACAGCGCCTCGCCGAGGGCTGCAGGCATCGTCGTCGCGCGAAACCCGGGCGCCTCGCCGAAGAGGTAGGTGTGGGGCTGGCCGTAGCGCTGGCCAATCGGCGCGTCGTCCTTCACGCCGCGGTCTAGGACATCGTACGGCAGACGGCGCAACCCCACGATCAGTGCGTCGTGAATCGCCGTCGCAAGTTTGAGGCTCTTGTCACCGAAGGAGCGCTCCGGGTCGTAGTAGACCTCGAGGCCCGATACCAGCGGATCATCGGAGCCATTGTGATGGATCACGACGAGCACGTCGGCGTGGTGCTCGTTCGCGATGTCGGCGCGCGCCTGCGATTCGACGCGGATCTGCTCCGGCGTCTCGGCGCCGCCTTCGGGCGAGACGCTATAATCGCCGTCGCGGATCATCACCGTGCCGTAGCCGGCGGCTTGCATCAGCGCGTTAAGCCGCCGCGCGATGTCGAGGTTCAAGTCCTTCTCCACGAGGTCGACGTTGCCCGCGGGATCGTGATGCACCGCGCCGGTATTTCGCGGTCCGCCGTGTCCGGCCGAAATGGCGATCACCCTGCCATTTACCAGAACGTGTTGCGTACCAGTCCCATTGGCCGGCGTGGGCACAACCGCGCTGACGACACCACGAATCGCCGTCGCTGACCCATCATCCGGGGCATCGGGCGGCTTCGCGCGTCCACCACCGCTGCACCCACACAGCAAGACGGCGACCGAAACGATCGCCGTCCATACGAAAACCTTGGTGCTGCGGGCATGCGCGAACATCGCGCCCGTCTACGCCATGGCCGGCTCGGTGAGCGCGATGCCCGCCTGCGCCAGCACGGCGCCGCTGATGTCGCGCTGGTCGAGCACACGCACCCAGTGACTGATCTCGAGTTGCACGCCGTCGGGATCCTGAAAATAGATCGACTTGCAGAAGCCGTGGTCGATCATCGGCGTCACTTTCACGCGTTGCGCCTTTAGGTGCTCGCGCCAGGCCAGCACATCATCTTCAGCATCGACCTCAAATGCGACGTGGTGCATGGAGCCGTGCGCGCTCACATGTGCCACGCTGGCGGGATGCGCCTGTTCCGGCAGCGCCGCCGGGGCTTCGCGGAACCAGAAGAACGCCAGCTGGTTGCCGCCGCCCATGTCGTAAAAGAGGTGCATGGCGTCCTCCTCGGGCATCGGCGGCACATGGATGGCCGCGGTGAGCTGCATCTTCATCACATTCGTATAGAAGTCGTGCGACGCTTTGAGGTCCTTGCAGACGAAGACGAGGTGGTGGACGCCGCGTGTGCTGAGATTCATATCGATCCTCCAGACTGGCTGGGCCGCTGTACGGCGTATCATACACCCGTTCCGGCCTTTTTCACGGCATCGGCGCACCTTTTTCGCGCCGTAAAGGAGCGCTCGTATGGCCCAGCCCCCCGACCCGCGGGTGCGTCGCCTGCCGTTCGCGTTCACGCACCTCGACCCCGGCGTCCGTCGCGAGATCGTGTATCTCGAGGCCACCGACACCGCCCAGAGCTTCGGCGTGTTGTACCGGCCGCCCCACCACGAACCAAAGACCGCCGTCTACCTCATGCATCCGCGGGGCGAGTTCACGCGCCACTACGTGGTGCCCGGCCTGACGGCGCGCGGTTACGCCGTCTTCGGACACAACAGCCGCTACCTCAACAACGATATCGATATGGTGCACGAGCGGCTGCTGTTCGACATCGCGGCCGGCGTGCGCCACCTGAAGGACGCCAGCTTCGAGCGCATCGTGCTGCTCGGCAACAGCGGCGGCGGCTCCCTACTCGGCTTCTATCAGTCGCAGGCCGGTCGAAAGCCCGGCGACCGCCTAACCTCCACGCCCAGCGGCGAGCGGATCGACCTGCGCGACGAAGTGATGCCAGAGGGCGATCTCTACATCGCCGTCGCCGCCCACCTCGGGGAAGGGCGGTTTATGCTCAACGTGCTGGACCCGAGCGTCGTCGACGAGCATGATCCGACGGCAACAGATCCTGCGTGGGACATGTACGACTCGGCCAACGGTTACCGGCCATTCCCGGACACGAGCTCTTATGACGAGGGCTGGCTCATCGGCTACCGCACGCGCCAGCGCGACCGCAACCGGCGGCTCGATGCAATCGCGCGCGGTCATCTGGCCGAGCACGCGCACTTTCGCAGCCGCCTGCGCGATCCCGGTCTCGCCGCGCTTGCCGAGGATGAGCGCGGGATGATCGACCGGCGGGGACGGCTCGGCCGCTACATGATCATCTACCGTACGCTGGCGAACCCTGCCTACCTCGACCCAAGGATCGACGCGAATAAGCGGCCGCTGGGCAGCATCTTCTCGCCCGGCGACCCGATCATCGGCAACTATGGTCCGGGCGGCCTGGCCCGGGTGCTGACGCCGCGCGCGTGGCTGAGCACCTGGAGCGGGCTGAGCAGCCAGGCAGATCTGCCGGACACGATCGCGCACGTCACTGTCCCAACGCTCATCGTCTACGCGGACGGCGATTGCGACATCTTCCCAGCGGAGCAGCGCGAGCTGATGGAGAAGAGCGGCGCGAGCGACAAGATGCTGTGGGAACTGCCGTACGCCGACCATTACTTGCACCCGGTCGGCGAAGAGGGCGCCAAACTCTCCGACCCGCGCGAGCGCCTCATCGAAATGATCGTGCCGTGGATCGAAGAGCGCCTCGGCGCGCCGTGATCGGGCATTGGATGTTGGATGTTGGATGTTAGATGTTAGAGTCTATCGAGCCGCCGTGATGCAGAATGCGGCACCACGACGTTCGCGACAGAAATGGAGAGCGCGATTGATGGAATATCGACAACTCGGACGGACGGGACTGCGCGTGCCGCCGCTCTGCCTCGGCACCATGACGTTCGGCCTGCAATGCGACGAGCCTACCTCGTTCGCAATACTAGACCGCGCGTTCGAGGGCGGCATCGACTTCATCGACACTGCCGACGTGTACCCGCTCGGCGGCGATACCACGACCGCCGGCCGCACCGAAGAGATCGTCGGCAAGTGGATGCGAGAGCGCGCCAACCGCGACCGCATCGTGCTGGCGACGAAATGCGCCGGCCGCATGGGCGACGGCCCGAACGACACCGGTCTGTCGCGCTACCACATCCAGCGGGCGGTCGAAGCCAGCCTGCGCCGCCTCGGCACCGATGTCATCGACCTCTACCAGGTACACGCTTTCGACCCGTCGACGCCGATCGATGAGACGCTGCGCGCGCTCGACGACCTCGTGCGATCGGGCAAGGTGCGCTACATCGGCTGCTCCAACTATCCGGCATGGCGGCTGGGCGAGGCGCTCGCCACGAGCGAGCGGCTTGGCGTCGGGCGCTACGACTCGCTGCAGCCGCGCTACAACCTGCTCTATCGAGACATCGAGACAGAGCTGCTGCCGCTCGCTCGAAACGAGGGCCTCGGCGTCATCGTCTACAACCCGCTGGCCGGCGGATTTCTCTCCGGCAAGTACGCGAAGGGCGACGAGCCCGAAGACAACACACGCTTCACGCTCGGCACCGCCGGTCGCATGTACCAGCATCGCTACTGGCAGGACGCGCAGTTCGACGCCGTCGGCGTCCTGCAAGATGCTGTCTTAGCGCGGGAATTGCGCATGCCGACGGTGGCGGTGTCGTGGGTGCTGGGGCAGCCGGGTATCACGTCCGCGATTATCGGCGCCAGCAAGCCGGAGCAGCTTGACGACACCCTCCGTGCACCAGCGATCGAGCTCGACGCCGGCCTGCGCGAAGCGTGTGACGCCGCGTGGTGGAGCCTTCCACGGCGTCCCGTCGTCGAGGGTTATCGATAGCGGACGCGGTTGATCCGTCGGCGGTTCGTCGGAGCACAGTCGGCGAATCGCGTCGACAAGACCCATTCGTCCGACGGCAGCCGCTAGCGATTATCAGTCGAGCGAGTTCAGCACTAACCCGGTCGGCAGCTTCGGATAGAAGTACGTCGACTTCTGCGGCATGCGCGCGCCCTCGTCAGCGACAGCGAGCACATGGTCCACAGGCGTGGCGTTGAGGATAAAGGCCGCGCGCGCCGTACTGCTGGCCACCGCATCTGCCGCCGCTGACGCATCCTGCGTGTACGACACCGCGCCACCCGCCATCAGCACGGCGTCGTCGATGCCGAATATTGGCGCGAGGATGCCGTACTGCAGCACGCTCACATCGAGCCGCTTCCAGGACGCCGGCTGGTCTGCCGGCATCATCTTCTCGATCGCATGCCGATCTTCCAGCGTCAGCACCTGCGCAGAGCCAGACGCAAGACCAATTGCCCCGAATCGAGCGACGTTGTGAGGTGTCGACGCGAGCAAGCGCGTGAGCTCGGTGAGCCCGCGTTGCGTCACGTCAACGATGCTGAAGTGTCGTGCCAGTTGATCAAGCGCATCCGCCGGAAACCGTGGCGGCGACAGCAGACGATGCGTCGGAAGCACGAGCAAACCGGGGTCGGCCGCATCGGTCAGCGCCATGAGCACGAAGTTCTCCGGCTCTTCGCCCGTCCACGATGACGCGCGAGCGCGGCACTCGTTCCGATACGTCAGGGCTGTCTCATACCGATGATGCCCGTCGGCGATGTAGACATCTGAAGCAGCCAGGTGATCAGCAAACGCGCGCAGACGGCCGGCGTCGCGCAACGCGGATAGAGCGTGGCGTTGTCCGTCCGCCTCGAAGGCGTACAGGAGCTCCGATGCACCCGCGAAGTCAGCCGACGAAAAGGCCGAGCGGCTCGACCCCTTAGAGCGGAAGAGGCTGTAAACGGGGCTGACCTGCGTCCGCGTGGCGCGCAGCAGGTCGAGCCGGTCGGCCTTCGGGCCCGAGAGCGTGTGCTCGTGCGGCTTGATGATGCCCTTGTCCCATTCCTCGAGGCGCACCGCGGCGAAATACGCTGTGCGCTCGTGACGCCGATCCTCCCATTCGAACTGCTGCTCGTAGACATAGATCGCCGGGGTCGCGTCGCGCACCAGCACTCCGCCGGCGCGCCACACATCGAGATCGCGGGCCGCGCGCGTGTATCGGCTGTCGCTCTCCGTATCCGACGCCCACTGTTCCCCGTACTCCACCCGCACGATGTTGTATTCGCTGCGCGCGTACAGCGAGGCCTGCTGCTCCGGCGAGATCACATCGTAAGGCGGCGCGATGGTACGGGAGGGATCGGCGCGCTCCGCGTTGTATCGGAGCGCGCGAAAGGGACGAACATCGGCCATGGCGCCAGTATAGGTAGCGAGGATGGTAGAGGTTAGAGGCAGCCTCATGGCAGCATGAAACACTCAGGTCGACGTTGATCCGGTCGCAACTGATAACGGATAGGTGAGAGGTGATGGCGAATATCGCTGACGCACTCACGCGATAGACTTCGATGCAATGGCTTCTTACTACTGCGTCTTCTGCGAGATCGTCGCCCGCACCTCACCGGCCCGTATCGAGTACGAAGACGACGACGTGCTCGTGTTCCACAACAGGCTCGACTGGGCCGACGTGATGCTGCTCGCGGTGCCCAAGCAGCATCTCTATCAGGGAGAGCTGTGGACATCCGACATGATGGCGAAGGTGTCGCGCGCGGCTGTGGATCAGGGCGAGCGCCTCTGCCCGAACGGCTTCCGCCTTCTCAGCAACTTCGGCGATCACGCGATGCAGAGCCAGGCACACGGACACGTGCACGTCGTCGACGGGAAGTACTTGCAGGCGTACCCGAAAGCGCCGGCGCAGGTGCACTTTGAGACGGACGAGGTGGTCGTCTTTCACAACAAAGTGCATCGCGAGCCCGTGACGCTCCTGGCGACGCCCCGGCAGCCGCTGACCCAGGGCGAATTATGGCGGTCGGCGGTCATGCCGAAGCTATCGCGCGTGGCAGCCGAACTGGGCGAGCGCTACTGCGAGAACGGCTTCCGGCTGATGAGCGACTTCGGCATCAGCCAAGCCTCGGGCGATCTCAAGGGGCATGTCCACATTATCGGCGGCACGTACCTGGGCGAATACGCGTGACGGAAGGGCAAGGATCCGTGTTGGTACGAGCGTGATGCACACCGCGTAGCTTGAGATGCGTCACGCGGCTGCGCGGCGATCGCGCCGATCACACACCCAGCTCGATCCCCAGCTGAGCCAGGGCCGCGCGCTGGTGCTGGTTCAACTCGCGGATGCCGCCGGCGCCAAGATCGATCAGTCGATCCATCATCGCTCGGTCGAACGGCGGCCCCTCAGCCGTGCCCTGCACCTCGACGAAGGCGCCGGCGTCGGTCATTACGAGGTTGAAGTCCACCTCTGCGGCAGAGTCTTCGGGGTAATCGAGGTCGAGAAGCGCCTTCCCTTCTACCACGCCGACGCTGACTGCACCGACGAGGCCGGATAACGGCACGGACGCAACGGCGCCCGCCTTCACCAGCCGCTGGAACGCCTGCGCCAGCGCCACGCAGGCACCGGTGATCGACGCCGTGCGCGTGCCGCCGTCCGCTTTGATCACATCGCAGTCGACGATGAAGTTGCGCTCGCCCAGCAGGTCGAGCTTCGTCACGCTGCGCAGTGAGCGGCCGATAAGCCGCTGTATCTCCTGCGAACGTCCACTCTGCTTGCCGCGCGCGGCCTCACGGTCGGTACGCGTGTTCGTAGAGCGGGGGAGCATGCCGTACTCAGCGGTGACCCATCCGCCGCCGGTGCCGCGCAAGAACTGCGGGACGCGGTCCTCCATGCTGACAGCGCAGAGCACCCAGGTGTTGCCGAACTTCACCATGGCCGAACCCTCAGCGTGGCTCAGGAAATCGGGCTCGATCGAGATAGGGCGGAGCTCGTCTGGCCGGCGCCCATCGTGTCGTTGCACGGAAGCTCCTCTCGCTCGGTCTACCGGTTATGACGGTCAGCATCACGCAGACCGAGGTGAGACTAACGGCTGACGACGCCTGCGGCTAGCGCGGGCCCTTCGGCACCCAAAGCCGATAGCCATCGGTCTCAAAGTGAAGCGCGCCATCCGCCGCGGTGTTGTAGACCGGCGCGTACTCGTTGAGCCGCTCGACGACGCCCTTGTTCGGCAGGCCGAATACGTTATCCCTGCCCGAAGAAATGGCCGCAATCGATGGACGCACGGCATCGAGGAACTCGCGCGTGCTGGAAGTGGCGCTACCATGATGTCCGACCTTCAGCACGGTCGCATGCAGGTCGACGCCGTCGCTGAGCAGCGCGCGCTCGGCCTGTGCTTGGATGTCCGCCGTAAGCAAGAAGCTGACCTCGTGCCAGGTGATCTTGAGCACGACACCCGTATTGTTGATCTCGGTAGCGGCCGCCTCGGTATCGTCCGGCCCCAGAACGTCCATCACGACGCCGTCACCAAGATCGAACTGCATGCCCTGGTGGGCTGTCTCGATCGGCGGCCCTTCATCGAGCGCGGCGCTGCTCCATGCGCGATATGTGGCCGATCGCTCGACGCCGGGCCCGGCGATGATGCGCCGCACGTCGTAGCGAGCGAGCACGTCGAGCAGGCCGAGCGCGTGGTCCGCTTGCGGATGCGTGAGCACCATCAGCTCGATCGAGCGGTCATACCACGGCAGCTCGTCGCCGAGGCCGCGCAGGACAGCGCCGCCTGGGCCGCCATCGACCAGGATGTCGCGGCCCGACGGCGTCCTGATAAGGATAGAGTCGCCCTGGCCCACATCGACCACAGTCACGTGCAGACGCGGAGTCGACGAGGGCCAGAACACGAACCCCGCGGTGCCGAGGAGCAAGGCAACGGGCAGGACCACAGCCGTCCGCGCGGAAACGCGCCGAAAGCTTACGGGGCGCGACTCCGCGAGCCGCGACTCGAATGGCAGCCGCCCGAGCCGCAGGAATAGGTAGCACATGACGGCGACGGCGGCGTAGGTCGCCGCCGCCCACATCTCTGAATAGCGGTCGACCGCTACCGCCGCATGCGGCAGCGACGCAAACCAGTGCGCGAGCACGATCCAGTACGTCAGGATGTAGTACGCGGGCGCTGCGAAGATCAGCCTCCCTTCCGGGAGCAAGCCCGCGACGCCAGCGAGAAGCGACGACGCGAGGATCAGGGGGAATGCCGGCACGATGAGCACGTTCGCCGGTATGGCGACCAGCGATAGCCGCCCAAAGTTCAGCGCCAGCAGCGGCGACGTCGAAACGATCGCGGCGAGCGTGACCGCCAGAGGTTCCGCCACGAGCGACGCCACCCATCGCGGCACCTCATCCGAGCGAAACAGTGCGGCGACCATCTCGATCAGCCACTTCCGCATTGGGGACGCGAGATAGAGGATGCCGGCCGTGGCGGCGAAGCTGAGCTGAAACGAAACATCGCGCACCGTCTGCGGGTTCAGCCCAATCATCACGGCAGCCGCGACGAGGAGCGCCGTGATCCCGTTCGCGCGCCGCCCGCTGATCGTTGCGAGGACCATGAGTATGCCCATGATCATCGCCCGAAGCACCGGCGGCGAAGCGCCGATGAGCAAGGTGTACGCCACCACCGCAGCGATTGAGAGCGCGAGCCCTCGCCGCCGGCCGACGGCGAACGAGAACAGCATCGTGGCGTACGCCGAGACGAGCACGACGTTCTCTCCGGAGACGACGACAAGGTGCGACGTGTTCGTGGTGTTGAGGTCCGCGGCGAGATCGCGCGGCAGTGCCGACCGCTGGCCCAGCAGCACGCCCTGCGCCAAGGAAGACTGCGGCTCCGGCAGCGAAAGCGCGAGCGCATGCGAGAGGCTGCGTCGGACGCGCAGCACGGTGGCGCGCACAATGCTGTCGTCTTCGTGCCCCACAGTGCGCGCTATCGGAAATGACATCGTGCTCGCGATATTCTTCCGCGCGAGGTAGTCGGCGTAGTCGAATCCCTCGATCGAGGCGGGCGTCTTCAGCTCTCCTTCCAGCTCAAGCATGTCGCCGGAGTGATAGTGCGGCAGCAACCCGGTGCTCACCAGCACGCCGCCCGAGGCATCGATCCATTCGCCGCGCAGCTCAACGGCCCGCACCGTGATCGCGAAACGCTGCGAGGTGTCGCCGATGTTTGGGTCGTCGCGCAGCACGCCGCGGACGCGCATCTGCTTGTGGTCGACGCCATTGTCGTTGTAGTGCGCGACAGCATCGTCCAAAGCATGCGGGCGCGTGTGCTCGTATCGAGCCGACGCGAGCAGGAACAGCACCGGCAGGGCCATGACGTAGAGCAGCGCGCGCGGCGCCCTCCGCCAGAGCGCCGCAATGCCAGCACACGCAGCAACCGCCAGCGCGAGCGGATAGGCCCCGAGGCCGAGCATCGCAGCAGCCGCGGTGCCGCCGCCCCACGCCGCAGCGAGGTATGCCAGCAGCAGCGGGTCAAAGGGGTGGCTCCGCTTCAGCATCGTGCGGACGATGGTACTACGGATGACGCCTATCGCTCGAATGGGGATGACAAGAGCCGTGCGTTTGGGGCGCCTAGCCCGTCTCCGGCTCGTCCCGTAGGATGCAGTGCGCCGCATATGCACACACGGAGACCAAGCCACATGCCGGCATCCGGGATTATCGAAGACGCCAGAACGCAGGGCCGCACGCAGCTGACTGAGATCGAGGCGAAGCAGGTGCTCGAGGACGCCGGCGTGCCGGTCTCGCCGGCGCGCCTCGCCCGCACGCGCGGCGAGGCGGTCTCGATGGCCAACGAGCTTGGTTACCCAATCGTGCTCAAGATCGTCTCGCCGCAGATCACCCATAAGTCCGATGTTGGCGGCGTGGCCCTGAACCTCACATCTAAGGGTGAGGTCGGCGCGGCGTTCGACCGCGTCGTCGCCTCCGCCAAGCAGCATGAGCCGAATGCCACAATCGATGGCGTCGCCGTTCAACGCATGGAGAAGCCCGGCGTCGAAGTGATCATCGGCATGACCAAGGATCCGCAGTTCGGCCCCGTGCTGATGTTCGGGCTCGGGGGTGTCCTCGTCGAAGTGCTGAAGGATGTCGCCTTTCGCGTCGTGCCGGTCAACGAGCGCGATGCTCGCCAGATGGTGCACGAGATCAAGGGCTACCCGCTGCTGGAAGGCTATCGCGGGCAGGATCCGGCGGACGTACCCCGCCTCGAACAGCTCCTGGTGAAGGTGTCAGCCTTCGTCGAAGCGCATCCCGAAGTAGCAGAGCTAGACCTGAACCCTGTATTCGCCTACAAGGACGGTGCGCTGGCCGTGGACGCCCGCATCGTACTGGAGTAGGTGCCTCCACCGGCGATCGATTGCGTACTGCGTCGTGCCGCTGTTACTCATGACTAACGACCTCCACCGCGCGCTCGCACCGAAGACCGTGGTCGTGGTCGGCTCGAAACGCGCCGACGCCTACATGTGGCTGCGGAACTACAGCACCTTCACCGCCGGGCCGGTGTACTCGGTACAGATCGACCTCAACGAGATCCCGGGGATCGAAGCGATGGGCGTCAAGAACTTCACATCGCTGCTCGATGTGCCCGGCGAGGTCGACTACGTGATGTGCGCCGTGCCGCGGCCGGTCGCTCCTCGCGTTATCGCTGACTGCGCGAAGAAGGGCGTCGGCGGTGTCGCGCTCTTCACCTCCGGGTTCGCTGAAACCGCCGAAGACGAGGGCATCCGCCTGCAGGAGCAGGTGCTCCAGATCGCACGCGACGGCAACCTCTCGCTCATCGGCCCGAACTGCATGGGGCTGTACAACCGCAAGCTCGGCATCCGCCAGAGCGCCGACCAGGGTTACGGCGAAGCCGGCGACGTCGGCTTCATCTCGCAGAGCGGAACGCACGCGATCAACTTCGGCCTCGTGGGAGAGGTGCACGGCGTCCGCGTGAGCACGTCGATCAGCATCGGGAACGCGATCATACTCGACGTACCGGACTACCTCGACTACCTCACGGACGATCCCGACACCAGGGTCATTGCGATGTACATCGAAGGCGTGAAGGACGGCTCGCGCTTTGTGCGGTCGCTGCGCCGCGCAGCATCGACAAAGCCCGTGGTCGTGTGGAAGGGCGGCGTCACCGACGCGGGCGCCCGCGCCACGGCATCGCACACGGGCTCGCTCGCGACCTCCAGCGCCATCTTCAGTTCCATCGTGCGCCAGTGCGGCGCCCTCGCGGCCGACAGCCTCGAGGACACCATCGACGTCGTAAAGGCACTCCTCTACGCGAAGCCCGCGACCGGCCGTAGCATGGGACTGATGGCGATGACCGGCGGGCAATCCGTGGTGATCACCGATGCCTTCGTCAACGCCGGCCTCGATGTACCAAGGCTGTCACCAGCATCGTACGAACAGCTCGGATCGTTCTTCAACATTATCGGCGGCAGCTACCAGAACCCTCTCGATATGGGCGGCACGATCGGCTTTGGGGGCTCCGCCGAGACGCTGCGCAAGCTGTTCGACATCCTCGATGCCGACCCGAATGTCGATGCGATCGCGATGGAGATGGCGTCCGGCTTCCTCTCGCGCATGTGGCAGGCGAACCCGGCCAGCCTCGATGGCATGCTCGATACGCTGGCGGCGCACAAGGAGCGCTCGGACAAGCCCTTCGTCGCGATCCTTCAGCCGCAGCACGTCGAGGACGTCGTCGCGATGGCACGGAAGCGCATCCAGGAGCGAGAGCTGGCGGTGTTCGCGTCGTTCGAGCGGGGCGCACGGGCGCTGAAGCGCGCCATCGACTATCACCGCTTTCGCGCCGGGATCGATTAGCGGTTTCTGTACGGAAGGCGTCGGAAGCCAAGGCCACGAGGCCCCCGAAATGGGGCCCTTCTTAGTGCCTGTTGAGGTAGCTACCAAACACAACCAAGGCAATCCATGCGAGTCCAAACAGACGTAAGTACCAACGGGTGAAGGTGCGCGTACCTTCTCTAGTGAAATTGCTGTTGTTTTCGCCCCATATCCATATCGTCAACCAGCCGAGAGGCGAAAACAGTATCCAACTATGCACCCGGGCGATTCGGTCGGCCATGAGGAAGATGATCAAGCCGACGGAGCCAACCGCCAAAAGAAGCAAGAGTTGGGCCACGAACAGCAATAGATGCACCTACCCGACATTTTAGGTTAGATCCGGTACGAGGGGAGTTTCGCGACGGCCTACTCGTGACCTGTTGCGGATTGCCTGCCTTGCCGAGAATCACCTATAGTTAGGCTCCACCGGCAAGCAGTGAATGTTTCGGCTCGTAACGAGGGGCCAGGTATAGCCAGAGAACTACGCATCAACGAACGGATTCGAGTCCGAGAGGTTCTCATCATCGATGATGAGGGCCAGAAGCTCGGTGTTATCCCCATCGCTCAGGCACTGGATATGGCGCGTGAACGGAATCTCGACCTCGTCGAGGTGGCTCCAAACGCCAACCCGCCGGTGTGCCGGATCCTCGACTACGGCAAGTTCAAGTACGAACAGGCGAAGAAAGAGCGGGAGGCGCACAAGCACCAGAAGCAGGCCACGCTGCGTGAGGTGCGTTTCAAGCCGAAAATCGGCACCCACGACATCGACTTCAAGATGAAGGTCGTCAAGAAGCTGCTGGAAGGTGGCGACAAGGTGAAGGTTTCGGTAATGTTCCGCGGTCGCGAGATCACCCACCCGGAGATCGGCCGCGAGCTGCTCAGCCGGGTATCGGCGAGCCTCAAGGATGCCGCGATCGTGGAGCGCCAGCCCTCGATGGAGGGGCGCTTCATGAACATGTACCTGGCGCCGATGCCTGTGAAGGTCGCCCCGAAGCCGAGAGCGCCCCGCACGCCGAAGCCGGAGCACGTTGGCGATGCCACCGCGAACGGCGCCATGGCAGCGGCTCTGACGGCGGCCCGCGTCGAGACGGAGATTCCGGCGGCGCCCGAACCCGCGCCGGCAGAAGGATAGAATTCGATGCCGAAGATGAAGACGCACCGCGGGGCCGCGCGGCGGTTCAAGGTGACCGGCACCGGCAAGTTCACGCGGCGTAAGGGCAACATCAGCCACAATAAGACCCGCATGTCGAAGCGCGCCCTCGGCGCCATCGACGAGATGCAGGTGGTCAGCCGGCCGGCCCAGCGGCTGCTCCGGAAGCTGATGCCCTACGCGAAGCGGTAGCTCGTACGTTATCGGGAGTAATCGTAGGGGGCCGACGGCGGTCCTTCTTGTTGCGAAGTCTCTTTGACGACGCGCTCTAGCAGGTGAAGTCATGGCACGGATGAAGCGCGGAGTTACGGCTCGCGCACGGCACAAGAAAATCATCGACCTCGCCAAGGGGCACAAGGGGCAGCGCCACCGCGTGTTCCGACGCGCGAACGAGTCAGTGCTCCACGCGCTCGACTACGCCTACCGCCACCGGCGTGAGCGCAAGGGCGACTTCCGCAAGCTCTGGATCGCCCGCATCAACGCGGCGGCGCGCATCAATGGCACGACGTACAGCCGGCTCATCGACGGCCTCAACAAGGCCGGCATCACGATCGATCGCAAAGTGCTGGCCGATCTCGCGGTCCGCGAGCCGCAGGCCTTCGCCGCGATCGCATCAAAGGCCGTGGCGGCTAGCGCCTAACTCAACGGCGTGCCGCTCGGCGCGCTATCGCACGCCACGTAGCGCGACCTGAGATTCGAATCGGTCGCGGTCAGGTCCCCGCGAACGCTATCGGCGGCACCTGCGCGATGCAGCCTTCGATGTCGAGCTTGGCGTTGGGATCGCGCAGGAAGGCGAGCCGTAGCGCGGAGATGCACGGCGGCCCGTCCCGTAGCACCAGGGCCGTGAGCGACGGGAACACGGCGACGGTTGCGTGCGTGAATGCTTTCGCCGCGCGCTGCGCGTAGGCGGGCGGCGCGAACGGGTTCAGCGCGCCGGTGAGGATGAGCGCCGGAACGGCGCTGGCGGTCTCAAGGGGTTGAATCCCTCTGGACCGTTGGGTCGGCCAGCGAGGGCAGAGTTCGAACAATGGGTCGTGGGCGAACACGCGGAACAGCGGATACAGCGCCTCCGTCGCCGCCAGGGCGCCCCTGACGACGCGCTGATCCACATCCCCACAGTATGCGCTGAAGTTCGCCCCCGAGGGGTCCCCGTTTGGATCGGGCGCGGAAACCTGAACCACATAGTTGGCGCCAGTCTGGAAGCTCGGTGAAACCAGCAGCGGGGCAAGGATCGGCAGGATAGCTTGTGCTGAGAGCCCCTGCAGCCTGATATCCACACTACGGTCGCCGTTGAGCATCACGTCAATGTCGGAGCCGCCCGCAGGGTCCGGCACCGTAGCGACAACCGGATCCTGTTGACGTTCTGCGTACCTGGCGGCCTGCTCCCGTTCCAGGTTAGGAAAAGCTCGCTCGCAAGCTGCGTCGGCGCGGCACGCCGCGTAGTATGCCTGCCACGCGGCATTGAAGTTGCTGAGACGGTCGTCGTACCACGCGGCGTCCACGGGGAAAGGATCCGCGAGCACCACGGAGCGCACGAGGTCCGGGTAGCCCGCAGCGAGCAGCACGGCGACCCGGGAGTGATCGAAACTCCCTTGCACGTTGATCTGACCCCAGCCCATGGCGATCGCGAGGTCGCGCACATCCTTCACGACCTCGTCCTGTCCGTAGGCATTGAGATCGACGCCTCACTGGCGAGCCGCCGGCCACACTGCTCAGCCGCGTCCAGCCAGAGCTTGCTCGCCACCGGGCCGTTATCGGGCAGGGCCAGCAGTTCGCGCCACACGCTCGATACTTCGGGGCAGGCGAGCGGCTGAGAGAACTGCCGTCCCCGGACGCCGACGGCGACGACGTCGCCATAGTTACGCACATCTGATCCGGCAGGCTGGCTGAACACACCTCCGCCGGCGGAGCTACTGCCGGTGCCACCGCCGATAAATACCGTCGGAACGCGTGCCGACTCTGCTTTCGATGGAGCGACCATGACGAGGATCCGAACTTGCCGGCCGGCCGGGTTGCTGCGCGTCTCGGGCACGACCAGGTCGTGGCAGCGCACGGCAGGGTCGCTGGTCAGTTCCGGCGGGCAGTCGCGCGGTTCGAGCACCGGCACGTAGCCCTCAGCGACGAGCGGGAGACTCGCGCCGGTCGTGCCGATTGCTTCGCCGGAATCGCGCAGCGCGAACGCAAGTGTTGCAGCGACGGCGACGGCTGCGACAACGGCGAGAGCCGCTGCGGCCACCAAGAGCCGCCGCCTTCGAGCTATCCGAGACCGCTTCGGGGGCTCGAATCGTGTCAGCTCGGACGCCGGCTGTCGAAGGCTCTCGGTGATACGTTGAAGCTCCTCGCTGACGGTGGCCGCGCTTTGCGGGCGGTCATCCGGCGACTTCGCCAGCAGGCGCAGGATCAGCGCATCCAACGCTGGCGGTAGCTCTGGGCGGTGCTGCGAAGGCGCTGATGGCCGGGCGTTGATGTGTTGGGCGATGACGGCGGTCGCGTTCTCGTCAACGAACGGCGGGCGGCCGCACACCATCTCGTACAGCAGGCAGCCGAGAGCGTAGAGATCGCTTCGCGCATCTACCGGCTCGCCGCGCGCTTGTTCGGGGGCCATGTACAGGGCGGTGCCCATCACGGTGCCGGGCATCGTCAGCCGCGACTGGTCGAGCGAGAACGCCAGCCCGAAGTCGCCGAGCTTCGCGCTGCCGTCCGCGCACAGAAAGACGTTCGCGGGTTTGACATCGCGGTGGATGACGCCGCGGCCGTGGGCGACCGCGAGCGCTCGCGCGATATCCGCGGCGATCGTCAGCGCTCGCTCGAGCGCAAGCGGGCCGCCGGCGGTACGCAACTCCGCCCGCAGCTCGCCGGCGGGCACGTACTCGCAGACAAGGTAGGGCTTCCCGTCCTCCCGACCGAAGTCGAACACGCTGACGATGTTCGAGTGGGCGCCGAGGCTCGCCATCGCCTGCGCCTCGCGCCGCAAGCGTTCGAGGTCGTCGGGTTCGAGCAGTTCCGCCTTGATCATCGAGAGCGCGCAGTCGCGGCCGAGCTCCTCGTCGTGCACCAGGTAGACGACCTTCTGGCTGCCCTCGCTGAGTAACCGGCGCTCCGTGTAGCGGCCAGACGCGAACGCCCTGGCCTCGCGGGTGCGCGGAACCAGGGTGTCTTCAGGATCAGGTCCAGGTGGAGATGGCATGCGCCTCCCCCGTCAGGTCATCTGAGGATGCGATTATATTACGGCATACTCCTGCGTCACGATCGGACGCGATCGTGTGGACTCCAAGCAAGTTCGCGCGTCCTATGAGGACACGGTGATGGCAGGGCGGCCTCGCCTAACTCTGTCAAATCCGAACAGCTAGTCCTCATCGTGCAATCGATGTATACGTGCGTGTAGCGCTTGTGACACGCTCCCGTGCTTCTGAAAGAAGGCTGCGATGCCCATCGTCGTGCTGATCATCGTCTTGGCTGCGTTATTGCTCTTTCTGTTTCTCGTGTTCTTCGGGGGCATGCTCGTGAACGTCGGCGGCCAGCAGGTCGGGATCATCGAACGCCGCCTCTGGGGACGATCGCTGCCTGAGGGCCGAGTCGTCGCCGCACGTGCCGAAATCGGCATCCAGGCCCGAGTCTTGCAGCCGGGCCTCGCCGTCTTGCCGCCTTTTATCTAGAAGGTCACCAAGGACGACATGCTCGTCGTCGCAGAGGATGAGGTCGGGCTCATCGAGTCGATCGATGGCCGGCCGCTCGATCCGGGCCATATTTTCGCGCGTCATGTCGAGTCGCACGACACGTTCCAGGATGGCGAATCATTCCTGCGCAACGGCGGCCAGAAGGGGCCGCAGGTCGACATCCTCTCCCCCGGCAAGTACCGGATCAACACCTACCTGTTCCGCGTGCGCACGGAGCCGGCGCTGATCGTGGCGCAGGGCCAGGTTGGCGTGGTCAGCGCGCGCGACGGCGAACCGATGTCGACCGGGTGCCTGCTGGCACACAAGGTCGATGGCCATCAGGCGTTCCAGGACGGAGAGGCGTTCGTTGCCAAGGGTGGACAGCGCGGCCCGCAGATTGAAGTGATCTTCCCCGGCCGGTACCGCATCATCTGTTCAGCGTAGAGGTAAAACCGGCAACCATAGTCGAAGCGAACCAGGTCGGGCTCGTCACCGCGAAAGACGGGTCACCGCTTCCCGGCGGAGAACTCGTGGCGGCGACTGTCTCAGGCCACAACGACTTTCAGGACGCCCCCGCCTTCCTTTCGAGCGGCGGCCAGCGCGGCCCGCAATACGACTTGCTCAAGCCAGGCACCTATTACATCAACCCGCTGATGTTCGATGTGAAGCTCGATGCGGTCGCCGTCGTCCGTTGCGGTGCTCGTTTCCAACGTCGGCCTCGAGCCAGAGGACATTCCTCAACAGGACCGCTTGGCCGGCAAGGAGCGTTATGTCGTGCCAGCGGGTTATCGCGGCATCCAGGCCGAGGTCGCCGGACCGGGTGTCTATTACCTCAACCGCTGGGCGTACATCGCCTACATCATCCCCACTACCAACCTGACGATCGACTGGGCGGAAGAAGGCATGGCCCAGAGCACAAGCGCCGTCGCCGACGAAAACGACCCGAAGCGGCAACGGCTGCAGCTCTTCAACCCGCTGTCCGTGATCAGCCGCGAGGGCTTCGAGATGCGCGTCGGGGTAAAGGTGGTCATCCGCGTGCGGCCGGAGCAGGCGCCGCTTATGGTCGCGAAGATCGGGTCGATCGAGAACCTGATCGACCACGTGGTGCATCCGATGATCGATTCGTCGTTCCGGAACCAGGCGTCATCGTCTGAAGCGATGAATTTCATGCAGGATCGCGCCGACGAGCAGGCAAAAGCGGAAGCGCGCACCCGCGAAGAGCTGGAGAAATATCACGTCGAATGCGTGTCCGTGCTGATCTCGCAGATCATCCTCCCGCAGGAGCTGATGGAGATCCACACGCGCCGCGTGATTGCCGCCCAGCAACAGGATATGTTCGTCGAGCAACAGAAGTCCGAAGAGAAGCGCATCGACACGGAGAATACGCGCGCGAAGGCGGACAAACAGATCGAGTTGGTAGCGGCGCAGATCGGTGTGCAGGTATCGGAGCAGACCAAACAGCAGACCATCCTCGCCGACGAAGGCCGTGCCCGTGCGATTGAACTCGAGGGCGAGGCCGAGGGCAAGAAGATCCTCGCCGTCGGTACGGCCACCGCGGAGGCGTACGAAAAACAGGTGGCGGCCGTCGGTCAGGCCAACCTCGCTGGGATCGAAGTCACGAAGTCGATCGCGGCGGCGGGCCTCAAGATCACGCCGGAGATCCAGGTCAGCGGCGACGGCGCGGGCGGCGGCGGAAGCATCTTCTCGGCCTTCATCGCGCAGCTGCTCGCCGGCAACCGCGTGTCCACGCCGCCGAGCGGCAGCGGCGGGCAATAGCTATCTCACGACGGCCCAGTTCCGTCGCCGTCGATGGCCTGGCCTCGCGGTAAGCGCACCATCTGTGGCCGTGTGGATGGCCGCAGGCAGCGGTGTCCGGGGAAAGGGCAGTCTCGCTAAGCGGGACGGAAGCGACGACCTAGCAAGCTGACAAAGTTCTGCAGGAAGCCGTTCCGCTGCGTTTCTGTTCCGAGCGCATCGGCTTCGGGAAATTGGCCATCGTATTTCAACCGCCGGTGAGGTGTGCCGAGAATCTCGTACGCCTCGTTCAGCGCCTCCAGCTTCTTGAGAGCCTTGCGCGTGGGCATCTTCTTGAGCTCGTGCGCTTGCTCCCAATACGATTCCTCGATCAGGCGGACGTGCGCGCGGCGCGGGACGCCGACGACATCGTAGTAATCCTTGCGTTTTGCCACGATCCTGCTCTCCCCTTTTTGACCAGGCACAAACCCTGCCTCTGCAATGCGGTCCACAAGTAGAATCGGCGGTGATGGCACACGATTGCACCGTTTCGCGCGCCAATTTTCGCTTCCTGGCGGGTTGAATTCGTGGACACTCGCCGGCGAGCGTGGCTATACTGCCGGGCTCGTGCGGAAGTAGCTCAGCGGTAGAGCACGTCCTTGCCAAGGACGGGGTCGCGGGTTCGAATCCCGTCTTCCGCTCCATTTGACGATTTGGCGCACGGCTCAGATTCAAAATCCCGGTTTCGGCCCGCGGAGGGGAAGTTGAGCCGTGCGCCCTTCCGTGAGCAGCCGGCCTTCGCAAACCCCTAATTTTGTACGTTCCGGCGGCCCTGGCGACGGTAAGCCGAGGATGTCGCCGTGAGGAGCTATACGCCCACTGCCGCGGACCGTAGACCGGATCGACCACGACCCGGGTCTGCACGCACCCAACGGTGCAATCTGGTATGCTGACTTACCTTCCTCGTCGCAGTCCTGTTCGCCGCGGTCATTTCCGACGCACTCGAGGACTTCATCGACTCGAAGTGCCAGGCATTGTGTTGCTTGTGCAGAAATACCGGGTAGAAACGTCGTGGTTCGCCGGGCAAAGCTAACCGCCCGAATCAGCGAGCACACCCACGGCGATTAGGAGACACACATGGCAACGGGACAAATCAAGCGGCTCGCGCGCGACCGAGGCTTCGGCTTCATTCGGCCGGAGGGCGATTCGGAAGACATCTTCTTCCACACCTCGGCGGTGCAGGGCGGCGTCTTCGACTCGCTCCAAGAAGGGCAGACGGTCGAATTCGACAAGGGCGCGGACGACCGCGACCCGCGCAAGAGCCGTGCGCTCAACGTCCGCCTCGCAAGCTAAGCCAGCCTGCAACGCAGGACGCCGCTGAAGACGAGCGCTTCAGCGTGATCGAGGCAACGACCGGGCGGCGGAAGAACTGTCTTCCGCCGCCCTCCGTTCACACTAACAACGGGACCCACGCCATGCCCAACACGTTACCGCTACACGATCAAGAGGCTCAGCTTCTACGGGAGATCGGAGAGTTGTCCGACCAGATCCGCGCCCTGCGGTCGGCGTCCGCAGCCGCAAATGGCACGCAGATCAAGGCCGTCGAGCTCCAGTCGCGCTCGAAATGGGCGGAACTGCGCGCGCTGCGCGCGACGCCGACCGGCGTTCCGCCGTCGACCGCCGGGAGAGGCACCTGGGGTTGAGCGATAGCATCGGACTGGCACGCATCTCCCTGGATCTCCGCCACTCCCGATAGCAACGAGTGGAGAAGTAGAGCGCGCTCGGCGAAGACGCCAGCCGCTTCGTGATCGAGATAGAGCCGCTCCAAACGTAGGATTGTCGGACCGCAGCCTCGGGCCCAGCGTGACTCACCCGCCCACTTCCGCGATGCTATCATGCGGAACCTGGGCACTTCGGGAGGTGGGCGACAATCACCGCTGAACCAGAGCTGTCCGGCGAAGCGACGCTAGCACCAGCGCAGACCAGTCGATCGTTCGCCTCCGGTCGCTATCAGTTGCTGCGGGTCGTCGGCGAAGGCTCGCAAAAGACCGTGTATCTCGCGCGGGACGCGGCCCTCGAGCGCGAATGTGCGGTGGCCGTATTGCGCTCGGAGGCGATCGACGCCGACGCCTTGGCGCGCCTCCGCCGCGAAGCCCAAGCGATGGCGCGGCTCGGCGGCCATCCCAACATCGTCGGCGTCTATGATATCGGCGAGGCGGATGACGGGCGTCCGTTCATTGTCTGCGAGTACGTCGTAGGCGGAGACCTGCGCCGCATCTTGCGCGAGTCGAACGGGCCACTTCCGATGGAACGTGCGCTTGCCATTATCACAGACGTCGCGAATGCCCTCGTCGCAACTCACGAGCAAGGCATCATCCACCGCGACGTCAAGCCCGCAAACGTCTGGCTCACCGCCGACGGCGCCGCGAAGCTGGGCGATTTTGGGCTCGCCGCCGCGCTCGACCGATCGCGAATCACCATGACCGGCACCGTCATGGGGACCGCGGCCTACATGCCACCGGAGCAGGCGCTGAGCGGCGAGGTGGAGACCCGGAGCGATCTCTACGCCCTTGGGGCTGTCTTTTACGAATTGGTCAGCGGCCGGCCGCCGTTCTTGGGGGATGACGCACTCGCGATCGTCTCCCAGCACATCAATGTGGCGCCGGTCGCCCCCTCCTGGCTGAACGCTGCCGTCACGCGACCGATCGAAGAGCTGATCCTGCGCCTCCTCGCCAAATCGCCAGACGAACGACCCGCGACCGCGGCTGAAGTGGTCGCAGAACTTGCCAGGATCACGACGGCACCCGCAGCGGACAACGCCGCCTCGGCTTCGGCGGGCGCGGAACTGGGAGCCATCGCGTGGGGACGGTTCGTCGGGCGCCGTGACGAGCTGGAGCAGCTGAAGGTGGCATTCGACCAGGCACTCTCCGGGCAGGGATCGCTGGCGATGATTGCGGGTGAGCCCGGCATCGGCAAGACGCGGCTGAGCGAAGAATTGAGCGTGTATGCGCGCTTGCGTGGCGCCGTCCTGATGCACGGCCGATGTTACGAAGGTGACGGCGGCATGGCGTATCAGCCCTTCATCGACGCCTTCCGCCACTTCGTGCGGACACGCCCCAATCCGCCGCTACGAAGCGAGCTCGGAGAAGGAGCACCGGAGATCGCGACCCTGGTGTCCGAGGTGCGGCGCCGCTTCCCTGACCTTCCCGACGCCATGCCCGCTGAAGGCGAAGCGCAGCGTCTCCGGCTCTTCGAAAGCGTGATCCACTTCATGTTGGGCGTCGCCCAATCCGCGCCGCTGGTGCTTGTGCTAGACGACCTCCAGTGGGCAGACAAAGCGTCGCTACTACTGCTCCGCCACGCCGTGCCGGAGATTGCCCACGATCGCGTCTTCATCGTCGGCATCTACCGCGACGCAGAGCTCGACCGGAAGCACCCGCTCGCCGACGCCATCGGTTCTCTCCGGCGCGAGAACAACTATCACCGCGTGCTCGTGCGGGGGCTGTCGGAAGACAGCGTCGAGGAACTCCTGGCTTCGATGAGCGAGTCAGACGACGATCCATCGAACCGGCGCCAGCTCGTTGGCGCGCTCTTCCGGGAAACCGAGGGCAATCCATTCTTTATCCGCGAGATCCTCAGCCACCTGATCGAAGAGCGCAAACTCTATCGCAAGGATGGACGCTGGATCGGCGCGGGCGGCGGCATCACGGCGCTTGGCATCCCGGAAGGCGTCCGGGAAGTGATCGGCCGGCGGCTGTCGCGCCTGAGCGATGCCTGCAATCAAATGCTCGTAGTGGCATCGGCCCTCAAGGGCGGCTTCTCGTGGGACGCATTGAGAGCCGTCACTGACGAGAGCGAGGAGACCCTGGTCGACCTCCTCGACGAGGCCGTAAGCGCGCAGCTCATTTCAGAGCGCAAACGCGACCAGCCGGGAATGTATGACTTCACGCACGGGCTCATCGGCCAGACGCTCTACGAAGAATTGAGCGGCCCGCGCCGCATTCTCATGCACCGGCGGATCGCAGACGCCCTTGAGCTGCTGTACGCGCCCAGCCGCCGGGCGCACCTGGCGGAACTCGCGCACCACTTCTACGAGGCCGCACCTCGAGGAGATGCCGAAAAGGCTATCGCCTACGCATTGGAAGCGGGCGACGCAGCTTTAGCGGTGACGGCATATGACGAGGCCGTCCAGCATTACGAACACGCGCTGCTGACGCTTGATCTCGTAGCGGACGCAGATGTCACGCGGCGATGCGACTTGATGATTCGGCTCGGCGATGCGCTCACCAGGGCGGGGGAACCGAAGCGCGCAGTCGACTCGTTACAGCAGGCGGCGACGATTGCGCGCGAGCTGCGCTCGGCAGACCTGGTCGCGCGCACCGCGCTCGCGCTTGGAAGTATCCAGATGGGGCTCGGGCAGGTGCACGATCCCGTCGTCGAAATCCTCGAAGAGGCGCTCAGCCTCTTGCCCGAGGATGACAGCGCCATCCGCGCCCGCGTCCTGTCCAAGCTCGCACGGGCTCACAACTTCTCGAACTTCCAGGAGGAGGGCGTCCACCTCACCGGGCTCGCCGTCGAGATGGCGCGCCGCATTGGCGACCTCGCCGTCCTCGCTATGGCGCTCGACGACCGGCTCTTCATGATGGCCGATCCGGCTTACATTGATGAACGGCTCAAGAGTGCGAGCGAGCTCCTGGCACTCAGTAATCAACTCCGCGACCGCGTCATGACTGCGCGCGGAATGACCTGGCGCATTATCGACCTGTTCGCCATCGGCGACGTGGACGCCGCGGATGAAGCGCTCCCGCTTGCCAACGCACTGGCCAACGAGGTCAAGCTCCCACTCTTCTACTGGTACCTCGACATCGCCCATTCGATGCGAGCGATCGTCGAAGGTCGCTTTGCCGACGCAGAGTTACTCGCTGCAAAAATGCTGACCTCCGGGCAGCGCGTGGAAGGATCGCAGGGCATCCAGCTATACGCGGTGCAGATGATCGCACTCCGCTGGGAGCAGGGCCGTCTCAAGGAGGTGGAGGTCCTGTTCGAGGGCCTTCGCTCGCAGTTCGACACATTCCCGGCGCTGCGCGGCGTGCTGGCGTTCTTCCAGAGCGAACTGGGAAGACTCGACGATGCGCGACAGACGTTCGAGGTCCTCGCGACCGCCGGGTTCGAGACGTTGCGCCGCGACACTGTCTGGCTGATGAGCGTCAGTTTGCTAAGCCAGACGTGCGCCACGCTGGGCGACGGGACGCGCGCGCGCGCTGTACGAACTGCTCCTGCCATACCGGAACCTCAACGTCTTGGCCGCCGAGATGGTCATCTGCGCCGGCGCCGCGTCTCGATACCTCGGCCTCCTGGCCACGACGCTCGCGGACTGGGAGAATGCGGAGAGCCATTTCGAGGACGCGCTGCGCCTCAACACCCGGCTGCGCGCACGGCCATTCGTCGCTTACACCCAGTGCGATTACGCAGTCATGCTGCTCCGTCGAGCGGGAGAGGGGGATTCCGAGCGAGCGGCGACGCTGCTGGCGAGCGCGCGGGCTACGAGCGACGAACTCGGCATGACGGCGCTGGCGGCTCGTGTCGCCGCCCTGATATCGGGGGATGCACTCAGCCGCGAATAGACTGTCCGATGTCCGGCGGCGGCGTAGCTCGAGCTGCGCTTAACGCCGCTTGCGCGCGCGGTCGCCGTCCGATCATAGTCTGGCAATGCCACTCGCGATCTTCGACCTCGACAACACACTCGTGGACCGGACGGCCGCCTTCCGGTCGTCGGCGCGATGGTTTGCCATTCAGCGCGGCCTTGATCCGGCCCACGTGGTGCCATGGATGGAAGCGGCGGACGAAGGCGGACAGCGCCCGCGACCCGAACTCTTCGCGTCGGCGCGCGCCGAGTTTCGCCTTGACGATCCCGTGCGCGAACTGGCAGCCGCATGGTGGCCGGCGTACCTCGATTTCTACCGTTGCGCTGATGACACGATCGAAGCACTGAAGGCGCTCCGCACGCAGGATTGGAAGATCGGCATCGCGACGAACGGAGACATAGGCCAGGAGGAGAAGCTCCGCCGTGCGGGACTTGATCGTCTGGTCGACGCCTGGTGCGTGTCCGAGCTCGTCGGTCACGCGAAGCCGGCCCCGGAGATCTTCCGCCTGGTCGCCGAGCGATGCGGTGCCACGCTCGAAGGCGCGTGGATGGTCGGTGACAGCGGCCCCACCGATATCGCCGGCGCGGTCGCGGCCGGAATCTCCAGCGCCTGGCTCCATCGCGGCCGCGTCTGGGGCGAGACCGGCTACCGGCCCACGATCGTCGTCGCATCCGTCGGTCATGCCGTCGGCCAGATGTTGTCAGCTCCCTAACAACGTCGTCAGGCCGCCTCCCTGCATGGAGCGTGCTGGCCGGCCGGGACGCAGTCTCGCGCATAGCAAGGCGTCACGTATGATTTGACTAAACGAAAGGATCAACGATGAAAGCAGCAGTATTCCACGGAGCCCACGAGCCGCTCACTATCGAAGACGTCGACATCGATGCTCCGAAGGCGCGCGAAATCGTCGTCAAGACCGTCGCGAGCGGCGTCTGCCACAGCGACCTGCACTTCGTCGATGGCTACTACCCGCATCCCGCGCCGGCCGTGCTCGGCCACGAAGCCGCCGGGATCGTCGAGTCACTGGGCGAGCTCGTCACGTACGTAAAGCCGGGCGATCATGTCATTGCCTGCCTTTCGGTGTTCTGCGGGCATTGCGATCAGTGTCTGACCGGACACCCGAGCCTCTGCTCGAGCCCGGAGACGAAGCGCGCGCCGGGTGAGCGTCCGCGGCTGTCGCAGAAGGGCGACATCGTGCACCAGTTCATCAACATCTCCAGCTACGCCGAGAAGATGCTGCTGCACGAGAACGCCGTCGTGAAGATCCGCGAGGACATGCCGCTGGACCGGGCAGCGCTCATCGGCTGCGGTGACGACGGGCGTCGGCGCCGTGCTCAACACCGCGCGCATCGAGGCCGGCTCGTCGGTCGCCGTCTTCGGGGCCGGCGGCGTCGGGTTGGCGGCCATACAGGGAGCGCGGATCGCGGGGGCGAGACAGATCATCGCCGTAGATATAACCGAGAACAAGCTTGCGACCGCAAAGGAGCTCGGCGCCACGCACATCGTCGATGCGTCATCGCACGACCCTGTGCAGGCCATCCGCGACATGACGGACGGCGGCGTGGATTATTCGTTTGAGGCCATCGGGCTGAAGCTCGCGGCCGAGCAGGCGTTCAACTGCCTTCGCGCTGGCGGCACCGCCACCATCATTGGGATGATCCCGGTCGGGCAGAAGGTCGAACTGGATGGCTCTCAGTTCCTGAGGGAAAAGAAGATCCAGGGCAGCACCATGGGCTCCAACCGCTTCCGGCGTGACATGCCGCGCTACATCGACTTTTATTTGCAAGGCAGGCTCAAGCTCGATGAGATGATCACTCGCCGCGGCAAGTTGGAAGACGTTAACGAGGCATTCCGCGCGATGAAGGCGGGAGAAGTGGCGCGTACGGTGCTGATGTTCGACTGAGCGTGCTCAGCAGGAAACTCCGCTTCAGGTCACGAACGGCGATTGGAACGACCCCCAGCCCTCGACGGCGAACAGACGTGCGAGATGGCGAAGAAGCAGCAGCGCCGTGCTGAGCCCGAAGGTTACTATCAGCTCCAGACGCGGATGGGCCTCCTTCGATCGGTGAGTCAGGCAGCCGGCCTGACTGAGGACCTGTGCGATGCAAACAAGTGTGTTCTACCTCCCTTCGATCGGTTCTCGCGCGGCAATCGAGGAGGGAATGGCTGGCCTGCGCGGTGACCTGTACCAGCAGATGCTTGCTGAGCTGAAGGAGCAGGCCCAGGCGGCCGACGAACTCGCCTATGACTCAATCTCGTTCACAGAACATCACTTTCACGTCGAGGGGTTCGAGATCTCGAACAACCCGGTGCTACTCGACCTCTTCGTGGCGATGCACACGAAGCGCATTCGCGTCGGCCAGCTCGGCATTGTGCTGCCGGCCCAGAACCCGCTGCGCGTCGCGGAGGATATCGCGATGCTCGACCACATGAGCGGCGGCCGCGCCAATGCGGGCTTCGCGCGCGGCTACCAACGCCGTTGGGTCGATGTCATGGCGCAGCAGATGCACGGCATCCATGGCGCGACGCCCGGCCAACACGACGCCATCGACGCCGCGAACCGCGCCGCGTTTGAAGAGCACTTCCGTATCATCAAGAAGGCCTGGACCGAGGATATGCTCTCGTACCAGGGGAGCTACTGGAACATCCCGCCCGCCGGGACTCCCTGGGAGATCGAAGCAACAAAGCTCTGGGGAGCCGGCGTCGATGACTCGGGTATCGTCCGTGAGATTGGCGTCGTGCCCAAGCCGTTGCAGAAGCCGCATCCTCCGATCTTCCAGCCCTTCGCGTCGAGCGAGAACACCATCCGCTGGTGCGCGCGCGAAGGCGTGACGGCCATCCTGCCGCCCATGTATCTCGGCTTGCAGAATCGTCTGTACGAGGTGTACCGCGAAGAGGCCGCCACTTACGGCCGCACGTTGCGCCCGGGAGAGGGGCTCGGCGTCCTCCGCGATGTCGTAGTTGCCGACAGCGATGCGGAAGCTTTGGAACTATGGGCGCACGGCGCGGCGTTCTGCGGCGCGGCATGGTTCGCGCCGTTCCATTTCGGCGATGTGCTTGCCGAGCCGGGCAGCGCGGTGCGCCCGACGCCGCAGCAGATGATCGAGGATGGAATGCTGCTCGTCGGCAGTGTCGATACGGTCACGCGATCTCTAGAACGGTTACAACGCGACACGCCGGTGAACTGGCTATTCGCATGGCAGTACAACGGATTGATCCCGAACAGAAAGATCCTGCGCTCGCTCGAGCTCTTCGCCACGAAGGTGTTGACGCGCTTCCCAACGGCCTCGCCCTGATTGGGACGTAGCTCAGTGATGCAGAGGTTGCCCGCGCACGAAGCCGACGATTACCTCGTTGAAGGACTCGGCGGCGTCGAGGTTCGGCGCGTGTCCCGCGTCCATGGCTGCGACCGTGAGCATCGGCATCTCGGTCTCGGCAAAGCGCCGGTAGGGAGCGAACTGTTTCTCCCGTTCGCCGACCACGAGCAGCGTCGGCACGCTGTTCGAACCGACGCGCCACCGCACCGAGGACGCCGGGATGGTGAACAATCCGGTCCGCGCGATTCCCGACGGTTCGAGAAGCTCCGAATCGGCGGCGAACGCTTCTCGCTGGACGGCTGAAAGGCGCCGATTGCGCAGCGGGCTGAGCGGATGCTGTTCCAGCACGCCGCGGCCGCCCTCCGCCAGGCGTCGCGCCTGCGCTTCGAGGCCGGGGCGAACGCGGTCAGGCCAGCCGTCCTCCGCCAGCGCTGACATCGAATTCGTGAAGATGTGGGCGCTGATGCGCCGCGGGCAGTCGAGCGCGTAGCGGAACGACAGGGCGGCACCGAGCGACTGTCCGCACAGGAGCCAGCGATCGACGCCGAGTATCTCGCGGATGCGCTCGAACTCGGCCACGTAATTCGATGGTGCATAGGCCGCCGGTTCTTCGGGCGAAGGCGAGCGGCCATGACCGAAAAGTTCGACCACAACCGGGCGCGCCACTTGCGATAGCGACTCAAGGTTGGCGAGCCACTGTGCCCTGCTCGACAGAAAGCCGTGCACGAGCAGCACGAAGGGCCCGCTGCCTGCGTGCACCTCGTAGTGGAGATGGTGAGGAGGCGTCACGCGCGTCCGGTGAGGCGCGCCCGTTCCAGCACACCTTGGAAGATCCGCACGGACGCGGCGTCAACGAGCACGCCCGACTCCCCCGCCGCGCCCGCGCCGCCGCTCTGCGCCGCCTCGTATGCGTCACACATCCGCCTCGCGAGCGCGATCTCCTTCTCAGTCGGAGCGAAAACGTCGTTCGCGATCTCGATCTGGCTCGGGTGGATGCACCACTTGCCGGCGCAACCGAGCGTACTGCCCCAGCTCGCTTCGCGACGATAACCATCCGCGTCGCGGTAATTCGGGTACGGACCATCGATCGCATCGAGTCCGTTCGCCCGGGCGGCGACGATCATCCGGTTGCGCGCGTAGTGCCACATGTCGCCCGGGTAGCGCATCGCTGGATCACTGATGTGGCCCGTGCGGATTCCCTGACTGGCCGACAGATCCCCGACGCCCAGGATCAGCGCCTCCAATCGAGGCGACGCGGCGGCGATATCTTCGACTCGCGCGAGCGCCTCCGTCTCTTCGATCAGCACCTCCAGCCCGATCCTGCGGCCCAGACGAAGCTTCGCTTCCAGCTGGGCGAGCAGCGTCTCCACGAACCAGATGTCGCGCGGTGCCTTCACCTTCGGGATGATAATGATGTCGAGGTGCTGACCGGCGTTCGTGACGACGTCGATGATGTCGTCGTGGGCCCACACCGTGTCCATCGAGTTGATGCGGACGGCGCGAACCTTGCGGCCCCAGTCGAGCTCGTTGAGTGCGGCGATTACCTGCGGACGAGCACGCTCTTTCTCCGCCGGCGCGACGGCATCCTCCAGATCGAGAAACACCAGGTCGGCATCGCTCTCCGCCGCCTTCGCGATCATCTTCTGCTGCGAGCCCGGTGTGGCCAGTTCGGATCGGCGCAATCGATCGCTCATGGCACAGCCCCATCATTCGTATCGGTGGTTGCCGCAATGCCCGCTTCCAACAGGATCTCCTGGCGGTGCTCATCGAGCAGCGGCGGCCGGCGGTAGACGCGCGTCGGCGTCGCCGTGAACTTGACCGGTGGCGCCGCGATCTGTGCGTGACCGCCGCCCGGGAGCTCGATCCCGGCGAGCATACCGCGCGCGGCGACGTGGGGATCGTTGAAGATGTCGACCGCATTGTTGACGGGACCGCAGGGCACGCGCCCCGCCATCTCCGCGACGATGGTCGCCTTGGTCCGCTCGCGCGTCCACGACGAGATCGCGTCGATTACGATGTCGCGATGGTCTAGTCGAGCGATGTTCTCGAACGTGCGTGGATCATCGATGAGGTCGACGCGGTCGATCAGTGCGCAGAGAAGGCTCCAGTGATTCGGCGCCGTCGCAGCTATGGCAACCGCCCCGTCGGATGCGGGGAAGACGTCGAAGGGGCAGAGCGCGGCATGGCCCGTGCCTTTCGGTTCGAGCACGCGGCCGGCGAATGAGTACTGATACACAAGGTTCTCGCAGAGCGCGAGGACCGCGTCGTACATCGCGACGTCGACGAATTGACCTTCGCCGGTCACGCGTGCGCGGTGGACCGCGGAGACGACGCCGAGCGCAGCCAGCGTGCCGGGGAAGATATCTCCGACGCTCGCGCCCGCGGGATAGCCGGTGGAGCCAGTGGGTCCGGTGGTACTGACGATGCCACCCATGCTCTGGGCGATCACGTCGAACGCCGGCCACGAGGCGTATGGGCTCTCGCCGGTGCGCGGGTCGCCGAAGCCGCGGATGGCGCCGTAGACGGCGCGCGGATTGCGGGCGTGCACGTCGTCGTAGCCTACGCCGAGCTTGTCCATGACGCCGACCCTTGAGTTCTCCACTACCGCGTCTGCAGTATCGACGAGGCGGAAGAAGATCTCGCGGTCGCCGTCCTTCCGCAGGTCCAGGACGATGCTGCGTTTGTTGCGGTTGATGCTTGCGAAGTAGCCGCCGTACGGCGCCGACTCGCGGTCGCCAGTCCACGGGGGCATGCCGCGCGTCATGTCACCGCGCCGCGGCTCCACCTTGATCACGTCCGCGCCGAGATCGGCGAGTAGCATCGTGCAGTACGGCCCGGCAAGCGCCTGTGTGAGATCGACAATGCGTAAGTCAACGAGGGGGCCGGTCCGTTCAGTCATTGCTCCGTCCCCCCGGCCGGCGCCGAATCAAGACCGTGCGCTCGCCTTCGAACACCACGACGCCATCCTGGTTCAGGCCCCAGTGCTTGAACCGCAGGACGCCCGCGTCCGCGCGATCGGCATCTTCCTTCGCGAGCACCTCCGTGTAGGCGTAGAGCGTGTCACCGTGGAAGACGGGCGCTTTGAAGCGCATCTTGTCGAGCGCCAGTTCGGCGACAGCGTTCTCCGCCACGTCTTGAGTGGCAAGGCCGATCACGATCGAGCCCGTGACAAGGCCGAACACGAGACGCTGCCCGAACGCCGTGTTCTTCATCGCGTGCTCGTTGAAGTGCGCCTGCGCCGTGTTCATGACGAGCTTCGTCAGCAATTGGTTCTCGAGCTCTCCGACCGTCGTCCCGCGGGCATGGCGGTAGCGGTCGCCGACGTTGAAGTCTTCGAAGTAGTTGGCCGGTCCCGTCAACGGCGCCGGGTCGATCATCGCGCCCGTCCCAGCAGCCGGTCAGAGATGATCACGCGCTGGATCTCCGAAGTGCCTTCAAAGATCGTCGTCAGACGCGCGTCACGCCAGTAGCGCTCGACCGTGCGTTCCGTCGTGTAGCCGTTTCCGCCATGGACCTGGATCGCATCGCCCGTCACGCGCTCGGCCGTCTCGGTCGCGAAGAGCTTCGCCATCGCGGCTTCCTTCTCGATCGATTCGCCGGCATCGCAGCGTTGAGCGACCTGGTACATCAGCGCGCGCGCCGCCTCGACCTGCGTAGCCATGTCGGCCAGCTTGAAGCGGATCGCCTGGAATGATCCGATCGCTTTGCCGAACTGCACGCGTTCCTGCGCGTACGCAAGCGAATCCTCGAGCGCGCCCCGCGCCAGTCCGATCGCGCGCGCGGCCGTGTGAATGCGCGCGATGTTTAGGCCGTGCATCGTGGCGTTGAACGCGCGTCCCGCCGGGCGCGGGGTTCCGCTGCTCTCCGTTGCTCGCGCACCCAGTAGTGCATCTGCGGGCACCCGCAGCCCATCGAACACGAGTTGGAACGTCGTGATGCCGTAGTAGCCGATCTTGTCGATAGGCGTGCCGGTGAGCCCGTCCGGGAACCGGTCCCGCTCCTTCTCAATCAAGAAGCTCTCGAGCCCGCGCGACCGGTTCTCCCCCTCGCCGGGGTCCGACGTCCGCGCGAGGAGCATGATGAAGTCCGCGGCGAGCGCGTTCCCGCACCAGCGCTTCTCGCCGTTGATCACGTACTCGTCGCCGTCGCGGACTGCCCGGCACTGGACGTTCGCAAGATCAGATCCTGCACCCGCCTCCGAGAGTGCGGCGGCGCCAATCCACTCGCCGCCAGCGCTGCGCCGCAAAAGCATCGCGCGCCGCTCCGGATCGCGAGCCTGCGTGCCCATGCCGTTACCGCGCGCGATGATGCTGGCGACGCTCATCCACGCCCGCGCCAGCTCCTCAGTGATCAGCGCGTACTCGAACACGCCGAGGCCCATGCCCCCGTACTCGCGCCCGATCATGATGCCGAAGTAGCCCATCCCACCGATGCGCCGTAGGAAGTCGCGCGGGATGTCCGCCTTCCGCTTGTCGAGTTCGTTCGCCAGCGGCAGCACCTCGTCCATCGCGAAACGCCGTGCCGTCGCCTGGATCGCGACGCGGTCGTCCGTGAGGTAGGTACTCACCTCGCTCACGTCATCTCTCCTCGCTGCTTCGCGACCAGGTTGGTGCGCTGGTAGTCGAGGACAAGTTCGCCCCGCTGGTTACGCCCCTCCGTGCGCCACGTCACGATGCCGAATCGGGGGCGCGAGCCAGATTCTCGTGTCGATAGAACGACACTCTCCGCCGTGAGGGTATCGCCCGGGTAGGCCGCGCGATGGAAGGTCAGCTCGTCCACGCCCAGGAACGGACCGCCGGCTTCGCTCAAATCTTCGACCGAAAGCCCGACGATCGTGCAGAGCACGAGCATCGGGTTGAGGACAACAGAGGGGTGGCCCTCAGCCCGCGCGTACTCCACGTTGAAGTAAAGCGGGTTATAGGCCAGCGTGGCGGTGGTGAAGGTCGAGTTGTCCGACTCCGTCAGTGTGCGGCCCCAGTGGTGGCGAAAGCGCCGGCCCGGCTCGAAGTCTTCGAACGTGTGCCCCTTCGACATCAGCTGGAAGCTTCCGGCGTCGAATGCGCTCATCGCAAAACCTTGAGGACGGCACCGAAGTCCAGCGCGCCCCGCTCCCTTAACCGACCATGAGGGCACTATCCTAGATCGAAGCTATACTGGCCGCTACCACGAGCGCCGGCCAACGACGCAACGTCGCCTGCGCGAAACGCGGAGCTGTGATGGACGAGCATGCGACCCAGAAGCTGATCGACAGCGTCGCCGGCATCACCTGCGAGAGCATTCCGCCTCGCGCACGCGCCGTCGCGAGGCACTGCGTCCTCGACTGGTTCGGCGTCGCCGTCGCCGGCTCGCGCGAGCCGCTCTCCAACATCCTCGTGCGCGAGCTGGTCTGCGGCGACCACGGCGACGCGACCCTCCTGGGGCACGCTCAGCGCGCTAGCGTGCTCGACGCTGCCCTGATCAACGGCGCCGCCTCGCACGCACTCGACTTTGACGACACGCACACGCTGATGAGCGGGCACCCGTCCGTGTCGGTCGTGCCGGCGGCGCTCGCCCTTGCCGAACGTGACGGCCGCGACGGTGCGTCTTTTCTCGCAGCGTTCGTCGCCGGGGTCGAGTTCGAGTGTCGCCTCGGCGCGCTCCTCAACCCGGGACACTACGCCGCCGGCTTCCACGCGACCGGCACGCTCGGCACCTTCGGCGCCGCCGCGGCCGCGGCCCACCTGCTCGCGCTCGATGACGAGCAATGGCGCAACGCGATCGGACTGGCGGGCACGCAGGCAGCCGGGCTCAAGTCCGGCTTCGGCACCATGGCGAAGCCGCTGCATGCCGGGCGCGCCGCGGCGAACGGGCTCACGTCTGCGCTGCTCGCGCGTGGCGGTTTCACGGCGAACCCCTCCGTCGTTGAAGCGCCGCAGGGGTTCGCATCGACGCACGGCGGCGGCGATCTCGACATCACCTCCCTCGATCGCCTCGAGGGCCGTTTCCTGATCGCCGACACGCTCTTCAAGTGCCACGCGTCGTGTTATCTCACGCATGCCGCCATCGAGGCGGCGTCAAAACTCAGGACGGAGGCCGGCGTGCTCGCGGACGCGATCGAGTCGGTGGAGATCCGCGGATCTACGGGATGCATCGGCGTCTGCGACATTCCGGAACCCACAACCGGACTGGAGGGGAAGTTCAGCCTTCGCGTGACGACCGCGATGGCGCTCCTCGGCGACGACACCACCGATCCCGCTGCGTTCAACGACGCTCGCATGTGCGATCCGGCGCTTGTCGCGATGCGGGACCGCGTGACCTTCGTGCCGCAACCGAAGCTCGCTGCGACGAGGGTAACCGTCGCTCTGCGGGCGGGCGGCCGCTCGTTCGAGGCGGAGGCCGACACCGGCCGCCCGGCCACGGACCTCGACCGCCAATGGGAGGCGTTGTCCGCGAAGTTCTTCGCGCTCGCCACGCCGGTCGTCGGCCATCAGCGCGCCGTCGCCTTGCACGATGCCATCGAGCGTCTCGAGACCGTACCCTCGATGCGCGAGCTCACAGCGCTCGCCGGCGCCCCGGAGGATCGATGAGAGACCGGGCGATGCGCCTCCTGCCGGCAGCCGCGAATGACGACGGCGAGTTCGCTATCGCCGCCCGCATGTGGGATGCCGACGTCATGCTTGTCAGCGGCGCGGACGCAGTCCGTCTCACCGTCCGCGCCGGGGTCATCACGGAGGCCGCCCCGGCGCCCTCCGATGCCGCGGCGCCTATCCGCATCGTTGGTCCGCCAGACGGGTGGGAGAAGTTGCTTCGCGCTGTGCCTCCGCCTTTCTACCAGGATCTCTTTGGTGCAGCCGCGCACCATGCGTTCACGATCGAGGGCGCGATCGAGACGTGTACCCGTACTACCCGGCGCTGCGTCGCCTGATCGAGATCATGCGCATCAACGGCGCGTCCTGAGGAGGTCGTGATGCCGCGATTCGACGAGAGCACCGGCCGCTACGTGTTCCTGACCATCGACGATATCGAGTACCGGGTGTACTTCGAGGAGAACGGCAGCGGTATCCCGTTGTTGTTGCAGCACACCGCCGGGGCCGATGGCCGGCAATGGCGGCACGTGCTCAGCGATCCCAAGACCGCCGGCCGGTTTCGTGTCATCGCATACGACCTGCCGTACCACGGTAAGTCGATCCCGCCCGAAGGCGTCGAATGGTGGTCGCAGGAGTACCGTCTCACCAAGGACTTTCTGATGAAAGTGCCGGTCACGCTCGCCCGCGAGCTCGGCCTCGACCGGCCCGCCTTCATGGGCAGCTCCATCGGCGGCCACCTCGCGGTCGACCTCGCGCTGCACTACCCCGAGACGTTCCGCGCCGTCATCGCCCTCGAGGCTTCGGCGGCGACGCCGGGCGGCTACCAGCCGTTCTGGCATCACCCGCGCATCTCCAACGACTTCAAGGCAAGCGTCATGTACGGCCTCATGTCGCCCTCGAGCCCGGAGAATCTGCGTCATGAGACCGCCTGGGTGTACAGCCAGGGAGCGCCGCCCGTCTTCAAAGGTGATCTCTACTACTACTCCGTCGACCACGACCTCACAAAGACGGCCGGGCAGATCGACACCTCGAGGGTCGCCGTCTACATCATGTGCGGCGAGTACGACTGGTCGTCGACGCCGGCGATGGCACGCGCGCTCGCCGACCAGATCAAGGGCGCGGTCTACCGCGACATGCCAAACCTCGGGCACTTCCCGATGAGCGAGAACCCCGCTCTCTTCCTCGAGTACGTCCGCCCCGTGCTCGCCGAGATCGCCGCAGCCTCCGGCTGAGCAGGCTTAGTCGAACATCAGCACCGTCCACGCGACTTCGCCCGCCTTCATCGCGCGGAACGCCTCATTGACGTCTTCCAGCTTGCCGCGGCGGGTGATCATCTCATGCGAACGCCCGAGCGGGCGCCGATCCGTCGGACAGCTGGCCCCGTACGAGGCCATAAACGAAGGAGCTGCGGCCGAACTCCCGCAGCACGATGATCATTTGGGCCTTGCGGCTGAGCTGCAGCGACTGTCGGGGTCACGGACGGCGACGGACCTGTCCGTGATCGATGAGGCGACAAACCCGACGCGCATTAGGCGCCTGCGATTTATAGTTGCCGCGGAACACGGAAAGGAGGCCGGCATGGGGGTCACACTAATCCACGGCGCGCGGGTGTTCGACGGCACCGGTGCGCCGCCGGCCGACGGCAACGTGCTCATAGAAGGCGACCGCATAACCGCCGTCGCGCCCGGGATCGCAGCGCCGGACGGCGCCGAGATCGTCGAGGCACGCGGCAAGTTCCTGATGCCCGGCATGATCGATGCTCACGTCCACGCGACTCTGTTCGGCGAGGAAGGGCTACAAACGTACGCGCGGCTCGGCGTAACGACCGTCAAGGACCTGGGCGGCGTCTTCGAACAAGCGCTGTCGTTGCGTGAGCGAAGCCGCGACGGACAGGTGCCCGGCGCGCGCGTGCTCGCTGTCGGAGCCTTCGTCGAGGGTGATCCCCCGGCGTGGGGCGCCGTCGCACAGGCCCTCTTCCCAGGCATGGAAGTGCACCGGGACGAAGCCGACATCGAGCGGACGGTGGCACGCAATCTCGACGCCGGAGTAGACGGTATCAAGCTGTATGCGGGGCTGCCGCCACGGCTCGTGCGCCATGCTATCGAGACAATCGCGAGGCGCGTGCCGGTGACAGGGCACCTGACCGCGACGACCGCGGAAGAGGCCATCGATGCGGGCATTGATGGGTTGGAGCATCTGCAGCTCTCGCTATATCGCGACCTCGTCCCTCACGAGCACGAACTGGCAGCGGGCGACACCATGGGGAATCTTCCGTACTGGGGAAAGGTGCGGCGCGGCTGGGAAGCGATCGATCCGAGCGGTGAGGCGGTGACACGGATCGCCGGCGCTATGGCCGCGCGCGCCGTGCGTCTCATCCCCACACTCGTCCTCGGCGCGCGTGTCGATACGGAGTTTACGACCGAAGAAGAGGCGGCGTTCACTGAAGCGCAGCGTCCGCGGCTCGCGATGCGCCCGGCGGGCGCGCGTCCTTCGGCTGCTGACCTCGAGCGGTCGGCGGAGAACATGATCCGGGTGATCGAGCGGATGCATCTCGTGGGCGTCCGCGTGCTGCCGGGCACGGACTGCGGCGCCGTCGGCGTACCGCCGGGCTACGGTTATCACATGGAGCTGGCGCTCATGGCAAAGGCGATGCCGAACACGACGGTCCTCGCGGCAGCGACGTCGGGCGCGGCGGCGTGGCTGCGGCGCGACGACCTCGGCGTGATCGCGCCCGGAAAACGCGCCGACCTGCTGCTCATCGATGGTGAGCCGCTGCGCGATATCGCCGATACTCGCCGTATCGCTAGCGTGTGGATGGATGGATTGAGGGTCGATCACGACGCGAATGCCAGGCGCCCGGCGTAGTCGCCGCTCTCAAGGTTGGCGGCGATGACGGCTCCTGGCGCCGCGGCTCTCTCACGTGGCGGTGCGAAAAAGAGTGACACCGCGTACCGCTAGGCGGCCCGCAGATACCGGACGACCTCGGCCGCCCTGGCACGCCGACGAGCCAACGCCGTGAGCAGGAACAGGCAGCAAGCAGCAAGCAGCAGCATGGCAATGTCCAGGCCGAGCACGCCGTTGTATGAGCCCGTGAGCTCGAGCGCAAGAACGCCAAGCGCCGGGCCGGCGCTGCCCGCGATCGTTTCTACACCATCGATCGCGCCGTAGACGCTGCCGTAGGAGCGCAGACCGAACAGGCGCGATACCACCATCGGCTCGACCAGCTCGCCTATGCCCGTCCCGACCCCCCAGAATACGATGAAGATGCCAACCGCAGCCGGCGTCACGCCGGCCATCAGCGGAGCCAGCGCGCACACGGTCAGCAGCAGCATGGCCGCGCCCAGCAGCTCGAGCCTGCGCGCCCGATCGATGAGCGCGCCGAACACGATGCGCGCGATAATGCCGACACCGGCCGAGGCACCGACGATGATCGACGCGGCGCGAGGCGAGAATCCGGCACTGCCAAAGAGCGGCACCGCATGGAAGACGAACGCCCACTGCGCGCAGAAAAACAGCGCGAAGCCGGCCGACGCCAGCCAAAACCCGGATGAGCGGTACGTTTCCTTGAGGGCGCTGAACCGCAGCAAACCGTGCGTCTGTTCATCGCCCTCTTCACGGCCCGCGACGATGCCGTACGAGCTCCATTTTCGCGGCGGGCGGTTCGAGAAGAGCGCGACGAAGGTGCCGTTGACCGCGATGATCATGACCGCTATCGCCAGAAACGATGTGCGCCAGCCCCATGCGGAGACAATCTCAGCCATCACCGGCAGAAACAGCAGGCCACCCATGCTGAACCCCGCTGTCGCGATGCCCATGGCGGTGCCTCGGCGGGCCGGAAACCAGCGCGCGACCATGGTCGTGAACGGCACATAGTCGATCCATGCGCGAAAGAAGGAAATGATGACCAGCAGGACCAGGAACTGCCAGAGGTTCGTCACGCGCGAGAGGAGGACGAACCCCAACGCCGCGCCAACACTGCCCACCGCGATGACCAATCGCGGCTGGAACTTGTCGACCAGGCGCCCCACCAGCGGGCTCGTCGCGCCCGAGATCAACAGCGTGAACGTCACGGCGGCGGCAATCACCCAGCGATGCCAGCCGAACTCGCGCTCGAGCGGCTCGATGAGCAGCCCGAAGCCCCAGAGCGTCGCTCCGAAGATCATGCCCAGCGACAGGCACGCGCCCAGGGCGACACCCCAACCCGGATAGACGCCGGATTGAGAGGGCTTCCCGTCGACTGGCGGCGGCTCGACCGGCGTCCGTCGCAGCGGGAGGGACGCCGGTGGCTGCTCGACTGCGGTCCGCAGGACGAGGCTGTCCCTTGCCTGACCGGCGACTCTCGGCGGCGGCGTGACAGCCGAGGAACCGCGGCGCCTCTGTCGCCACCCGGCGAGCGCGACGGCCGTCGCGGCGGCGGAGAGAGCGATAAAGGCATCCGCCCGCAGCCGCGTCACCGGCGGCCCACTCAAGCAGCCTCGCTAGCCGCCGCCGAGTCTGGGATCGCGATAACCTGAGGAAAAGTGAACCCGTTGTACTCCCGGTACGACGTGGTGTATGCCCCCGCGCTGCCGAGCAGCAGCCGATCACCGACCTGCAGCTCCGGCAGGTCGATATCGGACGCGAGGAGGTCGGTGCTGTCGCACGTCGGACCCGCCAGCGTCGTGGGTCGCTTGGGCAGGTGGTCTTTGCTCGTGACCATCGGGTAGCGCCAGCCGCCGGTCACCTCGAGCAGGCCGGCATAGATGCTCAAGTCCACGAACACCCAGGGCTTGTGGTTGCGGGTAGCGGTCCCGATCACCGTAGTCACGAGCGTGCCAGCTTCAGCTGTGACGAACCGGCCGGGCTCGATCGCGTATTCGGCGTCCCATCCGAACTCCCGCGAGATGCGGCTCGTGACTTCTTTGCCGATATCCACGACATGCGGCACGGGCTCGGTGTATTTCGCAGGGATGCCTCCGCCGAAGTTCACGAGCTTCAACCGTATTCCCGCATCGCGAGCGCGCGTCCAGACCCGCCCCGCGACCTCGATCGCGTCCCCCCAGCTCTGCGGCCGTTCGCACTGTGAACCGACGTGAAAGGTCAACCCGTATGGGTGCAATCCGCGCGCCTCCGCCTGCCGAAGCAGGTCCACGGCTTCGAGTGGGGGCACGCCGAACTTGTGCGCCAACGGCCATCGGCTGCCCACGTGTGGGACCTCCAGGCGCACGATGACCTTCGCGCCCGGTGCCCGCTCGGCCAGCTTCTCGACCTCGGTGTAACTGTCGAAGGCGAATGTGTCGATGCCACGCGCGAACGCATCGGAGATATGCGACCCGATCTTGACCGTCGAACTGAAGACGGCGGCTCGCGCGGGAATGTTCACCGCCTCCAGTTGACGGATTTCGCCAATCGATGCGACGTCGAACCCACACCCTGCTTCATACACGGTGCGGAGAACGTCAGCGTCCGAGTTCGCCTTACACGAATAGAGGATCCGCGGATTCACCTGCGCGAACGCGGCGCGGACGGCCTCAAGATTCTCGCGCACGTGCGCAAGGTCCAGAACGAGAGTTGGTGTCTCGATGTCGTCAGTCAGCAGATGGTTCTTGTCAGTTCTCATGGCGTTCGGCCGCTAGGCGGCGGCCTCAAGCCCCCCTCGCAACTTGCGTTCCATCTGGGCAATGAAGACATCAACAAGCTGTGGGTCGAACTGCGTCCCAGCCCCCGCGCGCAGTTCCGCGATGGCGAGGTCGAGTGGCAACGCCTTCCTGTAATGACGGTCCAGCGTCATCGCCGAGAACGCGTCTGCGACCGCCATGATCCTCCCAAGCAACGGGATGCGGTCGCCCTTGAGCCCCTTCACGTAGCCCGTGCCGTCGAACCGCTCATGGTGGTGCAGCACGGCGTCCAGCACGTCGCGGCGGCGCGGCACCTGTTGAATCAGGTTGGCCGCCAGCGGCACGTGCATTTTCATGATCTCGTACTCTTCTTTGGTCAACTTCGTCGGCTTGCGCAAGATGCGATCGGGCACGCAGATCTTGCCGACATCGTGCAACGCGCCGGCGATCACCAGCGACCGCTGCGACTCTTCGGACAATCCGAGGCCTTCGCCGATCATCTGCGCGTACTCGCTGACCAGGTCGCAGTGCCGCTTCGTGTACTTATCCTTGTTGTCGACGGACGTAACCAGCGCTTCCAGAAAGCCGAAGGTCCCCGAAGCCCGCGCCGCATCGGTCACCCGACGACCCCCTATCGTCGCGGACAGGCCACCACCCGAGTGCTTGGCCTCGTAGAGAGTCGCGTCTGCGGCCGCTACGATTTCGAACCGCCTGGTCCCTTGTTCTGGATAGTTCGAGAACCCAAAGGTAAGCCGGATCGGGACCCGCTCACCGCCTTCGCTGACGTACGCCTGTTCATTGCACCATCGCTGCACACCTTGTGCGAACTCGATCGTCTCTCCGCGGTTGAGGTGCGGTAGGACGACGGCGAACTCGTCGCCACCGAGCCGCGCCGAGAAACCGTCGGGCGGCTCCAGACCTCTCAGGCCCGCCGCCACCGTCTGCAGGACGTGGTCGCCGGCCGCGTGGCCGAACGTGTCGTTGAAGAGCTTGAAGTCGTCAATGTCCAAGACGATCAAGCCGAGGTTCCCGTTGGTGCTCTCTGCGCCCTGGATGAACTCTTCGATCTGCGTGTGGAAGTAGCGCGGGTTGTACAGCCCGGTCACCGAGTCGTGGTCTGCCAGCTCGCGCGCTTCTTCGAACCGGCGCTGGTTCTCAAAGCAGACGCCGATCTCCGAACCAATCGTCGTCAGCGTCTCGGTGTCAATGGCGCGCCCGAGGTCCGCCGCATTCATGGCGATCAAGCCGCGCGTTTGGCCACGCGCGGTCAGCGGCACCCAGATCTCGTTGAGTCCGTGCTCGCCGAGGCGCACGATGACCTCGCCGTTGTGCGGCACGAGCAGCTCCTTGGGTACGGTTCCCACCTCTTCCAGCCGCCCGGGCGGATCGCTCGCCGTCGCCGTGTAGTCGTCCCCCTGGCGCAAATACAGGACGGCGACAAACCCGCCGACCGTCTGGCGCAGCGCTCCCAGTCCCACCGCGCACACCTCGCCCGTCGAGGCGGCGGCGCTCAACGACGACACCAGCTGGTGGAACGAGCGAAGTTTTCGGTTGAGGCGCGCGTTGTCGTTCATGGTGATGAACTGGCGCAGCACGACCAGGAATACGGTGGCGAGCGCCGCCACCATGAAGATGTTCGACTGCATCCCCCGATCGGCCGCGCGGCTGGCGAAGATCAGCACGCCAACCGCGGCCACGAGTATGTACGGCGCGGCAACCCGCACGGAATCGAGCCAGCCGGGCAACTCCGCCTGCACCGATTCGGCGCCCGCGGTCGTGAGCCCATGCGACTTTCGCCGAATCACCGCGTATGTCACGAACAGGAATCCGAGAGGCCAGCCAATATCGATCGGGTCACCGCTGGCGTACGCTTCGTTGACGGTGAGGAACGCGAAGCCGAAGTCCGCCACGATGAAGAGGACGATGCCCGCGATAAGCGGGACCAGTGCCACGTTACCTCGGGCGATCCATCCGCGGGCGAACCCACCCACCAACCCGCACATCAGGAGCACATCGCCCGCCGGATATGCCAGCAGGATGATCTTCTCCGTCCAGGTAGAGTCGGCACTCGTGTAGATCGGTCCGAGCACGGCGTACCAGCCCACGGTCACCAGGGCGGTCATCACGATCAGCGCATCGAGCCCGACCTTGAGCCGGTCACCGCGCATGTCTCGTGCGGCCGGCAGCAGCGCCACACCGGTCAGCATCAGGGGGATCATTCCCAGATATCCAACATCCGCACCTGACGGGAACGGCGCCCGGTGGGCGATCAGTTCGTAGTACGACCAGACTGCCTGACCCAATCCCCACGAAAGGACGCCGGCGCTGATGAAGAGCCAACCGCGCCGGTCCGGGCCGCGCAGCGTCCACGACAACAGCAGGCTCCCCAGGCCACCGGCTATGGCCGTCACCGAGAGCGCTACATCCGAGAACCACGTCAGCGCCGTCTCGCCGCCCGGCTTCGCCAGCAACCAGAACAGGAAGCTGCCCGCGAACACGCACATATAGATCTGCATCCCGCGTTCGATCGGCACCACCGGCCGCGGGGTGGCCGCATCGGAGGCGGGAACGCCCGAGGCAGAGCCGCGTGTAGGCGCGGACAGGGAGAACGAGAGCCGTGGGCGCATGATCTCCTCCAACGTTGGGGATACAACTGCCGTCCGTCACCTTATCGGCGTCGAAGGGGCCGATCTTTACGGTAGCCACAGGTTCGCCGCAGGTGCTCGCGCCGTGAAGCTGGTCCGAGGCGCCCAAACGTCGGTGCTAGCCCTTGGAGGTAGCTGACGCACGGAACGCCCGAGTGCGGTTAGTGCTCCGCCGGAGCGCTCCGGGGGGCCTCTAGCAGATCGGGAAAGGGTCCGTTGCAGACTGGTTATGCCTCGGCCACGAACGCATCGAATTGACCCTACCTTGACCGCTCGTTATTTAGCAGAGCGGCGAAATCGGCCCCCTCCGGTTGCCTTCCAGCTACACCATCGGCGACAGAGCGCCGGGCAGGACGAGATCTCCAGGCGCCAGAACCAACCAGATCGAGCGTGGGATCGGTTGGCTTGGGCCATCCCCTACAGGAACAATTGACCATCGAAATAGCCCGGGATCGGCTGGAGCGATCCGGGTCTATTCAGAGCGTTCTCGGTTCGCAGCGGCAAGTTCCTTTGCCGAAAGGCGCCACCAGAGTGACGCTCACGCGAGCACAGGCGGACGCGACCAGCAAAGGACGTGGCCGCGCATGTCGAGCTATCCACGTTCTGAGCAGATCAAGGAGTTCCTCGCGGGCCCGCACGACACCGCGATGCCGGACTGGAGAGCCAGTCGCTGTTCGCGATGACGGAGGTAGCCGGATGACCACCGTGTACGACATCCCCACCGCACACACACCCGCCGGCGGTTACGGCGCACAGATGCCGGCGCCGATTCTGGCCGGCTGCACAGACCCGATCCCCGTAGGTGCGCCCGACCTGCGTGGCACCTGACGGGTGGTCGACGTGCGCGCGAACGGCGAGCCGCCGCCGGAGGCGTTCCCCATCTGGAAGCACGTCGAACGTATCGAGCAAGCGGGTAACCGCGTGGTGGTGACGGCCAGCGGCGTCGTGCATGATATGTTGGCCGACGGCACCCACGAACACGGAGTGAACGACGTGGCCGGCGCGGATTTCGCCACCGCTATCGTCGTAGCCGCGACCTTCGAGGACGGCGTGCTGGTGCTGCGACCTCGCGACATGCCAGGGGTCGAGGTGCGCCGCTGGCGAGAGGGCGAGCAGCTCGTGTGGCAGTACCACACGCGATTCATCGCACGCCTGGAGCGGATACCGGGAGAGGAAGCATGAGCGAAGGATTCGAAATCGTATTCCTGGGTACCGGCAGCCCCCTACCGAACCCGGATCGCTGCGGCGCCGGCAACATTGTCGTCGCGGGCGACACGCACGTGCTCGTGGATTGCGGTTGGGGCGCCGCTCGCAAGATCCTGCCGTCCGGCATCCGGCCGAACACCATCGACACCGCGCTCTTCACGCACATGCACACTGACCACATGACGGACTTCCCGGATTTCCTCTTCCTGCGCTGGACCGCGGGGGCCCAGACGCCCCTCCGCGTGTACGGCCCGGAAGGCACGGCGGAGATGGTGGAGGGCTTCCTGCTCGCTCTGCGACGCGACATCGGGTTCCGCATCGCCCACCACGGTGACAAGCTCCATCCTGACGGCATCAACGTCGAGGTGACCGAGGTGCCGGCCACGCCCGAGCCGAAGGGATTCCTGACCATCGGCGGCCTGGTCTGTGAGAGCTTCGAGGTCGACCACTTTCCGGTGGTGCCCGCATTCGGCTATCGGTTCAGCTTCGATGGCCGCGTCGTCGTGATCTCCGGCGATACGTCGCTGTGCGACTCGCTCGCCGCTGCGTCCCGGGGCGCCGACATGCTCGTCTGTGAGGCGATGAACCTGCCGATGATGGAGCAGCGCATCGCCGGACTGAAAGCCGCGGGCATGGTGCGCGAGTCCGGCTTGATGTCGGACGTCCCCTCGTACCATATCGCGACGGACCAGATCGCAGCGCTCGCGCGCGATGCCGGCGTGGGTGAAGTCGTCCTCACGCACATCATCCCGCCCGTGACAAACGACCCTGCGCAGGTCGCCGCCTTCCAGGCGGGCATGAGCGACGTGTACGCCGGGCCGCTCCACGTCGCGCGCGACATGGAGCGCGTGCCGGTAGTGAAGCGCGGCGCCTGAATTGAAGGACCAACAACGGAAGGACATGCCCACTGGGCGCATGCGGCAAATTCGGCCGAAGACACCCGTCCCGCAGCACCGGGCACTGCAGCTCGTCTTCGCCGGCGCTGGCCTGATCTTGGGCCTGGCGTGCAGCTCGACGGCATCGATGAAGAGCGCACATCCGTCGGCGACGGCCGCCGCATCGAGCGAGGCAGCGGCGAAGGTGAACGCGACCGGTACCCTCACGAACGCGCAGGGATGGCCCCGCGTCGAAGGCCTTCGCGGCAAGCGCTACTGCGAGGTCCTACTGGCGCGCATCGTCGATGGCCGGCTCAACGCCGAGGTGTGGAACAGCTATGGGCTGAACGATTGCCCGGACGACGCGTGGCAAGCACTCGACGCCACGGCGATCAAGACGGAACGCGGCGTCGTCGCGGCGCTCCGGAACGGACCGCGATACTGGCTGATGGACGCCATCGAGAAGAAGTCGATGGGCGCGCGCGAGACGACGACCTTCGGCACAATCGAGATGTTCCGCGCCGCAAGCGTCGACCTGGGCCCGATCCCGCCGAACCTTGCGCCATACACCGAGCGCCGCGTCGCACGCGAGACCGTGTTCGAGTACGCGAAGGGCTCAGAGGTCTACGAACTGGTCAGCACGGACGGCGAGGTGTACGTGATGCAGTCCTACAGCCAACAGAGCAACGCCGCCCTCAGCGAGGCGGATCTGCCCGGCCTCGCGAAGCAGCTCAAGCCTCCGGCCGGCTGGACCTACCGCGTCCGCACACTGGACAGCGTGCTGCGCGTGCTGACCCCGACCGGGGACGCCTCGGTCATCCAGGACGAGTTCTCCAACACATACCAACTCATCGAATCGAACTAGCGAGAGGCCACACGTGAAAGCCCTGCGCACTCCGGACGAACGATTCCAAAATCTCCCCGGCTATCCCTTCGCTCCGCACTACGTCGAGATCCCGGACGGCGAGGGCGGGGCGCTCCGCATGCACTACGTCGACGAAGGACCGCGCGACGGCAAGGTCGTGCTCCTGCTGCACGGCGAGCCATCGTGGTCGTATCTGTATCGCAAGATGATCCCGGGCATCGTCGACGCCGGACATCGCGCGATCGCGCCGGACCTCATCGGGCTCGGCCGGTCGGATAAGCCATCCGAACAGTCCGACTACACGTTCCAGCGGCACATGGACTGGCTGACGGCCTTCCTCAAGACGCTCGACCTCCGCAAAGTCACGCTCTTCGGCCAGGATTGGGGCGCCGTGCTGGGCTTGCGGCTGGCAGCGGAGAACGAAGAGCGGTTCGCGCGCATCGTCATCGGCAACGGCGGCCTGCCGACCGGCGATCGGCCGGCGAACGATGCTTTCATGCGCTGGCAGAAGTTCTCGCAGACCTCCCGCAGCTTCGCGATCGGCCGGCTCATCCAGGGCGCCACCGTAACTACCCTGCCGGACGACGTCGTCGCCGCGTACGACGCTCCATTCCCCCACGATAGCTACAAGGCCGGCGCCCGCATCTTTCCGTCGCTGGTACCCACGACGCCCGATGACCCGGCGGTCGGACCGAACCGCCGCGCATGGGAGGTCCTCCAGAAGTGGGAGAAGCCGTTTCTCACCACCTTCAGCGATTCCGACCCCGTGACGAAGGGCGGCGAGCACGTCATGCAGAGCCGCATCCCTGGAGCCAAGGGTCAGCCCCACGTGATGCTCACCGGCGGTGGCCACTTCCTGCAGGAAGACCTGGGCGAAGAGCTCGCCCGCATCGTTGTCGCTTTCATCGCTACCACGAGCTGAGCCCACCGGCGCTCGGAGGAGGCCCATGACGACAGATAGAAAAGGAAACACCATACGGTACGGGCGGATCAACAGGGAGATGATCGGGCGGTGGCTCCAGCTCCCGTCCGAGGACGACGGCCCGTTCTGGGCGCTCAACCTCATGAAGTACCGCGACGTGGCCCAATACAGCGATGGGCGATCGGAGACTCGCCGCGGCCGCGAGGCAGATGATGAGTACACGCCGCGCGAGTCGCTTGCGGCCGTTGGAGCGCAGATCGCCTTCGCCGCTGAAGTTGAACGCGTCCTCGTCGGCGATGGCACGGCGTGGGACCGTATCGGCATTGTCCGCTATCCCCGCCGCCGCATGTTTCTCGAGATGCAGCAGCGTGAGGACTTCAAGAAGCAGCACGTCCACAAGGACGCCGGCATGGAGTTCACGGTCGTCATGTCGTGCCTTCCCGTCACGCCCTTCACGGGCTCCACAGATCGCCGCCCGTTCGTCGAGTTGCGAGTGAGCGCCGAGGCCGCCCCGGCGGAGGCAGGCGCCGGCATATTCGACGTTGAAGGCGTGATCGTCGGCGATGAGCGCGTCTGGCGTCAGGCATCGTTCCGCTGGCTCGATCGTGCCGCGGAAGCCTCGGCGGCTGGAGCGGACGATCGAAGCACGTACGTGATGTTGCTGCGGCCGGGCATCGATCGGCTTTCGCGGTCCGTACACGAAGCATCCGTGGGAGCAGAGACACCGTCGTGACCGGCGAAAGCCTGCCACCCGCTGTCATCGCGCTCCAGGGCAATGGACCGCACATATGATCCCGGCCACGAGGACTTCGACGGAACGTGGCCCTTCTTCACGCCACTGCTCCAGCTCGCCGTTGACGTACGTCCGGATGCCGAGACCGTTGAGATCGAGTTCATCGCTCGTGACGAGCCTTTGTCCGATCGGCGCCTGCATATCGAACCCTCGCCCATCATCCACGTCGGCGGGTGGAACTGCTGATCCCGCACAGACGTCGTTGCCGATCATGTAACCGCGACCGTACGCAGAAAGGCATCACTCGCAGAGCGTGACGCGCCGCATAGCCGATTACGAAGCATAGTTCGCCTTCCCAATCGAGCGCGCCGCTCACCTTTTACCCGTGGACGGGTCTGCCGCGGTCGTGGACGTGCACGTCCGCTGGCTACGAGAGAAGATCGAAGAAGATCCCGGGCTGCCCCGACACATCCTCACCACGCGCCGGCGATCGCCGTGGGGTGCTATTGGCATACGCCTCTCACCCCGCATGTACGCGGTTACGATTCTCGCAAGAGAGCGGGTTGGCGGCACCGCCCATCCGGCTGTCAAACTGAACAACCGCTGTTAACCGAAGGAGTGAACGATGCGATTTCTCGGGACGGAGCAACTGGCGAGAAGGAGCGCGGAGCGGCCCTGGACGGTCATCGCCGTGTGGGTCGCACTGTTGTTACTGGCCGGAATCCTCATTGCGAGTCTCCTTGGCAGCGCGCTTACCACCGAAGCTGACATCACGACGAACCCGGAGTCCAAACAGGCGCAAACGCTGATCGAGCATCGGCTGCGCGGTCCGCAGCGCGACAACGAGATCGTCATCGTGCAATCGCAGAGCACCACCGTCGACGACCCCGCGTTCCGCCGTGTCGTCGAGGACCTCTACACGAAGGTCACGGCCCTTGGGCCAAATGTCATCGCCGAAGGCCACGATTTCTATCAGACAGGCGACCAATCGCTCGTTTCGAAAGACCGCCACGTCACGATCCTGCCCTTCGCGATGGCCGGAACGTTCCAGAACGCAGGCGACCATATCGACAAGGTCTCAAATGTCGTGCATGCGACGAAGGCCGACGGCATTGAGGTGCTCATCGCCGGCAACGCCAGTATGGGCAAGGACTTTCAGAGCACGGCCCAGAGCGACCTGGAGACCGGCGAGGCCTTCGGCATCCCGATCGCGCTGCTCATCCTGGCGCTCGTGTTCGGCGCCCTCGCTGCGTCGTTCATCCCGATAGTCCTCGCGCTGCTGGCAATCGTTCTCGCCGTGGCGGTGAGCGCGATCATCGGCCAGCAGTGGCAACTCTCGTTCTTTGTGACGAACGTCATCACCATGATCGGCCTCGCGGTCGGTATCGACTATTCGCTCTTCGTCGTCTCGCGGTACCGGGAGGAGCGCGGGCACGGGCTCGACAAGCTGAGCGCAATCGCCAGGACCGGCGCGACCGCGAGCCGGACGGTCTTCTTTAGCGGCGTCACCGTGATCATCGCCCTGCTGGGCATGCTCATCGTCCCGCAGACCATCTTCCGGAGCATTGCCGCCGGTTCGGTGCTGGTCGTCGTGATGGCCGTGCTGGCATCGCTCACCTTGCTCCCGGCAATCCTCAGCCTCCTCGGCGACAGGCTGAACGCGGGGCACATCCCGCTGATTCAGCAAGGGCAGGCGGGCTTCCGCGAAGAGCGGCCCGGCGGTTTCTGGGACCGCCTGGCAAAGCTCGTGATGAACCATGCGGTGTTGAGCGTAGTCCTCGCGGGCGGGCTGCTGATCGCCGCCTCCATCCCCTACTTCCGCATCAACACCGGATTCGCCGGTATCAGCACGCTGCCGGACAGGCTGCCGGCGAAGCGCGCGTTCACTGTGCTTGACCGCAACTTCTCAGGCGGGTTGATCGCGCCGGCTCAGGTGGTGATCGATGGCGACGCGAACTCAGCCGGCGTGCGCGCAGGCGTCGAGCGGCTGAAGACCTCGCTCGCGAGTGACGCGTCCTTTGGCGAGCCCAGGTATGAAGCCAACAACGCCGGAGACCTGGCGCTACTTGAGGTGCCGGTCGCAGGCGACCCGAACAGCGATCAAGCCCAGTCGGCGGTGAAGCGACTTCGTCACCAATACGTGCCGGAGGCATTCAACGGGGTCCCTGAGCGCGTGCTCGTCGGCGGCGCCATCGCTGCGAACCTCGATGGCTTCGACGTGCTGTCGATGTATACACCGATCGTCTTCGTCTTCGTGCTCGGCCTCAGCTTCATCCTGCTGATGTTCGTCTTCAGGTCGATCGTCGTGCCGGTCAAAGCGGTGATCATGAACTTGCTGTCGGTCGGGGCCGCATACGGGCTGCTCGTCTTGGTTACCCAGGAGGGCGTCGGCGCGAGAGTCCTCGGGTTCCAGCAGGTGGAGAGCATCGAGGCGTGGCTGCCGATCTTCCTCTTCGCCATCCTCTTCGGCCTCTCGATGGACTACCACGTCTTCCTGCTCAGCAGGATTAAGGAGCACTACGACGAAACGGGCGACAACACCGAATCAGTCAGGTTCGGCGTCCGCTCCACCGGCCGCTTAATCACGGGGGCGGCGCTGATCATGGTTGCCGTGTTCGCCGGCTTCGCTGCGGGTGATCTGGTGATGTTCCAGGAGATGGGCTTCGGCGCAGGCGTCGCCGTGCTGATCGACGCGACCATCGTCCGCTCAATCCTCGTCCCCGCGAGCATGAAGTTGCTCGGAGACTGGAACTGGTATCTCCCATCGTGGCTGCAGTGGTTGCCCAGGCTCCAGGTCGAGGGCCCACAGCCCGCGGCCAGCGATCGCAACCGACGCCAGCAGCCCGACTGGGCCGCCGGCGGCGGCGATTAGCTGCTCGCCGCCAGTACACCGCCCTTCGGCCGCCGCACCCTTGGGCATCCCGTGGGGTAACGTCAGCCATACGGTAGGCGTCAAACCTGTGCACGCGCCGCGCCGAAACGTGGGCGCCATATTGCCGCGAGCCGCGACCCGCCCACACCACGACCAGATGGTGTGGTCAGGACACGTGGGGCATTTCGACGACGAATAGCCCGTTGCTCGTCAGTCGCCCCGTGAACTACAATTCCGTCTGCACTACTCGGCGCTGGTTTCGCCTATTAGCCCCGGAGGACTTCATATGCCACGCTATCTCTTACAGGTTTCATACACGTCAGATGGCTGGGGAACGCTGGTCAAGAATCCGCAGGATCGAATTAAGGCCATCACGCCGGTCGTCGAGGGTCACCGGGGCAAAGTCATCGATGGCTACTTATGCTTCGGTGAGTACGACTTGATTGCGATCATCGAGATGCCGAATAACGTAAGCGCCGCCGCGTTCGCGATCGCGGCTGCGGCGGGAGGCGCGGTCAAGGAAATCAAGACGACGCCTCTGATGACGACGAGCGAGGGCATCGAAGCGATGCGCCAGGCGGCTTCATCGAAGTACCGGCCGGCGTCAAGCAGCAAGACCGCGGCGCGAAAGAAATAGTTAACCGACGGCGCTTGCCGACGCCCTGCGGCCACGTGGCAATTACGGTCCACGGCGCAGCTGCGCTGCAAGGAACTCGCGCGTCGCATCGGCGGCCTCTTGCGGAAACGCGCCGTGCTGGCCTGGGTGCACGTGCATCCGCTTGTCATGTGAACCGATCGTATCGAACAGCTCCAGCGCTCCCTCTCGATCGAAGAGCTCGTCGGCCCACTGCACCATAAACAGCACCGGACAGGTCACGTTCGGCGCATCGCGCCTGTGCCGCTCGGCAAAGCGCCCACGAACCGCGCTCGGCCCGGAAAATCCGCACGCGCCCAGTACCGCCGCGTTGATTCTCGGCTCCGAGGCCACAAACGGCAGCCCCAGTATCGTGCCCATCGAAAGCCCCCAGTAGCCGATGCGGGTCTGGTCAAATCGGTCCGACGCCAGCAACTCATCCAACGTGGCCGTCCAGTCGGCGTTCATGCGGTCGAACGTGTCCGGTCGCTTCCAGAGCTCGATGTATGCCGGGTGAGCCGTCTTGTTCCCGGCGTCGCGGATCGGGCCGCGTTCGCCGTGGTCGATCGCGTCGATGGCGCAGACCGCCATGCCATGCCTCCGCACGAACCTGCGCGCCATTGCCAGCCCGGCCGCATTGCGTTTCTCGCTCTGACCGCCATGACCCATGAGCACCAGCGGCAATGCGCTTGCGGGCTCCTCCGGCATCCAGACGATGCCAGGGATCTGTTCGTCGCCGCGCGTCACGTAGAACGGCCGCTCCGCAACGCCCATTGAGACCACCTGTACGTCTCGCCAATCCATGTTCACCTCCATGGAGCCACATTCGCAGCATAGACAAGCGGCGTGGCGCCAACACGCAGATTTCGCCGTCCCCGGATCAGGAGCGTTGAGTAGTGCTCGCTACCAGTACACTAGATCCAGATGCGTCGGCGCCGTGATCGTCGGAGTCTTCCCGCGCCATTGGAGATACCGCGTCTCTGATACAGGCTCGTTCCGCGTCAAGAGCATCTCCACCTTCGGCAGCGTCGCCAACGGTGCCAGCAAGTAGTCGCGTCCAAGCCCGTGCGTCAGGCCAATGAACTGTTCGATGAGGTTGGCGAGCGCTCGCTCGTGGCCCTCGGCGAATCCGATATCGAGCAAGGCGGCGACCGAGATCACGCGCTCATCACCGGTTTCGCGATGCCGCCAGCGCTCGCGCAGGTCACGGCCACGATCCCATAAGCCCGCGCACGCCATGATCGTTTCGCCGCGCTCTACAACATAGAAGTCATCGAGGCAGTACGCGGGTTTCCAGCCATGCGGGCCGGTGTCGGGCAGCCCAACGTCCAACCGATCCGTCAGGAACTCAGCAGTGTAGGGGCGAAACAGGTCACGCCCTCCGTGGGTCCGGTTGATGAGCGCAACGCAGCGCTCGAAGTCTTCGGGCCGCGCGGGACGTATGCGCTCCGCCACGCTGGGCACGGCACGAGCGGGATATTCGAGCACGGTGACGGGGATGCCTGGCACGTCGTCATCACGCACCGGCACGGTGTCAACCTTGGGCATGTACTTCCGGTTCCATTGCGCCATGGTCATGTTGTGCGACCGAATGTAGTCGTACTGGATCTGCGTCGGGCGGTTGATGCCAACAGCCCACGGCAGCGATCGCACCCAGTGCGCGTATCCGTGCCGACGGTGATCTTTGTGGACGCGCATCGCCTGCCCGTAGCGGACGTGGATGCGCTCATCTCCCACCAGCGTGTGGCGCAGCGCGAACGACACGCACGCGACCATTACACTTCGGTCAAACAGCCCATTGAGAACTGGCCGCTCCTGGAGTTCGAACTGAGCGAACCCGTTCGGACCCCGTTCTGCAGTCACGTCCCACTCGCCAATCTCTTCGGGAGAGTTCGCCCACAACGTGCAGAACTCGTCGTTGTCGGCAACGGTCAATTGCCGGAAGCGCATCGTCCCGTTGTTCAGCTGGTCGGCCCAGCGAATTTCCTCCTCAATGCGCTCGAGGGGAACCTCCCAGAACAATAGTCGCTCCAGTTGGATATCGGAGATGCGCATCTCGCGGGCTCTCGCTAAGACCACGGAAGGCCATCCACGCCCTTTCCAGGTACGCTCCACGACCGCGGATGCTGGCTCTGAAGGTAACGGGGAAGGCTGTTCTGGCATCGGCGACGCCCTCCGTGCTCGGATGATGCTGATCGTCACACAGAGGCGACGCAACGTCTAGAGCCCGTTTCTTCGTGGTTCTTAGGCGCCGTGGACGAGATACGATGGCCGAATCGTCGCAACTCCTCATGCGCTCCACGGAAGATCGGCTCCTCGGACGCGCGCCTTCCCTAACGCAACTCCATCCCCTTCAGTTGGCCCTCAGCCCGCCAGTCTTCCAGGATCTTCACGAAGGCGACCGGGCCGCCGCCGTACGGGCCGTTCTGGCCGCGTCCGACGAACGAGCCATTCTTGCCACCCAGTTCACCAGGCTTTCCCTCGTTGTTGTAGTAGCCGGGCGTGCACGACTCAAGGAACTCCTGGCCGTTGCGCGCCAGGCTGATGATCGTCTCCACCCACGCTTCCTCGGCCTCTTGCGAGACCTCCATCGCCCGGATCTCTTGGTCGAGCGCGTGCTTGATGATGTGCGCGACGTGCTTGCCCTGCTCGTTCAGCATGTGGGGGAAGTTCACGGTGAAACCCGACTGCGCGTTGCTGATGATGAAGCAGTTCGGGAAGCCGCGGCTGTGCATCCCGTGCAGCGTCGCGACGCCGTTCGCCCATTTCTCGGTGAGCGTGACGCCACTGCGACCGTACAGCTCGTAGCCCGACCTGCGCGTGTAGTTGGTGCCCACCTCGAAGCCGGTCGCGTAGATCAGGCAGTCCAGCTCGTACTCCACGCCATCGACGACGACGCCGTGCTCGGTGATGCGCTCGACGCCGCGGCCCTTTGTATCGACGAGCGTGACGTTGGGGCGGTTGAACGTGTCGAGGTACTCGTCGTGGAAGCAGGGGCGCTTGCAGAATTGGCGGTAGTACGGCTTCAGCGCCTCCGCGGTCTCCGGGTCATTCACGATCGCTTCGACGCGCGCGCGGATCTCCTCCATCTTCTCGAAGTCGGCGAGCTCCATCGTCTTCGCCAGGCCTTCGGGCGAGATGTCGGGCGCGTCATCGGCTCGCACCATCACCAACAGCTTGCGGATGATATCGGTCCAGCCATCGCTTACCAGGTCAATGTCTTGGAAGCCGCCCGACACGAGGATATTGAAGTTGTCCATCCTGTCCTGCTGCCAGCCCGGCTGCAGGCTCTCCGCCCACTCCGGGTCCGTCGGGCGGTTCGCGCGCACATCGATGGATGATGGCGTGCGTTGGAAGACGTACAGCTGCTTCGCCGCCGCGCCTACGTGCGGCACGCACTGCACCGCCGTCGCGCCCGTGCCAATGATGCCGACGCGCTTGTCGCGCAGCCCGGTCAGGTTGCCCTCCGACGTGCCGCCGGTGTAGTCATAGTCCCAGCGGCTGGTGTGGAAGGCGTGGCCCTTGAACGCATCGATGCCCGGAATCCCCGGCAGCTTCGCGCGATGTAGCGGACCGTTCGCCATGCAGACGAAGCGCGCGAGCATGCGGTCACCGCGATCGGTGGAGATGATCCAACGCAGGGCGTCCTCATCCCAGCGCAGCTCGGTCACTTCCGTCTGGAAGCAGGCATTGCGGTAAAGATCGAACTTTTCGCCGATCGCGCGGCTGTGGTTCAGGATCTCCGGTGCGCGGCTGTACTTCTCCTTTGGGATGTAGGCGATCTCTTCGAGCAGCGGCAAGTACACGTATGACTCGACATCGCACGCCGCGCCGGGGTAACGGTTCCAGTACCAGGTGCCGCCGAAGTCGCCGCCCTTCTCGATCATGCGGATGTCTTCGACGCCGGCCTCGCGCAGACGCGCGCCCGCCAGCAGCCCGCCGAAGCCGCCACCGATCACCGCCACATCGACCTCGTCGGTCAGTGGCTCGCGCCGGAAGCCGGGTGCCACGTACGGGTCCTCGATGAAGCGCGCGAAGTCGCCCTTGACCTCGACGTACTGCTGGTTGCCGTCGTCACGGAGGCGCTTGTCGCGCTCGGTGCGATACTTCTCGCGCAGGGCCTCGGGATCGAACAACAATTTCTTAGCCGTCATCCCGTCCTCAAGAACAATTCAGAGCCCTGCTGGCGAAGTCTACCAACCAGCAGGCAGTTACGGATGGCGGACGCACCCCGGCCGGACTCGCGGTTGGGTCTTGGAAACCCACGGAGGAGCGCTGCATCTGGTGCTCACTTTCCCGAGGACTACCGGTTCATTCTGGTTAGTGAGCAGGCGAGCGGGAGCCATTACGCGGTCGAATGGGAAATGGCGGGAACGAACACCGGCGAGGCGGCGGGTTTACGCCAACTTTGGCCGGGTCGTGGCTGTCCCACGCATCCAAGTATCGCTGGATCCAGTCGCTCATTGCACCCTCCGTCATTAAAGGACTCGCAAGACCACCTGTTGTTCCCTTTTCGGAGTCGAGGGGAAGGGACGCACATGCGACAGGCCGGCTGCTGCACAGCACTCCAGACTGGCGGTCTGTGCGACGCCGCTAGCCGCGTACGCCATGGGAAACTTCGGCTTTATCCTCTGCGCTGAGCGTCGCTTAGCCACCAATGTAGGACATCTCGACGCGGGGCAGGTCTTCGGTTGCCTGCGAACGCAGCTCCGAATAGCGATCGTCCCTCTTGGACCAGACGCCCGTGATCGCGCCGGCGATATCGGCGTCAGCGCTGCCGTCACGGAGCAGGGTGCGGAGGTCGGTGCCCTGTGTCGCGAAGAGGCAGGTGTAGAGACTGCCCTCGGCGGAGAGACGGGCGCGGGTGCAGTCGCCACAGAACGGCTGCGTCACCGAGGTAATGACGCCGGCCTCGCCGCTACCGTCGGCGTAACGCCAGCGCTGCGCGACCTCGCCGCTGTAATTGGCATCGGCCGGCTCCAGCGGCATCTCGGCGCTGATGGCGCGCACGATCTCGGCGCCGGGCACGACATCGTCCAGGCGCCAGCCGTTGCTGTGACCGACGTCCATGTATTCGATGAACCGCACGATGTTGCCGGTGCCCTTGAAGTGGCGTGCGAGGTCGACGACGGTGCCGTCGTTGACGCCGCGGCGGACGACGGCGTTGATCTTCACCGGCGCCAGCCCGGCTGCCTCCACCGCCGCAATGCCGTCGAGGACGCGAGAGACGGGAAAATCAACGTCGTTCATCGCGCGGAAGACGGCATCGTCGAGCGAATCGAGGCTTACCGTGACGCGACGCAGCCCCGCATCGGCGAGCGATTGCGCCTGCTCTTCGAGCAGCGACCCGTTCGTGGTGAGCGCGATGTCGACGTCCGGGATCGCGGCGAGCATGCGTACCAGCTCCGGCAGGCCGCGGCGAAGCAGTGGCTCGCCGCCAGTGAGCCGCAGCTTGCGCACGCCGTGCGCGGCGAAGATACGGGCGACGCGGGTAATCTCCTCGAAGCTGAGGATCTGGTCGCGTGGAAGGAACTCGTATTTCGCGCCGAAGACCTCGCGCGGCATGCAATAGCGGCAGCGGAAATTGCATCGGTCTGTGACGGAGATCCGCAGATCGCGCAGGGCGCGCCCAAAGCGATCACGAGCCGGCGCGCCTGCACGGGTGGGATCGGGCCGATCGGTCAGCTCAAGCGGTTGGATAGTCACCAGACATCATCCTCAGAAGCTCTCGCGCCTTCAGTGCCGCCTGCGCGCGATGGCTGATCTTGTTCTTCTCCTCCGGCGGCAGCTCCGCACTGGTCATGCCCAGCTCCGGCACGAAGAAAATCGGGTCGTAGCCGAAGCCGTGCTCGCCGCGGGGTTCGTGCGCGATGCGGCCCTCGAACACGCCGTCTGCCGTCTGCACGCCGCCGTCGGTCGCAGCGATGGCGATGACGCAGCGGAAGCGGGCGGTGCGCTGGTCATCCGGTACGCCCTGCAGTTCATCGAGCACGATGCGCACCTGCTGCTGCTCCGTAAGCGACGGATCCGTCCGGTCTCCACCGGCATAACGGGCGGAAAAAATTCCCGGGCGGCCGCCCAGGTAGTCGATTTCCAGCCCGGAGTCGTCGGCAAGCGCCCGGAGCCCGCAGCTCCGCGTCGCTTCGACTGCCTTGATTGTAGCATTCTCCTCGAACGAGGCGCCGGTTTCGTCCGGGTTGAACGGGACGCCCAGCTGCGCCGGCGTCACCAGTTCGCAGCCGCAGCCGTCAAGCAACTCGCGGAACTCCCGGAGCTTTCCGTCGTTGTTGGTAGCCAGCACTAAGCGCGGTTGGGTCACACGGCCATCGTATCGGCGGGGAAGCGGCCAGGCCATAACTGATAGGCAACGCGTGTTCAGCGGGTGTGTTTGAGCGCCTCTTCGAAGGCGTTGGCGATGAGGCGATGACCGGCGTCGTTCGGATGCGGGTCGAATTGCGGGTCGAGGACGCGCGTGAGTGTGCGGCCGTTGCCGTCGAACGCCGGAGCTGCGTCGGCGGCAGCCGTGTGCGGGTAGCGGGCGGCTACGCGCGCGATCACGTCATCGAGCCGGGGGAGCACGCGCGCTGCCGGCGCCTCGAAAACATGGCCCGTGCCGGAGAAGAAATTCGGATACAGCAGCAGCACGATCGGCGTGTCGGCGTGTTGCATTCGCAAGGCACGCATGATCTGATCGAGATTGCGCTCGACTGACGCTAAAGCCTCATCGAGCGGGCAGGACGCAGGTAGCGGATCTTGCTGGCAGGTGGCGTTCGGGATGAGCGCGGCGAGGTCATAGCCGCCGATCGAGATGGCGATGAAGGCAATCTTCCGGCTGGCGGCCGCAGCGTCGATCTGCGGCAATTGCTTCTCGATTACATCCGTAGTGGTGTTGCCGGCGACGGCCAGGTTGACGAGCTGCAGGCCGCCTTCGTCCTTCGCCAGGAGCGCAGCAAAGCTGGTCGAGGCTTTGTCGCTGGCGCCGTTGCCGGCGGCGACTGAATCCCCAAGCGAGACGTAGATGCCTTCGTATTTCGCGGGCGAGGAGGAGTGGCTACACGCGGCAGCCATCGATGCCAACACAGCGGCCACCAGCACGATCAGGAGCAGGCGCATGCTGCGTGCCTCGGCGCCCAGATGAGCCCTTCGAGCTGCTGCTGTTGATCGGCGGCCGCCGGAAGGTTCCGAAACTCATTGGCATGGGCTGACATCACGAGCGCGGACACCGCCGCATCGAATGCGTCTTCGGTCGATGCGGCGACGTGGGCGGACTCTGCGTCGAGATCCGGGCAATGAGTGGCGATGTAGCACTGTCGCGCTTCCCCGCGGCGCTTGCGCACGGGGCCGGTGAGCAGCCGCGGGTAGATCTCGATCACGCGCGGGAGTCCCGCATCGCAGAACGGCCAGATGTGGAAGCCTGCCTCGTGCAACCGATACAGCACCGGCATGCCGCGCAGCGAACCCGTGCCGACAGCGCCGGCGCCGCCGATCTGGAAGACGGACTTTGGGGCGATGCCGCCGATGACGTGCGCCCTGTCCGTCGCGCGGAAGCAGTCACGTGCCTCATCCGGCGGCGGCTTTCGCTTCCCGCGCCTTCCCCACAGCGGCGTCTCGCACCCACCGAGCAATTGTTCGGACAAGCCGCCGTGCATTGCGTTCCACAGTGATGGAGCATCCGCGAATCCCTGCTCCAGCAGATACCACGCCGGCATCGAGAAGGCGAAGTCGAAGCCGGCGACGATGTCCGGATCGCGCTTCGATTCGTCGATTAGCCAGTCAGCGATATCGTCGCGGGTACGGCCGTTCTCGAGACGCACGAGCTGGCCCTGCACGGCTTCGGCGAGCCAGATCGTCAGCGCGGCGTACTTCGCCTTGCCGGACCAGTCGATGGCAATAATGCGGGTCATGGTTCGCGGTCGTCAGTCGTCAGTCGTCGGTCGTCGGTCGCCGGTCGCCGGCGTCGATGTTCGTTGAACCCGATCCCGTCGCCGTCACAGCCGCCAGAGAGAATCTCGCAAGGGTCTGGTAGACGGCGCCGCCGCGGGCGAGCGTGGATTGCATGAGGCTGATGCGCTCGACGCGGAATGGCGGCGGCACCGGCGGGGAGGTGCGGCGCAGCATATCGTAGAGGCGCTGGCGCTCCTCTCGTGATGCATCGTCGCGTACGCTGGCGAGGGTGAGGTGCGGGCGGAAGGGCTCGCGGTCGGGCGCGAAGCCGAGCGGCTGAAGCGCGCTGTGGACGCGCGCCGCGAGGTGCGCGGCGGCGGGCTCGTCGCCCGAGAGACCGAGCCAGATCACGCGCAGGCGCTGGCGGCCGCCGAATGAGCCGAGCGTGCCGGCGGCGAGACCGAACGCGGGCACGCCGCGGACTGCGGCCTCAAGCGCGAACGCGATGTCGGGCACGCGAGCCTGCGACGTGGCGCCGAGGAACTGCAGCGTGAGATGGATGCCGTCGGGTCGCACCCAGCGCAAAGCGTCGGACTGCAGCGCGGTCCGTAACGATTCGATCGCCGCGCCGAGAGCTTGCTTCACGTCGTCCGGCAAGTCGATGGCGACAAACAGCCGCAGCGGCGACGCCTCTTCCGCGGGGCCGTCTCGCGGGATCACAACCCCAAGAGGCTCGCGGCGTTCGCGCCGGTGATTGCAGCCAACTCTGCGTCGGACAGGCCTGCGCCTTGCGTGCGTTCGAGGGCGTTCGCCTGCGTCGTGAGCGGAAAGTCGCTCCCCCAGAGGATCTTCTCGACGCCGATCAGGTCGATCATGGTGCGATAGATCTTCGGATCGTAAAGGAGGTGGCCGGCGGAGGTGTCCACCCACACCATCTCCAGCGCATCGCGCACTTCGGGCATCAGTGCGTAGAACGGCAGGCCCCCGCCCCAATGCGCGGCGATGATGCTGACGCCGGGGGCGGAGCGCGCGAAGGCGTAGAGCGCCGCAATCGGCAACCCTTCCTTGCCGGGATACGCGTGGCCCACTGGCTCGCTGGCGTGGACCAGCAGCGGTAGGTCGAACGCGGACGACGCCCATGCAAGCACGTCGGCTTCATCGCTGTTCGCGAGGTTGTAGCCGCTCTGTTCGGGACGGAGTTCACCGATGCCGCGCGCACCTGCCGAGGCGAGCGCGCGGATCTTCGAGCGGGCGTCGGACTTTGCGGACGCTGGCGCCTCCTCCATCTCGGCGCGACCGTGGCCGGCGCTTGCGGCCAGGTAGACCGATACGAATGGGATCAGCCGACCTCCGGATCGCGACGCCGCGTCGAGCAGGTATGCATTCGTCTCGTCGACGAGCGCCTCATCGTGCCAGGCGAAATTGACAGCGACGCTGCGCTCGACTCCGTCGCGGTCCATCGACGCGAGGAGATCGTCAGCGGTCGCCATCTTCGCCTGCGGGTCGGAGTAGATCTCGGCGAACACGGGCTCTGTGAGTAGCAGATTGGCACGGCGGTCGCGCACGGACGGCGGGAAGATATGCGTGTGGGCGTCGATGATCATTGCTGTGCGTCCGTCGCATGCTCGATGAATCGATCGACGAGCGCGGAAAGCTTCGCGCGATCGGGCTGCTCGCCGAGGGCCACGGCGATGACGGCGCCGGTCACGCGCCCCTTTCGCACAAAGACGGCGTCGGCGACAAACGTCGTGACGAGACCGTTCTCGAACGTGGCTTTGCCGCTCAGGCGCCAGGCGAAGGATTCATCTCCTCTGGCGGGGAACGTGATGTCCTTGACGACCTGGGTCTCGCTGATCCTGGTGCCCGGACCGTCATTCACGAGGATGTTGGCGATCACCGACGGCGAGAGACTGCGCTCGAACGCCAGTGCGCTGCCGGCGCCTTCCGGCGTTTGATACAGCGTGGCGGTGTTCATGATGCGGGCGACGCTGCCGGTATAGACGAGACCAGTTTCGGATGTTGCGCCGTACTGCACGTTGTAAGAGAGCACTTGGCCCCAGTCAGCGTATTGCCGGCGGGCATTGTCGGTATCGGGGCGGGCGGCCGCCGCGTTGTCGTTCGTCTGTACGCGCTCGACGTCTTGAGTGAAACCTTCGCCTACATCGCCCGCAGTGAGAACGATGGCTTTAAGCTGATCTTCCGCCTCGCCTGAGGAGATAGGGGGAGCGACGGTGGATGCGCTGCTGCCAGCGCCACAGGCGGCGATCAAGAGAACCGCTGCGAAGAGCAGCGTCATCAGGCAGATCCGCGATCTCATGCGACCAGCAAGCGGTTTGGCGGCATCACGACGATGAGGCGCGCTCGAGGGCGCGACCGAAGCGCATGATCGCTTCGGGGATGTCCGCTTCGGCCACGTTGCTGTAGCAGAGACGGGCGAAGTTGGCGCCGCTCATGTCGTCGAAGAAGGGGCGGCCGCCGACGAAGGCTACTGCCTCCTCATTCGCGGTGATCCGTAGCCGGTCCGGATCGACGGCGTCCGACAATTCGAGCCAGAGGAAGAAGCCGCCCTTCGGCACGCCCCAGCGCGTGAAGCCCGAGCAGCGCTCATCCAGCGCGGAGATCATCACATCACGCTTGCGGCGGTAGATCTCGATCATTTGTGTGACGTGCTTGTCGAAACCGCCGGACTCGCAGAACTCCGTGATGACGCGCGTGGTCCAGGGCGAGACGCCCATGTCGAAGCGCATGCGGGTAATGGCGTCGACCACCGGCTTCTCGCCCATGATCCAGCCGACACGGAGTCCCGTGGCGAGCGTCTTGCTGAACGTGCCGAGGAGCACAGCCCCCGTGCCGCCGGCAAGCGAAAACAGCGTCGGGTTCGGCTCGTCATCGAAGTTGATGGCCCCGTATGCGTCGTCCTGGATGATCAGGACGCCGGCTTCGTGGCAGAGGTCGACGATCCGCTTGCGACGGTCAACGCTCAGCGTGGCACCCGCTGGATTGTGGAAGTTGGAGATCGTGTAGAGAATCTTCGCGCGCTTGCCTGCCGCCTTTACGCGGGCGAGCACGTCGGCCAGCGCATCCGGGTCAAGGCCATCGTCGTCGACGGCGACGCCCGCGATCTCCGGCAGGCAGGAAATGATGGTACGGAGGCTGCCGGCGAAGGTCGGGCGCTCGATGATCGCGACATCGCCCGGATTGAGGAAGGTCTCGCAAAGATTCTCGAGCCCGCCGGCGGAGCCGCACGTAATGACGAAGTTCTCCGCCGTGACATCGAGGCCTTCTGATCCGTTGATGCGCCGCGCGAGCCACTCGGCGAGGCCCGGATAGCCCTGTGGCCCGCCGTACATCAGCGCGTACGTGCCCTGCTCGCGCAGCACCTTCTCGTTGCAGGCGATGAGTGCCTCGGTCGGCAGCGTGGCCGGGTCGGGGATGCCGCCCGTGAGCTGGATCGGCCGGATGGGAGGGCGCGGCAACTCGCCCTGCGCCCACGGCGACCATTCCGCCGCCTTCGCGCGCGCGGATATCGCGTGCTCCCAGTCGTAGGGTGAATCAGCAGTCATCATGTCTTTCGTTCGCTCGGGTTGCAGGCGCCCAATGTCATCGGACGAGAACCCGGCATTTGCGCTTGTATCGGAGCGGATATTGTAGCGCGCGGTTCGCTACATCGCCCGATGGGCTGCGCCAGTACTATGTGCGGCGGCTATGAGCCGCGGTTCACGACGCGGCCGGCGGCGGCACGGAAGCGCTCGTGGTGCTCGGGCGTGGTGCGGAGGGCGCGGTTCCATTCGCCCTCGGCCGTGAGCGCGGCATCGATCTCCGTCGCGCGATCGACGACTTCTTTCGTGGCGATGAGCGCCGGTGCGGAGTTTTCGGCGATCTGGCGGGCCAGCGCCATCGATGCCGCCTCCACTTCGGCAAAGGGCACGACCTGGTTGACGAGCCCGATGCGCAGCGCCTCCTCGGCGAGGACGACGCGGCCCGTGAAGAGCAGCTCCTTGGCGTACGCAGGCCCGATGACGCGCGGCAGTTGGGCGCCGCCAACGACGAGGCCGTAAGCGGCACCGGGGAAGCGGAACGCGGCGGTGTCGGACGCGACGCGGATGTCGCACATGACGGCGACCAGTGAGCCGCCGCCGTAGCAAATGCCGTTGATGGAGGCGATGAGCGGCTTGCGGAACGCAGCGACGGCTGCGTACGTGTGCGCCATGCCCTCCGTGCGGCCCTTGCCGTCGATTGCGGCGACGGCCTCGCTCATGTCGGCGCCGGCGCTGAATGCGGTGCCGGAGCCTGCGAGCACCACGGCGTGGACCTCGGGATCGGCATCAAGCTCGCCGAGTGCTGTCGCCACCGCGACGTCGAGCTCCCGGTTGAAGGCGTTGTGCTTATCGGTGCGGAGCATGCGGATGATGGCAGCGTGGCCATCTCGCTCGATACTGCAGATGTCGCTCATGCAGCGATTGTACAGCCTCGCGCTGCTCCCAGCTGTCAGCCATCAGCTCTCAGCGGTCAGCGGTCAGCGGTCAGCGGTTAGCTGAGGGTTCCGGGCTGTACGATCGCCCGCGCTCGCCATAGAGCAGCGTGCGCAGGTCCTCGCGTACCGATGTGCCGTCAAGGCGGAGGTGGCGTGGGTTGAAGTCGTCGTGGTGCACTGTGATGAACATCTCGGCCGGCTCGACATCCGGAGGCAGCGGCAGCCCGCAGGTGCCACCGGCATCGGTCTTGGCGCGCGAGAGCGCGCGTGCGCCGTGAGTGCTGAGTGTCACTTGAGCGCCAGCGACCGGCGGACGCTCGTCCGAGGCGTCCGCGTCATTCGCGAGCACCTCGACCATCGCCGTTCGCCCGTCCTCGTGCGTGGTGATCGTCACCGCCGTATCGATGAGGTAGACGAGCGGGTCTGGAACGACGGCCTTCATGCCGGCGTCGGTCACGGCGCGCACCTGCGTCGCCTTCAGCGAGGCGTCGGTCGGCGCCATTCCATGATCCGTTGTGACGATGAAGAGGGTGTCTTCGAGTAAGCCCTGCGTCTCGAGCGTCTCGAGGATTCGGCCAATCCGCACATCCGCCTCGTCGAGCGCGGCACGCTGTCCCTCGGAGTGCGGTCCATAGTCGTGGCCGACGCCATCCGTCAGCGGCATCTCATGGAACATGAACTTCGGCGGCGGATGGCCCTCGTCGGTGTAGAGCACGATCGCTTGCGCGAGGCCTCGCGTTTCGACGACGGACTCGGCATGCGCGCCCTTCTGTTCATCGGCCTCCCACTTGGGGTTGGTGTCGCCGGCGTAGCGCTTTGTCAGCTCGCGCAGGCGGTCACGGTCGCCGATGACGCGCCGCTCGAGCGTGGCGTGGTCGGCGCCGCGCGTGCATGGCTCGTGGATCGAGGCCGTGAACGCGCCCGTCATGCCCTGCCACGGGCCGAAGACGCGATGGAAGGCCTCGTACAGCGTCTCTACGCCGTCGCCGAGGAACTTTGCGGTGTCGAACTGCTGGCCCTGCGGCGTCACGACCTCGCGCGTCTCGCGCAGGTAATAGGTGGGGTTGACGATGTCGTGGTGGCCGCCCCAGGCGCCGGTACCGATGGCGTTGTGGCTGGGCCAGGTGATGCTCGGGAAGTTGGTGAAGGAGCCGTAGTCGAACATGGCGCCGTTGCGGATGAGGCGTCGCAGGTGCGGAATGGCGTCGGCGTCTTCGGCGAGCCGGAATTTCAATTCGGTGTTGCTCTGGCCATCGAGCAGGAAGATGTAGACGCGCTCGGGCCGGCGGCTGCTTTCGGGATCGATGATCTCGTCGAGCACATGCCCGTCCTGGCGCTTGAGGTAGACGTCGGGCGCTGCGCCGCGCTGCGATGACGTGCGGCCGGTGATGTCTGCGCCGTCGATCAGCGGAAAGCCACACAGCTTCGCGATCGTCGGCGCGATATCGATCTGGCGCGACGCCGCATCGGTGACGATGCCCTGCTTGATGCCCGGGCCGGAGAAGATCAGCGGTGAGCGCGCCTGGATGGCGTCGAGAGCGCCGTGCTGGCCGGGCTGGCGTCCGAACGCGTATGCCTTCGGGTTGACGACGAGGTCGGGCGCATTCGGGCTATCGAAGAGCTGCGCGATGCGCTCGTAGGCGAACGGGTAGCTGTTGTGCTCGGGCTCGACGTACGCTGTATTGGCTTCGATTCCGGGGAAGCCGGACGCTTTCGACGCGCTGAGCTCTTCGTCGATCGTCGCGAGGGCGGTGCGGTCCTGGTTGGCGACGGGGTTGTCGCCGATCTGCTCGATGACGCGATAGTCGTAGCCTGTGCGGTCGGCGGCGAAGTGGCGCTCGAAGCGGATCATGCCCCGCTGCGCCCATACTTCGTACGCGCCGTCGCGGTAGGTGATCACCATGTCGGTCTGCGGGCCGGCCGTGGCGTCGGTCAGGATGGCATGGATCGCGCGATCGCCGGATTCGTACTGGTGCTCGTCGAGGCCCTGCCCGCGCAGGCGCTCCGGAAGGACGGGCGTGATGGTGCGGTCATGTGCCGTGGTCATGGGGGGAAGGTTATAGGTTCCGGGTTTTAGGTTATAGGGGTTGCGCCCCGGACGTTTACGCCGACTTCGTCTGGCTGCGGAGGCATCGCGTGCAGATGCGGACGCGCACCGAGCCGCCGGCGACGTGGACCAGCTGCTTCTTGAGGTTCGGGCGGAAGAGGCGGTTCGTCTTGTGAGCTTCGCGCTCCCAACGGCCCGAGTGCTTGTGCCGGATGTTGCGGCCGAACGTAGTGCCCTTGCCGCAGACTGCGCAAATCGCAGGCATGATGTGCTTCCCTTCGGGCGCGATCACCCGTGATAGACTCTGGACAGGGCACACCTTAGCACGAGATTCGAATCTGAGGCAAACGAAACCCGCATGGTCCGAGCGCGCTCCACGTCGCCACGAAAGCAGCCCGCAGGCGGCTCCCCGATCGATGGTGCGGGGCTTCGGCGGGCGCTGGCGGGCGCGGCCGCCGCGTTGCGCGCGCAGGCGGACGCGCTGAACGCCATCAACGTCTTCCCCATACCGGACGGCGACACGGGCACGAATATGTCGCAGACGATGCGGGCGGCGATGGATGAGGTGGACCGCGCGGCAGGCGACGGACTGGCGACAATCGCCAAGGCGCTGGCGCAGGGCGCGCTGATGGGCGCGAAGGGTAATTCAGGCGTCATTCTGTCGCAGATCCTGGGGGGATTCGCAGCCCTGGAGATGACCGCCGATGCGCTCGATGCGGCGGGGCTCGCTGACGCGCTCGAGCGCGGGCAGACGGCGGCGTACAAGGTGGTGTCGCAGCCGCAGGAAGGAACCATCCTGACGGCGATTAGCGCTGCCGCATCGGGGGCGCGGGAGAGCGCTGCCGCGGGCGGCGGTACTGAAGCGGCGTTGTCGACGGCAGTCGACGGCGCTCGGGAAGCCGTCGCGCGCACCCCGGAACTATTGCCGGTGCTGAAAGAGGCCGGCGTCGTCGATGCGGGCGCGCAAGGGCTGTACGTGCTGCTTGACGGCATGCTGCGCGGGCTGCGGGGCGAAGCGACAGCTCCGCTGAGCGACGCTCTTGGTGCAATCGATGCGTCGTGGCTGTCAGCTACTGAGCAGACGCATGGTGACGGCGCACACTCAGGCTTCTGCACGGAGTTCGTAATCCACGGCGCCGCGCTCGATCCCGACGAGATCCGTCGGTTTCTGTCGTCGCTGGGTGAGAGCCTGCTCGTCGTCGGCGGCGACGAGGTGGTGCGGGTACATGTGCACACCCAGACGCCGGAGGACGCCCTGGCATATGCGCGGACGCTCGGCTCGCTGTCGCACGAGAAAGTGGACGACATGGAGGCGCAGTTCCAGGCGCTAGCGGCGCGGACGCATGCGGCGCCGAAACAGCACGTCGCTGGCGTTGCGGTCGTCTCGATAGCGGCGGGCGATGGGATCGAGGAATTGATGCGGTCGCTCGGCGCATCGGCGATCGTGCGCGGCGGCCAGTCGATGAACCCGAGCGCCGGCGAGATCCGCGCCGCTATCGAGGCTACCGGCGCGTCGGACGTGATCGTGCTGCCGAATAACAAGAACATCCTGCTGGCGGCGGAGCAAGCGGCGTCCGGCCTTGCGGGTGTGCGCGTGCTTCAATCGCAAAGTATTCCGCAGGGTATTGCGGCATTGATCGCGCTCAATCCGGAGGAAACACTCGACGAGAATGCGGCGCACATGCAGGAAGCCATCGGTCACGTGCGGAGCGGTGAGGTGACGCTGGCGGCACGAGCGACAACGATCGGCGGCGTCCAGGTGCGCGAAGGCCAGTCGATCGGCATCATCGATGGCGATCTGTTGGTGGCCGAAGGGACCGTGACCGACGCAGTGTGCGCCTGCGTCGAGCGAATGGTGCACGGCTGCGACGCGACACTGATCACGCTGTACGCCGGCGTCGACGAGGACGAGGCGGCGGCATCGGCGCTCGCGGCGACGCTGCGCGCGCGTTTCAACGCCGAGGTGGAGGTGGTCGATGGCGGCCAGCCGCACTATCCGTACTTGATCGGCGTGGAATAGCGGTGGCTGTACATATCGTCACCGACAGCACCTCGGATATCCCGCGCGACCTTGCCGACGCGCTCAACATCACGGTCATTCCGCTGACGATCACGTTCGGGACCGAGTCGTTCCGCGATGGTATCGACCTCCCGGCCGACGAGTTCTACCGCCGACTACAGCAATCGAAGGCGCTGCCAACCACGTCACAGCCGCCGCCGGCGCTCTTCGAGCACGCGTACGAGCACTTGACCTCGCGCGGCGAAGTTGTCGCGGTGCACCTCTCCCACAAGTTCAGCGGCACCGTCGAGACGGCGCGCGCTACGGCGCAGTCGGTCGCGCCACAGAAGATCTCCGTGGTCGATTCGGGCTCGACATCGATGGCGTTGGGGATGTGCGTACTGGCCGCCGCGCGACTGGCGCAGTCCGGCGGGACGCGCGAACAGTGCGTGGCCGAGGCGGAATCGGTCGCGTCGCGCCTGCGGATTGCTGTTGCCTTCGAGACGCTGGAGTACCTGCGACGCGGCGGGCGCATCGGCCGCGGGCGTGCGTTCCTGGGCGGGTTACTGCGGCTGAAACCGATCCTGACGGTCAAGGACGGCGAGGCGTTCCCGGTGACGCGGGTGCGCTCGCGCGCAAAGGCGCTCGATGAGCTCTTCGTCCTGTGCGCCACGCCCGGCGTGAGCGAGGCGGTGGTCTTGCACACGACAACGCCGGAGGAGGCGTCGGAGCTGGCACAGCGCGCGAGAATGGCGCTGCCAGGCATCACGGTGCACGAGGGCCGCTTCGGACCGGCGCTGGGCGTGCACGGCGGGCCGGGCATGATCGGACTGGCGGTGGTGGCGGACGAGCCAGAGGCTGGCAGCGGGTAGCTGGAGGTCGGTCGTCGGAAGGCGGACATCAGATGTCGGACGCCGCGAGCCGTCCGCGGGCGGCTATCTTCCTGCGAAGTCTGCTTTGGCGCTCTTCACCAGCTCCGGGTCCAGCGCCAGATCGACACCGGTCATCGCCAATGCCTGCGCGGTCTTCAGCATGGAGTCGTGTGCAGCGTCGGTGATCGACGCGGCGACGAACTCGGGTGTGTGATTGAAGATCATTTGCCCGACGCCAAACGTCGGGTGGATCGACGGCACAACCTGGCTGACGTTCCCCATGTCGGTACTGCCGGTCGAGACGTTCTGTATATCGACGAACTGCTTGCCGACGGACTCGCCGTTGCGGCGATAGGCCTCGACCATCGGCCGGTTGCTGACCATGGGCGCGTACTCGAGCTCGGCGTGCCAGTCCATCGATAGCTCACAGCCCGTCGCTAGCGCGCCGGCTTCGAAGCAGTGGCGCACGCGCTCTTTCAGCTCCTGCAAGTACTTCGGCTGCTGTGCACGCACATAAAACGTGCCTGTCGTGCGGTCCGGGACGATGTTCGCCGCTGCGCCGCCGTACGTGATGATGCCGTGGATGCGTGCATCGCGCCGGATGTGCTGCCGCAGCTGCGCCACCGCCTGGTACGCGGTCACGATCGCATCGAGGGCGTTCACGCCCTGCTCGGGACCAACCGACGCGTGCACGGCCTTCCCCTTGTACTCGATATCTACGTGCGCGACGCCGAGCATCGGTGGGGCGGCGAAGTCGACGGCCATCGGGTGCGCCATCATGGCGACGTCGATGTCGTCGAAGCAGCCGTTGTTGACCATGATGCACTTGCCGCCGTACATCTCCTCCGCGGGCGTTCCGAGGATGACGACGCGCGCATCGGCCGGTTCGATTGCGCCGATGAGGCCGACGGCGGCACCGGCACCGGCGGTCGCGATGAGATTGTGCCCGCAGGCGTGTCCGATGTCAGGTAGCGCGTCGTATTCGGCGCATATGGCGATGGTCGTCGGGCCGTGTCCCCACTCGCCGCGAAATGCGGTCTTCATGTCGTAGACGCCGGTCTTCACCTCGAAACCGTGCGCTTCGAGGAACGGCACGAGCTGTGCGAACGCATAATGCTCCTCGAACGCCAGCTCCGGGTGCGAATGGATCTCGCGCGAGATACGGATCAGCTCGGGCGCGACGGCATCGACGGCATCGCGGGCGCGCTGCTTCGCTGCGTCTGTGCTTGTGGTGGTGGTCATGGTCGCATGCACTCCGTGCGGTCAGGGTACGCCCGAAGTGAGCGGATGGCTAGACTGAGTGGCACCGGCACCGCTCCTCCAAAGCGGTATTCCGTTCGCCCCGCACACGCGTCAGAACTAGACGATGGCCACAAGTCGAAAGGAGTGCCTTCATGCCAAAGATGGAACGAAGGGCCGAGATCGTATGGGAGGGCGACATCCGTGGGTCGGGCCGCCTGAGCGTCGGAAGCGAGGCGTTCCCCGAGCAGGTGGTGACCTTCGCCGCCCGGACGGAGGCGGCCGACGGCAAGACGAGTCCGGAAGAGCTGATCGCCGCCGCGCACGCCACGTGCTACGCGATGGCGTTCTCGAACACGCTGGCGCAAGAGAAGAGCCCGCCGGAACGGCTCGAGGTTTCAGCCGTGTGCACGCTGGACCGGGTCGAGGGCGCGCTGAAGATCACCACGATCGAGCTCGCGGTGCGCGGCGTGGTGTCCGGGATCGATCAGGCTCGTTTCGAAGAGCTGGCGCGTTTAGCGGAGCAGCGCTGCCCGGTATCAAACGCGCTGCGCGGCAACGTCGAGATCAGCGTGCACGCAGAATTGCGAGGCGGCGCAGCGCGATAGGTCGCAGCGCACGCTTCTTCCTTGCGCCCGGGCCGCTTCACCCTGCCCCTAGCGACGGCGTGTCGAGCAGATCGCTGTAGTACGACTGGGCCTTGCGGAACATGGCGACCATGGCCCCGCGCTCGGCGGCGGAGGGGAAGCGGCCTCTTGTCTCGACGAGCGAGACGAGCCGGTCGATCCACTCGATGAAATAGGCGGCGTCGTCGGCGCACGGGATGGGCGCGTCGGGCACCGTCACGTAGATCGGGCTGGTGTGCGCGAAGAGGGCATCGTCGAGCACGAGCGGATGCGCGGGGCCGGTGACGCGGACCGCGATCCAGCAGCTACCGGCAACCGTGAGCTCGTGCGTCAGCGCTGCGTGCCGGCCTTCGTCCGTGGCCTCCGCTGCGGCGACGACCGCGCCGTTGACGACGAGGTCTATGCGGCCCATCGGCACGTGCGAACCCGCTTCCGCTTCGATGTGGAGTACATCGCCGGGACCGGCCGCAATCTCATCGCCGATCTGTGCGCCGTTCACTTCGAGCGAAAGCATGGGAGCGTTCGTGACGAAGCTGCGACCCGCACGCACACCGGCACACCACGATTCGGTGGTGAACGCGCCATCGACGCGGACGAATGCTCGGTCTCCCGCGGGCGGGTTGCTCACCACACCCTGCATCGCGTGATTCATGAAGGTATCCGTGCCGGCGGTGGCCGTCAGCCGGAAACCGCAATTGAGCAGCCGATACCAGAGCTCCCTCGTCGCCGTCTGATTGCCCGGATACGACATCAAGTCGAAGGCGTCGATGTGTCCGAGCGTTACGTCGACGGGCAGCTCTTTGGCGTCGACCATGTGCGCCACTGCGAAGATACGGTCGAGGTCGCTGGAGCCCAGCATCGGGTGCGCGTAGCTCAGCGTGCCGCCCACGTTGTGGCAGTGCGCGGCGGCATCGGCGTTCGCCGGCAGATCGTGCGGATGATCGCTGTTCGGCACGCCGCTGTAGATGGGCGGCACCAGCTCTTCGATGCCAAACATGCACATGTGGCCGAGGAGGTTGTTTCGATACTCCTCGCCCCAGCGAAGGATGTGCGACTCGTCGCTCAGCGCGTGTGGCCGTCCCTCGAAGAGTTCACCATCGTGCACCCAGCCGCTGTTCTCGTTGGCAACGGCCATGTTGAGAAAGTTCACGTCCTCGGCGCGCTGGGCAAGCGAGGCGTCCTCCGGCGCGAGCTCGTACTCGCCTCCGTAGTGCAAGTGCACGTGTACATCGCCGCTGTACCAGCCGTCGGCGGCCATGTGTGACCAACGGCGCAGCCGCACCTCACGCTCGACCTCGGCGTCCGGCGCGACCGCGACTTCAAGCTCTACAGCCTCGTACTCGATGCCTCGGACGATGCGGAGCCGGGCGCGGCCGCTGACGCGCGCCGTAAACGAGCCATCGGCGTGGAACCAGGCGGCGCCATGGCGGTCGCGGCGGAGGGTGGCTCCCGGTGGCCACGGCTCGCCCGCGTCGTCGATCAGGTACACGCGCGCGGCGACGCGCTCACCCGTGGCGTCGTCAATGATGCGGACCCCGAGCGTGCCGGACGGCCGGCACTCGATCGGCAAGTCGATGGTAGCCGCCTTGCCGTCGGCGGTGACCAGTACCGGCAGCAGGTACGAGCCGGGGTGCATCGCGCCTGCGTCGAGCAGGGCGGAGCCTGTTCGGTGCGGCTCGATGTGGCCGCCGACACCCTCGCCGTGCGATTCGGCGGAAAACTGCACGCTCGCCTCGGTCCGGTTGTCGGCGAGCGGGAGCAGTACCAGATGCTCCGCGTCACGTATGACGATGGGCGCTGTGGAGCCGGATACCACGGGCCCCGCATCCGTGATCTCGATGCGGAGAACGCGGCGCGACGCCAGGGCACCGTACATCGCGTCGAGCACGCGAGCGAAGTCTGTGTCCGTGGGATCGCTGTCCCGCGCGGGCCACGCGGTCCGGGCAGCCGCGGCGGCGGTGTTGAGGTCCAGTTCCAGACCGAGCGCGAAGCGCAGCTCCGTCAACGTCGGATGACGCCCGCTGTCGAGCGCGACCAGCCGGGCGGCCTGCTCTGTCGAGAGGGGGGCATTGTCGCGCAGCCACGTAGCGAAGGTGCGTGGCAGCTGGGATCCCGGCAGCGGGTCGGTCATTGCGGCACGGTATCAGTGAGGCGAGGGCGAGGCCAGCGCGCGGACCGTCGTTGCGGGTGTCGCCTCCTGTTCACCCTGTCGTTGTTTGCCCCAGTGGAAGCGGCGTTGCTAGCATTTGTATAGCGGCTGCTTCCTCCTCCGCCGCGCATCCAGACTCACGGCGGTATCCTGCGGCATGACGATCGAACACATCCGAGAGACAGCGATGGCCGGCGGCATTGACATTCCGCGGATCGAAGCGGCGATGGCCGAGATCATTGAGGCGCTGGGGGAAGATCCGCGGCGGGAGGGGTTGCTCGGCACGCCGGGCCGGGTCGCGCGCATGTACGCGGAGCTGTTCGAGGGGCTGCGCATCGACCCGCGGGAGTACCTGAACGTCGGGTTCGACGCAGCCCACGACGAGATGGTTATCTTGCGCGATATTCCCTTCTACAGCGTGTGCGAGCACCATTTCATGCCCTTCCACGGCATCGCCGCCGTCGGCTACATCCCGGATGGGCGGGTGGTCGGCGTCAGCAAGCTGGCGCGGCTCGTCGAGGGCTACGCCCGCCGCCCACAGTTACAGGAGCGGCTGACCGGGCAGGTCGCCGATGCGCTGATGGAGACGCTGCACCCCGACGGCGTCGCGGTGGTAATCGAGGCCGAACACCTGTGTATGACGCAGCGTGGTGTAAAGAAGCCAGGCAGCCGCATGGTCACATCGGCGACGCGCGGGCTGTTCCGGCAGAACCAGGTGACGCGCGCCGAATTCCTCTCTCTGGTACGCGGATCGTGACGCCGCTGACGGTCAGGGACGAGCCCTTCGAGCGCGTTAGCGGCGAATGGGCGGGACTGCTGTCACAGTGCGCGGCGCCGGTGCCGTTCGTGACGCCCGCGTGGCAGCGGGTGTGGCTCGCGCACTTCCTTGGTGACCGAAACGTGCGCATCCTGACGGCTCGTGAGGGCGAGCGGCTCATCGGCGTGGCACCGCTGCTGATCAATGGCGACGGCGCCGAGCTGGTCGGTCACTATTCCATTTGCGACTACATGGACGTGGTGGTGACGCCGGGCTTCGAGGCGTCGTTCTTCGCGTCCATGTTCGAACGGCTCTCCGCGGACCGGATCTCGACCCTCGAACTTCGCGGCATTCTCGAGTCGTCGCCCACCTGCGCGAGCATCACGGAGGCGGCCGCCGGCTTCGGGTATGGCGCCGAACGCGAGGAAGAGGCGCTATCGCCGAGCGTGGAGCTTCCGGGCACCTGGGAGGAGTACCTCGGGTCGCTGTCGAAGAAAGACCGCCACGAACTGCGACGCAAGTTGCGGCGGCTCGAGAGCGCGGGCGGCACCGTGGAGCTTCGCGTGGTCACGGAGCGGGCGGAAGCCGAGACGATGCTCGACACGCTCTTCCACTTGATGCGGATCAGCTCGCACCACAAGGAGGAGTTCCTGGACCGGCCGGGGATGCAGGAGTTCTTTCGCGAAATGACCGCGGTGATGGCCGCGGAAGGGATGCTTCGACTCTACTTCTTGACATTCGATGGGCAGGCCGTCGCCTCGGTACTGAACTTCGATCTCGTCGGACGGTTGTACATGTACAATAGTGGGTACGACCCCGGCTACTCACACTATGCGGTAGGCCTGATGTCCAAGACGCTGCTCATCAAGGATGCGATCGAGAACGGGCGGACGTGCGTGGACTTCCTGCGAGGCGACGAGAGCTACAAGTACGACCTCGGGGGCAAGGACCAGCGCGTGTATAGGATTGTGCTGAAGAAATGACATCGCTGTACGAACCAACGGGCATCCAGCGGCACGCCGGACGAACGCGGCGGATCGCCGTGATCTCGGCACACACCTCGCCGCTCGCGGCGCTTGGCGGCCGCGATACCGGTGGCATGAACGTCTATGTGCGCGAATTGAGCCTGGAGCTCGGATCGCGCGGCTACACGATCGACGTGTTCACGCGGCGTGCCTCGGCCGAGGCGCCGGAGACGCAGCCGTTCGGGCCGAACGTGCGCGTCGTGAACATCGCCGCGGGGCCGGCCGACACCATCGACAAGGACGCCATCCCGGCGCACCTCGATGCCTTCGAGGCGAACCTGCTGTCATTCGTGGCGCGCGAGGGTCTCGCGTACGACATGATGCACAGTCATTACTGGATGTCGGGTATCGTCGCGTCGCGGCTCAGCGAGCGCTGGCAAGTGCCGCACGTCGCTATGTTCCATACCCTCGGCGAAGTGAAGAATCGTGCCCGCTCAAGCGAGCATGAGCCTGCGTCACGCATCGACGCGGAGCGCGCCATCGCAGCGAGCGCAGACCAGATCATCGTCGCCAGCAAGCACGAGCAACACCTGCTGACTTCGCTGTACGGGGCCAATCCCGGGCGCATCGCCGTCGTGCCCTGCGGTGTCGATCTCGATCTCTTCATGCCGATGGACAAAGAGCAGGCGCGGCGCCGGCTTGGTCTGCGCGATGCGGAGAGGATCATCCTCTTCGTCGGGCGCATTGAGCCCCTGAAGGGCATCGATATCCTGATCGCCGCTGCGGCACAGCTGCACGAGGACGAGAACTTCGCCGTGCTCATCGTCGGCGGCGACGCACGGGCCAAGGCTCAGATCGACGAATTGCGCGCGCAGGCAGAGGTACTTGGCATCGACCACCACATTTCGTTTGTTGGGGCCGTCGAGCACACCGCGCTGCCGCTGTACTACAACGCCGCGGATGTCTGCGTCGTGCCGTCGTACTACGAGAGCTTCGGGCTCGTAGCGGTCGAATCGATGGCCTGCGGCACGCCGGTGGTGGCGTCGCGCGTAGGCGGGCTGACGAGCACGGTCAGCGATGGCGAGACGGGGTACCTGATCCCGTGGCGCTGCCCCGAACCGTTCGCGGAGCGCCTGGAGCTCTTGCTCGACAACGATGAGCTACGCTCGTCGTTCGGGAAGGCGGCTCGCGAGGCGGTCGAGCGTTACCGTTGGGCGAACGTCGCCAACGCGGTCGCGGCGCTCTACGAGGAGATACTGGCGCGAGTCTAGCCTAGGTTCGCGGCAAATGCACCCCTCCAAGAACTCACGCGGCGATTGAATCGATGGCCCCGTACCGATATACTAAGTGAGCACTGTAGAAAATATGCTTGCCGGCCGGCAGGCTGACCCGGAAGGAGCCCAGAGATGGTCCAGGAAACAGCGTCGATCGTGACAATTACCGAGAAGGCAGCCGAGAAGGCATCGGCGCTGCTGCGCGACCGCGGCATCGAGGGCGGCGCGCTGCGCGTGTTCGTCGTCGGCGGCGGCTGCTCAGGCTACCAGTACGGCATGGCGATCGCGCAGGGCAGCGAAGACGGCGACATCGTAATCGAGCAGGGCGGCGTCACCGTGCTGGTCGACCAGGAGAGCGCACCGCTGATGACCGGCGCTGAGATCGACTACGTCGAGGATGTGATGAAGTCCGGCTTCACGATCTTCAACCCGAACGCGGTCAAGGGCTGCGCATGCGGCTCGAGCTTCCAGACGGCGGACGGCGGCGGCCAGGCCAAGAGCTGCTGCTAACGGTCTGACGATTCGTATGTGATAAAGAGGCTTCGATATCGAGGCCTCTTTTCTTTCGCTCCCCAATCGCCGAACGCCGGTACTCTGCGAAAAGCGCAACGCGACTGAGTGCAGACTAAAAGAGCCGGAGCGTGCGATACTGGCACTCCGGCGCGATCGCGCCGCGGAGGACTGCGATGGCGTTCAACCCATTCTCACCCGAGTTTCAAGCGGACCCGTATCCGGCGTATGCGGAGCTTCGCGCCGACGATCCTGTTTCGCACCAAGAGGGGTTCAACTCGTGGCTGATCAGCCGGTACGACGACGTGGCGTACGTGCTCAAGAACCCGACGCTCTTCTCATCCTCGGCGATCGGCATGCAAATCGACGGCAAACAGACGCGCACGATCATCAACACCGACCCGCCCGATCACACGAAGATGCGCAATCTGGTGAACCGCGCGTTCACGCCGCGGATGGTGCTGGACATGGAGCCGCGCATCCGCGAGATCACAAGCGGCCTGCTCGACCGCGTCGTCCCTTCGGGCGAGATGGATCTCGTCGAGGATCTGGCAGTGCCGTTGCCGGTAACGGTGATCGCCGAGTTGCTCGGCGTCGATCCGTCGCGCCGCGAGGAGTTCAAGCGCTGGTCTGACTCCGTCATCTCGCAGTCGTCGAATGCCGACGGCGACGGCCAGCAACCGGGACTGGATCTCGAACAGTTCATCGGCTACTTCCGGGATGTCATCGAACAGCGGCGGCGGCGGCCTCAGGGCGATCTGATCAGCGCGGTGGTCGCTGCGGAAGAGGGCGAGCTCAAGCTGACACCCGAGGAGGTGCTTGCGTTCGTAGGGCTGTTGCTGATCGCCGGCAACGAGACAACGACGAATCTGATCAGCAACGCCATGCTGGCGTTGTTCGATCACGCGGGACAGCTCGCCGCGGTAGCGGCTGATGCATCGCTGATACCGAACATGCTCGAGGAGGCGCTGCGCTACGACTCGCCCGTGCAGTTTCTGTTCCGCACCACCACTGAGGACGCCGAAGTCGGCGGCAGCCTGATCCCGAAGGGCTCGGGCGTCGTGCCCATCTATGCGTCGGCCAACCGCGACGAGCGCCGCTTCGCCGACGCAGACTGCTTCGACATATCGCGCAACGCTTCGGGCCACCTGGCGTTCGGCCTCGGCGTGCACTTCTGCCTCGGCGCGCCGCTGGCGCGGCTCGAGGCGCGCGTCGCGTTTGAGGAGCTATTCGCGCGGACGGCAGAACTCCGGCCGGGTGGGGACATCGAGCGGCTGACGTCGCTGTTCCTCCGCGGCCTGCGGCACATGCCGATCGCCTTCGCACCGGTCGCCGCTGCCGTCTGACGCCATGGCGGCGCGCCGATCGGCACGCCAACCGCTCGATCACGAAATGGTGAGCGGTCAATAACCGGCGGCCATACCCCGCCGCGCTTACGGTTGAGGCGCGCCGCTCAGCCACCACGACGACATGCCCCGCTGCGCAAGCGCGCCATCGATGCTCAGGGCCTGGCGCTCGGCGCCCGCAATGAGAACGCACTCCACAACGATGAACAGCGCATCGAACAGTGCGCCAGGCGTCACGGCGCCGTTCATGATGAAGAAGTTGAGGTTCATAAATAGCGCCATGATCGCCGTGAATCTGGTCGCGACGCCGAGAATCAGGGCGGAGCCAACTGCTATTTCGCCCGGGATCACGATCGCGGTAAAGAGCTGATCGTGCTTCAGCACAACGTGTTCCAGGAAGTAGCGGTAGGGCGGCGGCATGCTGTGATCGCGCAGCGCCGACGCGAGCATGTTGCGCAGGCCGTCGCCGCCGATCCATCCCTTCGCTATCTGGCCCGTCGATTCGTAGAGGAAGAACGCGCCCATGAAGACGCGGGCCGCCACCAGCGCCCACTGCGCGATTCGAAATGCGATGACGCGCCTCCGATCTTCGCAACGATAGCAGGAGGGGGCGAGTTCATACGGGGCCGCGGGTCCCATCCGTCCATGCCGGCCGCGAAACTGGTACCATGCGGGCTGCCGGGAGGTGACATACCGTGCCAGCGCTCCGAAATCTCGAACCTCTGTTCGCGCGCGTCTCGAAGCCGGCCCGCTATACGGGCGGCGAGTGGAACTCCATCGTCCGCGACTGGGATGCTTGCGACGTGCGTGTGGCGTTCGCCTACCCCGACCTCTACGACATCGGCATGTCGAACCTGGGGCTCGGCATCCTCTACGACATCGTGAATCACCAGGACGGCATGCTGGCCGAGCGCGTCTTCGCGCCGTGGTCCGACATGGAGGATGTGATGCGCGCCGAGGGCGTGCCGCTGTGGAGCCTCGAGTCGCGGCATCCACTGCGCGAGTTCGACATGATCGGCTTCTCGCTGAGCTATGAGGGCACCTACAGCAACATCCTCAACATGCTCGACCTCGCGGGCCTGCCGGTGCTGGCCGAAGAGCGCACAGATGCGCACCCGCTCATCGTATGCGGCGGATCGGGCGCGCTGAACCCCGACGCGCTCGCCGACTTCGTCGATGTCTTCGTGCTGGGCGACGGTGAAGAGACGATCGTCGATGTGGTGAAGTTCCTGCGTGAATGGAAGCAGCAGGGCCGCGGCACCCGCGAGGACATGCTGCGACAGCTCGCGCGCATCTGGGGCATCTACGTGCCGCGGTTCTATCAGCCGGAATACAACGCCGACGGCACGATCAAGGCCATTACCCCCACAATCGAGGGGCTGCCGGCGCGCGTGACGAAGCGCTTCGTTCAGGAGCTGCCGCCGACGTTGACGACGCCGATCGTGCCCTTCGTGCAGACCGTGCACGACCGCGCGGCGATCGAGATCCAGCGCGGGTGCACGCAGGGATGCCGCTTCTGCCAGGCCGGCATGATCTACCGGCCGCGGCTGGAGCGCTCGCCCGAAGAAGTGCTAGAGGCGGCGAAGGCGCTCGTGCGCAACACGGGGTACGACGAGCTATCGCTGGTGTCGCTGAGCACGACCGACCACTCGCGGATCGTACCCATCGTTGATGCGCTGCGAGACGAGTTCGGCGACCGGATCACAATGTCGCTGCCGTCGATGCGCGTCGACAGCTTCTCGGTGCGGATCGCGGAAGCCGTGGCGACGCGCGGGAAGCACAGCATCACCTTCGCACCGGAAGCCGGCACTGAGCGCCTGCGAATGACGATCAACAAGATCGTCACCGACGAGAATCTGTACCAGGCGGCGGAGAACGCCTTCTCGCTAGGCTGGACGAACGTGAAGATGTACTTCATGTGCGGCCAGCCGACCGAAACACACGAGGACATCGAGGGCATCGTCACGCTGGCGAAGAAGGTGCGGGAGATCGGGCGCCGGCATCACGGGGGCCGTGCGCGGGTGCGCGTCAGCACCTCGAACTTCATCCCGAAAGCGCACACGCCGTTCCAGTGGGCCGTGCAGGAGCAGCCCGACATTTTGCATCAGCGCCACATGTATCTGCGCGATGCCCTGAAGAAAGCAGGCGTGGCATTCACCTGGGAGGACCCGGAGCACAGCCTGCTCGAGGCAGTGCTGTCGCGCGGAGACCGGCGGCTGGGCAAGGCGATTCATCGCGCATGGCAGGCGGGCGCGCGCTTCGACGCCTGGCACGAGCACTACAACTGGCCGCGCTGGCAGCAGGCGCTGCGCGAGAGCGATCTCGATCCGGCGTTCTTTGCCTACCGGTCGCCGGGGTTGTGGGATCCGTTCCCGTGGTCGCACATCAACATCGGCGTCACCGAGTCGTATCTGCGGGCGGAGTGGCTGCGGACGCTGAAGCATCAGCAGACCGCCGACTGCCACAAAGAACCGTGCAACGTCTGCGGTGTGGAGAACCAGAACGCCGACGACTGCCTGGACCGCTTCGACCTGCGGCTGTCGGCAAAGGGCAAGCCGGCGCGAGAGCGTACCGGTCTCCTGAAGCCGATCGAGATGTTCTCGCTGTCCTGATCGGGAGCACTTCTTCAACTCATACGCAACAGGGACGCCGAAAGGCGTCCCTGTCTTCTTTGCTATTCAGTTTTCGCCTCGGCGTTTAGTAGCGCCTGCCGCCGCCACTGCCGCCACCATCGCCTCGCCCGCCGCCGTAACCGCCGCCGCCACTCGGCGCACGATCCTGGAAGCAGTCGCGGCAATAGACCGGGCGATCGCCCTTCGGCTGGAAGGGGACCTCGGTCTCCTTGCCGCAGTTGGCGCACGTCGCCGGGTACATCTGGCGGGGGCCGGAGGAGTAGCTCCCGCCGCCGCCACCACCGTAGCCGCCACCACCGCCGCCGTAGCCGCCACCAGAGTCACCGCGCGTCTGCTTGCGGGCACGACGGCAGTCCGGGCAGCGCTTCGGCTCGTTGGTGAACCCACGGCTGGCGTGGAATTCTTGGTCGTCGGCGGAGAAGACGAACTCCGCTCCGCAGTCGACACACGCGAGATTTCTGTCGGTATAGGGCACCTGACGACCTCCTGGATGAACGTTTCCTTGTCGTCAGGCGGAGCGATGCGGTAGGGCGTCGCGGCGGACTCGGACGGGAAACTTACTCTTAGACGGCTTACAGTAACAGACCTGTCAAGCCGGTTGCAACAAATGAATTCGCCTAGATCCGAGGGTGGTACACCCTAAGGGAAGCGCTAAGCGAACGCCGACACGACCTCGTCATTGAGGCGCTGATAGACTTCGCGCTTCCACGGGCCCTGGCTCATCGTGATGATCTGCGTCACTCCCACGGCTGCGTACTGTTCGACGATGTCCCGGACGTGGGCGCCGGAGCCTATGGGCAGCACCTTCTTCGCCTCCTCGGCGGAGAGGCCCTGGCCAGCGCCAAACTGGCCCGCGAGGCGGTCGACCAGCCCCTGATTCTCGCTGACGATGATGCTGGCCGAGATCGTCTTCTCGATCTCGGCGGGGTCGCGGCCGGCCTCACCGCAGTGCTGCTCCAGCACGGAGATCTTCTTCTGGACCACGTCGGGCGTGCCGAACACATTCATCACGTCGCCATAGCGGGCGACGGCGCGCAACGTGCGCTTCTCGCCGCCTCCGCCGACCATGATTGGCGGGTGCGGGCGCTGCACCGTCTTCGGCAAGAAGACCGCATCGCGAAGGCGGTAATACTTGCCCTCGAAGTTCGTGCGTTCGTCGTGGTCGAAGAGCAAGCGGATGACCTGCAGCGCCTCCTCCAGCCGGTCCTGCCGCTCGCGCACCGGCGGGAACGGGATGCCGTACATGCGGTGTTCCGCTTCGTGCCAGGAAGCGCCGATGCCGAACTCGAGGCGGCCGTTGCTGATGTGGTCGACAGTCGCTGCCATCTTCGCCAGCACGGCGGGCTCGCGATAGGTCACGCCGGTGACGAGACAGCCGAGGCGCACTCGCGTCGTGATGGCGGCGAGCGCCGCGAGCGCGCTCCAGCCCTCGAAGCAGTTCGCGTTCGGATCCTGGCCGGGGCCAGGCGGCACGAAGTGGTCGAACGTCCAGGCGCTGTAGAACTGCGTGTCGCGGTCGAGGAAGCGCCACATCTCCTCGATCTCGCGCCACTCGACGTTGTTGAGGCTGGTCTGGATGCCGAACTTCATCTTGGTCATTCTGTGGCTCTCTCTAGTCGCTAGTTGCCAGTCGCTGGCTGGCGGGGATCCGCCGATTCGAGTGCCGCCGCGTCTTCGTCCAGGATCGTTCTCAGGTTGGCGTTCAATCTGCCGAAGAATGCGCGGAGCAACGGGCGAGAGGCACGCAACCTCAGTCGGGAGAACAGGCCCCGATCGCTCAGGCGACGGCGATACTCCATGCGCGTACCACCGTCTTCACGTGACACAAACTCCACGGTTTCGATCGCGGAGTGTATGCCGAGAAGCGCGAGCCCGGGCGATGCCGTTACGCGGTAGGTGTAGTAACTGAACGGCCGCCAGTCAACGTACTCCCGCAGGGCGACACCGGGTCCGTGGTTGCAGTGGGACGATGCGCCGGCGCCCAACCGGCCGTGCGCGTTCGGCTCGGTCCGGTCGGGGTTCTTCTCGAGGATCCCGCTGCAGGCGTAGCGCCGACGCTCTATCGGGTCGACGCTGTACTGCCAGACGACCGCTGGCGGATGGGGCAGATCAAAGTGCATCTCGAAGTCGGCTTCGGCGGAGGTGACGTACCGGCGGCGCGCCTCGCGCATCTCCTGAAGGGCCGCCCCCAGGTCCTGGATGCCTCCGCCCGTGTCGCCAAACGACTTATGGGTTTCAGTGTGGCGGGGCAGATCGAAATAGGCCGGCATGCGTTGCAAGCACGCGTCGGTGAAGAAGACGTATGCCTGGACGCCGAGCGTTTTCGTGATAGCGTTTTTCAGCAGCCGGTGCACAAGGATGACATCCGGTCCGGCGAGGTCGTCGCCGCCGCCACTGGGCTGGACGACGTACGTGCCGAAGTGTGCGATGAACTTCAGCCCGAGCGAGTTCATTGACGCGCAGGCATTGCAGCGGCACGTCGTCCCGCGCACCATGTTCTCTAGCCGGTTCGAGAAATCGAAGTAGCACGCTTCGAGCAACTCAACGAGCCGCTCGCCGTCGGGAAAAGCCGCTTCGTCGGCGTAGCAGAACACCGCGTCGCCTTCGAGCTTGACGAAGCGCAGCGGCGGCGCGAGCCGCTCACGGATGAGCGTCGTCAGCTCGTGGATGATCGCCTGGGCGTGCTCCAGTTCGGTGCCCGTGAGGAACGCGGTGTAACCGGAGATATCGGCCAGGACCAGGTATCCCTGCCGCGAACGCTGCTCGTCTGTCATCAGTCGCCCCCGTGTTCCGTCATTCCGACAGGACCAATTCTATATGGCCAAAGTGGTTCAGCGGCTCGCACGCAGGTTGCCCTGTGCAGCGAAGAACTGCCAGATCTGGTCCGTCGCATTGACCTCGTGCGTGGTGGCGCCCAGGCGCAGGACATCGATCGCGCCGGGCCACGTGTGGCCGCCGCCTTCGATCACGAAGAGCACCACAGCGGTCTCGTCCTTGCAGCGGCTGTAGGCGATGGTGCGGACGTGCGCGGTGAACTGCTGCCCGGCCGGAGCGACGTCGCACGCGTCGTGGCTCGCCCAGTTCTTCGCGGACGTCTCGATTGGCGGGACGGGGAGCTTCTGCCCGCAGGCCGATGTCCCGCCGGCGAAGGGCACGCACGGGTCATTCGTACCGTGGAAGCCGATGACGGCGACCGGCGCATCGGTGCCGCAGCGCTGCGGGTACACGAGCGCCGCGACGGCGGCCACGGCCGCGATGCGGTCCGGCATCGCGCAGGCGACGATCTGCGCGAACGCCGCGCCGTTCGAGATGCCGGCAAGGAAGACGCGGCTCGTATCGACGCAGAGATCCGCATCGAGGCGGTCCAGCAGGTCGCGGATAAACGCGACGTCGTCAACTCCGCCCAGGCCAGGGTAGCTCCAGTGCAGCGGCGTGCCGGTGCCGTCGGGCGAGGCCACGACAAAGCCTTCGCGGTCGCCCTTCGCCGGGAAGCCGGAGTACTGCGCCTGCTGGCGGCCGTTCGATCCGAAACCGTGGAGGTTGAGCACGAGCGGCGTGCGCGTCGTGCCGTCGTAGGATGGCGGCACGTGGAGCTCGTAGTTCCGGTCGAGGCCGCCGCTCTGCATGGTGACGCTGGTGTCGCCGGACGCATGCGGCCTGGGCTCATCACACGGGGACCGTGAGGCGATATCGGCGCTCCCGTTCGCCGTTTCCGCGGGCGCAGTAGCCGCCGCGAGGTCACCCAGAGCATCGCCGAGCGCATCATTGACGGCGGCGGTCGTGTTGGCGTCGATTGATGCATTCGAGTGGCCGCGGCACGCCGCGAATGAGAGCGGAACCACGAGCACGCTGAGCACGAGCAGCGTTCCGCGGCATGCCAGGCCCCGTAGCAGGAGATGGCGCCTGCGGTCCCGGGTTACGCCCACAGGTCGCCGTGCTCGGCACGGTGCTCGTCTCCTAGCTGACCGAGCAGCGCGCGATACGTGGGCGAGGCGATCTCGGGCGTGGTCATGATCACGGCGTCTTCGTTGTTATCGGTGTAGTAGCGCTTGCGGACGCCGGCGCGCATGAAGCCGTACTTCTCGTACATCCGCTGCGCGGCGTCGTTGGAAGCGCGAACTTCCAGCGTGACCAGTTCCTGGTCGTACGCTGACGCCTGCTCGATCGCCGCGATCAGCAGCCGCCCGCCGATGCCCATGCGCCGGTAGTCCTGGCGGACCGCCACCGTCACGATGTGCGCCTCGCCAACCATCAGCCAGATGCCGATGAAGCCCAGCAGATGCTCCGGAGCCGGCGGGGCGTCGCTGCTAACGATGCGGCGCAGAGCGCCGAACAGCCCGGCGTGCTGCTGCGGCTCCTGGCGCCGGGCGTCATCCCGCAGCTCCGTGATCACCACATAGCGGGCGATCTGGTTCGTCAGTTCGCGGCGGTATGCGGTCTGCGGCCACATCGCCGGAAACGATTCGCGCTCGATGTCTGCGACCTGGGCGATGTCGTCGGCGGACATCGGCCGAAGGCGTGTACGGAGGAGCGTTCGCATCTCGCGGCCAGTCTAACGCAACAGAAGAGCGATTCGATCAGACCGTTCACCGCAGAGCCGCAGAGCGCGCGGAGGTGGTCAGTGGAGTGCGCGGTCTCGCGGATTCGACGCCGGAACGAGTTCTTCTCCCGCTCCTACTGCGTGCCTCGCTTTGGCTTGTGCGATAATTTCATCCATGGCCAGGAAACAGACAGAAGAAATCTACTTCGAAGACGTCGCCGGTGTCGCGATCGCCGTTGCGGTTCACTATGCTCGCACCGATGGGGGTGGCGAGTCGTTCGTGGTCATGGCCCACGGGTTCCACGGTGATAAGACCGGCGGGGCGCGACACTTCGTCGATCTCGCGCGCGACTTAGCGCGGAGAGGTATCTCTACACTTCGGTTCGACCAGCCTGGCAATGGCGACTCGGCAGGTAACTTCGAGGACGCCTCCTTCGATAGGTGGGTCGCGACGGTTAAGCATTTTGCGGAGCGTCTATCGTCTGCGGGCCACAAGGTGGCCCTGCTGGGCGAAAGCATGGGCGCCGTGGCCACGATGGCCGCTGCCGCGGACCTCGGGAAACGAATTTGCGGCACCGCGCTCTGGAGTGCCGGCCCCCTGCTCGGAGCGCGAACTGAGCCACCGAAGGACGGGTGGATGGAGGAAGGCGGGCAGCAGGTCAGTTGGAATTATTGCGTGAGGCCGAAGCGCTGGGCTTCATGGAAGCCTACTCTCGACTCGAAGTTCCAGCTTGCTTCGTTTTCGGAACCGCCGATTACTACACACCCGAGGAAGCAATGCGCACTGTCGAAGCAAATTGCAAGCCGGGTGACCGGGTCAGGATTATCGAAGGTCTTCCCCACACCAGTTGGCCTGTGAGCCAGTGGCATGTGATCCGAGATGAGACGATCGACGCTTTCTTGAAGGCATTCGGCTAATCACCGGGGCAGCGAGGGGCGATCGACTCCCTCGTACAGCTGGCGGTAACGGGCGTAGTTCTCCATGACGAGGCGCACGTAACGCTGCGTCTCGTCGAACTCGAGATCTTCGACGAACAGATCTTCGTCGTCGCCGGCAGACTTGATCGCGCTTGAAGCTGTGCCGGGACCGCCGTTGTACGCCGCGAGGGCGTGATACGGATCGCCGTCGAATTGCTTGAGCTGGTCCGCCAGATAACTGGCGCCAAAATTCAAGCTGAGCTTCGGGCGGTAGAGATCGTTCGGCGAGAACGCCGCCACGCCCAGGTCGTTCGCGATCGCCTCGCCCGTCGAGGGTACGACCTGCGTCAGACCGAGAGCGCCCGCGTCAGAGCCCGCGTCGGGGTCGTAGTAGCTCTCCTGGCGCACGAGCGCGAGCAACAGCGTGGACGAGACCCCCTGTTGCTTCGCGGCATCGGTCACGAGATCGCTGTAAGCCCCCGGGTAGGCGATGCGAAGCAGAGCGGCCGGCGGCTCGGGCGCGCCGGCGGGAAGCGAGGCGATAAGCGTGGTTGCGGCGCGGGCCGCGAGGCTGGTCTGGCCCGCTTCCTGAGCGGCGCGCATATCGGCGTATGTCAGCGACACGTCGCGGCTGTCCTCAGACAGCACCGCTCGCGCCGCAACCTCCGACTGCGCGTTCAGGCCGACCGCGCGTAATTCGGCGGCCTCGTCCCAACGTGGATCCTGGGCGGGCGCAACGCTCACGTCCGTGCCGCCTTTCTCCTTCAGGTACGTGGCGATCTTGTTCCAGTCCGGACGGTCGTCGCTGAGTTTCGGCCTGTGGTCTTTACCGTCATTCTTCTTCAGTAGCAGCTCCGCGCGCAGGCCGTAGAAGTTTGCGGGGAGATCGTTATGCAGCGCCCTGAGAAGGGACTGCGCCGTGGCATCGCCGGCGTCCATCAGCGCGCGCGCTTGCCAGAAACGCAGACGAGGGGCATCGTCCTCACCCACGAGCGCGACCAGCGAGCCCCACGTCGCCGCAGCCGCAGCCGCGTCACCGGCGCGGTACTGCACGAGGCCACGGTGGAAGTTCGCATCGGCCCTCCACACGGACGTGGGGTAGCCGGCAGCGAGCGCGGCAAAGCCCGCGCCCGCCTCGTCGTAGCGAGCACTCTGTTCGAGCAGGCGCGAGCGCCACCAGAGGGCGTTGTCGGCAAGCGACGACGCCGGATCAAGATCGTGTGCCCGCTGGTAGCCGGCGATCGCTCCGGCCGTGTCTCCCAGACGCTCATCGAGCGCGGCGAGATAGTACGTCGATTCCGCCGCGTGGTCGGCGGCGGCGATCGCCCGTGCCAGCGCCCCCCGCGCTGCATCGTTTCGCGACGCCCGGTACGACACCACACCTCTGGTGTAATCACTGACGGATACGCCCGCCGCATCGAGCGCGTCCAGGAGATCGGTAGCGACGGCGCTGTCTGGATAACCATCCACCGCGAGCGTGTAGTCGCTGACCCATGTGGGGTCATTCAGGCGCTTCTTGATGGCGCCGCTTCGGGCGAGCGCAGACGCAACGTCGCCGTCCGCCTTCGCCCGGTCGTACCAGGCGAGCGCGTCCGTGTCGGCGCCGCCCTGCTCGAAGGCCCTGGCGATGCTGAACGCGAATGAGCCCTTGAATGACGGCAACAGCGGACTGGCGAGCACTTCCTGCGCCGCCGCCTCGGCCTCGGCGACGCGACCCAGACGAGCGAGCAGCTTCGCGCGTTCGACGCGCGCAAAGTCGGACAGCACACCGCCAGCGGCGATGTAGCGGCTGTAGCTGTCGATCGCGCCAGGCAGGTCGCCCAGGTCGTCCAGCGTCGAGCCGAGCATGTAGCGAGCCGCGTTGCCGTCGCCGTTTGTGTCGGCGGCCACGTAGGCATCGAGCGGCGCCCGGGCATCCGCGTGCCTGCCAATGCGCGTGAGCACCTGAGCTTGCGCGAGGCGCGCCGCCTGTTGCTTGTCGCCGGTGGCCTCGCTGGCGACCGCCGCATACACACCGGCAGCGCCCTCGAACTCGCCCTCGTATCGAAGCCTGTCGCCGAGTTTCGAGTCGGCAGGCGATGTCGTGGCGGTCGGCGTCACCCGCGGCGCGCCGGCCACGACGGTGCCCGGCGCCGTTAGCGCCGGAGTTGACGATGACGACGGCTCACCCCTGGACTTCGATCCCCTGCAGGCAGCGGCCAGCGCGCCGATGACAAGAACAAGGGCGAGCGCGCGCGCGGCGGGGTGTGTGCGGTGCGAGAGCATGGGAAGTGGCCTGGAGGGTGGATTTTGACAGGGTCCAAGGCCAATGGTACCTTCGAAAACAGGAGCCCGGCAATGACGCCGGTCTTGGCATGAACCTCATCCGCATCACGATCCTCGACGATTCCGGCGGCATCAGCTTCGTCAGCCATGGCGAAGCGCTGCCGGCGCTGCTGAAATCGTGCACCGCCGACCCCACTACGATCGAGGAGTTGCTCGGCGGCGCGGAGGCATATTACCGCGGCCTCGGCGAGCGCATTGCGAACGGGCTGGCGATGTTCGACGAGCGGAATCTTCCAGGAAGCTACGACGCGATCCACGCAGCGCTCGACCACGCGCGGCCGGATGAGTCACCGATCTTCCGCATCGTCGACGAGACGACGCGAGAGGCGAGCCTGCGGCCCGTGAAGGCGGGCGCGGTCGTGTTCAACCTGATCGACCACCGCATCATCACGCTGCAGAACGGATATCAAGAGATCACGCGCACCGGCCGCGGCGAGGTCTTCGACGGCGAGCGGATGACCGGCGCGCGCTACACCTACCGTCTTCCGAAGCAGTGGGCGTTAGTGCCGTAATCGGCCGGTTGATGGAAGTCGAAAGTCAGAAGCCAGAAGTGGGATCTCCTCCAAGATCCGACATCCAACCTCCAACATCCAACATCCAACTCCGGCCTCCCGTATCCAGAACCGCGCGGTATCCTGACGCGATGCAAGCTTCGCTATGGCAGGGGCGCCCGGTGTGGGCCGAGATCGACCTCGACGCGCTGGCGTATAACGTGAGCGCACTGGTTGCTCGCGCGGCGCCGGCGAAGCTCTACGCCATCGTGAAGGCGAACGCGTACGGCCATGGCGCTCCGGCCGTAGCCGCGGCAGCGCTCGATGCCGGAGCGGCTGGTTTCGGGGTCGTGTGCGTCGATGAGGGGGAAGAGTTGCGGCGCGCCAGCGTCCACGCGCCGATCCTTCTACTCGGCTACACGCGGGCGACCGAGGCGGAGCGCATCGTCGAGCTCAGCCTGACACCGACTGTCGATTCCATGCAGCTCGCGCTCGCGCTCGCGCGGTTCGCGACCGAGCGAGGCGTCGTTCAGAAGGTGCACATCGAGTTGGAGAGCGGGCTGAACCGAGACGGCCTCGAGCTAGAGCCGTTGGTGGCGTTTGCCGAGAGCGTGCGGGCATTGCCGTCGATAGAGATTGAGGGCATCTTCACCCACTTCGCCGCCGCCGAAGAGGGCGACCAGACGTTCACTCGCATGCAACACGATGCGCTCGTAGCGGCGTCGGCGCGACTGCCGTGGATACCCATGCGCCACTGTTCGGCGTCCGCGAGTCTGCTCGGCAGGCCGGACATGGCGCTCGACATGGTGCGCGCCGGCCTGGCGATCTACGGGTACGAGCCCGCGCCAGGACTCGGTGCCGGGCTTGGGCTGCAGCAGGTGATGTCGCTCAAGAGCCGCGTGGCGCGCGTACTGGAAGTGCCGGGCGGCGCGACGGTGGGGTACGGCCGCACTTGGGTAGCGCAGCGGCCCTCTAGGATCGCGCTGATCATGTGCGGCTACGCCGACGGATACCGCCGGGCGCTGTCGAATCGAGCTTCCATGCTGATACGCGGCCGCCGCGCACCCATAGCCGGCCGCATCGCCATGGACATGTGCATGGCCGACGTGACATCGGTGCCGGGCGTTGCGGTCGATGACGAGGTGGTTATCATGGGATCGCAGGGCGGCGAGCGCATCGATGCGGACGAGCTTGCGGCACTGGCGGATACGATCTCGTGGGAGATCCTTGCAGGCGTGACGGCGCGAGTGCCGCGCCTGTATCTGCGGGGTGGCGAGATCGCCGCCGAGACGACGCTCAATCGGCGGCTGCCAGCACGGGAATCAGACGCCGCCGCGGTGACGAGTTAGTGCCTGTGCAAGTGGATGATTATGCGACGGAACGCGTCGTCGGGCACAGGCAGCAGCTTGTCATGCTGAGCGCAGCGAAGCATCTCACGCTTCGGTCGGGCCAGACCCTTCGCTTCGCTCAGGGTGACAGTCGCGTGCGCGGTCCCTCCGGAATCAAGTTGGAACGGCAGTAGGCGACAACAGCCCGAGGTATCTTATGCCTTCGCAGACGCCGAATGTGTTCACCTATCCGCGCAACGAGCCCGGCACACAGGGGCACCTCGATCTGGTCGAGCCGCTGCGCTCGCTGCCGAAGCACCTTGCGGACGAGCTGCAGGGCATCACCGAGGCAGAGGCAACGTACCGCTCGGCGGCAGGCGAGTGGTGCATCCGCGAGCTGGTCGGGCATTTGCGCGACGCCGCGGAGGTGTACCATCAGCGCCTGTACATGATGGCGACGCAGACGGATCCGGTGCTCGAACCGTACGACCAGGACGCCTTTGTGACTGAGCATGCCTACATGACGCGCGACCTCACTGAGATGGTTGAAGATCTGCGGGCGTACCGAGGCAAGACCGTGCGGTTACTGACGACGCTGGTGAACTGGAACTGGGCGCGCACCGGCCAGCACCTGGAGACCGGGCGCCAGAGCATCCGCCAGATGGTAGAGCACATCGTGCAGCACGAGGGGGATCACTTGGCGGAGATCCGCCGGCTACGGGCCGCCGCCGCGCGGTAGCCCTACCTCCCGCTCAGCCGGGAGAGCACCTCATCTTTCTGCCGCGAAATCGAGCCACTTCGGGTTCACGCGATCAGGCGGGTGCGTGCGCTCCCAGGCTATCGCACGCGCGATCCCTTCCTCGGGCAACGTCGATTCAACGTAGCCGAGCTCCTGACGAAGGCGCGACGAATCAACCACCATGTCCTGCGTGAGGTCGTTTGGCGTCTCCAGGTGCGGCGGCAGGTCCTCCTTCGGCACCGCAACGATCTCGCCGTCCCAGCCGGCGAGGCGGCCTACGGTGCGCAACCATCGCTCGTGCGTCAGGGTCTCCGGCTCCGCGACGTTGTAGATCCTGCCCGAGGCGCGCTCGTCCGTCACGGCAGCGCGATCGCGTCGGCACAGTTCCCAACGTAACTCCGTGACCAGCGCCATTGCATCTGGTCCTGTTGCACCAGGATTGCGGGCCGCGAAGCGTCCATCCGCGCGAGCTCCATGAACAGCCGGTGCTGGTAGTCGCGCTCGCCGTGCACCGCGGGTAACCGGATGACCGTGCCCGGCAGCTCCGCATCGGACATCACCGCCTGCTCGACCGGAATCTTGTCGTAGCCATCGAGCTTGCCATTCCGTTCGCCTCGATACGGATACAGCTGTTCGCGCAGCGGCGAGCCTTCCGTCAGTGGCACGGGCTCAACGGGGCCAGGCTCGGAGCGGTGGAGGCGGCCGTAGGCGCGGTAGACATCGACGCTGCTGATGGCGACGGCTCGCTTTGCGATGCCGCGGCACGCCCGCATGACGCCGTTGGCGTCGTCTCCCGACATCGGCGCCATGTCGAGGACGACATCCGGTGCGAATCGCGCGAAGTCGGCGCGGAACTCATCGATTGTGCCGCGGTCGCCGTGGACGTGCGAGACATGGGCGACCGGATCCTCCGCAGCGCCACCGCGATGGAATACGGTCAAGTGATGCCCGGCTGCGAAGAGCCGAACCACCACGGCGGGACCGATGAAGTTCGTGCCACCGATCACGAGAACGCGCATCGCCCCTCCGCGTCCACTAAGTCAGTGCCTACCTTCGCAGCCATGCGGCGATCCGTTGCGGCACCAGCACCAGCACACCGATGATCAACGCCACCACGATCAGCGCGATCCCCGCACCCATGCGCAATGCCGCATCGGAGACGCCGTAGTCGCCGGCGAGCCCCTGTGCGATGGTGAGGATACCGATGGTCAGCGTCAGCAGAGCGACGATAAACCCGGCGTATCGCGCTCGAAGCGCCGGGATCGTGCTGTCGCTCGCCAACTGCGTTCTTCGCGGGATAGCGGCTCCCTCTATGGCTCGCGGGTCCGCGCTGCTGACCGGCGCAGGCGGATCGCCGGAGACCCGGCGGGTACGTTGCGACTTGTGCTTGCGGCCTTTACGCTCCGGCACGCGCTACTCCGTTGGTCCGAGCGCGAGCCCTATCAGCCGGTAGGTAAGCTTCGCTGCGAGTTGGGCGCAAGAGCGCGGTCCGAGCGAGGGCGACAGTTCGGTGACATCAAACCCGACCACCCGCCTGGACTTCGTGAGCGCGACGAGTAGGTCAGACACCTCGTCCCAGTGCAGGCCGCCAGGCTCCGGCGTGCCGACGGCCGACATCTCCGACGGGTCGAAGCTGTCGAGGTCGATCGTGATGTAGACGTCGTCGCTCAGCCGCTCGATGACGGCATGGGCTCCGGCGTCCCGGTACCAGGCGGGCGAATAGAACCCGAGGCCACGGTCGCGGATGAGCGCGGCGTCTTCGACCGGGGCGCTGCGCAACCCCACGAGCGTCACCGGCGCCACGTCGAGCGCGCGGCGCAGCGTGCAGGCGTGGTTGTAGCGTGAATCGAGGTACGCATCCCGCAGGTCGCTGTGCGCGTCGAACGCCAGCACCGAGAGGCCCGGCGTGCGCTTCGCGTGCGCGCGGATGGCGCCGACCGCGACCGTGTGCTCGCCTCCCAGCGTGACCACAAACTTCCCCCGGTCGATCAGTTCGCCCACCACCGACTCGATGCGGTCGATCATCGCCTCGGGTGAGCCGGTGTGCGGCGCGAGCTCCGCCAGAGTGTGAATACCGTGGCGGTGGGGCTCGATACCGAGGCCCACATCGTACAGCTCCATATCGGCCGACGCCTCGATGATGGCGCGCGGGCCATCGCGGGCGCCGGCTCGCGCGGTGACCGTGGAGTCGTACGGGACCGGCAGCACGACCGCGCGCGAGCGCTCGAACGTCGAGTCTTCTGCTTCGAGCGAGGCGAAATTAATCTGGGGATAGAAGCGGTCGTCCGGCATGGGGGCAGAGTATCGGCGGCTATGCGGAGGTGCTACTTGCGGGGTCCTGTGCTGCCCCGCAGCCGCGGGTCCAGGACATCACGCAGGGTGTCGCCCAAGAGGTTGAACGCGAGGATCACGAGGCTGATCGCCGCGCCCGGAAAGATGATCAGCCACGGGTGCTTGTCCCCTGCCTCGCGGCGCAGCGCGATGCTGAGGTCGGCGCCCCAGCTCGGTTCGCCGGGCCGGACGCCGAGGCCCAAAAAGCTCAGTGTGGCTTCCAGCAGCACGGCGATCGCGAAGACGCTGCTGAGTCCGACGAGAATGAACGGCATGATGTTCGGCAGGACGTGCCGGTAGAGAATCCGCCACTCGCTCGCGCCGGTGGAGCGGGCCGCCGCCACGTACTCTTTGTGCTTCTCGACAAGCGCTACGACCCGCAGCAGCCGCGAACCGCTGAAGAGGGCGCTGATGCCGATGACGAGCTCGACGGTACGGAGCCCGGGACCGAACGCAGCGATAAACGTCAGTAGCAGAATGAGCAACGGGAAGCCGGTCCATGCCTCGGCGGAGCGCTGAATCAGGTAGTCTGCCCAGCGGCCGAAATATCCGGACACAATGCCCAGGGCTGTGCCCGGAAAGAAGCCCAGTAGCACGATGACGATGCCGAACTTGAGGTCAATGCGCGCCCCGGACAACACGCGGCTAAAGACGTCATAGCCGAACTTCGTTGTGCCAAAGAGATGCGACGTGCTGGGTCCGAGGTACTGTGACTTCGCATCCAGCGCGTCCGGCTGATAGGGTGCGATCCACGGACCCACCACACCCAGCACGACGAACGCCGCCACGACCGCAAACGCTACCGCGCCCACCGGGTTGTCCCGTGCGTTTTTCGCCCAGCGCGCGGCGAACGATTTGTCTTGCGGGTATTCCCACGACTCGTCGCGATAGAGCGGCGATCTGCGCTCGGCTATCGTTGCCATTAGCTGTACTTCACCCTCGGGTCCGCAACCGCATACGACAGATCTACCGCGAGGTTGACCAGCATAACAACGGCGACCGAGTACACGGCGAGAAACTGAATGACCGGCAAGTCGCGGCTCAACGTCGAGGTGAACAGGAACAGGCCATTGCCATCGATGCTCAGAATATTTTCCGCGATCAGCGAGCCTGCGAAGACGGCGGTGAAGGCGGTGCCGATGGCGGTCAGAATGGGCGTGGCAGCGTTGCGCAACGCATGACCCATGATAACGGTGCGCTGGCGCAAACCCTTGGCCCGTGCCGTGCGCACGTAGTCGCTGCGCAGCACCTCGAGCATCGTGGTGCGTACTAACCGCATCAGCCCGGCCGACCCACCGATTCCGATGACCAGCGAAGCAGGCAAAAACAGCCGCAGGTTCGTCCACGGTTCCTCGTAGATGGGCACGTAGCCGCCCGTTGGCATGGAGTAGTTCCAAAAGTACGAGGGGATGATGATCAAGAGCGTGAGGAGGAAGAACTCCGGGATCGACGTGCCGAGCACGGCAAAGATGCGGACGATGTAGTCCAGCAGGCTATTGCGATACATGGAGGAGAGGATGCCGAAGGCGATGCCGAAGATCACGCTGAACACGAGGCTCATGAAGACGATCTCGAAGCTGGCCGGGAACCGGCGGATGAACTCCGCGCGCACGCTCTTCTGGCTCAGGAAGGTCGTGCCGAAGTCACCTCGGACGGCGTTACCCAGCCAATCGCCATATTGACTCTGGCGATGGAACTCGATGAACGTGGGCGCGCCGCCGACCGAGACGGGGAAGGCCGGATCGTGGAGACCGTAGCGTTCGCGGATCTGCTCCTTCTGCGCTTCCGTCGCATTGTTTCCGCCGAGGACGTCAGCGATGTCCTGGGTCGGCAACACACGCAAGACGAAGAACACAACCATCGAGACCACGAAGAGAATGATCGGCAAGAACGAAAGGCGCCGGATGGCGTATCGGAGCATCAGCCACACGCTCCATAGGGATGCTCTGCCGCAGCCGTGTTAGCCGGGCCGGTCCGGGGCCTGACAGCCGCGGCTTGCCGTCGCATGTGCGCTACGACTTGTCGAGCCATGTCGTCTGGTTGAACGCCCCGAGCGAACCGCGGCCGGTGATCGCACCCTTGACGTAGTTGTAGCGCGCTCCGAAGCCGATCTCCGAGTAGATGTTGAGCATGGGCGCCCACTGCTGAATGATCACGCGCTGCGCGTTCCTCACCTTTTCGATGCGCGCCGTTTCGTCGAGCTCCTTCGCGGCGGCGAGCACCGCTTCGTCGACCTTCGGGTCCTTGTACTGCATAAAGTTCTTGCGGTCGCCTTCGGCGCCCAGGAAGAAGCGCAGCGGCAGGTCCGGATCCTCGTACGCCAGGTGCTCAAAGGCAGTCATGTGGAAATTGCTCTGGCCCAGCGACTGCGAGAACCACTTGACCAGATCCTCCGGCGCGAGGTTCACCTTCACGCCGCCGCGCGCGAGCTGGGCCTTGAGGATCTGCGAGAGCTGCGCATCGCCCGCGCGCGTCGAGTGCTTCAGTTCGATCTCCTGGTCGTAGTTGAAGCTGGCGGCGTCCAGCAGCTTCTTCGCGTCGGCGACGTCGTGCCGAAAGTATTCCTGTAGGTCCTTGTCATCGTCAGGCAGGACGTACTTCTTGTGCGCGGGTGGCAGCGGGCCTGACTTCACTCCGCTGCCTTCTACCAGGAGTTGCATCACTTCGTCGCGGTCGATGAGCAGATTGATCGCATGGCGCACGCGCTCATCCGTGAACGGCGGCTCGTACTTCAGCATGAGGCACATGTAGTTGCGCTGGAGATCGCTGGTGACGTTGATCTTGTCGCCCAGCGCCTTCCTGGTGTCGTCGGCGTCCGTCTTGTTGTTGAATCCGAAAGCATCGATTTGGCCGGCCTTGAACGCGGCAAGTCCGGCAACATCGTCGGTGATCGAGCGCCAGTCCATGGCATCGAGCAGCGGCCGGCTCTTGTTGCGGAAGTTCTGGAACTTCTTCCACTGGATGTTGGCGCCGTTGTCATGGCTGTCGAGCACCCACGCGCCAGAGCCGATCGCGTCTTTCGCCATCAGGTCGTCATCGTGGAGGATCTCCTTCGGGAGGATCGAACTCGTCCAGGGGTTGCCGGCGTTCGACGAGGTGAACACCCATGCCCAGGGAAACTTCTGGGTGATCTTCACGGTGTGGTCGTCCACCGCGACGATGTCGTCCATGACGTTGTGGTGCCAGTCATAGCCGAAAGGGATCTCATCGCGGAAGCGTTTGAAGCTCGCAGCGATGTCCTCGGCTACAACCTTGCGGCCGTTGACAGGCTTCTTGTCGTGGAACACGGCATCGCCGATCGTCGCGATCACCGTCAGCGGGTCGGGCTGCTCGACCTTGGTGGCGAGAAACAGTTCCATGACGCCGGTATCGGTCGGCACATACCACATGTGGTCGAAGGCCGTGAATCCCAGTACGAGGCCCTGCGCGAGCGCAAGGATGCTTGGGCCGAAGGGCTTCATGCTGGGCAGCGGGCCGGTTTGTCGCAGGTGCATGGTGCCGCCGGGCTTGCCCGGGCCATCCTGCGTGCCGTCGTTCACCTTGCCCGCGGGCTGCGTCGGCTTCGCGGTGGTCGTCTCCGTGGGATTGCTCTTCTTGCTCGAACAGCCAACCAGGCCGATCGCCGCGACCCCGGCTGCCCCAACGGCGGCGCTTCCCAGCAGGCGGCGGCGTGTGAGCCGTTGCGACCGCCAGTACCGCAGTCCGCGTTCGTTGTCGCCCATTCGTCCCACCTCGTGATCCGCAGACCGGCCGCCCGGAGCTTTCTTTGCTGAACGATGTTCATTCTGCTAGCGCAGGCTGCCACTGTCAACAGTACGTTCTCGGTTGCCCGATCGGTCGTCTACGGCCTAATGGCGCCCGGCCGCTCCCTGGTCTGGCGGCGGGGCGACGAGTCCGAGCTTCTTTCGGAGCAAGTACGCCGCGCTTCCGAAGACGACGACCACGCCAACGGCAATGCCCGCCACAATGAGCTGCACGGCGACGCGGGAGTCATCGTTGTCGCCCACGTCCGGCGCCTGCTCAAGCGAAGGCGGGGCGGCGCTCGACTGCGGCGAGGCCGCCAGGAGGGCGAAGGCCGGCGTGGCGGCGGCAGCGATGACCATCGTCAGGGCCAAGATGACCGGGAGCGAAAACCTCAGCATCGGGACCCTCTCGCAGGCGCCACGCGGCGCGCAAGCCGGTTGCGCGGAAGAAGCGAAGCGCGGGTAATTGTTTCGCACCTTTTAGCGGCGCCCCATGTGGCGCAATCCTAACACAGCCTCGAAGCCCCGGCTACGGTGCCGGCAGCGCACCGGGAGCTTCGTGCACCGACACGACTGTCAGGGTGTTCGGAAAGTGGACCACTTTGACGTACATCGCCTCGCTGAGATGGATGTAGTCGTCTGGTGGCACCCGGAAGACCACGCGGTCAACGGTGATGTAATAACTCTGCATGGCGATGATCAGGTCGGCTCGCGTCCACTTGCGGACGATGGCGCCCTCGCTTTCGGCGAGAGGCGCGTTCAAGTCACGGAGGTGCTGTACGGCCTGGTACGCCAGCAGCAGCCCTACCGCACCGACGACCGACAGCGTCACGTACGCCCCGCCGCTGTCGCCGTTGACGGCGATGTAGCCGACCACCAGAAGGTCCGTCGCCAGCAACGCCAGGTAGATGAGCGTGGTGCGCCGCAGCGAGGCGCGAGCGGCGGGTTCGGGATCTTGCTTCACTGTGCGCTCGCTACCGGCCTTTGGGGAGCAGCAACTTCTGGCCGATGTGCAGGACCGGATCGACCGGATCAAGGCCGTTAAGGTTGGCGATGGCACGCGAGAACGCCGTGAGGTCATCGCCCGGCGGCAGGAATGCCTGCGCGATGCTGAGGAGGTTGTCACCGGACTCCACCACGTATTCGGTAAACGGACTGACGGTGCCGGACGGCGTCGCGCGCGGGGTGCCGCCGGCGGACGGCGTGACGGTGTAGGTCGTCTGTGCGCCCGGCGTTTCGATCGCGGAGGCCGGCGGCGTCGTCTCAGGCGTCAGCGCGGCCACGGTGGGCGACGCCGACCCGCCCGATGCCGTGGGCGTCGGCGCCGACTTGCCGACGACAACGGGGGCGGCGCCCTTCGTCTCCCCCGGCGGCCGCAAGATCAGCACGACGGCGACCGCCGTGCCAACCAACATCATCAGCAGGGCGCCGCGGTAGAGATTAAAGGACGGCAACGCGCTCCCGGGCTGCAGGCACAGGGAGCAATACGCCGCGTTACCGTGGTCGCCGCAATACGTCTTCGCGCAACGCTTGCATGCGTTGATGGCAGGTTGGTCGCAGCAATAGCAGTCCATCTGGGACAGGTTATAAGGTTTGGCGTCCGGGTTATAGGGCTGGCGGCCATGGGCGCGAACCCCGGCGCCCGAAACCTCATCCGCCTATTGCAGGTCGACCGTGGCGCCGGCGTCGGTGAGCTTCGCCTTCACTGCTTCGGCTTCGGCTTTGGCGATGCCTTCCTTCACGTTGACCGGAGCGCTCTCGACGAGATCCTTCGCTTCCTTCAGGCCCAGCGTCGTCACCTCGCGGACGGCCTTGATGACGTTGATCTTGTTCGCGCCGGCGTCCTTCAGGATGACGGTGAACTCGGTCTGCTCTTCTTCGACCGCAGGTGCGCCGCCGGCAGGCGCGCCCGCCATCATGCCCGGCGCCATCATCATCGCCGGCGCTGCCGCGGTGATGCCGAACTCTTCCTCGATCTTCTTGTTCAGATCACGCAGCTCAAGGATGGTCATCCCCTTGATGATGTCAAACGCTTCTTCCACTTTCGGCATCTCGTTCCTCCTCTATAGCGTGTCAGCACGTCAGTCAGTCAGTCAGTCAGCAATTGAGGGCTCTCGGTCGTGGCGCGCTGACTGCTGACGCGCTGACCGCCTGATGGTCCTCTACGCCGCCTCGCCTTCGAGCTGGCCGGCCCGCGCATCGACCAGGCGTGCGAAGGACTGGATGCTGTCCTTCGTCAGATTCACGAACTGCTGCATGGGCGAGACGAATGCCCCCGCGAGTTGCCCGATCAGCTGCTCTCGTGAAGGCAGGCTGGCCAGCTCGCCGACGACGCTGCCCGCGACCACAGCACCATCGAGAAAGGCCTTTCTCGGCGCGAACGCGTTGCGAGCGGTGCGCACGTAGTCCGTGATCGCCTTCGCCGGGGCGACGATATCGCCGAACCCGAAGACGACCATCGTCGGGCCGTCGGCTACTTCACCCGCGGTGGGCACGCCCGCTCCCGTCGCGGCGATGCGGAAGAGCTTGTTCTTCACAACGCGGGCGTCGACGCCGACATCGCGGAGCGCCCGGCGAAGCGTCGTGATCTCCTTCACGGTCAGCCCGCTGTACTCGGCGCCAATCATGATGCTGGAGCGGCCGACAAGCTCTTTCAGTTCGGCGACGGCCTCGATCTTCTTCGCTGTCGGCATAGGCCTCTTCCTCAGTGGGCACGTCGCCCGAACACAACACAAAACCCCTGCCGAAGACAGGGGCCACACGCTCGCCGCCAACCGCGGTGATCAGCGGTCAGGCTCGATGTCACGTATTGCGCCTCGGCAGGCTGTGATTATGTCCCGAAGGAGCGCCTGCTGTCTTTAGCGCGGGCAGCTTAGCGGGCGCGCACCGCCGGCGCAACCGGGAGCCGCCGCCGCCGGAGATGGGCAGTGATTCAACGACGCCGTGAACTACTACCACGACCACCGCGCCGAGATCGACCCAATCATCGAATACGGCGACCGCCGGCGGCGAGGCACGGCCGCCGATTCTTGCGGCGCCAACCGCTATCTGGACGAGGACATCAGCCGGGCCTTCATCGCCGCTCCGCCCAGCGTGGGCAAACCTTGCTTCAGTTCGGCCACACGCGGCGCCTTGCCCCGGCGGCGGCGATGGTCTAGGCGTCCTGGCCCGCTCGACACCGGACCAGCCGTGGGCGGAAGCAGCGATCTCCGGCCGAGAGGCTGCCTACCATCGGCGCCCGAAGCTAGCTGTCAAGCACACCGCGCCATGCGCTAGCCGAAGACTATTGCGATGATCCACACTTCGGCATATGCTGGCTCCGTCCTCAACGGTCTTATGTTGCGCACAATATCCGGGGCGATCGATGCGATACCGAATCTTCCTCGTACCCCTCCTGCTGGCCCTTTTCCTGCTCTTTGGTTCAACAACGCCACGCACCGAGGCCGCAGCCGGCATCATCACCACTGTCGCCGGTGGCGGTGTCGGAGACGGCGGCCCTGCGACGTCCGGTGTCTTCTACAGCCCGGTCAGCGTGGCCGTTGACGGGAGCGGCAACCTCTACGTCGCCGACAGCAACAATTGCCGCATCCGGGAACGGGTGGCGATCGGCGGCACGATCACTACGGTCGCCGGCAACGGCTTCTGCGGGTTCGGCGGCGACGGCGGCCCGGCCACGAGTGCCAGCCTGAACGGCCCCATCGGCGCGGTGGTGGACAGTAGTGGCAACCTCTACATCGCGGACCCGGGCAATTGTCGCGTGCGGAAGGTCGTGCTCGGCACCGGCGTGATCACGACGGTCGCCGGAAACGGCACGTGCGCCTACGTGAGCGATGGCGGCCCGGCGACAAGCACCGGCCTGAACTATCCGTCCGGCGTGGCGCTGGACAGCACCGGTGCCAACCTCTACATCGCCGACATGTTCGACTGCCGCGTCCGCAAGGTAGTGATCAGCACCGGCATCATCACGACCGTTGCTGGCTCCGGCACCCTCAACTGCTTCGGCACACTGGGCGATGGCGGCCTGGCGACCAGCGCCAGCCTTTCCTGGCCGGCCGCCGTGGCGGTGGACGGTGCGGGCAACTTCTACATCGCCACCCTGGTCGACTGCCGGATCCGCAAGGTCACCGTCGGCACCGGCTTAATCACGACGGTCGCCGGAAACGGCACGTGCAACGATCCTATAGGCCTGGGCGACGGCGGCCTGGCGACGAGCGCCAGTCTGTACGATCCGTCCGCCGTGGCGGTGAACAGCGCCGGCACCGACCTCTACATCGCCGACTCCGGCAACTGCCGGATCCGGAAGGTGATTGTCGCCAGCAATATCACGACCGTCGCAGGGAGCGGAGCCTTCGGCGACGGTTGTGGCGCCTACAGCGGCGACAGCGGCGCGGCGACCAGCGCCCGCCTGAACGGCCCGTCCGGCGTCGCGCTGGACGCCGTTGCCGGCAACTTCTACATCGCCGACACGAATAATTGCCGGATCCGGAAGGTGACCAGCGGGACGATTACGACGGTCGCCGGCAACGGCACGTGCGGGTACAGCGGCGACGGCGGCGCCGCGACGAGCGCGAGCCTGAGCGCCCCGTCGGGCGTGGCGGCGGGCAACGGTATCTTCTACGTCACCGACACGAACAATTGCCGCGTCCGGAAGGTGAGCGCCGGCGTGATCACGACGGTCGCCGGAAACGGCACGTGCGGCTACGGCGGCGACGGCGGCGCCGCGACGAGCGCCAGCCTCAGCAGCCCCGACGGCGTGGCGCTGGACGCCAGCGGCAACCTCTACATCGCCGACAACAGCAATTGCCGCGTCCGGAAGGTGACCGTTGCCGGCACGATCACGACGGTCGCCGGCAACGGCGTTTGCGATTACCTCGGCGACGGCGCCGCGGCGACGAGCGCCAGCCTGGACTCCCCGGACGGCGTGGCAATAACCGCGGGCGGCATCCTTTACATCGCCGACTATGGCAACTGCGTGGTCCGGAAGGTGATTCTCAGCAGCGGCATCATTTCGACGTTCGCCGGCTCGGCTGTCGGCAGCCCCCCCGTTGTCACGTGCGACTTCAGCGGCGACGGCGGCGCGGCGACGAGCGCCACCCTGTCCTTTCCGTCCGGCGTGGCCGTGGACCCCAGCGGCAACCTTTACATCGCCGACTATGGCAACTGCCGGATCCGGAAGGTGAGCGTCGTCGACGGCAAGATCACAACAGTGGCCGGCAACGGCACGTGCGGGTTCAGCGGCGACGGCGGCGCGGCGACGAGCGCCATGCTGTACGATCCGTCCGGCGTGGCGGTCTCGGGCGGCAACCTCTACATCGCCGACTCTACCAACTGCCGGGTGCGGAAGGTGCTCCTGGTCGCTCCCGCCACCATCACGACGGTGGCCGGCAACGGCACCTGCGGATACAGCGGCGACGGCGGCCCGGCGACGGCGGCCAGCCTGTCCAATCCGTCCGCCCTGGGGGTGGACTGGGGCGGCAACCTCTACATCGCCGACACCGGCAATGACCGCGTCAGAAAAGTCTCGTCGTCCGTACTCGTCGGCGGCGTCAGCGTGGCGCCGGACGTCGCTGCGCTCCGGGCGGTGCGGCGTACAACGCAAGGGCCGCCGCGGCTCTTAGTCACTCTCATTGCACTGACGGTATTGGCGCTCTTCGGGGCAGCCGGTGTCGCGGCCGGCCGCAAACGTTTGCAGTGACCTTCGCCGCCCGTGGCTTGTCGCCACCGGTCGCCGAAGCCAGTTACTGTGCCCACGCGATCTGCGCGTGAAACGAACCGTCACCGAGCCGCGTCTTCGCGCCGTTCGTGAGATTCACATCGTAGAGACCGGCCGCGCCAACCACGTAGAGGTGCTTGCCATCACCGCTCCAGGCGAGCGCGGGCAGGTCTTCCTTCAGTTCGGCGACGCGCTGCGCCGTGCCACCGGCTGCGTCGATCGTCCAGATGTCCTCCGGCAAGCCGTCCAACGCGGCCGCGCCATCGCTAGCCGGGGCGGCGGAGACGTAGCGGATGTCCGCGCGCGCTCCCGTCTGGTCCGCCGACGCGAACGCGATGGTCTTGCCGTCGGGCGAGTAGCGCGGCGAATTGAACGGGCTCAAGTTCTGGTCCAGCCCGACTAACACAGTCGATGCGCTCACGCCGACGTCGCTCGCATTGAGCGTCTCCCCCGTCTGGGGCGCGAGCTTCGCGTAGACCGCCCGCTTGCCATCGGCAGATACGCCGAGCGCCAGCACGTTTTCGACCAGCTTGGAGCGCTGCCCGTTGCTGATGTCGATGCGCTCCATGGTGTAGGTCACGCTCGTAATGCCGTTCGCCGTGCCGATTTCCTGCACGACGGCGAGGATGTGGCCGGCGTCCTCCCACTGCGGAAACCGGACGAGTTGGTTCGGCGTGTCGTGCGTGAAGACCGCGTGCTGCCCGCTGCCGTCGCGGTTCGCCACCCAGAGGTCGGAGCCGGCGTCGTACTTTGTGCCGTTAACCACAGGCGGCGGTTGCACGACGTACGCGATGGATGCGTTGTCGGCCGAGACCGCAGGGTCCAGCATGTAGGCGTTCGGTTCCGACGGCGTGATCAGCGGCTTCAGACTGCCGCTCTTGATGTCGTACTGCGCCAGCCCGTCCGGCTCCGTGATGATCAGGAAGCCCGAACCGCCCGAAGACCCGCCTGCTGCGCGCGTCGCCGGGCGGTCCGTGCTCGTACCGGTGGCCGGAGTTATGCCTGCCGATGATGTTCCGCCGCCGCAGGCGCCGAGGAGGAGAAGCGCACCCATCGCGATCGCATAGCCGCCGGCGCGCGGGCTGAATTTCACGGGGTTCAGCCTACCGGAGGAACCCAGCGAGATCACGCATCTCGATCGTCCGCGGGTACCTCATTGTGCAGCTCCTGCCAGCACCGCTCGACCGTCCCGCTGCAGGTCTCCCAGTCGAAGCCGCGTCGCTGCAGAAACGGGCCCAGGCGTTTGCGGAACGTCTCGCAGTCCAGACCGCGCATCGCGGACAGCCGCCGCGACGCCGCGCGCATGGCAGCTTCCGAGTCCGAAATCTGCTCCGCCGCTTCTTGCGCTATCGCGATGGCGACGCCGTTCGCTCGCAGTTCCTGCTCGATCAGCCGCCGTCCACGCGGGCTGATGCGGTCGCGTGATTCCGTCCACGCCTGGGCGTACTCCGCATCGTCCAGCAGCCGCGCCGAGGTCAGCTTCCGGATCGTCTCGTCGACCACATCGGGTTCGCAGCCGCGCCTGCGAAGTCGCACCCGCACTTCGCGTTCGCTGTGCGGGCGCCGTGCCAGCATGGCCGCCGCTGCCGTCAGCGCCGCATGGCGCGCGTCCGCGGCCACGATGCCTTCCGCCTGCGCCGCGCTCAGTTCGCCGCCGCGCTTCAGCTCGTACTTCCGAGCGGTGGCAACAGACAGCTCAAACTTCGACACGCCGTCGAGGTGCACCTGCATCCGTCCGCGCCGCTTCGGCGCGCGATCGATAGCCGTGATGATCATGCGTGCTGCGCCTCGGGCCGCCGAGCCCGCGCCGACGCGCTATTCGCCTTCTACCTCCGGCTCCGGCTCCGCCTCGGCGACCGCGGGGCCGTGCCCGTTGCGGCTCGGCGTCGCGACGCCGGCGGGCACGCCGGATACGATCAGCTCTTCGATCTCGTGCGCGACATCCGGGTTCTGGCGCAGGAACTCCTTCGCTGCCTCGCGCCCCTGGCCGAGGCGCAACTCGCCGTAGCTGAAGAACGCGCCCATCTTCTTGACCAGGTTGTTGTCCACCCCCAGGTCCACGATGTCGCCTTCACGGCTGATGCCCCGGTGCTTGCCGCTGAAGAGCATGTCGAATTCGGCCGTGCGGAACGGCGCCGCGACCTTGTTCTTGACGATCTTCGCCCGCACGCGGTTGCCGATGATGTCGGTGCCCTGCTTGAGCGATTCCGCCCGCCGCAGCTCGATGCGCACGGAGCTGTAGAACTTGAGTGCCCGCCCGCCCGGCGTCACCTCTGGATTACCGAAGACGATGCCGATCTTCTCTCGAAGCTGGTTGATGAAGATCACCGTTGCGCGCGACTTCGAGATCACCGCGGTCAGCTTCCGCAGCGCCTGCGACATCAGGCGTGCCTGGAGCCCCGGCAGCGAGTCCCCCATCTCACCTTCGATCTCCGCCCTTGGCACGAGCGCGGCCACGCTGTCCACGACGATGACGTCGACCGCGTTGCTGCGCACCAGCGCGTCGCAGATCTCGAGCGCCTGCTCGCCGGTGTCCGGCTGCGAGATCAGCAGCTCGGCCACGTTGATGCCGCATGACTCCGCGTGGTCCTTATCGAGCGCGTGCTCGACATCGATGTACGCGGCAATGCCCCCGGTGCGCTGCGCCGAAGCGACGACGTGGTACGCCAGCGTCGACTTGCCGGCGCCCTCCGGCCCGTAGATCTCCGTGATGCGGCCGCGCGGCAGTCCGCCGACTCCGAGCGCCAGGTCGATCGCCAGCGAGCCCGTCGAGATCACCTCGACCTCGAAGTTCTTGGCGTCGCCCAGCTTCATGATCGCGCCGCGACCGTATCGCTTCTCGATATCGGCGAGCGCGTCGACGAGCGCCTGGTCTTTCTTTTCGGTGCTCATGTCCGCGCTGTGCGGGGTCGGTTGGGATTTCTCGCTATTCCGTGCCATCGTAAGCCTCCTGCCAGAGCCTGCGGGGCGCAGCCGTCGCCCGAATAGAACAAATGCGCTACTGAGGAGCTATCATAGGCCCCCCGCCCGTTCGGTGTCAAGTACGTATGTTCGAAAATCGCGCGAATAATTGTTTCGCGTCTCATTGTCCGACGCAAAGATCCCATCGTCGGCGTCCTCATCAGGCGCATTGTACCCCGAGCGGTCGACCATCAGTGGGTGTGGCAGGTCGCTCAGCAACTACAGCAGCATCTTGAGCGCCGCCCGCAGTTCGTCGGCCGAGCGCACCTCCGCATCCGGCACTTCTTCCGCGCACCGGGGCTGCTGCAACATATGCCGCCCCGTCCGAAAGAGCACCGTCCGCATCCCGAGCAGCCGTGCGGGCGCTACGTCATTGTCGATGCGGTCGCCGACCATGATGCACGCCGCCGGTTCGACGCCGAGGTCTTCGGCGCAGCGCAGGAAGAGCCGCACGTCGGGCTTGCGGTAGCCGTGCGTCCCCGACACCTCGCGGTGGTCGAAGTAGCGGCCGATGCCGCGCGCATCGAGCACGGCGAGCGTCGATTCGGGCTGGTTGGCCGCGAGCCCCAGCCGCAGACCGCGTCCGTGCAGCCAGGCGATTACATCCCCTATGCCGTCTCGCAGTTCAAAGCTGTTTCGGGCGTGCGCCATCTGCAGCATCGCACGATGCGCGCGCTCGGCCACCGCCCGGTCGCCGCCGGTAAGCAGCCAGATGATCGCCGTATGCGCATCCGGCGCGAAGTGCTCCACCGCCCACGCCGAGGCATCGGCGTACGCCGCCGCATCGACACGCATGCCCTCGCCGGCCAACACCGCGATGATATCCGCATCGACGAGCCGCTCGTGCTCGACCTCCGTGTTGATCGGCCCGCCGACATCGAACAGGACCGCTCGGATGGTCATGACGTCGATCTAGGCGTGTACTCCGACAGCAAGCGCACGTTGCGATGCTGCGCGCGCACAGCGCGATGCAACTGCGCATCTGCAGTCCACAGCTCACAGCCGACGATCTCCGCAAGGGCGACGTAGAACGCGTCGTACACCCACTTCAGCTCGAATTGCACAGCGATCTCGAATGCGAGTTGTGGGAGTCTAGGGGGCAACACGGCCATTAGCCGCAACTCACGGATCACGGTCAGCGCGGCCGCTGCCTCGTTCATCGGAATCTCCCGGCTTTGATAGCGTTTGTAAACAGCGCTGGTGATCTCAGCCTGAAGAAGCGGCGGACCAATCAAGGCGTCGCCGGTGCGCGCCGCGTCCGAACGCAGCCTCTCAGCGCGGTCGGTGTCCGCTTCCTCGAAAAGCCACTTTACTGCCACGCTTGCGTCGACACAGATCGTGCCGCTCACCAGCGCTCGTCGCGCTCGGCGCGCGCTTCGTGGATAAGTGACAGTGATGGACCAAAGATCCTGCCGCCGCGGCGCCTCAACACCCGCCGCCGGAGGTCGCTCAGGCGCTCCGCGATCTCCGCCTCTGGCACCTCGCCATCTCCAAGCTGCACGGCGTACCGCCTCCACTCGCTGACGCCGTCTACCGGCCTGGTGGGCAATGGCTCGACGTCGGATCGACGTAGCCGCACGCTGCGGCTGCCTGGTCGCACGGCGTGGAGACGGCCCGACGCAATCCACCGCCGGATCGTCGGCACGCTTACGCGGAGTAGCTCTGCAGCCTCCCGCACCGTGAGATATTCGTGATCATGAGTTATCATAAGCATCCATAGCGTATCAGAAGCGATCAGGAGGCCTCAACCGACGGAGCGTCGTCCAAGTCCGTCGCCCCCACCCCGAAGTACGTCGCATCCGGGTGATGGAACACCAGCGCGGACACCGACGCCTCCGGCTCCATCATGAACCCCTCCGTCAGGAACGCACCGATCTCCTCCGGCCGGATGAGCTGGAACAATCCCGCCTGCTGCTCGAGGTCAGGACACGCCGGATAGCCGAACGAATAGCGCTTGCCGCGATAGCGCGCCTGGAACACGTCCTTGCGCGGCAGTTCCGGCGCATCGGCGAAGCCCCACAACGCCCGCATGCGCGCGTGCACCCACTCCGCGGTGCCCTCCGCCGTCTCCAGCGCGAGCGCCATCAGCGCGTACGAGCGCAGGTACTCGCCCGCGTCCTTCGCCTTGTCCGCGCGCTCGCGGATGCCCTCACCCGCCGTCGTCACGAAGATGCCTATGCGGTCGCGCGTCACCGCGCGCCCCTGCGCGTCACGCTCCGGCAGCAGCACAAGGTCGCTCAGCGCGAGCCCGTCCGCCTTCCTCTGTCGCGGGAACGTGAACGTGTGCAGCGGCACGATCTCCCCCGGCTCGAAGATGTGGATCCGGTTCCCGTCCGGCGCGGCTTCGAAGAACTGCCACGCCGCCCGAGCGTGCATCAGCCCGCGGCGGCACTCCTCCTTCACCGCCTCCATCTTCTCGACGAGCTCTTGCGCCTTCACGTCGCCGGCGTCGAGCGCCTCGCTGAAGCGGCCGCGGAAGCCGAGGTGCCGGCCATAGAGCATCTGCGGGTTGATGTAGCTCCACGCCTCGTCGAGATCGACTTCCTCGATATGGCGGGCGAGGTCCGGGACGGCCGGAATCGGCACGTCGAGCGAGATGCGGCTGCTGCGCTGCTCCGTCTCCTCCGGCAGATCGGCGGCCGGCGTGCGAACGCGCTCGCCCGAATCGCGCTCGCTTAGCTCTGACTCAAGCTGCTGCCGGGCGTCGGGGTCCATCAGCCGGTTCAGCGTGTCGAGGCCGTTCATCGCATCGTTGCAGTAGACGACCGTACCGTCGTAGGCGCCGGCGATCTTCGTGCGCGTGAAGCGGTCGGACAGCGCGGCGCCGCCCACGAGCAGCGGCAGGTCGATGCCCGCCTGCTTCAGGTCTCCCGCCGTGATCACCATCTGCTGCGCCGACTTCACGAGCAGCCCCGACAGCCCGATGGCGTCGGGCCGGTGCTTCTGCGCCGCCTCGATCAGCACCTCCGGCGGCACCTTGATGCCGAGGTTGATCACCTCGTACCCGTTGTTCGAGACGATGATGTCCACCAGGTTCTTGCCGATGTCATGCACGTCGCCCTTCACCGTCGCTAGCAGCACGCGCCCGCGCGACGACGTCTCGCTCTTCTCCATGTATTGCTCGAGATGCGAGACGGCGGCCTTCATCGCCTCGGCGCTCTGCAGCACCTCGGCGACGATCAGCTCATTGGCGTTGAAGAGGCGGCCGACCTCGTCCATCCCCTTCATCAAGGGGCCGTTGATGATCTCGAGCGGCGCTGCTTCCTGGCGCTTGCGTTCGAGGTCGGCGACGAGGCCGTCCTTCGTGCCCTCAACGATGTAGTTCGCCAGCCGCTCGTCGAGCGGCAGTGTCGACACGTCCTTCTTCTTGCGCGACTTCGCGCCTCGGAAGTGCGCGGCGAACGCCGCCACGGGGTCATCGCCCCTGTTCCACAGCAGGTCCTCGGCGAGCTTCTTCTCGTCTTCCGGGATCGATGCGTAGCGCTCCAGCTTCTCGGCGTTGACGATGGCGAGATCCAGCCCGGCCTTCGTGCAGTGATAGAGGAACACGGAGTTCAGCACTTCGCGGCCGGCGGCCGGCAGCCCGAACGACACGTTGCTGATGCCGAGGATCGTCTTTGCGTCCGGCAGCGCTTCCTTGATCAGCCGGATCCCTTCGATCGTCTCGACGGCGCTGCCTACGTAGTTCTGATCGCCCGTCGCGCAGGGGAACACCAGCGGGTCGAAGATGATGTCGCCGGCGCGGATGCCGTACTGCTCCGTCAGCAGCTTCCATGACCTCACGGCGATGTCGCGCTTGCGCTCGCGCGTGATCGCCTGCGCCTGGTCCTTGTCCTCGTCGATGCACCCAACAACGAGCGCGGCGCCGTACGCGCGCGCCAGCGGCGTCACGCGTTCGAACTTGTCGAGCCCGTCCTCGAGGTTCACCGAGTTGATGATCGACTTGCCCTGGCAGTACGTCAGCGACCGCTCGATGCTGTCCGGATCCGTCGTGTCGACCATGATTGGCACCCGCACCTTGCGGATCAGCTTCTCGTAGAACAGATCGATATCGTGCAGTTCTTCGCGGTCCGCGTTCTGCAGGTTCACGTCGATGATCTGCGCGCCGCCCTTCACCTGCCGCCGCGCGATCTCGCTCGCCTCTTCGTACTGCTCGTCACTTATGAGGCGCTTGAACTTGCGCGAGCCGACTTCGTTCGTGCGTTCGCCGATGATCAGCGGCCGGTCGTCCTCGTCGGCCTCAACGAAATCGATGCCGGAGAAGAGCGCCCGGCTGTGCTTCGCGGGCACGCGCGGCCGCTTGCCCTGTACCATCTGCGCAAGCACGCGGATGTGCTCCGCCGTCGTGCCGCAGCAGCCGCCGACGATGTTCAGCCAGCCCTGGTCGACGAACCGCTCGAGCACGGTCGCGATCTGGATCGGTGTCTCGCAGTACTTACCCTCGTAGTCGGGCAGGCCCGCGTTCGGCACGCACGACGTGCGAAATTCCGTCATCGCCGCCAGGCTGCGCAGGTGGTCGGTCATGAACTCCGGCCCCGTGCTGCAGTTCAGCCCCAGCGAGAGCAGGTCGGCGTGCATCAGCGATGTCGCGAGCGCCTCCGTGCTCTGACCCGCGAGCATCGTGCCGGTCTGCTCGATCGTCGCCGACACCAGCACGGGGATGCGGAAGCCCAGCTCGTCGAAGGCGCGGTTGATGCCGATCAGCCCTGCCTTGATGTTCCGCGTGTCCTGCTGCGTCTCGAGGATCAGCGCGTCGACGCCGCTCTCCGCCAGCACCAGCGCCTGATCGCCGTAGACGTGCGTCATCTCGTCGAACGTGACGCCCCCCGTGACCGAGATCGCCTTTGTCGTCGGCCCCATGG
>JALYKW010000002.1 GCA_030774575.1 Chloroflexota bacterium | reverse complement strand
CCGACGGACACGCCGACCGACACGCCGACGCCGACGGATACGCCGACGGATACGCCGACCGACACGCCGACGCCGACGGATACGCCGACCGACACGCCGACGCCGCCGGACACGCCACCTCAGTCGCCGATTGAGCAGCCGATCGACAACACGGGCGGCCAGGCCGGCACAAATGGCGGCCCAAGTGCGCTTCCGGACACGGGCTCACGCCCGGCCCAGGGGAGCAACTCCTTCGCTTCGATGATCATCCTGCTCGGCCTGGCCGGTGCGTTGCTCGTCGGCGCAGGTGCAACCGCGGTCAGCGCGAGCCGCCGCAAGTAAGCTCAGCGACAACTGAATAGCCAACACGGAGCGGCCCCAACATCGGGGCCGCTCTGCTGTCTGCTTGCGTACCGCGCGCGGCGCCGACATCATCGTCAACACCGATGCCGACAACCACTACGACCAGACCCGCATTCCGGAGCTCGTAGCCCCGCTGCTGCACGGCGACGCCGATATCTCGATCGGCAGCCGTCTCATCGACCAGCTGCCCATGAAGGCGGCGAACAAGTACGGCAACAAAGCGGCGAACTACGTCATGCAGCGCCTGCTGCGCATCCCGGAGGTCGACGTCTCGACCGGATTCCGCGCCTACACCCGTGAAGCCGCGCTCAAGCTCAACGTACTCTCCGATCACACCTACACGCACGAGACGCTGATCAATGCGCTCGACCAGCGGATGACGATCGTCAACGTGCCGATCGCCGCGCGCCACGTGACGCGCCCGTCGCGGCTGATCAAGGGCATCGCCAGCCATGTGGCGCGAGCCGGCTCGGTGATCCTGCGCAGCTTCCTGCTCTACCGGCCGATGCAGGTGTACGGCACCCTCGGCGTGCTCCTGCTGGCACTCGGCGCGCTGCCATTCGCCCGCTACGGCTACTTCGTCGTCGAAGGCGACAGCAAGGGCCACCTGCAGTCGCTCATCATCGGCGCCGCGCTCTGGGTCATCGGCGGCCAGATGTTCATCACCGGCATGCTGGCCACGGCAATTGGCTGGAACCGCCGCATGCTCGAAGAGGCGCTCTTTCGCATGAAGTCCGAGCGGGCAGAGTCCTCCGTCCGGCGCCGCGGCGCACTCCGCCGCGTGTCGCCTCAGTTTGATGACACAGACCTGACCGAAGCCGAGTTGCTGGGAAGGAACAAGCATGCCGCTTAGGACGAACGAAACCATCGGCATCATCGGAGCGGGCGTCGTTGGTGGCGCTCTCCTCTCGTATCTCCGCGAAGGCTCAGTGACTCACCGTCACCGAAACTGACGCATAGGTCCTGACCTTGCCGGCGTTGTTGACGGCTTGCACCTTGAGAACGTGCGCTCCGTTGACGGCGGTCGCGCTGTCCCACGTCTTCGCGCACGCGACAGTCGTGTCATATCCAAGATATGGGCTGTCGAGCCCTGCGAGAGCAGCACACGGCGGCCACACAATCGTCTTGACAGTCGATCGCCTTAACATTTGGCCCGTTGACGCCGGAGCAGACGTGGGCTACGCTCGTGCGCGATGCCCATATCAGAAGTGACAACGGAATCAGCTTCGCGTCTGGACCGAAAGCGAGCGCGCAACCGCCACGCGCTCGTCGCGGCCGCCCGCCGGTTGTTTTCGGAAGGCGGCGCCGAAGCCACCACCATCGCGGCGATCACCGAGGCGGCTGACCTCGGCTTTGGCACCTTCTACCGTTACTTCCCCGACAAGGAAGCGATCCTCGCGGCCGTACTCGATACGGGCCACCACGAAATTAACGCCGTGCTCTCCCATATGGACGACGACCAGGCAACGGCCGCCGAAGCGCTGCGCAGTCTGACCACCCGATTCGCGCAGGCCGTCCGCCGCAATCACGACGTGCTCACCCTCGTCTGGCAGGTCGGCGTCCGCGGCGAAGCGCCGGGCTCCGGCCGCGTCAGGCCGGAGCAGCTCCCGCCGGATCGATCAATCCCCGCCCTCATGGCCGGCGCGATCCGCCGCATCATCGATCGCGGCATGGCTTCGGGCGAGTTCGCTCAAGTAGACGCGGCGCTCGTATCGCGCTTCATCTCCAGTACGCACATGTATCTGTTCAGTCCGGCAGCGATGAACGTGAGCGAACAGAAGCTCATCGATGCGCTGTGCGATTTTGAACTGCGGGCGCTGACAGAGGCCGGCGCCCGCGTACCAGCACGAAGAGGCGGAAGGAAGAGCCAGTGACCGCGATCAATCTCGACGAAGACTTGACGATCAATGAAAGCGCATGGCGCGGGCGGATCATCACCGTCGCGATCGTGCTGGCGATCGCCGCCGCAATAGCAGTCGGCGTGTACGTGTATCAGTCTCGGGGGTCGACGACAGTCGCGCGGGCAACCGAAGATGTGCCCGTGAAGCGTGCCACGATCAACCAGACGCTGATCATCTCTGGTACCGCCGACGCGGCGTTCAACAGCAATCTGATCTTCCAATCCTCCGGGAAGGTTGCCTTCGTCAGCGTCGCCACTGGCCAGCCTGTGAAACAGGGCGACGTGCTCGCCTCCCTCGAATCCGATGACCTGGCGAACGCCGTAGCGTCAGCCCGCGCTAACCAGCAGGCGGCGCAACTCAAGCTCGACAACCTGCTCGCCGGATCGACCGCCGCGGAGCTCGCGTCCGCCGACCAGGCCGTCGCGGTCGCCGAGGCCACGCTCGTAAAAGCCAAGAATGACTACCAGGATCTGCTCAACGGCCCCAAGGCAGCGGATCTCGCCGCCGCACAGACGGCAGTGCAAGCAGCGCAAGCCCAGCTCGCGACCGCGACCTCCACGAAGCAGAAGCTCGACGACTTGCCCAGCGACGCCGACGTAGCCGCCGCCGAAGCCGGCGTCGCGGCCGCCGAGGCGGCGCGCACCGCCGCGCAGAACACCGCGACCAACGCTGAAAACTCCGTGCTGTCTTCTGCTGCGGCGCTCAAGGGATCGGAAAGCAGTTATTGCGTGATAGATCCGTCGCCATTATTCTGTGCGGCGCGCGTCGCGCCTGTTTCTGCCGAGGATCTGACGATCGTCAACGAAGCGCTGACAACTGCCGCCAACGTGATCCTCGCCGGTGGTGTCATCTCGGCCAACACGGCGTACATGAATACGGTCAATCTCGCCTCGTCGGCGAACTCTGCCGTGACGTCTGCCCAGAATGCCGTCGATTCCGCTCGCGAGAAGCTGGATCTTGTGAACCAGGGCCCCAGCTCCGAAGAGACGGCCGCCGCGAACGCCGCTGTCGTCTCCGCTCAGGCGGCGCTCGCCTCCGCGAACGCCAAGCTCGCGGACGTGCAGCAGGGCGGTACTGACTCCCAGAAGGCGGACGCGCTCGCAGCCGCCGATAGCGCGGAAGCGACGTTGGCCTCCGCCGAGGCGAAGCGAGCGGAGGCTGTCCGCGGCCCCGACGCAAACGCGCTCGACCAGGCGCGCCAAGCAGTGCGGACCGCGGCGCTCACCGTTGAAGCAGGACAGATCCGTCTCAAGAACGCGCAGATCGTCGCTCCGTTCGACGGTACGGTCGCGGCCGTGAATGCCAAACCAGGCGAGTTCTTCGGCGCCACGACGACGACACCGGCCATCGTGCTGCTGACACCGGATGCGATCACGCTTAAGATGACCGTGGGTGAGACCGACTACCCGAATCTCAAGAAGGACCAGGGCGGCGTCGTCCTCTTCGACGGCATCCCCGGCAAGCCGTACCCCTTTAAGATCACCGAGATTGGCCTGAATCCGACGACGTCATCGGGCGTCGTGACGTATGACGTCAAGGGCTCAATCGTCATCCTGCCCGGCAACCCCAAACCGGCGCCCGGAATGAGCGCGCGCGGCCAGATCACAACAGACTCCAAACCCGATGTGCTCGTGATCCCGCCGCGCGCCATTCGGCGTAAAGGCACCGACCAGGTTGTCGATGTGCGCCACGCAGACGGTACGGTCGACGAAGCGAAGGTGGTGACGGGCGTCAGCGACACCGAGAACGTCGAGATCATCAGCGGTCTGAGCGAAGGAGACTCGGTCATCGTCGCGACGCTGGTGAGCGCGGCGAAGTCCCAGCCCACGCCGAAGCCGACGTTGCCCGGCGGCGTACGGTAGGCATTCCATGATTCGTCTTCGGCGCATCTCGAAGTTCTACAGGCTCGGCAACCAGCAGGTGGCCGCGCTGCGCGGCGTCGACCTCGAGATCTCCGACGGCGAGTTCATGGCGATCATGGGGCCTTCCGGCTCGGGCAAGTCGACGCTGATGAACATCATCGGCTGTCTGGACCGCCCCAGCGAGGGCGTATACGAACTCGATGGCTTGAACGTCAGCCGGCTCGGCGACGCGCAGCTGGCTACAATGAGAAATCGGCGCCTCGGCTTCGTCTTCCAGTCATTCAACCTCCTGCCACGGCTAAACGCGGTCGACCAGGTCGCGATGCCACTCTCATATCGTGGCGTCGGCAACCGCAAGAAGCTCGCACGCGCGGCGCTGCGCATGGTCGGGCTTGGCAGCCGCCTGAACCATCGCCCAACGCAGCTCTCCGGCGGCCAGCAACAGCGCGTCGCGATCGCCCGCGCGATCGTCGGCAACCCCACCATCATCCTCGCTGACGAACCGACCGGCGCCCTTGACACGAAGACCAGCCACGACGTGATGGAGATCTTCCGCAAGTTGAACGAAGAGCGCGGAATCACGATCGCCTTCGTGACGCACGAACACGACGTAGCGGCGTACACGCGCCGTATCGTCTCGCTGCGTGACGGCCAAATCATCAGCGACGAGCCCAACATCCCGATCTACAACCAGGCGCCCGCGCCGGAAGGGCCGCCTGACGCCACGCGCGGCACCGCCGACGGCGGCCTGGAACACGCGGAGCAGCGCATCATGGAGGCCACCGAGTGACGATTCTTGATGTGATCATCACGTCGCTGACGGCGCTGAGGAGCAATATTCTCCGTACGTTGCTGACCATGCTCGGCATCATCATCGGCATCAGCGCGGTCATCACGCTGACCGCCGCCGGACAGGGCGCGCAGCAGGGCGTCTCAGACCAGATCCGCGGCCTGGGCAGCAACCTCATGTTCGTCAAGCCGGGCGTGTCTACGACCGGCGGCATTACCGGCCTCCCGGGCTCCGGCCCCAGCCTCTTCTATGAAGACGCGCAGGCGATCGACGCGGCCCACCTGCCGTACGTCGAAGGCATCGCCTCACAGGGCTCCGCAGGAGGCCCTGGTTCGATTCTGCAGGCGCAGGCGATCTACCGTGGCCAGAATACGAACACGATTCTCGTCGGCACCGAACCGTCGTACCAGTCTGTGCGCGACTTTTATGTCGACCGGGGGCGCTTCCTCTCCGAAGACGACGTGACCAAGAAGGCACTGAACGTCGTGCTCGGCTCCGACGTAGCGGGCAAACTCTTGGGCACGACCGACCCCATCGGACAAACCGTCCGGATCTTCGTCGGCGTCGGACGCCAGGGCGTCGGCTTCAATTTCACGGTCGTCGGCGTGATGGAGAAGAAGGGCGCGTCGGCCACCGGCGATCTCGACAACCTCGTCTTCGTGCCGCTGCCATCGTTTCAGTCGCGCGTCGCCTTCATCCGCAATCCCAAGGGCTTCACGAACATCAGCCAGATCAACATCAAGCTCAGTGACCGCTCCAAGGAAACCGAAGCACGCGCCGAGATCGGTGACATCCTCCTCAAGCGGCACAACAGCCCGGAGCCCGACTTCACCATCCAATCGCAGGCGGACGTGCTCTCGACCGCGACGGATGTCGAGAAGACGCTGCAGGTGCTGCTCGTCTCGATTGCACTGATCGCGCTCGTCGTCGGCGGCATCGGCATCATGAACATCATGCTCGTATCGGTGACCGAGCGGACGCGCGAGATCGGCATCCGCAAAGCCGTCGGAGCCAAGCGCTTCGATATCCTGTTGCAGTTCATCATCGAAGCGCTCACCGTGACGATCTTTGGCGGGCTGCTCGGCGTTGGCGTGGGTTATGCTCTGACCCAGATTCTCCAGCACGACTTGAGCTTCGACCTCAACCTGCTGGTATACAACTATGACGTCAACATCAGCGGCAACAGGTACGTGATGACGCCGTTCTGGATCGCCATGGGGCTCGGCATGTCCGCGGTCACCGGGCTTGTCTTCGGGGTCTATCCCGCGTGGCGAGCCTCCCGGCTCGACCCTATCGAGGCCCTGCGCCGCGAATAGCGGAGCGCTCCCGGCCGCAAGCATTAGATCGTGTAGACGCGCTCGCCCGGTCCCTTCAGCATGAGCGCCAGCGGTGATGTGGTGTTCGGCTGCCAGAAGGGGCCGACAAGATTGTCGCTCGTACCCGACGCGACCGGCTCCAAGTCGCCGCCGTCGTCGTGACGGAGCAGCGTCCCGCGTTCGCCGCAGATTAGGAGGTGTGACCCGTCAGGGTGCCACGCCGCCCCGAGCAGCGCTGGCTGTTGATCGATGATCTCGAACCGGAAGGCCGAGCCCGTGTAATGCACGATCTTGTTCGCCACCCGATCGCTCGCACCGTATGAGGCGACCAGCACCGCTGCGCGAGGCTCCTTCGGTCCCGGCTGCCAGTCTATCGCGATGGCGTCGTCTTCGTCGTCGGTCGTGAGAATCGCCTGTGTATAGCGGCCGTCGCATCGGTACAGCATGTGCGGGCGCGGGTAGCCGGCGTAGTGGCTGGCGTAGGCGCCGATCAGCGCGTACACCCCATCCGGACGCCAGGCAATCGAGCGCATGGTGTGCGCGCGGTCCCCCGGCAGTTGCTGCAGCGCGCCCGTCGCCGCGTCAAATCGCAGCACGCAGCCCGCGTTGCCGGCGATGAGCGCGCACGAGCCATCGGGCGACCATGCGATGCGGCGCAGGTTCTCGACGGTGATCGGTACCAGTTCGGTGAAACTTCTGCCATCGTAGTCCAGCACGGCGCCGCGGTTACCGACCAGCAGCGCCCGCGAACCATCGGGGGCCCAGCCGACGCCACGCAGGTTGTGCGCGCTACCGGCATCGAGCAGACCGAACGCCAGGGCGCCGGTAGGAGACGCATCGAGTTCCACGACCTGGCCGCGGTTGCCCGCGAGCAGGGCCCGGGCGCCATCGGGCCGCCATGCCGCCCACCGCAACGGGCGCGCGCCCGGCGCCTCGAGCGCCCGCACTGCCGCGCCGTCGTAGGTATAGATCCTGGTCATCGGCCCATTGTCGTGGAACGACCTCTCGCAACCAAGGATGCGGAGCTATGGCTCCAATCCACGATCCGCCCGGAGGACCCATGGGGCGCGAGGTCTTCAATCTCGCTAGCGCCGGTCGTGGCCCCGATTGTCGGCGGCGGTGCGACGGCGAAAGCGACTGAAGGAGTTGCCCAAACGCCGGCCCGAAGCCCGGGAGTTCGCAGCCCTCACGTCACTTCGAGCCGCCGGACCAGACTGAGCCAGCGCGGAGCGCGTGTAGAATGGCAGCAGAAGGCAGCCCTTCGGTCGCGGGCGGAGTAGCTCATGGGACGCAAGGAACAAACGGCGTTGCGTCGCCGCTCCCGCGCTTGGCGTTGGAGGGTGCTGCTCGCCGTCACGGGAGTCGTGCTCACGTGCTCGATCGCAGGAATTGTGGCGGTGTTCGCCTTCGTCACGGGCGGCGCGAGCGGCCGCCCGAGGGCCGTGATCGTCGACCAGCTCGCCATTACGGACCCAAATCAAGCATTCGTCGACGATGCGACACAGAAGCTTCGCGACGCCGGATACGACGTCGACTACCGAGGGCCTGATACCGTCAGCGTCGACTACTATCGCTCGCTGCCGGGGCGCGGCTACAAGCTCATCGTCCTGCGCAGCCACGCCGCCGAGCAAGTCGAGCGCGACAAGGCGACGGGCGAGGTGCACACGCTCGGCGACGCCGCTCTCTTCACCAACGAGCTCTACACCACGGGCGCTCATCTGCAAGACCAGTACGCGTCCGTGCTCGGCATCGGCACGATCCCTCAGATGCCGGAGCTGGGGCGGCTCTTTACGGTCCCGCCCGTGTTTGTCGCTTCGCAGACGCACGGGCGCTTTGACGGCACACTCGTGGTGCTGATGGGATGCGCCGGTCTCAAGACAGAAGGGCTCGCCAGAGCATTCGTCAGCAGGGGGGCGTCGGAGTTCATCAGCTGGGACGACTCCGTCACGGCGACGCACACCGACGAGGCCACGACGGACCTGCTCCAACACCTGCTCGGCGAACAGCTGCCCGTCAAGGAAGCGGTGGCCCGCACAATGGCCGACGTCGGCCCGGACCCTGAACTGGGCGCGCGCCTGACCTCGTACCCGTGAGCGGCGCAGCGCCGAACCGCGCCTCAACGCTCAACGCCTGCACCTGGTGTCGTATTCCAATCTATCGCTACCTTGAACCGCGTTGCGTTTTGCGCTTCTGGATCTCCGTCGCCGAGCCCCCTTCCCTCGCAGGGAAGAAGTTGAGGGTTAGATCGGGCGGCGGTGCGTGGCGGCTCGCCAGCGACGGAAGGAGCCAACGAAGCGTCAGAAGCACTTCGCTAGAGTCAGCGCCGCATCGTCGCTAAGCTGAATCACATGAGTTCCAGCCTCGAATCACTGTACTCCGATGAAGGACTTTCCGTGACCGCACCAGAGACCGAGAACAAGACCGCCCTCGTCATCGCGGCCCATCCGGACGACGCCGATTTCGGCGCGGCAGGCACCAGTTATCTGTGGTCGAAGGAGGGCTGGACCTTCAACTATCTGGTGTGCACCGACGGCAGCAAGGGCACCGCCGACCCGTCGATGTCACCGGCCGAGCTCATCCGTATCCGCCGCGACGAGCAGCGCGAAGCGGCCACTCGCGCCGGCGCCAAGGACGTCTTCTTTCTCGATTATGTCGATGGCGAGCTGGCGAACACGCGCGCATTCCTGGGCGACGTCGTCGGCTACATCCGCAAGCTCAAGCCCTACGCGGTCTTCACCCACGATCCCGAGGCATACATCGTCCGCAACAGCTTCATCAATCACGCCGACCACCGTTGCGCCGGTCAAACGACGATGGACGCGATCTATCCCTCGGCGCGGGACCGGCTGAACTTTCCGGAGCAGATCGCAAGCGGCCTCGAGACACACAACGTGAAGGAAATCTTCATCTGGGGGTCGGAGAAAGCGAACTTCGACGTAGACATCAGCGATGTCGTCGACCAGAAGATCCACGCACTCAATGCCCACATCAGTCAGGGGCTGGGCGCAGAGAACGCGGACAGCGAGTTCCTGAAGTTTGTGCGCGACCGCTGGCGCGGCGAGGACGGCCGGTATACCGAGAAGTTTCGCCGTGTCGTACTCTTCCGATAGGACGAACCAGCCCCGAGAGCCGCATGTTTCACGTGAAACAAACGCCCGCATGAACGAAACCGCAACAGCCGCAATCATCCTGTCCGTCTCCCGCAAGGAAACGCCCGGTCTGCCGAAGATCGTCCGCGACGAGATCAAGCTGATTGCCGCGCACGGCGTCGAGGGCGACTATCACGCGGGCGCCGTTGTGCGGCACCGGTCGCGTGCCGCACGGACGCCGGAGTTGCCGAATCGCCGCCAGGTCCACCTGATGCATAGCGAACTGTTCGCGGAGGTCGCCGCGCTCGGAATCAATGTGACGCCGGGCCAGATGGGCGAGAACATCACTACGCGCGGCCTCGCGCTATTCGATCTCACTGTCGGTACGAAGCTGCACCTCGGCGATACCGCCGTGGTCGAGGTGACAGGATTGCGGAACCCCTGTAACCAGCTTGATGCCGTCGATCGGCGCCTGCTCGCGCAGGTGGCGATCAAGTGCGACGACGGCAGCATCATCCGCAAGGCAGGCATCATGGGGATCGTGCTCGAGGGCGGCACGATTCGCCCCGGCGACGCGATCCGTGTCGAAATATCAGCCACCGCCGCCAGACTCGAGCCGGTATAGCACTAGCCCACCGCGGCGAGGATCTTGCCTGCGTGCTGCACGTGGTCTTCGTCGTGGACGCGCTGGAACGCCGCCCACTCCAGGCAATTCAGCGGACCGAAGAACGGGTGCGGCGGCGTGATCGCCGTGTCCGGCACGGCTGGCAGATCGCGGATCGCGTCGAGCATCTGGGCATCGAGCGCCCGCAGCTCGTCGACTAACTGCGCAAAGGGGCGCCCGTCGTCTTCTCCCATCATGCCGGCACCGCCGCGCGCCGGCGGCTTCTCGCCGCGCGACGCCATCGCGACGATGTCGCGGACAGAGCTCTGTGCATCGATGACGTGGCGCGTCAGCTCGCGCAGCGACCATTCGCCGGGCGCGGGCTTGCGGAGCGATAGCTCTTCGCCCGCGCTGCCGACGGCATCGAGATAGCGTTCCTGGCTGACGCGCACGAAGTCGACGAGGAACTCAGGAGACTTTGTCGCCTGGTGTTTTATGTACGAGGTGACCCGCTCGCGTATGTCGTCTGGAAGGACCATACGACGATTCTACACACGGGAGCGACGACTGAATAGCTATTCAGTCACGGACTTGTCACGACATCCGGGCAGGGGACAGGCCGCTGCTGGCGGCGTCGGTTCCGGCGCGAGCGAGCGGCAAGCTTATCGAGGCCGCATCCTGCCGCGCAGGCGTTCGTAGGCGCGGGTGAGGGCGGCAGCCCAGGGGTCCCAGAGATGGAACACGTCTGCGGTGAAGATAAGGACGACGCCGAGCAAGTCGTAGTACAGCACTTCAGCGGGCGACATCGCCGACTCCTTCGTGACCGTGCCGGTGGGGGCGTTGCCGGGGTGCGCTCCGGCGGGCACACCCTCTACCAGACGGTAACGCGCGACGGCTGCCGCTGAATAGCTCTACTGTGTCAAGCTGCACGACAACGTGGCGCGCGTGTCAAGGAACGCCGCGGCGGGGTGGCCAGCACGGCCGGGCCCGATTGCCGCTCGGCGCGCTACGGGCAGGCGCCGATGCCGGCGATCATCTCGTCAAGCAGCACGGTGAATTCGCTTGTGACTTCGGTCCGAATCGGCTCATTGACGAAACCGCCGGTGTTGTCCCAGGCGCCGTTTTCGTTCTGCTGGGCAATCATCGCCTCGCCCACGCGGTTGGCAAGATCGAGGTACTTGCGGTCGCCCGTGACGCCGTACGTCAGCGCCGAACCCCAGCCTACTTTGCCGACCTGGGCGGTCTCGTACATCTCATCGAGCACGTTGAAGCCGATGCCGAGGTACTGCTTCGCAAGCTCTGCCCACTCGCGGTCGCCGGTCGCCATCGTCAGTCGGGACAGGAAGGCGGCGGCGATGCCCATGTTGAAGTACATCTGGCGGCGTGTGTCGATGCGGATGGAGTGCAGGCGCTGGCGCTCAGCGGGGAACTCCGTGCGCAAGCCGTCGCCGGGCTTGTAGAGGAAGAACAGCTCGCGGTCCGGGTACGGCTGCGCTTCCCACACCGTGCGCAAGAATCGGCCGACGTCCTTCGCCTGGGCGATGTGGCCGGTGAAGAGGCAGGCATTACCGGCCTGCGAGCTGCAGAGGAGATCCTGCGGCGCGTCCACCTTGTCCCGCTGCATGCGGAAGCCGCCGGTCGCCGCATCCTGAAGACCGAGCAGAAACTCCATCGCCGGGCGGGTGATGTCGAAGCGGCCGAGCTTCTGCGCGCCCACGATGATCCAGGCGTTCGGATACGGATAACTGTGATTGTGCGCGTCGCCCCGAAGGTCGCCGGCGAAGTCGCCCCCTTCGGCCAGGACATGGCGCGCGATCCAGCTGGCGAGGTGGTTGCCCTCTTCCGAGCGGCCGGTTGCGGCGAGTGCCCAGAGCGCCTTGTAGTACGGCGCCAATCCCTCGCTCTCAGGAGAGCCAAGCGCGCCGTCGGTGCGCTGTTGCTTGAGCAGATAGGCGACGCCGCGGTCACGCGCGTCCTGCAGTTTGCTGGCGACCGATGCCTCGACGACCATGCTGATACCTCCCGATGCCGGCGCTTGCTGTGCACAGCGTAGATCGCCCGTGCCGGATAGCGCGACCCCCCTCAGCCGCCAGCGAGATCGCCGTATCGCTCGGCGAGCACGGCCCGGTCCCGTATGGTCAGCTCGGAAGGGCAGCCGGATGTCTCGGCAGCCATGACAGCCGGCGGGTCGAGATGCTCCAGGCCGAGAAAGTGACCGGCTTCGTGCAGCATCGTGCTGTAGAGGCAGGTCTCGCTGCGGAACTCGCGCGGCGGCGCCGAGTCGATGGTGATATCGGCCTCGGTGATCTTCACTTTGTCGTTCAGGTCACAACCTGCCGTGCACACGCTCGAGTTGACTTCGGTCAGTCCGGCCTCGTAGCTGCGCTGGCGGCGCGAGGTGTTACCGTCGAGGCTGCCCCAGCCGATCTCGTTGACGCCGTCGGGTGAAGCAACCGGACCGCAAGCGCCGTCGTTGCGCCAGGCGAGGCCCCACGCCGTGAATGCGCGCTCGACCGCGTCGATGAAGGCGGCGGGAGGCACGTAGCCGCCGTCGCCGGCGGCGCTGATGCAGAAGCTCACGGGCAGGCTTGCCCAGCGCAGCAGTCCCTGCGGATTCGGCGGCAACGCCGGCGTCGGCGTCGCAGTGGGCGTCGGTGTGACTGTAGGCGTCGGTGTCGGCGTGGCCGTCGATGTCGGGCGCGGGGTGCGGGTCACGGACGGCGTAGCCGACGGACCGCCCTGCAGCCGATCCTTCACGCTCGCGACGGCGCCGCAACTGGACGACGCCATTGCGACGAACGCGATGGCTGTGGCGAGCGAGAGCGCCAGTGCCAGCTTCACAGCGCGGCCTGCGATGCAGCCGCGGTATTGCGTACCCGTTGCTTACCCTCCGGGCAGCGCGCGAGCAGCGGGCACCGAGCACAGCGCGGCACCGCGCGGCAGAGCGCCTTCGAGTGCAGCACGATGTAGCCGTGATACCGGCGGTACGTCTCGACGGCGCCACGCCCTGCGCCCGAGAGCGACTCCTCAAACCAGCGCTGCCAGGCATCGTAGGCGGCGTCCTCTGGGCCCAAGCCGAGGCGGCCGAAGAGACGGCGCGTGTAGGCATCGATGACGAAGACGGGCTTGCCGCCGGCGTAGAGGGCGATGCTATCGGCGGTTTCCGGGCCGACGCCGTGCGTGGCCAGCAGCTGCATACGCAACGAGTCCGCAGGCTGTGCCAGGAATGTGTCGATGCCGCCGGCGCGCTCGACCGTCTCACAGATCGCGCGCAGACGCTTCGCCTTCACCGTGGGAGTGCCGCTGAAGCGCACGAGCACCGCGATCGCGGCCTCGGGCATCGACGCGAGCACGCCGGCGTCGAGCACTCCCGCGTCTCGCAAGGCTTCGAGCGCGCGTTCGGCGTTCGTCCAGGTTGTGTGCTGCACGAGGACCGCGCCAGCGATGATGTCCATCGGATGCTGGGCAACGCCAGGCATCCAGTGCCAGATCTCGCCGCCGTAGGCGGTACGCAGCACCTCATAGATGTCGAGCACGGCCGCTGAGTGGGAAGCAACTGCGGCGGTCGCCGCAGTACTGTCGCTCGTTTTCACCGGACTCACGCCGGCGCTAAGGGGCGACACCGGCATACGTCCATTGCACCGGGTCGACGTTCTGCCCGCCGACGACAAGCTCCCAGTGCAAATGCGGTCCGGTCGCGAGCCCGGTCATGCCGACGAGTCCGAGCTGCTGGCCCGCGGCGACAACCTGTCCGGGCTGCGCGTCCATGCGCGACATGTGCGAATAAGACGTGAAGACGCCCAGGCCGTGGTCGACGATCACCGTGTTGCCTCGCGTCGCCAGCAACCCCGCGAAGACGACGCGGCCGGGCGCCGCGGCGACGATCGGCGCTCCTTCGGGCGCGGCGATGTCGGTACCGCTGTGGTGGTTCGTCACCGGGCCACCGTTGTAACTGCGACCGGTGCCGAATTCGGTGCTAATCGGCCCGGCCGCCGGCATGATGAACGGCCCGTTCCAGAGCTTGTCCGGCGTCACCTTCGCATAAATCGCGGCTCGCGTGTTCTCCTCCTGCACGACCTCATCGGTGGAACGCAGTCCATTCGGGCCGCCGACAGCCACATCCAGGTTCTCGTACGGAAAGGCGAAGGTCACGACGTTAAGCGTGTAATTCCGCGTTTCCAGCGTCGCGCCCCCAGCATCAACAAGCGTGACTTTGATGGTGTACGCACCGGGCTCGACGTCCGCGCCGACGCCGATCGGTATCCAAAAACTGGCCGCGTCGGTAGCCATCGGATACGCGCGCCCACGGAAGACTGCCGTCGCGCCGGTTGCCGGGCCGCGCGGCGTCCGCAGCACGGTCGTGCGGCCCTGCGGCAGACCGTCGGTCGCCGGCGCTGGCGCGCGCGGTTCCGGCGTGGGGCTCGGAGTCTCCGTCGGCTCCGGGGTCGGCGTTGATGTCGGGGTTGATGTCGGCGTCGGCGTGCTCGTCACCGTCGGCGTAGATGTCGACGTGGGCGTCGCCGTGCTGGTAGGTGTCCGCGTCGGCGCCGCGCCGCCCACGACGCCGCAGCCGGTGAGCGCGGCGGCGCCGGCGACAAGGAAGATCACGAAGGAGGACGCGCGAAGCGCGCGGCGAGGCACCCGGTCAGTATAAGGAATCGAGAGCGGCGCCGGTTCCGGCCTGTGGTCTAATCGATCGGCACGAACAGAAGCGTTGGTTCAAACTGCGCGCTTCCTCCCGTACGACCGTAGCGGCGCGCGTGGACCGCCTGGTGCGAGAGGATCAGCACCAGTGCGATCATCAGTAGGAGCGCCGCCAGCTTGAACGGCGCGAGCGGTCCCCACTCGCCGCCAATCGCCCCGCCGAGGGCCTGCCCGCCCGCGACGCCGAGGCCCTGCACCGCGCTCAGGGAACCGAGCCAGAGACCGCGGCTACCGGCGTCGGTAGCGTCGAGCGCGGCAGCGCCCCACGCAGGCACGCTGATGGCGTACGCCAGCCCCGCCAGCACGACAAGATTCACGACGATGAACGGGCTGCGGGTCAGCGTCAGAGCAAAGATGCAAATTGACGCTACGAAGAGCCCGGCGACCAGCGGCACCTGCCGGCCGTAGCGGTCGGCGTGGCGGCTGAACTTCCACATGACAATCGCGGCCACAATGGCCGGCCCGGGAAAGAGGAGCGCCATGAATGACATCTTTACGCGGAGCACGTCGTGCGTGTAGGCGCCGATCATGGGCGTGTGCAGGCTCGTGCCCACCGTGAGGAATAGCACGATGAGCGCGAGCATTGCCACGCCCGGCGCCCGGGCGGCGGGATCGCGTGGCGCTGCCTGTACCACTTCGGGTGCCGGCCTCAGATCCAGGCGACCGCCCGCAGGCTCGACGCTGCGGAGCACCATCATCAGCGCAAGCAGGCTGAAGCCGATGCACATCCAGAACGCGGCGCCGTACGTGACGAAGTCGACCATGAGCACGCCGCCAAGCGTGCCGATGCCGATCCCCGACATCTGCGCCACGTTGAGCATGGACATCGTGCGGGTCCGGCGGCCGCGCGGCGTCGTATCGCCCACGTGTGCCATGAACGCCGGCCACATGGTGGCGGCCCCGATACCAAGCAGCGCCGAGAAGGCGAGAAATGCGCGCTCGTCCGGCACCTGCATCATCAGCGCCAGGACGGGGCCGCTGATCGCCATGCCGGCGACCATCGTGACGCGACGGCCGATGCGGTCGGCGATCCAACCGGCGGCGGGCTGCCAGGCGAACTTGGCGACGCCGTACGAGGCCATCGCGTAGCCCGGAAAGGCCAGCCCGGTGTGCAGCGCCTGCGGCAGGTATTGCTGGACGAGTGATAGGAAGTAAACGCCGACTGCGGCCTGCCAGAGGAAGACAACGATCGCCAGCTCGAGCACGCGCGCGTTCTCGCCCCGAATCTTCGCCGCCGCGTGCCGGACGGGGATCATCTTCCACCCCACACCTGAACGATTGCCTGTACCGAGTTCCCCAAGGGTCTGCCCTCATTATCGGCAACCGGACCCGTTCGCTCACCCATTTTGGGCCGCAGCCGGCTCTCAGATCTCGCCTTTTGCCTGACGATTGCGCGCCACGGCCAGGGCCCCGAGAGCTGCGGCTCGTTCCTCCAACTCGCCGATGACGATCCGGGCATCCATGAACGACTGAGGGAACGACCGGGTGCGTGCGGTTTCCACCGCCGGCCCGAGAATCGTGTCGCCCATATTTGTGAGCCCACCGCCAAGCACGATGGCCTGCGGGTTGAACGCGTTCAGTATACCGGCTAGCCCGATGCCGAGGTAGCGCCCGGCGTTTGTGACAATCGCCGTAGCTTCAGCCTCGCCTTGCTGGCCGGCCTGATACACGGTCGCCGCGGACAACGGCGGGGACTCCCTGCCAAGCCGGGCGGTCTGCGGGAGGCCGCCGGCGGCGATCATCTCGCGAGCTCGCGCGGCAATCGCCGTACCGGAAGCGAATGCCTCAAGGCAGCCGACGTGGCCGGCGCCGCATACCGGGCCATCGACCGACACGCCGATGTGACCGACTTCGCCGGCGGCGCCGGACGCGCCCGCGTAGAGGTGGTTGTCGATGATGATGCCGCCGCCGATGCCGGTGCTGATGGTGACGAAGATCATGTCCTTGTAGCCGCGGCCCGCGCCAAAGTTGTGCTCGCCGACCGCGCCGCAGTTCGCATCGTTTTCGAGGATAGCGGGCACGCCGAGTCGCTCGCGGAGGATCGAAGCGAGCGGGACATTGTGCCAGCCGGGGAGATTCGGCGGGTCGGTAATCACACCCTCAGCCGTGTCGATGGGCCCGGGCGCCGAGACGCCGGCGGCGAGGAGAGCGGGCGTATCGACGCCTGCTTCCTTCGTTGCCTCGTGGACTGCTTCGACGATGCGGGCGAGCACCGATTCGGGACCCTGCGTCGCGAGCGTCGGGACGCGGGCAGTGCCGACGATACGGCCGTCCGCATCGCCAATGAGCACGACGATCTTCGTGCCCCCGAGGTCGATCCCGGCGAAGAGGTCGCCGCTCACGCGCCCGCTTCCTCTCGCGCGGCGGTGCGGTCAGCGACGGCGGCTTCGTAGAGCTCGATGTACTTGCCGGCAGCGTGACCCCACGACCAGTCCTGCCTCATCCCGCGCACCTGCAGCGCGCGCCAACCGGCTTTATTCTCGAATGCCGCCAGCGCGCGCTCGGCGGCGTGCTCCAGTTCGTGTGCGTTGGCGGCATCGAATACGAAGCCGGTGCCCGACCGCAGCGGCAGGTCGGCGTTCTGCACCGTATCGGCAAGGCCGCCAGTGCGGCGTACGAGCGGCACCGCACCGTACCGTAACGAGATGAGCTGACCGAGGCCGCACGGCTCGTAGCGCGAGGGCATGAGGAAGCAGTCGCAGCCGCCGTAGATCTGCTGTCCGAGAGGCGGGTTGAAGTCGAGCCAGATCTTCACCTTCTCCGGATACTTCTGTTCCAGGTGCAGCAGCATGCGGTGCACGTCTTCGTCGCCGGTGCCCAGCACGATGAGCTGTGTATCGTGCAGAGCCAGCATTGCATCGAATGCCACGGCGACGAGGTCGATGCCCTTCTGCGCGAACAGGCGGGTGACAACGCCGAAGAGGAGCGCGTCGGCGCTGACCTGCAGCCCGGCGCGTCCCTGCAGCGCGCGCTTGTTCGCCGCGCGGTCCTCCAGCGTATCGACGCTGTAGTTTTTTACCAGCGCCGAATCGGTCGCGGGGTTGAACTCTTCGTAATCGATGCCGTTGACGATGCCGGAGACGACGCTCGCGCGTGCCCGCAGCAGCGCATCGAGGCCGGCGCCGTATTCCGGCGTCATGATCTCCTTCGCGTAGGTCTCGCTGACCGTGTTTACACGGTCGGCATGCAGGATGCCCTGCGCCATGGCGCTGTACGCCAGCTCGGGCGGAAGCCGATCGGGCGCCGCCAGCTGCTGGGGAGCGATGCCGAAGTCATCGGCGAAGGTTCCGTCGAAGTCGCCGCGCAGCGCCAGGTTATGGATGGTGTAGACGCGGCCGGTATCGGCCCAGCGGTGTCGCGGCTGCGCGTCGAGGCGGGTCAGCAGCAGGGCGGTGTGCCAGTCGTGGGCGTGTATGACGTCCGGCACGAACCCCAGATGGGACGCGCAGGCGAGCAGCGCGTCGCAGTAAAACAGGAAGCGTTCTTCGTCGTCGTCCAATCCGTATATGCGTTCCCGCGCGAAGTAGCGTTCGTTTTCGAGCAGGTAGACCGGCACGCCGCGGGCGGCGGTCTCCCAGACGTCCACATGCTCGTCGCCGCCCGGCCAGGGCACCCTTACCTTCGACAGCACATGCGTCAGCCCCGGCAGCGCCGTCCGGTCGACGACACGGTGCATCGGCATAGCCACGCGCGCATCGATGCGGCGCCCTCGGAGCGCGCGGGGGAGCGAGCCGGCGACATCACCGAGCCCGCCGACTTTTGCGAGCGGGCTCATCTCGACAGAGGCGAAGAGGACCTTCAATGTGGGGATTCCTGGCTGAGGGCGTGGCAGCCCTATGTGTATCTGATTGGCGCAGCACCGGCAATCGGCGCATGCTTCGACGCAGCTGCTTTCGGCCACAACAAAACGGGTCTGGCATTGCTGCTGGACCCGTTCGTTGGCGAAGGCCCCGCCTCCTTCGACACACTTCCAAACGAGGCCAGCGGCGGGTCGTTACAGGCCGCCCCGTCGTAAACTTGAGCTGCGTGAGGGTGATGAGTCTGGATTCCAGGCGATGGAGGAGGAGTCCGGCTTTGAGCAACAAGATGACGGCGTCAGCAGACCGCCTCTCAGCACGACGTGAGTTCCTGTCCGGCCTCATCGCGCAAATGCCGCTGCTGCTCGGCGTGGCGCCCTTCGGCATGGCATACGGGGCATATGCGGTGACGCGCGGCCTGTCGGCGACCCTGACGCAGATGATGTCCGCGATCATCTTCGGAGGGGCGAGCCAGTTTGTCGCCGTCCGGCTGATCGTCGGTAGCACTCCCGCCGCAATCATCGTGGCAACGGTGCTGCTGGTGAACTCGCGGCACGCGCTCTACGGCGCGTCGCTGGCCCCGCACACACAGCGGCTGCCCCGCCGATGGCGGGCGATCCTCGCCTATCTGCTCACCGATGAAGCATACGCCGTCGCTATCACGCGTTACCGGCGCGGTCATGAATCAGATCCTCACGCGCACTGGTTCTTTCTCGGTGCGGCAGTCACACTCTGGCTCGCCTGGCAGATCAGCACGATGGTTGGTATCGCCGTCGGGACCGCCGTGCCAGACAGCTGGTCGTTGGACTTCGCGCTGCCGCTGACCTTCCTGGCACTTCTGATGCCGGCCCTGAGAGACCGTCCGATGTCCGCGGCGGCGGCAGTCGCGGCCTTGGTCGCGGTCTTCGGCTTCAACTGGCCGTACGGCGCGGGGCTGCTCGCCGCGGCCACCGCTGGGATGATGACAGGGATGGCGCTGGAACGGGCCACGGGTGAGCGCGCCGCTTCGGTTGTCGGCGGCGTGCCGGAATGAGACTGTGGATCATCGTGGCTGCTTGCGGCGCCGGGACATACGGCATCCGTCTCTCGATGCTGATGTTCGTGCGCCACTCCTCACTGCCGCGCGTGGCGCGCGAAGCGCTGCGCTTCGTGACGCCGGCGGTGCTGGCGGCGATCATCGTGCCGGCGGTGCTCTACGTCGGGAAGGACCAGCATCTGAGCTTGAGCGCGGGCAACGACCGGCCGATCGCGGCGCTGATCGCGGCAATGGTGGCCTGGTCGGCGAAGAACGTGTGGCTCACCATCGGCAGCGGCATGGCGGCGCTGTGGGTGCTGCAGAGCTTCTGACCATGCGGCGGCCTCTCGCTCCAACTTCCAACATCCAACATCTAACATCCACGCGGCCCCACCTCCCATCTCTGACTTCCCACGGCCCCAACCGTTACACTGGGCCACCATGACGACGACAGTTTCCGAAATCGAGGAGAAAGCCCGCGCCGCGAAGGCCGCCGCGCGCAAGCTGGCGACGCTTTCGACCGAGGTCAAGGACCGCGCGCTGAACGCGCTCGCGGACGCGCTGGTCGCTCACGCGGAAGGCATCATCGCGGCGAACTCGGACGATCTCGATCGAGCGCGCGGCGACGGGCTGTCATCCGCCGTGATCGACCGGCTGACGCTCTCCGCGGAGCGGCTGGGGGGGATGGCGAAGGACGTGCGCGCCGTCGCGCTGTTGCCGGACCCGGTCGGCGAGACGCTGGAGATGCGGACGCTGCCGAACGGCATGATGGTCGGCAAGATGCGGGTGCCATTCGGCGTCATCGGCGCGATCTACGAGAACCGGCCGAACGTTACCGTCGATATCGCGTCGCTCTGCCTGAAGGCCGGCAGCGCGACGATCCTTCGCGGCGGCAAGGAAGCGCTGCAGTCGAATATCACCCTCGGGCGCGTCATCGATGATGCGCTGCGGTCCGCCGGCGTGCCCGACGGCGCGGTGCAGATCATCCAGTCCAGCGACCGGGCGATCGTCGCTGAGATGCTGCAGATGAAGCAGTACATCGACCTGATGGTGCCACGGGGCGGCGAAGAGCTGATCCGGTTCGTGGAAGCGAACGCGTCGATGCCGGTGCTGATCGGCGGCATTGGCGTCTGCCACACCTACGTCGATGCGGACGCCGATCTGGCGAAGGCGCGCGACATCGTCGTCAACGCGAAGACGCGCCGCTACAGCATCTGCAACGCGCTGGACACCATCGTAGTACACGCCGACGTTGCAGCGCGGTTCTTGCCGCAGATCGCGGCGGCGCTCGCGGAGAAGGACGTCGAGCTGCGCTGCGACGACCGGGCGTTCGCGGCGCTCGAAGGCAAGCCGGGGGTGATGCGGGCGACCGAGGCGGACTTCGGGAAGGAGTTCCTGGCGCTCGTCGCGTCGGTGAAGGTGGTGGATTCGTACGACGAGGCGGTCGACTTCATCTACCGCTATAGCAGCGGCCACTCGGACGCCATCGTCACCGAGAACTACACGACGGCGATGCGCTTCCTGCGGGAGGTCGATACGGCGGTCTGCTACGTGAACGCGAGCACGCAGTTCACCGACGGCGGGCAGTTCGGCATGGGTGCGGAGATCATCGACGCGACGCAGAAGAGCCACGCGCGCGGGCCGGTGGGGCTACGAGAGATCTGCACCTACAAGTGGATCGTCTTTGGCACCGGCCAGACGCGCCCTGCGTGAGCCGGCCGCCGCTGAAAACCACCCCGCAGTCGTGCCGGTAGTCGTGCGCCGGGCCCCGAACAGGTCGCAGCCAAGGCGTGATTGGGTCGTGAAAGATTCAGCGCCTGATCCGAAGGAGCCAGCGTATCCCTTTACTGTGTTGCAGCTGCGATGCGATGTCCGGCCGCTTTCTGCTCAGTCGGTCAACTTGACGATTCCACATGCCGCGCGCCCACAAATGGTAGATGCCCAAGAGGAGCCCTGCAGCGATGCCCGCGAATGCCCCCGGTATCGCAACGACTAACCCCTTTGTGCCGAGAACCGAGACAGGGATTATGAAACCGACGGCGCCGAACATCAGCGAGCTCAAGTAGATGGAGATCTTCATTGTAAATGGTGCCGCAGCAACGGTTCGCCAATGTTCACGGAACAGCACAAGGAACAGACCGTCCACGGCCAATAGCACCATCGTCTCCGCCACGATAACAATCATGGACCGCACCAGTTCTGGTGTTGTCGATCGCGGCAAAAGTATTGATAGTTCCCCGCAATAGCGTCAAAGTTGGCTTCTGGCAAGAAACCAACTAGGGTCACGGCGGCACTCGCGATGCAATCTCGGCCGTTGTGCCAGTTGAACCCGCCACCCTCCTTCGAATCCCCAAATAGCGCTCCGCTACAGCTAATGGCTGTAGACAATCCGCTCGCCGCGTTCGAGAGGTTTGCGATTGACTGCGTAGCACCTTCAGCGATGCCTTTGGCAAGCAGGCAGCCGATTGCTGCCCCAACAACTCCCCCTGCAGCGAGGCCGTCCCCGCATCCCATGCCAGTAACGACGTTTACAAATCCAGCCCGTATGTCGTTCACGGCGACGACATCCGAATCAATAGCGGTTGCTAACCGTTGGGAACACCTAACGTCGGTGAAACACCCTCTCACCGAGCCAGCGGCGCTCCTGATCTTTCCACACCCAGGGCACGGAAAGTTCCCGCTGGGATCCATCAGATTCATCGGGTCGTTCCTCGCATACGAATACCGGTTGTTAAGCGGCAGCGGGTCCTTCTGCAAGAACCGCCCCAACGCAGGGTCATAGCTCCGCGCCCGCAAGAAGTAGAGCCCGCGGTTCGCGTTGCCGTCGCGCTGCTGGCCGGCGTACTGGAAGTTGTTCACTGTCGTGCCGGTAGTCGTGCGCGGCGCGCCGAACACGTCGTAGCTGTAGCTGTCGGTGACCGCGCCGGCGCTGTCGGTGAGCTGCGTCGTGCTCCCCAGCCCGTCGGCAAGATAGTACGATGTCACGCCAGCGCCGCTGGTCTCGGAGATCAAGCCCAACCCATAGAGGTAGGTCGTGGTCGACGATGCCTGCTCGCGCGGAGTGCGCGTGTCTTGCAGCACGACCGGCAACCCGGCACCGGCGTCCCAGACGTAATCGTCGTCCACGACGACCGGGCTCGTGGTTGTGAAGGTGCGCTGACGTACGCGCAGGCCGTCGCCGTCGTTGCGGACGGTCAGGTCGTACGCCGTCGCGGGTCGCAGCCTGCCTACGAAGGGAATCCGGGGCCGGCGAGTGGCGAGCTTGAGAGACGCGGCCCGCCAGTTCGGCGACTCGGGAGCGCCATGGCCGATGCGACGCAGCTCATCGAGCACAGCCGTCGCGCTTTCGGGGCGCCGGGCGGGCGATTTGGCGAGCAGGCGCAGGATCAGGTCGTTGAGCGCGGGCGGCACATTGCGCTCGTGCGACGAAGGCGGCGCCGGCGCTGCGTTGATGTGCTGGGAGATCACCACGGTCGGGTTCGCGTCGGCGAACGGCGGCTTCCCGCAGACCATCTCGTACAGCAGGCAGCCGAGCGCATAGAGGTCGCTGCGTTCAGTCACCGCCTCGCCCAGCGCCTGCTCCGGCGCGAGGTAGGCGGCGGTGCCCATGACAGTGCCGGGCATGGTGAGGCGCGAGCGGTCGAGCGAAAAGGCGAGGCCAAAGTCGCCGAGCTTGGCGCTTCCATGGTCGCCGAGCCAAATGTTTCCCGGCTTGAGATCGCGATGGACGACGCCGCGCGCGTGGGCTGCCTCCAGCGCCTGGGCAACATCCGAGGCGATCGAAATGGCGCGCCACAATGCCAGCGGCCCCGCCGCGGCATTGAGTTCACGACGGAGGTCGCCTCCGGGCACGTACTCGCAGACCAGGTATGGCGTGCCGTCTTCGTCGCCAAAGTCGAAGACCGTCACAACGTGCGGTTGCGACCCCAACCGCGCCATCGCTTGCGCCTCGCGCTTCAGCCGCTCGAGATCCTCAGGGTCGACGAGCGCGCTCCGGACCATCGAGAGCGCGCAGTCGCGGTCCAGCACGTTGTCGTGTACGAGGTAGACCACCTTCTGTCCGCCCTCCCCGAGCACGCGGACCACCATGTAGCGCCCGCCGGCGAATGTCTGCGCCGCCGCCCGCGGTACGAGCGTCACGTCATATGGATCAGGTGTAGGTTCGAGCGGCATCCGCTTCCTCGGCAACGTCACGTGAGGACGCGATCATATCACGACAAGCTGGACAAGAGGTGCCGCGATCAGCTCTCGGGCGGTAGCGTTGCGACGAGCGGCCCAAGCAGCCGGATCAACTCAGGAACATCGACTGTTGCAACCCGCCAGATGCGGACGAAGTCAATGTCGCCGTACTGATGCGCGAGCACGTTCCGTTGAGCGACGATCGCGGCCCACGGAAGCTCTGCATGCGCTATACGAAATTCTCTCGAAACGCTGCTTGCGGCTTGTCCAATGATCTCCAGATTTCGCTCCACAGCGCGCCGACCGGTTGTGTTCGTGAGAAACCCCTTGACCGTGAGTCCCGCAACGAACTGTCCGATCTCCTCCGCCGCCATATGCATGTCCCAGACGTAGGCGAGGTCGCCCTCCTCAGGCCGCATACAGCACAGTAAGGTCGCGAGCGATCGTGCGCTGCCGGAATGGGTTGCGGACCGTGCCCTTTTCCATGAGATCGACCGTCCGTCCGAGCATCGCTTCGAGTTCAAGCTTCATCCGCGCGAGGTCCAGCAAGCTCCATGCCTCGCCCGCCCCGAACTGCACCATCACATCGATGTCGCTCTCCGGCCGCAGCTCGCCGCGCGCCGCCGAGCCGAACAGCGCAAATTCAATGATCTGCCACTTTCGGCAGAACGCAGCGATCGTGTCCCGAGACACGTTGAGACTGGGGTGTATCGTCTCCATGCCCGAAGTATAGCCATGCGGCGCTACCCGCCAGTGTTCGCCAGCGCCGCCACCTCCATTGAGTCGGCAGGCAGGCGCCGCGAGGAAACCACAAGAGCCCCGGCGTTCCCGCCGAGGCTCCTGCCTAACCCATCTGTGTCATCTGTGAAATCTGTGGATCCCGTCCCCGCCAACAGCTACGCCGTCACAGGCTCTGGAGCGGCGAACTGCGTGTCGATCTTCGCGGAGGCGTTGAAGAAGTCCTGGATCGACTGGTTGAAGCGGTAAAAGGCGTCGCGACGGTAGCCGTCGTGCGACTTCGCGAAGCCCTCCGGCAGGCTGAGGTCAATGGTGTTTACCGTGTGCGACAGGTCCGCCGCGCCGTTCTTCTTGATGTTCTCCAGCATGTCCTTCCACTGGTCGTAGGACTGCTCCAACCAGAAGTCCATGTCGCGCAGGTCGTTCTCGCTCGCCTCGCGCACGCTCGTGCACTCGAACGCCTCGAAGACGAGCTCGTAGACCTTGCTCCCGACCTTGGCGCCCATGACGGCGTCGACGGTGCCGAGCTGCCGGAACGCGGGGTCGCTGTTGACCATGTCCTTGATCGTGGTGAACCACTCGACCGACGGAAACACTGGCATAACTGATACTCCTTAGCGCACATGGGGGTGCGCCTGCTGTCTGGTGTTAGCCTTCGAGGAAGACCCGCAAGCCGCGGTTCAGGTGATCGCCGCGCTCAATCGTAGCCCACTTGAGTCTGGCGAGGTACTGCTCGACGTGCTTCTTGCGCATCGCATTGTAGACTTGCATGCCCTCGTGAATCTGGTCCTTGCCGCCGCCGAAGTAGATGGCGAAGGCCTCGCGGGTCGCGGGGTCCTTCTTGTCGTCCTGCAGCATCATGCCTTCGCCCTTGTCGAGATAGCGCTGCACTTCGTCGCGGCGGTCCGCCCGGTGCATCATCACGTACTTGAGGTGGGTGATGCCGTAATCGACAATGCGCGCCTTGTCCTGCAAGGCGCGGCCGAAGATGAACTTCTCGGCCGGATTCCTGGCGTACTTCTCGCCGAAGGCGTACTGGGCGAGGGTGAGGCTGTCGTGCAGGACGAACTGGATCACCGCCATCTCGGTGAAGTTGCGCGCATCGACGACCGAACGGAAGCCCCAGCCGGGCGACTGCACGCCGAGCCCGCCGCCATTCGACAGCGCACGCTTGCGGAAGACCTCGACTGCGCGCGTGTTCTCGAAGATCGTGGTGGCGAGGTAAAGCTTGACTTCGTGGTAGCCGTAGCTGATGTCCGGCTCCCAGCGACCGATCACGTCCGCTTCCATCTGCTCCTTCTCGCTGATGTGGGTGCAGATCTGGCAGATGGCGCGCTCGACGTCGTCCGGCAGCGGCTCGATGGTGTCCCACGGCACATCCGTGGCAGGACGCCAGCGGCGCTGGATCGCCTCTTCGTAGAGCTTCGCGCAGATATCGCTCCAGACTTCCTGCTTCTCGAAGATGGAGTACCCCATCGACTCGACGCCGGAGATCGGCACAGCGCCGCGCGGCATCTCGGTGTGGTAGGGCCATACATCCGGGATCTCCCCGTAGCGGCCGATGTTGATCGCCTCGAGCGTGAGGCCGTGCTTGGTGGGCCGGGCGCGCGTGTTCCATTCGGTCGGCACGTGCATCCAGCTCAGGTCCACCTGCTGCTGGCCGCCGCCGCGGCCCTGCGCCATGAACTCGCGCGCCTGCTCCGGGGTGATGCCCATGTCCATGAAACGCATGAGGTCGGCCTCGCCGGCGCCCGCGGCGAGGGCGGTCGTGATGAGGTCCATCGGCCAGCGGACCTGCTCGGCCTTCGCGACCAATTCCGCTGACGGCTCGGCCGCGCCGCCGTGCTGTGCGGCCAGAAAGCCGGCCGCCTGCTCGGCGCTGACGCCCTGGTCCATGTAGCCGATGAGCTGCTCCGGCGTGGCGCCCGCGGAGAGCGCCTGCCGGACGAGGTCGTCGGGCCACTGCTTCTCCTGCGCCTTGGCGCGGAGCGTCTCCGGGATGGTCACGGTTTCGTTTGCCATGCGACAGCCCTCCTGGGCGTTAGCTAAGCGAGCGCTAGGTTTGCGTCATTGTGCTCCGGAATCACGGCCGAGATCAAGAGGGCTTTGGGGCCTGAGCGCGAAAAGTCAGGGAACTGGACGCAGGCGCGCCGGGCGGGAATGTTGGCGATGCTGGCGAGGTGCCAAGTGGAACAGGCCGCGGGAATCGAAGCGATGGGTTGCCCGTGTTCGGTCGCAGGGAGCTGAGCCCCTACGCCACTTCCTCGCGGTTCGGTGGGCGGGGTGTTACCAGCTGGGCGATGAGACCGGCGACGCCTGACGTGGCATCGTACTCGAGAACGTCGAATTCCGGGCGCAGGATGAAATCGAAGGACTGCGCGAGGTAGGGAAGGCCGCGTCGAAGCTTATCCGCGAGGGCGAAGGTCTTGCGCCGGTCAAAGCCTTCAAGGACGGCGACGATGCGGTCTTCGCCGTACGTGAAGGTGTCGCAGCCGTGAGCGGCGCTTGTGATCGCGGCGGTTGCGGCGGCGCGGAACTTGTCGAGGCTCTCCTGGCCGTGCGCAGTCTTGATGCGCTCGACGCCGTACAGGTCCACCACCAGGAACGCCGGAGCGATGCCGCGGGCGGTCATGTCATCAATCATGGCGGTGAGTTGCGACCGAAAGTCGTCCATCAGACAGATTATCGGCCTGGCGGCCGCTAGTTCGTAGTGGGGAATAGGGAGTAGGGAGTAGGGAGTAGGGATCAAGGGGAGGATATCCATGCGCAGGGGTGAGCCGGCTCTTCGGCTTCGACGGACGACGCAAACGCGATTCAGTTGCGGCCGCGCATGCGCTCTCGATCGCGCTCTTTGTCGACGAGCAGCTGCACCTCCTGCGGGTGCGGGATGCTGGTCATGCGGAATTCCTGGATATCGGCGGCGGTCTGGCAGACGATGTCGCCGTAGTTGAACATGGTGCGGAAGAGCCCACTGCGTTCGACGGTCATGTCCTGCACGCTCACCAGATCGGCCGTCGAAGTCTTGAGACTGAAAGGGTTGGTCTTGGTGCTATCGACCAGGCGCTGGTCCGTGATGACCCAGATATCATTGTTGTAGCGGTACCAATTGAGGAACATACGCACCGCCCAATAGAGCGCGTAGATCAGCGCCACGACCCAGAAGACCTTGCCGGCGGTATCTCCGAGATGTCCGGACCGGCCGAGCAGCGTCGCGGCAACAATGATGGGCACCAGCGCCGCCACTGCCATGCCGGCGATCATCGGCCAGAGGAAGAGCCAGTGCTTGCGGCAGATCATCAACACCTGCTCGCCCTCCTGCAGCGGGAAGTGGAGGGCGCCGTCCGGGCGGTGATTCGCAGTGGTCGCGCTTGTGGTCATCCTTGCCTCCGAAGCCTGAGGGCGTCCCTGCTTCGGGAGCATCGTGCCACCCGCGCCGATCGGTGACAAGTGCGGGTTACCGGCGGTGCTACGATGTGACGCGATGGAACCAAAGATCCAGTACGCGCGCACGGCTGATGGGGTAAGCATTGCTTACTGGACGATGGGCGAGGGCCTGCCGTTTCTGGAGCTGCAGCTCCCGTTCAGCAACATCGAGCGTGAGGCGCGCGAATGGGAGTGGCACCGCCTCGTCGCGCGCGACCGCATGGTGATCCGATACGACAACCGGGGCGCCGGCTCGTCGCAACGCGACGTCGGCGACTTCTCGCTCGCGGCGCTGCTTATGGACGTCGAAGCGGTCGTCGAGCGGCTGGGATTCGAGCGGGTGGCACTGTACGGAGAGATATTCTCAGCACCGGTGGCCATCGCCTATGCGGCGCTTCACCCCGAACGTGTGTCGCATCTGATTCTGGTGGGAGCGTTCGCCGATCCGGCAGCAATGTACGACGTGCCGCGCATGAAGACGCTGCTTTCCATGCTGGATCACGGCGATTGGGAGGCGTATACGGACGCGTTGGCGTTGTACGGCTTCGGTTGGGATCAGCCGTCGGCTGCGCGGGACATGTCCGCCTTCTACCAGACATGCATGAAGCGAGAGCAGTGCGCCGCCTTCATGACCGCGGCCGCGCAACACGACGTCACCGCGCTGTTGCCGCAGGTCCGCGCCCCGACGCTCGTGGTGCACCCCACGAGCTCCACCATTCCGCCCGTGGAGTCCGCACGGGCGGTCGCGGCCGGCATATCGGGCTCGAAGTACAGCGTCATCGAATCGCCGAGCCCGTGGTCTGACGAGCTGACGGAAGGCCTGTTGATCGCGTTCGACGAGTTTCTCGGCGACGGCGATCGGGCGACGCTGGCGGAGCGGCTGCAGAAGCCCGCGATAGCGACGCGCGGTTCGCTTGTCACCAGGAGCGGGCAGGCGTCAGCGAGCGCATTACAACCCGCTCCCGCGGCGAAGACGTTCGCCGCCGGACGCTACGTTGTCGTCCGGCCGCTCGGTGCCGGCGGCCAAAAGAGCGTCTACCTCGTGCACGACAACGCGCTCGACCGCGATTGCGCACTGGCCCTCATCCGTAACGAAGATCTCGGACCCGACGACCTGCTCCGCTTTCAGCACGAGGCGCAGGCGATGGCGCGGCTGGGCGCCCACTCCAACATTGTCAGCGTCTTCGATATCGGCGAGCAGGACAGCCGCCCGTTCCTCGTCTCGGAGTACATTGCCGGCGGCGACCTGCGCCAGCTCCTGCTGAAGCGCGGACGGCTGCCGTTCGCCGAGGCGCTCGCCGTCGGCAGCGACATCGCCCGGGCGCTCGCCGTCGCCCACGCGCGCGGCGTCGTGCATCGCGACGTCAAGCCGCTGAATGTCTGGCTCACGGAGGACGGCGCCGCGAAGCTCGGCGACTTCGGCCTCGCGTTCTCCATCGACCGCACGCGCATGACGATCGCCGGCACGGTCATGGGCACCGCCACCTACATGGCGCCCGAACAGGCGCGCGGTGAGCCCGCCGACGCCCGCACCGACCTCTACGCCCTCGGCGTGATGTTGTACGAGATGGTCTGCGGGCGTCCGCCGTTCTCCGGCGATGACCCGCTGAGCGTGATCTCGCAGCACGCCATCATGGTGCCTGTTGCGCCCGTGCTGCACGTAGCCAGCCTGCCGCCTGCCCTCAACGACCTGATCCTCCGCCTGCTGGCGAAGGCCCCCGACGAGCGCCCGGCGAACGCCGCCGTCGTGCTCGAGGAGCTGCGCGCTATCGCTGAGAGACTCCGCACGCCCGAACAGCCGGTTGAGCCGGGGGCCGAAGAGCCAGAGAACCCGCTCGCCGCGCCGGGCTTCGCCGGCCGCACCCCTGAACTGGAGCAGCTCGCGGCAGCGCTCGACCGCACGGCCGGCGGCGCCGAGCCGGCGATCCAGTACACGAAGGCTGTCGATGGTGTCGGTATCGCCTGGTGGGAGGCGGGCGATGGCTACCCTCTCATCGACGTGCACACTCCGCCGTTCAGCAACATTCGCCTCGACTGGCAGAACATCCCGTTTCATCAACGATTAGCGGAGCGATTTCGACTGATCCGGTTCGACACCCGGGGCTCGGGCTTGTCACAACGAGATGCTGCCGACGTTTCCGTCGATGCCATGGTCGCAGACATGGAAGCTGTCGTCGCTGCGGCCAAGATCGAGCGCTTCGCGATCTTTTCGGACACGGGAGCGTCGCCGGTTACTATTGCCTACGCCATCAAGTACCCCAACCGCGTGTCGCATCTCGTACTGTGGAACCCAATTCTCGACGTACGAGAGTTTTTGGATACGCCGCGCATGAAGGCACTTGATTCGATGATGGAACAAGACTGGGAGCTGTACACGGAGGGTCTTGCGAGCACCATGATGGGCTGGGAGTCCGCGGATGAGACGCGCGGGTTCGCACGGCTCCTGCGAGACAGCGTCGAACCGGACATGGCGCGTAAGGTCTTCGAGTCCTTAGGCCGGTACGACATAACTCCCCTGTTTGGTTCCGTCAGTGTGCCGACGCTCGTGCTGCACCCTAGCTCATCTGAGTTGCCGTCGTTGCGTGCGTCACAACTCATCGCGGCCAGCATTCCGGGCGCACGGCTGCGAACGGGCACGGCGGACAACCCGTGGTCGCATGAAGTAGAAACCAGCACTGTCGATGCGGTGTGGGGGTTCGTCGGTATGGGCCGACCGCCGGCGAGGTGAAGACCGGCGGCGACAGCTTCATGGCATCGTTCGATTAGCCGTCGGGATGCCGGGTTTGGCGCAACCTCCGCCGAGATCACTCAAGTGTGATTTCGCCGCTCTTGCCACCGCTCTTGCGTATCAGGCGCACCGACTCGATGCGCATCGCCCGGTCTACGGCCTTGCACATATCGTAGATGGTGAGCGCGGCGACGCTTGCGGCGGTCAGCGCTTCCATCTCGACGCCGGTCTTGCCGGTGGTGCGCACGGTTGCTTCGATATCGACGCAGACGCGCGTTTCGTTGGGCGTCAGCGTCACGTCGATGCCGGTGAGCAACAGGGGGTGGCACATGGGGATCAACTCGTGCGTGCGCTTGGCGGCCATGATGCCGGCGATCTGGGCGACGGCGAGCACGTCACCCTTCGGCAGGCCGTTCCGCTGGATCAGCGCGAGCGTCTCGCGGCGCATGACGATGCGGCCGCGCGCCGTGGCCTCGCGCATGGTGTCGTCTTTCGCGGAGACATCGACCATCTTTGCCCTGCCCGCAGCGTCGATGTGGCTGAGCTTGCCGAACGCTTCTTCGTCGTCGTTGTCAGAAGTCATCGTGTGAGCGTACAGCGGCGGAGTGATCCGAGATAGCCCGGAGAGGCGGAGACGGACCTCCGCGTGGCGGCTGCGTCTTCGAACTAGCGTTCACCCACCATGCCTTCATCGTGGGCCTCGCATCAGCCATCAACAAGGTAGCCGGCGCTGGCCAGAACTGCTACCGCTTTGGCGCGCGCCGTCCGCGCCACCAAGCGCGCATCAAGCTGCCAGTACTCGGGTCGGAAGATCTCGATCGAAGCGGTCCCATCAAATCCGCAATCACGTAGAGCGCGCAGGATTGCCTGGATAGGTAGCGCGCCTTCGCCGGGGTAGAGGCGATGCGCATCGGTGAGCTGCCCGCGCGGTCGATCTTCGCAGCCGTTGAGATGCACGACGAACAGCTTGTCCGGAAGGACGTTCGCAAGGTCGGCCAGCCGGCTCCCACCTGCGTGGAAATGAAACGTATCAATCACCATGCCCACATTATCTCGGTCTACTGCGGCGACGATCTCGACCGCCATGTCCAGCAGAGACACGGAAGAGCCGGGCTTGCTCAGAAATTCAAACGCCAGAACGATGTCGCCGGCCACATCAGACATGGCACGTAGCACTTCCACGGCGTCGCGTACCGATTCCTCCCGGTTGAGCTCCGCGGGCCGACGACCGGGCACGACGACGATGCTTGGCGCGCCAGTCGCGCGCGCCACCGCGACGAGTTCCCTCAGGCGCCGGATCAGTTCTTGCCGCCCGCCCGGATCACGGTGGGTGATGTCCTCGATCGAGTTGATGCACCACGGCCGCACTCCCAGCTCGCCCATTCGGTGCGCCAGTTCGTCCAACGAGCTCTCTCGCAAGTGGGCGTCAAGCTTCCCGGCCCATATTTCGAGGTGCGTAAAGCCCGTCTCAGCGGCGATCTCGACGTCGTCGGCGAGCGACGACTGCATGATCGTCGCCCCGTTCAGCGCAAGCTTCATGGAAAAATGGACTCGAGCGCCATAGCCGAGCATAAAGACATGGTCATATTCGCACCGGCTGACCCTCTCGTTGAGCCACGTTTCGTTCCTGCACGCCGGAGTTGTTCGTCCGGGTTCGTCCCAGCCAGTACCAACGCGTCACGCGCAGTCCGTTAGCAAATGGTTAGCAAGGACAGAGCGCACACCTCGAGATCCGTGGGCCTCCGACGGCGTGGCTGCGCATCGAGCGAACACACACTACTGCGAGCCTCTCTTTGTTACGATCTCCACAGCCGGGACAAGCACGGGGCTCGGATCTCCCCGCGTGTTCACCGCCGCGGCTATGGTAACGCCCTGGATGGGCAAGTACCCGATGAACGCCGTGTATCCTGCCGTACTGCCGAGGTGACCGATCAGCTCCGTGCCGCCCTGAAGCAAGCAGGTATCGCTGTACGCCAAGGCCATATCCAACCTGACTGCCCTCGCCCGCCGCATCGATGAACGCCAGCATCTCTTGCAATGTCTCGTCATGGTTGAAGAGCTCGCCAGCCAATAACGAGTCCCAGAATCGGGTGAGATCCGAAACGGTCGTCACCAGTGCACCCCCGCCTGCGGCTCCGGCCATCGAGGGGTCAACCGCAGTAAGGGTCAACGATCGCGGCAGCCGAGCCGCCATATCCGTGGGCGTGATCGCCCGGAATCGTAGCATCGCCCGGTTCCGGCAACAGCGTGTTGTCGAGGTGGAACGGCTCTATCAGACACTTGGTGACTTCATCCCGCCACGATCTACCCGTGGCGCTCGCGATGATCTCGCCGAGCAGGTTGTAGTAGGTGTTCGAGCAGGCAATGCCCGAACCCGGAGCGAAGCCGCGCGATTGTCTCGCCGATAGATCGAGAAACTCCGTGACATCCCAGACCTTTCCTGGGTTGCTAACGATCTCTTCAATCACGGTCGGGCTCAACCATTCCGGGATGCCGCTCGTGTGATTCAGGAGCATTCGCACGGTGATCTTGTCGCTCTCCAGGACTTTGGAGCGCACGTTCACTGGCACACCACGGACAGCGTGTCGTCCAGAGACAGGGATCCTTCCTCGACCAGCTGTGACACCACGACTAAGATGAAGGTCTTCACGAATCCTCAACCTAATCCACACTGATTGACGGAGAGCCGCCAAGGCTCTGCTAGTGATGTGGACGTTCCTTACGGTGCGCAAGGTAGGTCAGCAGCAGCTTCACCGCATTCGAGACCGTTGCTCGCGCTATACCCCTCTTGGCCTGCGAACAACCGTCGCTCAGTTTTCTCCACAGGCCAAATGGATTTTCGCTCTGTGTGCCAGATTTGGATCTGGTGCCGAAGGTGGGAGTCGAACCCACATGAGCCTTGCGGCCCAACGGTTTTTGAGACCGTGGCGTTTTGTACACGCCCGTCCATCCGCGTCCATACACGATCGAAAATCGACGAGTGCTTTCCATATTTATGCGCACTCGTCCGTACTCGTCCGTCCGGGTTGCTGTCACGGTTGCTGTCAAACGGAGTCGGACCGGAGCCAACTCGCCAAACCGCAAGTGTGCGGGTGTTAGCTCCGCGCCGCGCGCTAACGCCGACCGCGCGCCTTCGGTGCAGCCTTCTTGGGCGTGGCGCTCTTCGCCGGCGACGGCGCCTTCGCTGCTGCGGCACGCCCGCGGGGCGCGTCTTCCAGGATGAACGTGACCAGCATGTTCACGCGGTATCCCGTGATTTTGCCCTCCTCCACCGCGATCTGCTGTTCCTTCACCCAGGCGCCCGTGACGTTGCGCAGCGTCTCGTTCGCGCGCCGGATTCCCTGCCGGATCGCATCTTCAAAGCTCCGTGGGGACTGAGACGCGATCTCCGTTACTCGTGCCACCGACATTCATGCCTCCGATGCTTGAACTCCGCGCCCCGCGGGTCATGGAAGGTGACTATCGTACCACCATGGTCGAGCCCACGCGCGCTGACCGCCGGGCGCTGATCTGGCTAGTCGCCCTAACCCGCGGCGCCGGTTGACAGAGGATCACACTCCGATCGCCGCGGCCACCTTTGCCCAGCTCCGGTACTCCTGCCCCTCCGGTCGCCGCAGGCACACCGTCGTCACCGCGTAACCGAACAGGTGGACGCTGACGGGGCCGCTGAGTGTCCGGTGTCCCCGATTTGAACGAATCTCCCATATACTGAGTGCTGACGGCTCGCGTGTCGCGGTGGTCGACTCCACTTTGCGCCTCTGAAATGCTTCCGAGCCTCGCGCCCCGGAGATCTGGGAACCCACGCCATGCACAGCACGTCACCGCTACCCGATCGAGAGACGCAGCTTCTGCGGGAGATCGGAGGGCTGTCCGATCGGGTCCGCGCCCTGCGAACGCGGTCTGCGGCCGCGAACGGAGCGCAGATCAAGGCCCTCGAACTGCAGTCGCGTGCCGACTGGACAGAGTTGCGCGCCCTCCGCGCGACGCCGAACGGCGTTCCGCCATCGACCGCTGGTGGGGGCATCTGGGGTTGAGCCACTCGCATCGCGGCACTCCGCAGGCCCTCCAACGGCCCACGAGCGGGACCCGGGCAGAGGTCGCCGTCCGTGCCTGAGCGACCGCCTCAGGCGCCAGAAGAACCAGCCGACGATGTCGGTCATACGCTGAGACACCGGCACGAGTGGCAGGTGGTCACCACGCTCGCTGGGCTGCAGTCCGCCCACCATTGGCTACGTTGGGACGTCGGCCGGAGTCGGATTCTGTCGGTGGGCGTGTGCCGCATCTGTGCAGAACACGATCGCCAGTCGGTGCAGGAATGCTCCGATGCAGACTGCCAGACACATCGGATCTGTCAGCGTCCGTATCGGTGAGCCCAGGCGAGCGCGGCTACACGCCAATCGCCGCAGCGACCTTGCCCCACGACGCGTCCGCCTCGCCCTCCAACCGCCGGAGGTAGATCGATGTCACGGCGAGCGACGAATGGTCGAGAAATCGGCTGACATCCTCGATCGACTCACCTGCATCGCGCCGAAGCTTGGCCGCAGAGTGCCGGAAGATGTGCACGCCCGCCGGCGGTAGCCCCGCGAGCCGGAAGTAGCGCTGCAGGTTCCCGTAGAAGCTGCCACTGGTGATCCCGCGCGTGTCGCCGCGACGTGCGGGCCACAACGACCCATTCGGCGCCATGGCCGCGATATCGTGCCCGAAGGCCGCCAGCGCCAACGTCAGGGCGACAAACGCCGGTTCCGGCAGCTCCCGCTTCCCTGTCTTCCCGCCCTTGCCCCGGTAGCGGTACCAGGTCTTCCCGTCCTCGTGCGTGAGGTCGCCCGACTTCATGCTCAGCACTTCTGCTCTGCGGCGTCCGGTGAGCGTCAGCGTCAGGACGATGGCCCGGTCCCGCAGGCCGGTCGGCGTCTCAGGGATCACGGCCAGCAGCCTCTGGATATCGCTGCCGCCGAGGCCGCGCGGTGGTGCGACGGAGACCTTTGGGCGTTCGAGCTCGTCGCACGGATTAGAGCTGACCGCTTCCATGCGGATCAGGAAGTGGAAGAAGCTGGAGAGGCAGGCGAGCCGGGCGCCGATCGTGACGGACGACGGCTGCCTGCCGGAGATACCTACGCCATACGCCCAGGCGAAGACCTCCTGGCTCGTCAGGCGGTCGGGCGGCTTGCCGAGCGTACCGAAGCAGTGCTGGAGCATACGGCTGTAGCCCTCGACGGTGCGCCGGCTGCCGCTGCGTCGCTCCTTCTCGGCGAGGAAGGCGTAGAGGCTGCGCTCCCAGCCCTCGACCGTGTTGTCGAATGTGGTGATCGTCTGCATGGTGTGCTCCTATCTGTTGCGGGTCGCACCATGTTGGCGTATCGTCGAACGAAGTCAAGGGGAACGGAGCGACGCGGTGAGACCGACACCTCGTATCGAGCCGAAAGCGGCGTCAGGACAGGCGGAAGCGGTCGTCTAGTAAGGAGAAAGTGACATGCTACGCGGAGTCGTTACCACCATCTTCGGGCTCTTCTGGGTCATCGTCCTCGTCCTCACCGGAGGTCGATTTCTCGCGTTGCTCGCGAACGCGAATCGCGACAGCGAAATCGTCAGCCGGCTGTATCGCCACAGCGACTTCTGGGTGAAACCGTTTTTCGGGATGTTTGATCTGACGAACAAGACGGTGAGCGATACGGGCGGCGTGTTCGAGCCGGCGTCGTTCCTTGCTTTTATCGTCTACCTGCTCGCCGGACTGCTCGTCATGGCGATTCTCAACACGGGGACGGGCCGGTTCACCCGTCGCGGGACGACGACCTACGACGAGTAAGAGAGCAGGCGATTAGGAACTCCAGCGCTTCCTCAAGGGAGCTAACGCGCCGCGGCGACACGATATTCGCGTCGTGTCACTCAGAGTCAAACCCTAGTCACTTCTTCTTATTGCGCTTGGCCTTATTCGGCCGCTGTGTGAGCGCACTACCTGCTGATGTCTTTGCGTCCTTCGTCGCTCCCTTGCTCTTGAGCGTCTTGCTCGCCGCTGTTCCCGCCCGCTTGCTGGTCTTCTCGTTCTTTGCCATGTCCGCCTCCTTGCGACAATTTACTCGGCCATTCAGTCGTTCGCGGCACATCGTATCCCACCAAGGGAATCAACGCACCATCCACACATCGTGACCCGGTCATGCGGCTTCGTTTCGGAGCAGCCAGGCGATATAGTCCATGTCGCCGGGCGAGCGGCGAGTCCGGAAGACATGGAGTTAGCACCGAAGGAGAGACCGATGGCCGAGACGAAGAAGGGTCACAAGTACAACGACATTCCTGGCTACACGAAGAAGGATGGCACTGAGGTCAAGCCGCATCGACGCTCGAACCCGATTACGAGCACCGGGCCGGCGAAGAAGAGCCCACCGAAGAAGCGGTAGCGGCCCCCACTACAGGAGTCCGGCAAGGTGCTGCCGTCTGAGTTCCCGGAGCTGCGTCGCTACCCTAAGCTCCAGCGCCTGCTCGCTCGTCAAATGGACATGCAGATCGCGGATCTCAGGGTTCTTCTCCAGCTGCCTCTAGAGAACCTCGATGCGGGCTGCAACTTCGCTGTGGCGTCAGTCCTCTTCAACCTCATCGGCGGCTGCTCGGTGTGCTTCCTCGATGCCGATGCTGAGCGTCCGACGAGGAAACCCCGTGGCGGCGATGGCGCGTTCAAGAAGCTCCTCAACCTGTACTACCCGTGGCAGGACGAGCCGGTAAGACCGAGCAAGGCCATTGAGATCCTGTACCACTGGGCGAGGTCACCGCTCGTGCACGCACTCGGCATCGACGAGCCGCAACGCGACAATGTCGCGCTGGCCAAAGGCCCGCTCCCGATCGCCCGGGTTCTCGAGCTCGAAGGCTTAGAGCGCAGGCCTGACTGGCTTCCACCGACCCTCGATCCTCTTGAAGAGCGCGAGGGGACATTGTTCGTTATCTCGGTTCCTACCCTCTATTGGGGGTTCCATCGGTTACTCCATGCCCTGTTCGCGGACGAGAACCAAGGCACTCTTTCAGAGGCGTTCGCCGCAAAGGTCAAATTGGCCGCACGGTCGCCACATCACCGGTATCGCGGGGCATGAGCCTGTACCTCGCGGGGGCTGTCAACGACGTCGATCCGAATCGCAGGGATCACCATCGGCACATGTGTGTCACCGGGCTCGCCTGATCAGAGGTTTGGCCCGAGGAAGCGACGCGCTTAGCGTCGGCGCTGATGACTCCGTCGCCTCCGTCTGTCTCGCGACGAAGAGCTTCGACGGCCCTGCGGAATTGCGAGTACCATGCGAACGTCCAGAATACGGCTCTGAGGCACCCAAAGAAGGTTCGACCATCGATGGCAGACGAGGAAAGTGTTGGCGCCGAAGACAGCGACGCGTCGAACGGCGCTGTTAGTTCATCGCGTGTCGCGCGCGTCCAGAAGGCAGTCGATCAATGGACTCGAGAGCTGATCGCTCTCGCCGGACGAAACAACCTGCTGCACTATAGAGAACTTAAGCAAGGCACCCTCGAGCTGACCGCGGCTGACCCAACGGCTCTCTCATTACTGTTAGGAGGCCGCACCGTCCGTCTGTCGAAGTTAGTCAACACGGAAGAGGTAGAACAAGCGCTTCGCCGGGTCCGCGTGATCTACGGAAAAGCGAAGGAGAACCTCGAAGAGCGTGGCATCGAGACGCTATTTCTCGGTTGCGGCTTGGCGACGTGGGAGAACAAGCGCGGAACGTGGGAACCTGCGTCGCCTGTGTTCTTACGCCAGGCGAGGCTCCGCCGTCTCGGCGTCGCGCAGGACGAGTTCGAGCTCACCCTCACAGGTGACATGGAGGTCAACCCGACCCTTCTCCACTTACTCAAGGTCGACTTCGATTGTGACTTCGACCAGCAGGCGCTCCTCGACAAGATTGATGGCGGCATGGACGAACAGTGGGAGCTGAAGGCGGCATTCGACTGGCTGAAGGAGCGCACCACCCAAGTGAAGGGTTTTGACGCTCACGAGCGCATCGTCCTCGCGAACTTCGCGTACGTGAAGTTGCCGATGGTGCGTGATCTCGAGAATTCCTCCGACGAACTAGCAGCGCACGACATCATCGCCGCCATTGCCGGTGACGAAGAGGCCCGCTCCGCCATTGTGGCGTCGGCACCGTCCCAAGACATGATTCTCTCCCCTGATCACACGCCGCTCGCGGACGAATTCCTCGTCCTCGATGCAGATGCAAGCCAGAACTACGCGATCAATGCAGCACTTGCCGGACAGAGTGTTGTCGTCAAGGGGCCGCCGGGCACTGGCAAGAGTCAGTCCATCGCGAACCTCATCGCTGCGCTGATCGCCCGCGGCGAGCGCGTGCTCTTCGTGGCGGAAAAACGAGCGGCGGTGGATGCCGTGCTCAAGCGCCTGGAGCAACGAAACCTCGCCGACTTGGTGATGGATCTTCATGGTGGCGTATCGTCCAGGCGCGGCTTCGCTCAGAACGTTGGCGCCGCGCTCGCAGCCATCCGCACCGTCCCGCCGATCGACGTCGCCGACGAACAACGACGAGTCGAATTGCGCCGGGATGAGCTCAACAACTACGTAGAGGCTCTGCACGAGAAGCGCTCGCCTTGGGAGCTGTCCGTCTACGAATTGCGCGCGACACTCGTAGGCATCTCGGAGGCCGCGCATACCCCGCTTCGCGTGCGCGGCGAAGCACTCGACGATCTTGACTCTGCGACCGAGCGTCAGGTCCGAGAAGATCTGGCAGCCTTCGTTCGTCTCGGCGGGCTCGTGCTCAACGCGGAGACGAGTCCGTGGGCGAACGCGAAGATCAGCCGCAACGAAGAGGTCCAGGCGGCTTATGCAGCTGCCCAGGATCTGGTGCAAAGGGCGATACCGGGCGCGGCCCGTACCATCGAGCTGGCTGCACAATCAGTTGCGTGTCCGACGCCGGCTATTCTTCGTGCGCATCGCGAACTCGTCGCATTTTGGAAGGAACTGGGTAACACACTCGGACTCGTTAGGGCCGAGATCTTCGACCTGGACCTAGTCATGCTTTCGGGCCAGCTCACGCTCGCAGCCGGCAATGCCTTCTCCCGCCGCATCGGACCGTTGTTCTCTCCCGCGTATCGAAGGGCACGTCGCCAGGTTCGAGCACTCCTCATCAAGACCGGCGTATCGGATGGCGAGTTGTTGGACATCTGTTTGCGAGCGCAAAGGCAACTCGAAGCGTGGCAGAGCATAGGTTCCACCGCACCGCCGTCGATGCCGATGAATCTGGAGGCCGTGCGAACGACCTTCACCGAGATGTCTACCGCGCTTGAGGCGCTTCAGCGATACGTAGCGGTGGCTGATGCGGAGGATTGCGCGCTCTCGGAGATCCAGGCTGTCGCCGAGCAGCTCGTTGAGGATCGTGCGACCGCAGTCAAGCTGCCGGAGTTGCGTCGGTTGGACGCAAAATTCTCGGCGCTTGGTCTGGGAGACATGCTCATCGATCTAAAGGAGCGTCACGCATCAGAGGCAGTCAGCATCGATGTGTTTCGATGGATGTGGGCCCAGTCGATTCTCGACTATCTGGCGCTTGCTGATCCGCTCGTTGGGGGCTTTGTCGTCGAGAATCACGAACACGCCGTAGTGGAGTTCAAGAGCGGCGATCGCCGACATATCGACACTACCGCCGCGCGCATCCGGAGGCTTTGTGCCGAGCGTGCGACCGTCGCACGAGACGTGTTTCGCGAACAGGCGCAGATCGTGCAGCGTCAGGCGAACCTAAAAAAGGGGTACATGCCTGTGCGCACGTTCTTCCAAGCTGCCCCCGACGTCCTTCTTGCGTTGAAGCCTTGTTGGATCATGAGCCCTCTCGGGGTCAGCCAGTTGCTTCCTCCGAAACCGTATTTCGATATCGTTGTCTTCGATGAGGCCTCGCAGATCACTCCTGCGGACGCGATCTCATCGATCCTGCGAGGCGCGCAAGTCGTCGTTGCAGGCGACCAACGACAGCTGCCGCCGACCGCGTTCTTCGCGTCCGATGACGACCTCGATCCCGATCCTGAGCCCGATCCCTATCTTGTTCCCGACCCCGCCGCGCTTCTCTCTGGGACGAAAGGCTTCGAATCGATCCTCGACGCCCTCGCGCCCTTGCTTCCGTTTCGGACACTCTCCTGGCATTACCGTAGTCAGGACGAGCGACTGATAGCGTTCTCTAACGCACATATCTATGACCGGGCGCTGACGACGTTCGCCGGTGTTGGCGGCCGAGAATGCCTGCAATACGTGAAGGTCGAATGGGAACCGGGCGTCGACACGAATAGCCCGGCCGCCGAGGTGGTGCGGGTCATCGATCTCGTAATCGAGCACGCACGGACGCGACCCCATGAGTCGCTCGGCGTGATCGCTATGGGCATTAAACACGCGAACCGCATCCAGGAAGCCCTGCGCCAGCGACTGCACGACGATCCGGCCCTTGCCAATGAGCTCGCTGAGTTCTTCGACGAAGATCGCGAAGAGCAATTCTTTGCGAAGAATCTGGAGCGCGTACAGGGTGACGAGCGCGACGCAATGGTTTTGTCGATCGGCTACGGCAAGGATCAGCGCGGCCAGCTCATGTATCGGTTCGGGCCGCTCGGACAAGAGGGGGGCGAACGCAGGTTGAACGTGGCTGTCACGCGCTCGAAGAAACGGCTCACGCTCGTCTCTTCATTTTCAGCTCAAGATATGGACCCAGAACGAATCACGTCGGCAGGCGTAGGCCTCCTTCGTCAGTTCTTGCAGTACGTCGAGTCGGGAGGGAATAACCTCGGCGACGTCGTTCTGGAGAAGCCTGCACTGAATCCCTTTGAGATCGACGTTCGCGATACACTCTTGCGGCGCGGGCTTCGTCTCACGTCGCAGTACGGGTCTTCGGGCTATTGGATCGACTTCGCCGTGCAACACCCGGATCAGCCCGGACGCTATGTGCTGGCGATCGAGTGCGATGGCGCTATGTATCACTCCTCGCAGACTGCCCGCGACCGAGATCGGCTTCGCCAAGAGCAGCTCGAGCGTCTTGGTTGGCGCTTCCATCGCATCTGGTCAACCGACTGGTTCTATGCCAAGGAAAAGGCCGTTGAGAAGGTCATAGCCGCGTACGAACAGGCGGTACGCGTCGCAAATGGCAGCGACGGCCCACCCGATGGAACTGCTGCCGCCACACTCTCAGCAACGACGGACGCCGTACATGCAGGCCCTCAGCGATCCGATGAAGACGAAGCGCGACGACGGGGACCACGTCCGTATACACCAGTCAAACTCGATATGTACGACTACGTTCAACTCATTCGCTGGATCGAATCGGACCGGGTCTTACGCACCGAGGAGGAACTCGTCGCCGTGGTGATGAGCGAGCTTGGCCTGCAGCGCCGAGGAAAGCAGATCGGTTCCGTCATCCGCGACGCGATAAGCCGCGCTCGCCGCTGACGCGTCGCCACGATCAACTCTTAGTGTGCGCTCCAGGGTCCGCGCTCCCCGGTTCGTCAGTGGTCGCGATATAACTCCTCGCATGGAGATTTGGGATCTCTGGTATCCGGACGCTGGCGCTCAGGGACTATCGTTCTGCCGAGCATCGCTTGAGCCGACTGACGAAGTGCTGGTTCACGCAGCACCCAAGAGCTTGCGCGTCGAGGTCCGTTCCGGCGAAGGCGTCCTCTTGGCCGTGGGAGATCACCTTCTTCTGGAGGGCTCGTATTTCCCGATGACTCGTCTGCGCCGAGACGGTGACCGTGTACTTCGCAGCGATGGCTGGCCGGGTCCCGCTGATATTGGTCGCGTCGTATTGCTACCTGGCGGGGAGGCCGGCGTCATGA
>JALYKW010000001.1 GCA_030774575.1 Chloroflexota bacterium | reverse complement strand
CCCCTATGCGCGCTGGAGCGGGAACAGCCGCCGCGGCGCGCACGCGTCAACAGCGGGGTTGATCGCCAGATCGGATATCACCACTCCGCGAGCCTGACCACAGGCTCGATCCCGGTGGCGCAGCCGCTTTGCGCCGATCTGGCGTGTCCCCGCCAGATCGAACGCCAGCGCGTCGGTGCTTTGCTGTGAGCATTGATGCGAGAGCGCGCCAGCCTTCGACGATGCCGACGGCGGACATCGTGAGGATGATCGGGAGCACCGGCAAGTGGTAGCGGGGCTCGCCAAAAAAGACGATGTGCGCCGCGGTCCAGAACGCGAGGAGCAGCCACAACAGCAGCCGCTCGTCGCGCAGCGAGAACGTCAGCGGCACGGCCGCGATCGCAAGGAGCAGCGCCACGTACGTCGCCACGTCGGCGAGGTCCATCATGTGTTCGCTCGTCGAGAAGGAGCCCCAGATGGGCGTGCGGTTCTCCGTCGAGGCCCAGATGATCGCGTCGGAATCGGTCGTGTAGAGGTAGAACACCTTCTTCACCGATAGCCGTGCTTCATCGACAGGGTGGTGTACGGCGTAGTCGACCGACCGCCGGATCGCGAGCGAATCGCTCGGCAACGCACCAGTGTTCGGGTCGCTAGCCGCCCAGAGGTCGCTCGGGGTCGTGTAACGCCCTGTCGAGTACGGCGCATGTCCGATCCGCAGATTGTACCCGACGTTCTCCGAGACCAGCTTCAGCTTGTCCGTGCGCACGCTGTTCCAAATCGCGACCGGCACCACCCACAAGCAGATGCCGGCGAGCGCGATCGCGACCGGCTTCAGGACGGTGCGCTTCGACTCCGCGCGGATCAGCCAGTACGTCGCAGCCGCGCCGAGCACAACGATGGCGGGCGGCCGAATGATCTCGGCGTAACCCAGCGCAAGTCCGAAGCCAAGCGCCTGCAGGCGAGTCGGCCGCGGCCCGGCGTAGACAAGGAGCACCGTGGCAGTGAGGAAGGGCAGCGTGAAGACGGTGTCGGAGAAGAGGACCGACGACCAGAAGATGTTCGCCGGATAGACAGCGAAGAGCGCCGTGGCAACGAGAGCCACCGTCCCTTTGAAGAGCCGCCGGGCGAGCAGGAAGACGAGCGGAATCATCAACGTGCCGTAGACGACATTCAGCATCTTTCCCGCGGTGAGGCTCGCTCCAAACAATTTGAATACTACCCCCAGCGTGAGGGAGTACCCGGGTGGCCACAGCGTCGCCTGCGTGCCGCCGGGTCCAGCCACCTCGCCGACGGGTTGAACGATGCGCGCCGTCATCCCATAGCCTTCGGCGAGATTCTTCGCCGTGACGAAGTACCACGACATGTCGACGTTTTGGACGAGCCCCGAGTGGACCGAGAGTACCCATCCGAGGCGCAGCGCAAAGCCGAGCGCGACGATCGCGGCCAGCCAGCGCGCCTCCACCGCGCGCGCGAATTCGCGGAGCGGCTCGATCACAGCGGATGCATCGTGCGGACTGATGTCAGCGCCATATCTCTCCGAAGGCGGGGTACGGCTATTGTATCTCGCAGCCAACGTACGCCAACGTGCGGAACCGGGCCATATGGGTGCTCCCCCATGCCCGCTGGCACGGGAACAGCCGGCGCGGCGCGCACGCGTCGGCTCAACATGGGTTGGTCGCCGGATCGGATATCACCAGTCCGGGAGCCTTGACCGCGGGCTCGATCCCGGTGGCGCAGCCGCTGTGCGCCGATCTGGCGTGTCCCCTCCAGATCGAACGCGGCCATCGTATGGCGGATACATAAAAATGTAAAGCGAATTGTAAATTGTCTTGGTGTCGGGCTTGTCTCGCTGTCCTGACGCGCCGCGCAGTCTGCTGGGGCCGGGTAGCTTCGGGTAGATGCCGTTCGCGATACAATGAGATGCATGCACTCCACCATGTACGCTTGCCTATGACCCAGACCGCACGCACGGTACTGCCGACCGATCTCGTCGCCCTCGTCTCTTATGACGGGCGGGTATACGCGAACGAGGCGATGACGCTCGACCGCATCGGTACGCAGGATTCGCCGCACCCGCTGGAGACCGCGTTCGAGCAGTGGTTCAGCTTCGCCACGGGCCGCCACACCTGGATCAGCGTCAAAGGTCCGACGCTGCGCGGACTCATATCGGCGCGCAAGCGGGCATCGAAGCTCGTCTGGGAGATCGACTGCCTGATCAACGCGGCTGACAACGACAACGGCGTCCTGATGAGCCTGCTCGACCAGACGACGGCCGCGGCCGGCAAGTCGGGCGCCCTGAAGATCTTCGCCCGCCTGCCCGGCGACAGCGCCATCGCGGCCACGGTCTCGCGGTGCGGATTCGCGCCGTACGTGCGGGAGATCGTCTATCGCCGCGCGACTGACTCGAGCCAGACCTTCGGCGCGAACCCGGACCTCCGTCGCCGGTCGAAGGCTGACAGCTATCCGGTCTTCCAGCTCTACAACGCCGTCGTGCCGCACGAGATCCGCCGGGTCGAGGCGATGACCTTCGCCGAATGGGCGGGCGCGCAGGAGAGCCTCGGCCGCACGTCGCAATACGTGCAGGAGTCCGGCGGCCGTGTGTGCGGCCTGCTGCGCGTCGCCGGCGACGGCGACATCGGCCGCTTTGAGGTGCTGGGAGAGCATGATGCGCTCGATGATCTAATCGAAAGCGGCCTCGCCAAAGTGGCGAACCGCAAGCTCGCGTACAGCGTGGTGCCGGAGTATCAGGAGGGCGTGCGCGTGCGGCTCGAGCGGGCGGGGTTCGAGGCGGTCGAGGAGTACAGCGTGCTGGCGCGCAGGACCGTGCGCCTGGTGAAGGCGCCGCGATTGGCGCCGGCAGTTGTGAAACCGACGATGGGTTGAGGTAAGAATCACGTGCAGCGCGTCATCACCGACGACCTGGAACTGTTGCTCGAAGCGCTGCCGCCGCACGTCTGCGAGCCGCTGAAGCAGCGCGAGGACAACTTCGAGCTGCTCGAGATCGTGATGGACCTGGGCCGCCGCCCGGAGGCGCGCTACCCGGGCCGCGAGGTCGTGCTCTCCGACCGCGAGGTCTCGGCCGAAGACATCGACCACGTCGTCGGGCGCATTGAAGACTTCGGCGACGACAACCGGGCCGGCATCGAGCGCACGCTGCACCGCATCTCCTGCATCCGTAACCGGCGCGGCAAGATCGTCGGGCTGACGTGCCGCGTCGGACGCGCCGTGTTCGGCACGATCCAGGTCATCGAGGACCTGATCAAGACCGGCCGCAGCACGCTGATGCTCGGCCGCCCCGGCGTCGGCAAGACGACCATGCTGCGCGAGGTCGCGCGCGTGCTCGCCGACGACATGAACAAGCGCGTCGTCATCGTCGATACGTCGAACGAGATCGCCGGCGACGGCGACATCCCGCACCCCGCTATCGGCCAGGCGCGCCGGATGCAAGTGCGCACGCCGGCGCTGCAGCACGCGGTGATGATCGAGGCGGTGGAAAACCACATGCCGGAAGTCATCGTCATCGATGAGATCGGCACGGAGCTCGAAGCAGCCGCCGCACGCACCATCGCCGAACGCGGCGTGCAGCTCGTCGCCACGGCGCACGGGAACGAGCTCGAGAACCTGATCATGAACCCGACGCTGTCCGATCTCGTCGGCGGCATCCAGTCGGTGACTCTGGGCGACGAGGAAGCGCGACGCCGCGGCACGCAGAAGTCGATCCTCGAGCGGAAGGCACCGCCCACGTTCGACATCGTCGTCGAGATCCAGAGCTGGGAGCGCGTGGCCGTGCACGGCGACGTGGCGGAGACTGTCGACGCGATGCTGCGGGGCTACACCATGCCGGCGGAAGTGCGCGAGCTGGACGCGGATGGCACCATCCGCGTTATCGAGCTGCCGCGGCCGGTCCTGCCGAACGGGATGCGAAGGGACCGCGGCATGCGGGACCGGCGGCCGTACACCGGTGGGGAGCGCGGCAACGCCGCCGAGACAGGAGCGCCGGCCGTCGAAGACGGCCCCTTTCGGCGCGTCTACCCGTTCGGGATCTCGCGGAAGCGGATGGAGCAGGCAATACGCGAGACGGGGGCGCGCGTCGCGATCGCGGAGGAGCTGAGCGCGGCGGACACCGTGATGACGCTGCGGTCGTACTTCCGCCGCAAGCCGCAGGCCCTGCGCGATGCCGAGAGCCGCGGCATCCCCATCTACGTGCTGAAGACCAACACCGTCGTGCAGATGGAGCAGGGGCTGTTGTCGATGCAGCAGCAGCGCGCGCCCTCGAACGAAGAGGACGGCCCGGCGACGCAGTACATGCAAGAGACGGAGGACGCGATCGCGGACGTGATGAACGGTAACGACGCGGCGGTGGAGCTGACGCCGCAGAACGCGTACATCCGCCGCCTGCAGCACCAGATGGCGCAGCGCTACAACCTCACATCGCGCAGCCAGGGCCGTGAGCCCAACCGGCGGGTACGGATCTCGAACGAGGACGGCGGCGGCTTCGGCGCGGTCGGGGGTAGGGTTTAGGGATTAGGGACGGCGTAAGGTCCACCACCGATCTCAGCGAGCTATCCGTATCCCGAGCGCCCTAACCCGTAGCACCGCGTCCCTAGCCCCTACCCGACCGTCAGCACCCCGTGCATGGCCTGCGGGTGCACATCGCACACGAATCTGTATCTGCCCGGGGCGAGGGGGCCGAGCGATAGCGTTTCGGTGACCGGCCCTACGGCCGGCGCCGTCGCGGCGATGCTGGTGTCGCCGCTGAAGACGTTGACGTTGTGGGCGGTGCCGGCGTCCCGGTTGTCGAGCACGATGGTGATCGCGCCGGCGGGCGCCGAAAGCGACACCGGGATGAACTGGGTGCCCTGCGCGACGAGCGTGAGGCGGGTCTCCGCCGGTGGCGGCGGAGGCGGCGGTGGCACGGGCGTGCTCGTCGCCACCCTTGGTGGGGGCGGAGGGACGTCCGTCGGCGGCACGCTGGGTGCGGCCGGTTGCGGCGGGAGCGTGGGCTGCGCGTCCACCGGGCTCGGCGGCCGCACCGTCGGCGTGGCCGCGACGGCCGATGGCGATGGCTGGCGCGTCGCGGAGGGCGAAGCGGGTGCCCGCGTGGATGTCGGCGTCGCGGATCTGCTGCTGCCGCCGCACGCGGACAGTGCAGCCGCGAGCAGGGCAACGCACACGGCGAGAGGAACGGCGATTCGAGGTTTCATGACCGGTCTACTTTCGAGATGAATCGTCATGTCGGGCTACAGGCGGAGCGCCACACGCGATCTTTGCTGCGTATTCAGAGTATCTGGTGCAGGGCAGGCGGAAGGGGACGGATGTGCAT